>JAPPGE010000014.1 GCA_028821455.1 bacterium | reverse complement strand
TCTAACTCATGACTTCCTCCCTTCCAGGGCTTGCCCTGACGCAACCTTCGTTCAAACCTGCTTAGCGACGGCGCTCCGGCCGTCACTAACCAGAATCTTGTCGTCAATTTTCCTCGAATATTGACGACAAGATTGCAATGCCTGCCAAACGTCCGATGGCGACGGAACTCGAGGACCTGCGATTGACACTGGCTGAAGAATGACAGGCTGAAGCCGTCATCCAAAGCTGATGATCCCTCCACCGACGGAAGACCGGTTCCGGCATCATGTCGCACGCTACGACCTTGGTCCGAAGCGTTGGAGGCTCATCAGGACCACGCTGCGGTTGTTTTTCTCAGTTTTGGAGTGTGCCTCGAATGGGTAGGTCCGGCCCTACGAAGCGAGCCAGGCTTTGAGCAACTTCTCCGCAGCTTGTTGGACATGAAAGCCGAACATCTCGTCTGCGAAGACCGTGGCATCTCCCATGCCGCGAAGTGCTGAAATGTCCTTCTGCGCCGCACCCACAAGCTCCCGCGCTTGCTCAAGGTCGCTGATAGAGCACCCTGCCTTCGCGCAGCGCGCGCGAGCACGTGATTGAGCGAGCCGCGCCAGCGGTCAGCCTCGTCCAGGCTGTAGACCAGGATATCCTTCGGCACGTGGAACTTCGCAAGCGCGCGCCAAAGGCGGGTCTCTTCAGCGCCACGGTCCCGGTCCGGCCCGAACGGTTCGGCCTCTACGATCACGAGATCGACATCCGAGTCCGCCTCGGCGTTGCCACGGGCGCAAGAGCCGAAGAGGATCACCTGCTCGGGATCAACCGCCTCAACGATGATTGCCGTCATCCGCAGCAAGAGCGCATCGTCAACCCGTGCCATACTCGTTACCCCTTGGATTAGGTGGTCCTTCCATCCCCGAAAGCGGCGAAGAGGATAGAGAATTCCGGCCCGACCTCCTACGCAAGCTGGGTCCACCATGTCATGTCGCGAGGATGCGGTCGCCGGAACATGGAATCAAGCACATAACTGTGCGCTGCGGTCCGACTGGGTGTGTCCGAGACACACAGTCTCGATGGCAGAGCCGCGCTGCACTCCCGACACTCTCCCCGTTCTGGGTCAGGCGTCATGCCACCCGAATGTCCTGTTTGCGTTCGGGCACGGTCATAAGAGCGTGATCGGTGCTGCCGGTACCGCAGTTGTCATTGCCGAGCTGGTGGCGGAAATGACACCTTCAATCCCTCGCTGCAGATTGCTTCGACGATCCACACTTCAGTCGCATCAGACGATCGGGCGGCAAGGCGGAGCGCTTCACTCCCTGATCTGATCCGACCGCTTCCACGCATCCTTGATGTCACCGACGGTGGCTCCGGGGCGACGTGCCGCCTCGAGTATGACCGCCTCGCGGCGCACCATCAGATCGAGGCTGTCGAGAACTCCTCGCACCGCTGTCAGCGGAACGACGACCGCGCCGTGACGATCCGCGTGAATGAGGTCTCCGTCCTGCACGACCATGCCCTCGATGTTGACCTCGCATGCCCATTGGGCAACGTGGACGAAGGCATGCGACGGCGCGACCAGGCCGGCCAGCACCTGGAAGTCGGGGGCCAGCTGATCGATATCCCGCACGCTGCCATCGGTCACGAGTCCCAGGCAGCCCAGCGCCTTGTGAACGGTGCTGTTGACTTCGCCGAAGAGCGCGCCGTAGCCCGGGCGTTCATCGACGTCCTGGACCACGCAGATCTTGGGGACGTCGCCGCCGGCAACGTAGTCGAGATAACCGTTGCGACGGGATCGCGCCTCGTCCGGCGTCCATCCGGCCGGATCCTTGGCTCTCATCGTCGCCGTCCGGGCAAACCCGACAATGGGTTTCATGTGGGGAAAGAGGCAATGCAGGTGCTGGACGGTGAAACCGAACCCGCGCCTTTCCGGCACCACCATTTCCAGCAGGTTGCAGATGGTCGGCGTGTCGATTTCGGCGAGCGAGGCGATCTCGTCGGCTGTCGGTTCATCAGTCATGGCATCGTCCCCGTTTCCTGTTCGATACAATCGTTTCGTGCGGTCCTCGCCGGATCGGCGCAAGCAATCCTGCTTTAGCGCTGCGTGGTCTGCCAGTCAGGCGCCCGATGGAACGGCGTGTAGTCGGGAGCGAGAGGTTCCCGTCCGGCAATGAGATCGGCGGCCTTTTCCCCCAACATCAGGCAGGTCGCATTGAGGTTGGCGGTGACCACGTTGGGCATGATCGATGCATCGACCACGTGAAGGTTGTCGACACCATGGACCCGGGTCTCGCGGTCGACCACGGCATCATCGTCATAGCCCATCTTGCAAGTGCAAGCCGGATGATGCTCGGTCTCTCCGACGCGGCGGGCGAAGGCATCGACATCCTCGCGGGACGTGACGTCCTCGCCCGGAGCGAGTTCCCGTCCGCGATAGGGGTCGAAGGCTTTCTGGGAGGCAATCTCGCGCGTGAGTTCGAGTCCCTCCCGGAATTCAAGGCGGTCGTTTTCGGTTTCAAGGTGGTTGAACCGGATGCGGGGCGGGGCGAAGGGATCGGCGGATCTCAGGCGGACATAACCCCGGCTGGTCGGGCGCATCTGGCTGATGTGAATCTGGAAGGCGTGCTCCCTGGCGGGCACCGTGCCGTCATAGCTCATGGCGGCGGCAACGAAGTGATGCTGGATGTTGGGATATTCGATGCCAGGCCGGCTGCGAAAGTAGCCGCCGGCCTCGAAAAGGTTGGAGGCCGCGACGCCCCGCTTCGCCAGCAGCCACTCCGCGCCGGCCAGGGCCTGGCCAAGGGGCTTCGTCGCAGGGTAGTGGGAGACTGGCTGCTTGCACTGCCACTGAATGGTCCAGTCGAGATGGTCCTGGAGGTTGCGACCGACACCCGGCAGGTGATGCACCACGTCGATACCGTGCTCCCTCAGTTCATCGGCATGCCCGATCCCCGAACGCAGCAGGATCTGCGGAGAGTTGAAGGTGCCGGCACTGAGAACGATACCCCGTTCGGCGCGCATGGTCTTCGATCGTCCGCCCTGGATGTATTCGACACCGACCGCGCGGCCGTTCTCGAAGAGAATGCGGTTGATGGTGGCGTTGGTCAGGGCCTCGAGGTTGGGGCGACGCAGTGCCGGATGAAGCCAGGCACGTGCCGCGGAGTTGCGCACTCCGCCCAGCACCGTTCGCTCCATGTAGAAGACCCCTTCCTGGCGATAGCCGTTCACATCCTCGGTGAAGGGATATCCCGCCTGCTGGCCGGCCTCGACATAGGCCTCGTAAAGCGGGCTGCTGTCGCCGCCCACGGTGATCTCCAGAGGACCGTCGCGGCCGCGGAAGGCGTCATCGCCACGGTCTGTCTTTTCCATTTTCCGGAAGTAGGGAAGACAGTGGGCAAAGGACCAGTTGTCGAGGCGGTTGGTGGCCCAATTGTCATAGTCGAGGGGATTGCCCCTCAGGTAGACCATGCCGTTGATCGACGACGACCCGCCCAGGACCTTGCCCCGCGGATAGAGAAGCCGGCGGTTGTCCATGCCCGGCTCGGGCTCGGAAAAGTACCGCCAGTTGTACCGCTTGCCGTTGATGATGATCCATGCCGCCGCCGGCATGCGAAGCAACCACAGGCTGCGATCCGACGGGCCGGCCTCCAGGACCTTCACCGTCACGTCCGGATCCTCACTCAACCGGTTTGCGAGCACGCAACCCGCCGAACCCGCGCCAATCACGATGTAGTCTGCCGCCTTCGCCATCACGTCACACCATTCACGTCAGCATTCGCTTGAGAACCTTGCCGGTGGGGCCGAGCGGCAGGGTCTCCCTCAACTCGACAAGGCGGGGGTACTTGTGCGCCCCCAGTTCATTCCTTGCCCAGCTGACGACTTCAGCTGAGTCAAGCGGCGACCCTGGCCTCGTGGTCACGAAGGCCTTCACCTCTTCCCCGTACATCGGATCGGGCACGCCGACGACAGCAGCCTGGGAGATGGCCGGGTGCTCCAGGAGCACGCCTTCAACCTCCGCCGGGTACACATTGAATCCGCCACGGATGATCAACTCCTTCTTGCGCCCGACAATGAAGACGTGGCCTTCTTCGTCCATTCTTGCGAGATCACCGGTGTGATACCAGCCGTCGCGAATCGCCTCGGCCGTGGCCTTCGGGTCCTTGTAGTAGCCCTTCATGACACAATGGCCGCGCACGAGGAGTTCACCGACCTCGCCTGACGGCACCTCGCCACCCGCCCCGTCCACGATCTTCAGCCGGACGCCCCAGGCAGCGGTGCCGATGGAACCGAGAGGGATGGCACCGCTTGTCTGGTGAAAGCACGAGGCGGGCGAGGTTTCCGTGGCGCCATAGCCGTTCGACATGCTGACCGAATAGGTCTCCATGCACTCCTTCTGCAGTTCAGGCAGCAGGGAAGCGCCACCGGCCGAGAATGACTCGAGCTGCTCGGTCAGCATCGTCTTCTCGGCTTCGGTCACCTCCTGGCAGTCGAGGATGGCCCGGTACATCGTCGGCACGCCATGGAGACCGGTGATGCCCTCCTCAAGCATCAGCCGGATCACCTCGGCCGGCCTGAAGCGCTGGACCAGGACAATCGTCATGGCGTTGTAGATGGCAAGATGCATGGCACAGGTCTGCGCCATGACGTGAAAGAGCGGCAGCGCGATCAGGGTCTTTCCGCCTTCCTCGAGAGGTGGCTTGACGCGGGCCAGCACCATGACGTTCATGATGATGTTGGCATGGCTGAGTTCCGCACCCCGAGGAGAGCCGGTGGTGCCCGACGTGTAGAGGATGACGGCCGTCGCCTCACCGGATACGGCTGCGCTTTCGAAGTTCCCGTCCGCGTCCCCGATCAGTTCATCAAAACTCTCCATGCCGATGAACCAGGCGCGGCGACAGGCGCCGACCTCCTCGAAGGCTTCGCGTGCATGGCGTCCAATTGCCATGTCGTCACCGCCATAGGCGATCATGGCCACCGCATCGGAATGCTCGAGCTGGTAGGCGATCTCCCGGGCCTTCAGCAACGCGCTGACACACACGACCACGGCGCCGGCTTTCAGGATGCCGAAATAGCTCGCCACGAACTCCGGCCGGTTGGGGCAGACCAGGGCCACGTGATCCCCGTTCCGGACACCAGCGCGATGGAGGCCGTGGGCCACCCGGCCCGCCTGCTCCTCCATCTCGGCGTAAGTCCACCTCCTGCCGTCGAATACGATGGCCTCGCGCCCCGGGAAACTGGCGGCGGCGCTTTCCAGATTGCTGGCAAGATTGAACATCGCTGGCTACAGGTTCCCGCACTCGTCATGGGCCGGGCAACAGGGTTCCCGGCAGGGCCAGAGTAGACGGCATCCGGAATGCGTGTGCAAGGACGAGACCCCTCGTGACAAATCCTCTGGTGGCCTTCATGATACCGGTCAAGAACACAAGGGAGCGCCGGCAGCCATGACCAGCCAGGCAGAGAACCGGTACGCGAACCCCGACGTCACGCCGCCGCTGGCAGAAGCGATACCGCTTGGCCTGCAGCACGTGCTGGCGATGTTCGCCTCCAACATCACCCCTTCCATCATCGTCGCCGGCGCCGCCGGCCTGGCCTTCGGAGGCGCCGAACAGGTCTATCTCATCCAGATGGCCATGCTCTTTGCAGGTGTCGCCACCCTCTTCCAGACGGTTGGCGTCGGCCCGGTCGGATCGCGCCTGCCGATCATGCAGGGGACCAGCTTTGCCTTCGTCTCGGTGCTGACGGCGATTGCCGCCACCGAAGGCCTCGGCGTCGCCCTGACAGCCTGCCTCATAGGGGGCATCATCCACTTCGGGTTCGGCACCATCATCGGCCGCATCCGCTTCCTCTTTCCGCCTCTGGTGACCGGGCTGGTGATCCTGGCGATCGGCCTCTATCTCATACCCGTGGCCGTCAAGTACGCGGCCGGCGGCGCCGCAACGTTCCAGATGGAGGCGGAGAGCTTCGGATCGCTGGAACACTGGTCCGTGGCGCTCGTTGTCGTCATCGTGGCCATCGTCGCCAAGTTCTACTTCCGCGGGATCATCTCGGCCGCGGCGGTGCTGGTCGGCCTGGTGGCAGGCTACGTGCTGGCGCTCATCCTCGGCATGGTGAGCTTCGCCCCGGTGGCGAAGGCGGGCATTGTCGCCGTCCCCGATGTCTTTCCCCATGGCCTGGAATTCAGCATTGGCGCCGTTATCGCGGTGACGCTGATCTGCATCGTCTCGGCCGTGGAGACTGTCGGCGACACCTCCGCCACGGCGAAGGCTGGCGCCAACCGCGACGCGACCGACAAGGAGATTGCCGGCGCGACCTACGCCGACGGCCTGGGAACCGCGGTGGCTTCCGTCTTCGGCGGCCTTCCCAACACCTCCTTCAGCCAGAACGTTGGCATCGTCGGCATGACCGGAATCATGAGCCGCCACGTGGTCACGATCGGCGCCATCATCCTCGTGGTCTGCGGTTTCCTGCCGAAGATCGGTGCGGTGATCGCCTCCATGCCGCTCCCTGTCCTCGGTGGCGGTGTCATCGTGATGTTCGGCATGGTAGCCGCCGCCGGCCTCAACATGCTGTCAGAAGTGACCATGAACCGCAGGAACATGGTGATCATCGCCGTTTCCCTCGCCTTCGGGCTCGGCCTCAACCTGGTCCCCACCGCGGTCCAGTACCTGCCCGGCGTCCTCCACACCATGGCCGTCTCCGGCCTGCTTCCCACGGCCATCATCGCCATCGTGCTGAACCAGGTCCTGCCCGAGGACATCTGACAAGGGAAACCCGTGTGCAACTGACTTGATCGAGAGATCGGCGGTCGGCCCGCCCCTGAGTGCTTGAGCCCGTACATCGGGATGCTGCTGTAGCGCTGGATAATGCAGTTCGCCTTGATCGCTTCTCGTCCGCGCTTGCGGTGCAGGCGCTTCAGCGTCAGGGATCCGTCGCTGACGACATGGAACCACTGGATCTTGCCGTTGACCGGGAAGCCGGTTTCGGCGGAATGCAGGGCGGGGCGCTCCAGATGCCGCGCGACAGCGGCCTGCTCTCCCATGACTGCAGGGCATCTGTCACGGCTCTGCAGGGCTCATGGGCCTGAAGCCATCGTTGCCCCTTGAACCCGGGGTCTAATCGCCGTTTCCGGGTTGTCGCTGGGGGCTGGCCGCGCGGGTCCGATCGAACGACTCGCCTCTCGCGAGGCGTTCAAGGTCTATCGTTTCGTGATGGCAGCGAATACGGAGACCTGCGCGGAACGTGCGCCATGGCGGCGACTCTTCGACGCAGCGGTTTCCAAGTTGCCAGGGACATCGGCCGACGAACGCGCACGCCGCTCCTGCCTGCGTGGAAGCCCCGATGTCCGGAGAGTCAATCGAACGTGCTCGCTTGCCGACATCCGGCACGGCCTGGAGCAGTGAGTGAGTGTAGGGATGAAATGGTGGGGCAAAAACCAGATCCTTGTCGCCGACTTCACAAAGGTGCCCCTGGAAGAGCACCGCGACCCGGTCGGCCAATGAGCGCACGACCGCCAGATCGTGGGAAATGAACAACATTGTAACAGCGGTATCGCGTTTCAGCGCTTCAAGCAGACCCAGAATACTGGCCTGCACCGAGACATCGAGCGACGAAAGCACCTCGTCGCAAAGCAGCAGATCGGGCTGCGCGACGAGTGCTCGGGCGAGAGCAACGCGTTGACGCTCGCCACCCGATAGCTGGTCGGGATAGTGGATCGCGTAGCTCTCCGGTAGTCGAACCTCGCCGAGTGCGGTGGCAATCCGGGCACCAACATCCAAGCGGGAAACGGAAAGGAACTTGACGATGGGCCGGGTAAGGGATGTCCGCACCCGCGCCCTTGGATTGAGGGAAGCATCGGGATTCTGGAAGATGTACTGGATGCGGCGCTTCAGGTTCGCGGGGCGTTCCTCCACAGATCCCGGCAGGACATTGTCACCAAAACGTAGCTCGCCGGTGAAGGGCGCAAGGAGGCCGCTGATCGCTTTCGCGACCGTTGACTTTCCGCTGCCCGATTCGCCGACCAGGGCGAACACCTCACCACGCTCGATCGTCAGGGAGACATCGTGAACGACAGTCGGGGCGGCCAGACCGAGCAACCTGTCGAGAAATCCTCGCCTGCCGTAGCGCAGGGAGACGTGCTCAAGCGACAGCAGCGTTTCGTTCGTCCCGCTTGCGCGCCGGACTGTTGGAGCCGCGCGTGCCGCATCAACATCCGGCTTGATATCTCTCCAGCGCTGACAAGCGACCTGATGCCCGTTCCCGATGGTCTCGAGGCGTTGAGGGCTGTCACCGCACGAGGGTCTGGAGAAGTCGCATCGCGGAAAAAACGGACAGCCCCGTGGCAACTCCGAGCGCCGCAACAGACCCTTCAGGGGATGCCCGGTGCGCGCCTCGCCATCTGCGATACGGGGAATGGAGGCGATCAACCCTTGGGTGTAGGGATGGCGGGGGCCGTCGAAAACAACCGCCTTGTGTGCTGTCTCGACCACGTGACCGGCGTACATGACGCATACTCGATCGGCAATCTGGGCGACGACTCCGAGGTCGTGGGTGACATAGAGCATCGCCATATCGTGCAGCTCACGCAGCTTCGCGAGCAGCCGCAAAATCTGGTCCTGGGTGGTGACATCCAGCCCTGTAGTCGGCTCGTCGAGTATCAGCAACGACGGGTTGCAGGCGAGTGCCATGGCAATGGCGACCCGCTGCTGCTGCCCGCCGGAGAGTTGGTGAGGATATCGTCGTGCTATGCGGGGCGGGTCGGGAAGACTCACGCTCTCCAGCACCTCGCGCACGCGCCTGGTTGTCGCTGCGGCACCCGGCGTCACGCCATGAAACCTCAGCACTTCCGCGATCTGGTCCCCCACGCGCATCGAGGGATTAAGCGATGTCGTCGGATTCTGGGGAATGAGCGCGACGCGTCGACCGCGAATCCGGTCCAGCGCCTCGCGTTCAAGCTTGAGGAGGTCCGTTCCCTCGAACAGCGCCCGGCCGTTCGTCACGCGTGCACTCGGGTGCCGGTAGCCAAGGAGCAGGGCACTCAACGTGGATTTGCCGCATCCCGACTCTCCGACCAGTCCAATCACCTCGCCAGGAGAGATGTCGAGCGAGACCTCCTGAAGCACCCGCAACCAGCCGTCGTGATGCCGATAGTCGAGACATATCCGATCGAGTCGTGCGACCGGTTCAGAAGACGAGCTCATTCGTCGAACCGTACGCTTCGACCCAGGATACGAGCGAGGCCCTCGGTCCACATGTTGAGACCAATGATGAGCGAGGCGAGCATCAGTCCGGGCATGAGCACCACGATGGGCGAAGCCAGAAGCAGATTGCGGTACTCACTGATCATGAGCCCCCACTCCGGACTCGGGGGGCGCAGTCCAAAGCCGAGGAAACCGAGCGTGCCGATGAGGACCGGTGCGTATCCTGTGCGAAGTGCGAATTCGACGAGAAGGGTTCCTGTAGCGTTGGGAAGCAGTTCCCGGACGACCACAGACCATGGACTCTCTCCGCGCAGGCGGGCGATGGTGACGAAATCGCGTGTTGCCACGTCCAGTCCCGCGGCCCGGGCCATGCGCGCGACGCGAGGCGAGAAGACGAATCCGACCACCAGAATCAGGAGCACCGGATCACCCGCGTACTCCGGACCCGCGGCAGCCACAGCAAGCAGCGCGAGGACAAGATAGGGAATGCTGATCAAGGTCTCGATCAGGCGCATCACGAGTGTGTCGAACCAGCCTCCAAGATAGGCACTCAACAGGCCGATCGTGGTCCCAACGACCACGCCAATAAGCGTTCCCAGAACAGAGAGCACGATGACGAGATGCGCGCCGTGCACCACGCGACTGAACACATCGCGCCCCAGGACGTCGGTGCCGAACGGGTGGTCCCAGCCGGGTGCGGCAAGGGCTGGTCCGACAAAGAGTTCAGCCTGGCCGTACGGTGCCCAGAGCGGCCCGGTGATCGCCACCGCGATGTGGACTGCGAGAATTGCGCCGCCGATGCGGAAACTCGCAGGCGCCTGCCGCCAGAAGCGAAACACCGTTGCCCGCGAGAAGGAGGCGGCCCCGAGCGATGCTCCAGTCGTCATCCGTCAGTTCTCCCGGAGCCTGGGATTAAGCAGTATCTGACCAAGATCGGCCAACAGGTTGGCCGCGATGTAAACGCCGGAGGCGAGCAGCACGGTCGCCTGCACCACCGGCTGATCCTCGACGAGCAGCGCATCGACCATTTGGCGTCCGAATCCGGGGTAGGCGAACACCTTCTCCACGACCACCACGCCGCTCACCAGAAACGCGACATTGAGCGCGGTGATGTTGAGACTCGGACCCAGCGCGTTCGGTAGCGCGTGACGCCACAGGACTCGCCGGCGTGGCATACCCTTGAGCTCGGCCATGCGGACGAAATCGGCATCAAGGATCTCGATCAGATTGTCGCGCAGCATCCGCATTGTGTAGGCGGCCATGGAGATTGCCAATGTCGCGGTGGGCAGGACCAGCACACGCGAGAGCTCCCACAACGACGTCTCTTCGGTGACGGCGGAAATCGCCGGAAACCAGGGCAATACCACCACGAACACCACAAGCAGGAACGTTGCGAGCAGAAAAGGCGGTATCGAGACGGCAAGCAGGTTGAGGCTCGTGAGCAGATGATCGGGCGCACGGTCGCGATTGATCGCGGAGAAAGCCGCCGGAATCAGAGTGAGCGGCAGATAAAGGATAAACGCCGCGACTGCGAGAATCGCGGTGTTCCGGATCTTTGGTCCCAGCACCTCCGAGACGGGGCGCCTGCTCGCCAGTGACTCGCCGAAGTCTCCCGCCAGGACTCCGCGTATCCATTCGAGATAGCGCTCCGGAGCGGGACGATCCAACCCCATGCGTTTCTTGAGCACGGCGACCGCCTCGGGCGTGGCTTCCTGACCCAGATATCGGGTTGCCATGTCGCCGGGAATGATCTCCACGGCCGCAAACGTGACCACTGACACCAGAAGAAGCGTGAGAGCAGCCAGTGCAATTCGAGTGAGAAGAAGGCTCGCAAGCTTCAATGTGCCAGGCCTGTCAAGACCGACGGCGCGAAGCCGCCGTTTCTTTCTTCAAGCGAGACCGAGGTGCGGTTCGGTTCCGCACCTCGGCAGTGCTCGCAAGGATCCCCGTCACCTCAATTCGCGCACTCCACGGTGCGGAAGTTGAAGTAGAAGCGAATCGTGTGCGGCTCGTAACCGGTACAGTTGCTTCTTGTCGCCGAGACGACCGGGAAAAATGCGGGCACGATCGCACCTCCGTCGTCGGCAAGCAGTTGTTGCGCCGCCTTCAGGTGGACTGCTCGTTCGCCCAAGTCAACGGTGGCGTTGGCCTTGTCGAGCAGGCTGTCAAACTCGTCGTTGTACCATCGGGTATCGTTCCACTTGGCATCCGAGCGGTAACCTACTCCGAGTGCCTCCACCGGATGTCGCGCGCCCCAGTTGGACGACGAGAACGGCTTCTTCATCCACACCTCGCTCCAGTATCCAGCAGCAGGCATGATGTTGATCTTGACGCGGATTCCCGCTTCCGCGGCCATCTGCGCATAGGCCTGCGCCGTGCTCACGTACCCGATTCCGGCCGGTGCGGTGTAGAGTTCCACATCGATCCCGTCGGGATACCCCGCTTCTGCGAGCAGGGACCGAGCCTGGTCGATGTCGCGCGGTTGGATGTCGTTGCGGTGAGCCGATGGATTGGAGGGCGGGATCGGAGTGTCGTTGCCGGGCTCGCCGATACCCAGAAGCGGGCCGTCAACGATTGCCTGACGATCCACCACGAGCTTCATGGCCCGACGAACCCTCACATCGTCGAACGGCGGTGCATCGGTCAGCATGTTGAGCACCAACGGGCCGCCACCGGGCGCGGTCTGCACCATCACGGCTTCGTTCTTCGTCAACAGACCGACGAGTTCGGGATCGATGACGCTTGCAACGTCGATGTCGCCGGACAACAGCGCGGCAGCGCGGGTAATGGGTTCATCGATCACGGTAACCCGCAGGCAGTCGGCCTTGGGCAGATCCGGCTCCCAGTAGTCGGGATTGCGCACAAGTTCGTGGAAGGTCGCGCCGCGATCGAAGGATTCCTGCATGAAGGGCCCGGTGCCGATTCCGGCCTGTTCGAACTGTTCGCGTGCGATCCCCTCCGGAACGATGTAGGTCCACTTGTTCCGCAACCGCAGCGGGGCAGTGGCGGTCGGCTGCGTCAGATTGAAGCGCACCGTGTACGTGTCGACCACCTCGACACTTGCAACAAAGGGGTCGAGCAGAGCCTTGCCCGGCGAGCCGATGTCCGGATCCAGGACGCGGTTGTAGGAGTAAACGACATCGGCAGCATCAAAGTCACTGCCATCGTGGAACCTGACTCCTTCGCGCAGTTGGAACGTCCACTCGGTCGCATCGGCATTCGCCTCCCACGACGTGGCGAGCCTGGGCACAAGCTCAAAATTGCTGTCGAAATCGACCAGGGCATCGTAGACATTGACCAGCAGACCGGCGTTGTCCAACCCGAAGTTGAGCGCCGGATCCATGCTGAGGCTTTCGCCACTGTTGAGATCGTGAGCGACTGTCACACACTTGTTGGCGGCCCATGACTGCGAAGCCCACGCAACGCAAAGGATCGCAAACGCTTGAACGAGATTGTTTCGTTTTCCGAACTTCATTGGGTGCCTCCTCCGTTTGTTGTTGTCCTTCACCCCAACCAGATTCGGCTCTAGTTCCGACTGCCAGAGTAACAGCCTGACGTCCGGTGCGATATCCGGCGCGTAGGGCCGAACCGACATGGGCAACTGGAGAGCGAGATTGTGGCTCAGCGGCGCGATTGATTCCACTGTCATGTTTCGCCTGGCGACGGCTCATTCGTCACTCTGCCCATGGAGAACGATGCCTCACGGGTCCGCTTGTTGTCAGATCAGCGGATCCAACGCGCAGAGTCGCATCGCCGGGAGGACGAGAGCCAAGGGGCTTGCAGACTGCCGGCCTTCGGCGCAGCCTTGAGCGAGCAACACGTTCAGAACGCAGGGGCGCGGAAAAGAAACTGGATCATTGTGAGACCCCTTCGCGACATCGACGGCGGGCTGGTGCCACAAAGCCCCGAACGCGTCGTGGCAGAAGCTACCTGGTCCCCTTGTCCAATGGGACTCGGCGTGGACCGTCGAACATCACGGAGTGTTCCGGCCTCTGTGCACCAACACGGGAGGGACCACGTTGTGCGCAACAGGCATCGCAATCATCTCAGCTCCGGGATCTCACCGGAGTTCTGTGATCGCTGGCATCTGAACTCCCTCGATTTCGAATGCGACACCCTCTCCATAGAGCAGTTCAAGCCGATGGTGGGCGAGGCGTTTGCACAGGTGGCCTGTGAACCGCTGATCATTCGGGAAGGATTCACCTCAAGACTGACGGGCTCCAATGCCTGAAGGGGAAGACATGACGCGATCGCAGGCAGGCGAGCCACTGTATTCGGACAACGCGCGTCGACCGAACATCCTCCTCATCGTCGCTGACCAAATGGCCGCACCTGCCTTGCCAATGTATGGCAATACGGTCGTAAGGGCTCCGAACATGGAGCGCCTGGCTGCGGCGGGCTCAACGTTTGACAGCGCCTACTGTGTGTCCCCTCTCTGCGCTCCATCGCGTTTTTCCCTTCTCACGGGGAAGCTTTGCTCGCATATCGGCGCTTACGACAATGCCTCGGAGCTACCGGCTACCGTACCGACCATTGCTCACTATCTCCGGTTCCTGGGATACCGCACCTGCTTGTCGGGCAAGATGCATTTCATAGGGCCCGACCAGCTCCACGGCTACGAAACCCGGCTTACGACCGAAATCTACTCGGCCGGGCTGGAGCTTGCGCTGGCGATTTGGCCGGAGAATGCCCAGCTGGCCACGCAACTGGGCTTTCCTCCTGACTGGGGTGGTGCTGTCGGAGCAGTGGTCAACGCCGGCCCGTGTGAACGCAGCCTCCAGATCGACTATGACGACGAAGTCCAGTTCCACGCGGTGCGCCAGATCTACGACTTCGCACGCGACGACGACCAGCGCCCCTTTTTCCTGACCGTCTCGTTTACGCAACCCCACGATCCGTTCACGTGCGCCCAGGCCTATTGGGATCTCTACAGTGACGAAGAGGTCGGCCTGCCCAAGATTCCGAGGCCTGATGATGAGGCGATGCACCCGGTCGAGAAGTCCCTGCTGGAGTTCACCGGATTCTGGAAAAGAGAAACTGTCACTGAAGCGGAGATTGTCGCCGCGCGTCGTGCCTACTACGGCATGATCAGTGACGTGGATGCCAGGATTGGCGAGCTCCTCGAAGCACTGCGACGCACAGGTCAACTCAACGATACCCTGGTCATCCTGACCGCTGACCATGGCGAGATGCTGGGCGAGCGGGGACAATGGTACAAACGAAACTTCTTCGAGCCTTCGGTGCGGGTCCCGCTCGTGTTTTGCGGCCCCCTTGGCGAGGCTGCGCCAAGCCGGATCGGCCTGCATGTGTCCCAGCTGGATCTGTTGCCTACGCTCTTCTCGGTTGCGGGCGGCCGGGCGGACAACTTCGTGGGATCACCGGATGGTCGCGATCTTTCGCCCTTGTTGGCTGGCAATCCCCTCGAGGCCGAGAATCGAGTTGTCTCGGAACTGCTCTGCGACGGCGTCACCGGACCAAACATGATGATCCGGGAGGATCGATGGAAGTACTGGTACAGTCACGGCAATCCCCCGATGCTCTTTGATCTCGATGCCGATCCAGACGAGCAGTTGAACCTCGCTGGCGAATCTGATCATCACGATACCCTGGCGAGCTTCGAGGCTCAGCTTGAGGAGCGCTGGAATGTCGAGTCACTGAAATCCGCCGTCCTCGAATCTCAACGGGCGCGGATGCTTGTCTGCCACGCTCACAAAATCGGCCAGCCGCCCATCTGGGACTACGCGGTGCCCGGCGATCCTCTTGCTCGATACATGAGACCGGAAACCGAGTATTGGCAATCAATCGAAGACCGCGCCCGTCTGCCCAAGGTCAAGACCGTGTCGAAGGCGTTGAGGGAAACCGAAGAGTAGGTCCGCGGCAGAAGTTCTTCTGCGTTCACTCGATCGCACCAATCTCCCCGCGATTTGGCTCGACCTGCACGTCACGCGGGCTCAGGGCAGTCTCGACATGGACGAGGTCGGTTGCGGCATTGTCCCGAAGTACCGCGCCGGTCGCAGTGCTGTGTCCGCGCTCACGCCCCGTTGGTCATTCAGGATCATCGTTACCCGGATCACCAGCACGCCCAACGCCTTCGACAGCGCATTGGCCGACAGTCGAAGCTCATCCAGCTCGTCGCACAGGACATCGCCGGGATGTTCCGGTTTCATTCCGTTCGTTGCGTTCATGGACCACCAGCGTCAACGACGATGCGGCTGAACGAAAGCCCCGTTCGCCCAGCCGGGAACGGATCCGGCCAGCCACCAGACACCGTCCTTCAGGATGGCGACCTCCCGGTGCGGCCAGTCGGGATCGGAGTTGTCGTAGAGCAGAGCCATCTCCGTTTGCGCGATGGCCGCCGGGAGATTGGCGCGCGAGCGTGCAAACCGCCGCCGGACATCCGCTTCCGGGACATCGTGACCGCCAAGCGCCACCCGGTTTGCGGATACGGTCGAGCGCCCGGTCCGGCGAATCAAGCGACACATAGTGCAGGATGATCCTGTAGCCTTCCCGCCGCGCAGTCGTCATGTGGCGGAGACTGCCGAAACCGGCAGACGTGATCTCCACGAGGTGCGACCGTCTGGCGGAAAGCGCATCCTGTCGCCGGGTCAGCGCTTCGCGCGCTGCCTGCCCGGGATCGCCGGCAATCTTGCCGCGCGCGATTTCATCCGCGTCGATGATGTCAACGCCATCAAACCAGGTCGTGCGCGTCAGGCTGGACTTGCCGCATCCATTCGGGCCGGCAACAACGAGAAGGGTCGGATTGGCCGCGGACGCCGACCGGGTCAGGAGGGCTTCCGCTCAGGCGGAAGGAGCACCCGGTCCCCGTGCTTGGTGCGTGCAATGTAGGCACCGTCCGAACGGACACCGTAAAGTGTACCTCCGGCTTCGACCTGGGCTGCCAGGTCAGCCCTGATCTGATCGCGCCAGTCTTTCGGGCGCCCCGGGATATCGGGCGGCTGGGCTGCATGCCTGTACTCGTTCATGCCACCGTCCATACATTCGGAAGATCAACCCATCAATCCGACAACGCGCAGATGGGTCGACATGAGGAAGCCCCGAAAAGCACCAACGTCATCGGGGGTTTTTCGATTCTGAATTCGCGCGATCAAAGCGTGGTCAACACCGATGCGCGGACGCGGACTCGTGACAACCCGGTGTTGGGCGTTCGAAGGCGCGCGTCACGGTATCTCAACTGTCACGGTGCGCGAGCGCATTGTCACTCCCGATCAGCTGATGACCATGGGCCCGGACGAGCAGTACGTCGTCACCGCCGGCGAGGCCGCCCCGCGCCATGCCCTCCACCTCCGCCACGCCCGTTACTGGAACCGAAGCGACAGCCGCCACCTCGCCGATCCCAACCCCTTCGTCATCAGGAAGGAGAAGGCCCGTGAATAGCGTCACCCTGGGCGGCCATCCCGCACCCGGCATCATCCCTCAAGTCCCGGCCGAACACCCGCACGACTCCCTCGACGACCTCGATGCCGCCATCACAATCCACGTGGCGGACTTCCACCAGACCCGTGCCAAAGGGCGCAGCGCCTTCCACCGCTTCGCCCTGGCCTGGCGCCGTGAGGGGTTGGACAGGAGAACGTTGCCCGGATACACTGCGTTGTCAGAGGGAACGACTCTTCGCCTGCTGTTGTTTATTCGATAACAACAGGTTACCGAGAATTCCTGATGGCATCAATAGGTCGGTATGCACAATTCGGTCTGGGCTTGTTCATCCCTGAGGCAACGTCGTGGCGCTCAGACCGGGCGACAGACGCCAAATCGGTGAGGCAACATCATCGCGCCGGATACGCGGTGCCGGCAGATGGATGAACAGAGGTGACCGGACAGACTGGCCGGTTTGAAGCGGGTCGACGGATCCGTCTTCGATGGGATTGGGAGCATCATGAGAGTCTACCTCATTCGCCACGGGCAGTCCGCCGGCAACGTCAACTACCTCGACAATATCGGTGATCCCAGCCGGGGGCCCGAACACCATTGGCCGGACCCGGAGCTCACCGAAGCGGGACATCGACAGGCAAGACTGTTGGGTGAGCATCTGGCGCACCCGGAGGGCGAACCTGTACGCGCCCCGTGGCTGCCCGACGAGGAACGCGTACCCGTTGGATTTGGGATCACCCATGTCTACTGCAGCCTGATGCTTCGTTCCATTCAAACGGCCCAGCATGTTGCCGAGGCCTGCGGGCTGCCGTTGATCGCGTACCCTGATCTGTTCGAATACGGCGGCGTATGCGACTACGACGAAAATGGCAACCTCGTCGGCATACCAGGCCCTGGCAGGGACTACTTCGCAGAGCGATTCCCCGACCTGCAACTGCCGGACCATGTTGACCCGACCGGATGGTACAACCGTCCGGTCGAGACCGAGGACATGTTCCTCGAGCGGGCAAAGACGATCATGCCGGCCTTCGAAGAGCGGCACGGTGGGACCGATGATTGCATCGCGCTCGTGTCCCACGGCGACACGATCGACCAGATCGTCAACGCGTTGACCGGTGCGGTGCGGCGTCCCGCCGACTACGCAAGCCATTGGTTTGCCAACTGGGCCATTCTCAACACGGCCGTTACCCGCATTGACTATGTCGGCGAATCGCGTGCCATTGTTTACACCAACCAGACGTTCCATCTTCCGTCAGATCTGATCACCTGGTAACGCGCCGCGCGGCGTTCTCCTGCTCCGATTGTTGCGGCGGTTTGGCCTTATGCCGAGCCGATCGCTCATCAGCGGGAGCGACGTGTCCTGGGAGCAAAAATGTCGTCCTTCTGACACAAATGTTCAAACTGAGCGGACAGTTGAGGAAATTGACCCGCCTCGAGGAGCGACCTACGCTGACGGACGGAGTTGGTGGAGGACCAACTCCCACCCCAACAGGAAGGCAATCGCCATGTCAGCAAGAAAATCCTTTGCAAAAGATACGGCTGCGACGCCCAAGGGGGGAAAGCCCTGGCGCCGTCACGTTGGTTGTTTGCTCGGTGCATTCGGTGTTGCCGCGGTTGTTGCTGCCGTGCAGCCCGCCCAGGCCCAGACCCTGCGCGTCGCGCACATCGTCGAATCAGGTGGCGCGGACTCCGTCGATCCCGTATCGACCAACCGCTTCGCCGAGATCGCCATTACCGTCTATTCGCGCCTTGTCCGCGAAGATGCCGACGGTCTGATCGTGCCGGATCTCGCCACTGAGTGGTCTGCGTCGCCAGACGCCGCGGTCTGGACATTCAAGCTGCGCGACGGTGTCACGTTCCACAACGGCAACGACTTTACGGCCGATGACGTGGTGTTCTCGCTGTTGCGCACGCAGTCAGAGGTGATCGACAGCCCGCTCAGGGACGGACTCGCGCTGATCGAGAGCGTCGAGGCGGTCGACGACATGACAGTCGTCGTCACGTTGTCATCAGGTCACGCAGACTTTCCGCTGTTGCTGAGGGATTACCGGATGCGGATCCTCGATGCGGACACCTGCAACAACGATCTGGACTCGGTCTGCGAGACCGGTATCGGTACGGGTCCGTTCAAGTTGGTGACACTTGATGCGTTGGGGACGACGACGCTTGAGCGGTACGATGACTACTGGGAGGGCCCCGCGAAGGTCGAAGCCATGGAGATCATCGCGATCCCGGACCAGCAGGCCCGCGTCGCCGCGCTCCAAGCCGGTCAAATCGACATCGTCTTCGGGGTCACCGGTCAACAGCGCCAGCTGTTTGAAGGAAGCGACGACTTCGTGGTGCAGTCGGTTCCGAGCGGCGGTTGGACGGGGCTCGCCATGCGCACCGACACGCCGCCGTACGATAACCCCGTTCTGCGAAAGGCCCTGCGTATCGGTGTCGATCGCGAGGCCATGGGCAAGCTGGTAGCCGGTGCAGGCGCCTTCGCCGTGACGTGCGATCACCCGGTTTGGACCGGCGATCAGTACCGCACCGACATCGACTGCGGGCCGAACCCGGCCGAAGCTCAGAGGTTGCTGTCAGAAGAGTACGGGAGTGAGCTTCCGACGATCGAATTGTTCGTATCCCCCGTCTCCGAGGGCGCCATGCAAATGGCCGAGGTTTACCAGGCGCAGATGAAGGAGATCGGCGTTGACATCGAACTCGTTATCGTCCCGGCCGACGGGTACTGGGACGAGGTTTGGGCGGTTGAGCCCTTCTTTGCGACGGGGTGGTCCGAACGGCCGGCGGATCAGATCCTGAACGAAGCGTACCGCAGTACCGCGCCGTGGAACGAGACCCATTGGAAAAGCGCGGAGTTTGACGCGGCGCTTGACGCGGCGCGCCAAGAGCTGGACTTCGATCGGCGCAAGGAACTCTACGGTGACGTCCAGATGTTGCTTTGGGAGCAGGGCGGCACACTCATTCCGTTCCACCAGAGCGCGATACGGGTGATGTCCTCGGACGTCTCCGGCATTGAAGAAGTCGCCAAGTACGCGGTTCGTTTCCAGAACATCGAAAAATCCGAGTAAGTTGCAAGTCCGAAGCCGCCCCGCCCCGTCCCGGGGTGGGCCGGCTTCGCATGCAGCGCTTGCTCCGGTCAGGCCATGCTCAGGACCATTCTTCGGCGTTTCGGATTCGCCGCGTTTACCATTGTCTTTGTCTCCGGCGTGGTGTTCGTTTCGGTGGAAGCCCTGCCCGGAGATGTCTGCACGGCCTTCTTCCAGCGCTATGCGCAGGGCCCGCGGCTTGAACGCTGCATTGAAGAACAGGGCCTGAAGAATCCAGCCATCGAACGCTACGCTTTGTGGATATCCGGCGCGTTCCAGGGCGACCTCGGCACATCCCTCAAGAAGCGACGCCCGATTTCGGACTTGCTGGCCGAACGTTTCCGCAACACGGTCTTGCTCGCCAGCGCCGCCGCGGCCATCGGCATACCGCTGGCGCTGGTGTTCGGATTCTGGGCTGGAGTACGCCGCGACAAACCGGCAGATCTCGTCGTCTCGACCGTCGCCATGCTGGCGATGACAATTCCCGAGTTCGTCACAGCGTCGGTCCTGATGTTTGTCTTTGCCATATCGCTCAACTGGTTCCCGGCGGTCACCATCGTGCCGCCTACCGCCTCGATTGCGGATCTCCTGCCCAACATCATCCTTCCGGTGGTGGTTCTCGCCTTTGTCATGACGGCGCATATTCTGCGCATGACCCGCGCTTCCGTCATCGAGGTCATGACGTCCGACTTTATCCAGATGGCGCGGCTCAAGGGCGTTCCGCCTCGCCAGTTGTTCTGGCGACACCTCGCGCCATCGGCACTGATACCGGCCGTCAACGTCATCGCACTGACGATCGCGTGGCTGTTGGGCGGCGTTGTCATCATCGAGCAGGTGTTCAATTACCCGGGTGTCGGAAATCTGATGCTGCAGGCCATCTATGATCGCGACTTGCCGCTTGTTCAGGCAATCGCGCTGATCTTTGCGATGATCTACATCGTCGCCAATCTGCTGGCCGATATCGCGATGGTGATCCTCGACCCCAGGATCCGGACCGCGAAGGAAACGCGGTGACAATCGCATCCGTCAACGTGCGTCCCAGATCAGGTTCGGCCGTTTCAGGGTTTTGGCCAGTTTTGCGCCGCATGGTGTCGCGGCCGTCAGGCGCGATCGGCTTGGGTCTCACCTTGTTCAATGTGGTTGTGGCAATCGCCGCACCGCTGTTGACCAGCTACGATCCGGCAACGCCGAACGCCGACACGATCAATCTGGCACCGTCCTTTGAGCACTGGATGGGCACGGACAGTCTGGGACGCGACGTCTATACCCGCGTCATCTACGGTGGTCAGCTTGCCATGATGGTCACCGCTTGCGCCGTCGCCATTGCTGTCACCTGGGGCGGCCTTGTCGGGATACTGCTGGGCGTTATCGGCGGCCGTACCGATGAGATCGCCATGCGGTTCGTCGACGCGATGCTCTCGATCCCCTGGCTGCTGTTCCTGTTGCTCATGGTGTCGATCATCGGGGGCGGGGCATGGATCGTGGTGCCAATATTGGGATTCTTTTACGGAATCTCCATCATTCGCATCAGCCGGGCCGCCGCGCTCCAGGTTTCGGCCCGCGACTTCGTTACCGCGGCCAGGGCGCGCGGCGAAAGCCTGTGGGCAGTCGTGACGCGTGAAGTCTTTCCCAACGTTGCGGATATACTGTTGGTCGAGGGCGCCATGCAGTGGAGTTGGATGTTGCTGGCGTTCTCGTCACTGTCGTTCCTCGGCTTCGGCGCGGCGCCACCGACACCGGACTGGGGGTTGATGATCGCCAGCGAGCGCAGTTTGTTGGCCATCGCACCGTGGTCGGTGCTTTGGCCATGCTTTGCGCTTTCAACGTTGATCGTCGGTATCAACCTGACGGCCGATGCCCTCGGCAAGGCGCTCGGTGTCGATCGGGCCCGAGAGAAGCCGACATGACCGAGACGACGCTCATCGAGATCAAGAATCTGACCCTTGGATTCACGAGCCGCGGGGGCCAGGAACGGCCGATCCTGCGCGACTTGAGCCTGAACGTTGCCGCCGGTCAGACGATCGGCATTGTCGGTGAGTCGGGCTCGGGCAAGTCGACGGTCGCATTGGCGATGATGGGTTATCTGAAACCGGGCTTGAAGGTGTTCTCCGGTCACGTGGTCTTTGATGGTCACGACATGTTCGAAATCTCCGAGGAAGCGCGCACCAGGTTGCGCGGTGGCAGCATCGCATTGATCCCGCAGGACGCGGGCCAGTCCCTGACGCCGACCATGAGAGTTGGTGACCAGATAGACGAGGCGTTGAGACTCCACACCCGGCTCAACGCCGAGCAACGTCAGTCAAAGATGGGCGAGATTCTCAATCGGGTCCGGCTCCCCTCCGCCCAGGATATCGCGCGCCGCTATCCACATGAACTCTCAGGCGGCCAACAGCAGCGCGTTGTGATTGGCATGGCGCTTGGCACCGGGGCGAAGGCGCTGCTTCTCGACGAGCCGACGACCGGGCTGGACGTCACGACACAGGCCCACATTCTCCAGTTCCTTCGTTCGCTTGTCAGCGACACCGGCGTCTCGATGGTCTACGTCAGCCACGACCTTGGCGTCATTGCACAAGTCGCCGATCGCATCGCCGTGATGTACGCCGGAGAGCTCGTCGAGTTGGGCGGTGCCCGCGGGCTCTTGGCGTCGCCGGCGCATCCCTATACACGCGCGCTGCTAGCCTCGATCCCGCGCCTCGGCGCAAAAGTCATTCCTGCAGCCCTTGATGGTTTCCATCCAATCGTCGGCGAGGACCGGCAGGGCTGCGCTTTCGTCGCGCGATGTCCGATCGCGCAAGAGAGATGCCGTGCAACCGTGCCGGCGATGGTCGATGTTGCGCACGGTCAGGCGAAGTGCTTCTACGCTGACTCGGATGGCATGGAGAAGATTGAAGGCACGCCGGTCGTTTCGACGCGCAAGGACGAGGTCGCCGTCGAGGCCGATGACCTGGCGATAAGCTACCATCATCGCGGTATCATCGATCTTCTCCTCGGCAAGGAGGTCCCGCCCGATACGGTGGCACGGGTCGGTTTTTCCGTGAACAAGGGGGAAACCCTGGGTCTGGTCGGTGAGTCCGGCTGCGGAAAATCCACGATCCTCAAGGCGTTGTCGGGCCTCAAGGCGCCGAAGCATGGGCGCATGGTGATTGACGGCCAGGAGATTCCCGGCCGTGTGGCCCAGCGTACCCTTGACGTGATCAAGCCGTTGCAGATGGTGTTCCAGAACGCCGACAGTTCGCTCAATCCACGACGGTCAGTTCGTGAGATATTGCAAGCGCCGCTCAGGCTGTACTTCGAGCTGTCGCATCAGGAAATGGAAACCCGCTGCGAAGAGCTCATCGACGCCGTGCGCTTGCCCAAGACCTATCTCGATCGGTTCCCGGGCCAGCTCTCCGGTGGCGAAAAGCAACGTGTCGCAATTGCGCGGGCGTTCGCCGCCGAGCCAGAACTGGTGCTGTGTGACGAAATCACTTCCGCACTCGATGTTTCGGTTCAAGCCGCCGCTCTGTTGTTGCTGAAGCAACTTCAGGAGATGCGAGGTGCGGCATACGTCTTCGTCAGCCATGATCTCGCCGTGGTGCGCGCGATTTCGGACCAGATCGCCGTTCTCTATCAAGGGAGGATTTGCGAATCAGGCCCTACCGAAGCCGTCTTCCGACCGCCGTTTCACCCCTATACCGAAGTCCTGCTGGGCGCCATTCTTCAACCTGATCCGGATGCGGTGCCAAGACTGCTCGCCGATGATGTCATCGATCGAGAGCCGCCGTCGACGGGATGCCCGTTTCAGCGCCGCTGCTCGCGACGAATTGACGCTCGGTGCGACGAGATTCTCCCGCCACCACGACACCCCGAGACCGGTCACGTCATCTATTGCCACCTGGAGACAGACGAACTCCCGGCGCTGAACGCAGTGGAATAGGAGCGACTGTCCCAGTCAACCGCTTCTTGAGGCGGTCGCGACAGAATTGGTCGTCGACCCGTCCTTCGTCGAAAAGGATCGGCACGCCACGCAAGTCATTTTCGGCATTGCCACGCGGGACTCTGCCCGACTTGCGCCCGTCTTCTCGGGTGGCACGAGCCTGGCGGGTTCTTTCGCAGCATCATGGAGCAGATGGCGATTCCACCGTCGTCCGCCACGTTCACGATTTGGCGGCCCTCGAAGGCTACGCGTTGGACCACCCGGGTTTTCCGGCCCTGCTCAGAACCCTCTTGATTGATAACGCCTCGAGAGTGCTGGGTGCGCTTGACGTCGCCGCGCTTTGGCCGGCTGAGCGTGTGTCGGCTGTTCTGGACATTCTCCAATGCGACCCCAAACGCTTGGCTCGATACCCCCAGTTCGTCGCGGCAATGTGCAGCGGCCGCGACGACGAAACACCCGAATTCGAAACTGGCTCGCTGCAGTCGTGGCCTGATCGTATTTCAGTCGCCTGCACAGCATCGACCCCTGGACGTGGATGGTCGATGTCCTCGGCGGGTCGTGGCCCTTCCCGCTCTGGATGTGGCACAGATGACGCCACGCCTGTGGAAGGGCTACTTCACCGACACTCGACGTCAACAGGACCGTGCCCGCGAAGGTACTGCAGGCATCCCGACACGCACAGGCTGGCCAGCGGCATTGCAGCAACGTTGCCAATTGTCCGCACGGAGCCCTGATGGGGCATGTGGCCCGCCAACGGACACTTGACACGACAGAAAGTGGGGCGTTATTGTTGAATATTCTACTGTTGACAATAGATATGCAACGATATATTCCTCGCCTGAACTTGCTGACTGCGGTCTCCGGCCATCTGCAGGAGGCGTCGGTCGTTGCCCTGCTGGGTGCACGGCAGGTCGGCAAGACGACCCTGGCACGACAAACCGCAGACACGTGGCCGGGACAGTCCAGGATTCTCGATCTGGAGGTCCCCGCCGTTCGGGAGGCACTGACGCAAACGCCGATCGCACTCCTGCGCGGCAGCGACGGACTCGTCGTGGTCGACGAGGTGCAGCGCCTGCCGGCACTCTTCGAGGTCCTGCGCCCGATCTGCGACGACCCGGATCGACGCGCCGTTTTCCTTCTGCTCGGCAGCGCCTCCCTGGACTTGATCAAGCGAGTTTCGGAGACCCTTGCCGGCAGGATTCTCTTCGTCGACATATCGGGCCTCTCCCTCTTCGAGGTCGGGGTGGAGCATCAGCAACGGCTGTGGATGCGTGGCGGATTTCCGCGGGCCTTCCTCGCCTCCTCGTCTCAGGAATGGGTGCAATGGATGCAGTCCTTCACGCAGACATTTCTCGAGCGGGACGTTCCCGGCCTGGGATCGCGCGTTTCTCCGGCGGTGATCGGACGATTCTGGCGGATGCTTGCCCACTATCACGGACAGGTCTGGAACGCGTCCGAACTTGCGCGTTCGATGGATGTCAGTGTGACGGCCGTGAACCGCTACCGCGATTTGCTGGCAGGAACCTTCATGATTCGCGTGCTGCCCCCCTGGTTCGAGAATCTCGGCAAGCGGCTGGTGAAATCGCCGAAGGTGTATCTGCGGGATACCGGCGTCCTCCACTTCCTGCTCGGAATGGAAGACGCCGACGAGCTGCCGATGCATCCTCGCTACGGCGCAAGCTGGGAGGGATTCGCTCTGGAGCAAACTCTCGTCGTGCATGGCGCCCGGGAAGCCTACTTCTACGCGACCCTGCGCGGCGCGGAGCTGGACCTGCTGCTTCTGCGCCGGGGGAGACGCTGGGGTTTCGAGTTCAAGTGCACGGATGCACCACGCACGACGAAGGCGATGCACATTGCAATCGACGACCTCGGTCTGGAGCACCTCTGGATCGTATATCCGGGCGACCTTCGTTATCCCCTGACCGACAGGATCACCGCGCTACCCCTGGTCGAGGTAAACGAAATCGAGTTTCGCCCTTGCCCTCCGTAGTCGCCCCGAACCGCCTTCGACGTTCGCCACCATCCTCCGTGAGCCCAGCCCACTGGCGAACCAGGATCCTCTCCGCTGGAAGTTGTTTGCCTTCGGCCCACCACCGGTTGTTACATTGGACTGCTTAGCCATCGAAGACTTCCGCCGAAAACACTTCAACATGTACCCCATTTGTGATACATTCCAGGCTCCGAGGTGCCGGGAGGTGGCCAATGACCAAATCGGAAATGATCCGGGCCCGCGTCGAACCGGAACTCAAGCAAGAAGCTGAAGCCGTGTTCTCCAGGCTCGGACTTTCGACAACGCAGGCCATCACGCTGTTCTACAAGCAGGTGACCCTCCAGCAGGGTCTTCCCTTCGCGGTGAAGATTCCGAATACCGAGACACGCAAGGCGCTGCAGGAAGCATATGACGGCGAGAACCTCACCGAGCACGAGAGTCTGGACGCACTCAAGGCTGTGCTTGGTTGAAGCATGCGCCTGCTCACGACAGGCCGGTTCGAACGGGATGTCCATCGTGCCTGAAGGCGCGGCAAGGATCTCGACAAGCTCTGGGCTGTCGTGGACCGGCTGCTAGCTGGAGGGCGTCTCGAACCGCGTCATCGAGCCCACCGGCTGTCTGGTCAGTGGGCTCGTTCCTGGGAGTACCATATTGAACCTGATTGGTTGCTCGTCTGGCATATCCAGGATGATGCTCTCGTTTTGACCCGTACCGGAACCCATTCAGACCTGTTTGGCTGACAGCAGGAACAGCAGTTCCTTCAAGGGCCGCCAAAAATGACGTACATCCCTGTTCCTGAAGGAGGAGGAAGTCATGGCTCAGCGCGAGGCAGGGTGAAGCGAGCGCATCAGTTTGTGGCTTGCCCAGGAGGCGAAGCGGCGTATCAAACAAGTGGCTTCCGTCGGCGGCCGAAGGGCGGGATCGGCCTGTGATCAGCGAAGTCCCGTCGGCTGGGTTGCAAGGTCAAGTGCCGCAATTGTGGATGCCACCTCACCGCCGACGAGACGGCGCGACCGCGCGCCGAAGACGAGTCGGTCAGCCACCTGCAATCGATGGATCACTCTTCAATGGGCCGAGACGTAATCTTGCAATCAGCCGCACTTTGACCTTGCATTTGGACGATGTCGAAACCGGTCTTCTATCCCCGGAAATCAACCTTCTCGCCGGGGTCCCTGTCGATCAGGGTGCCGTGTCGCATCAACTGTCATGAATGGGGGACGCGCGTTGCGTCCCGGCGCCTGTCAGGGGATCGCAATTGTCGGGAAAGCCGTGACAACGGATGAGTCTGTCGGCGCGGCAGGCGAAGTGTGAGGCGCACACTGACCTCGTCGCCGGGCGCAACGTTGTCGAGCGCGACCCTGCCGCCATGGCGCCATATCACGGATCGCACGATGTTGAGGCCAAGTCCCACGCTGCTGCCCCGCACGCGCAGCGAATGACGGCGTCCAAAGCTCCGCAACACATGGTCAGGAACCCGCTTTCCGTTGTTTTCGATGACAATCCTCACCGTCCTCGCCGTGGCGTGGACGCGGATTCGCACCAGGGGACGGGATGCCGCCCGTGCTGCCGAGGCCGCGTTCACGAGAGCGTTGTCGATGGCCCGCCTGAAGTACTCCTCCCAGCATTCGATGTCGATCGCATCCGGACAGTCCAGGTCGACCTCGACATCCGTCGGAACGTTCATGCCGAGATCGAGAAACAGCGAGCGAAGATGCAGGATCTCGGTTTCGCTCTTGTAGCGTCCCGGCTCCACCATCTGGACCAGGTAGTCGATGCGGGTGGTGACGGTCTTCATGATCGTCTGGGCGGTCTGCGGATCATGCTCTTCGCGCAGCTGCTGGCCGAGGACATTGACGAGCCCGTTCAACATGTTTCTGAGATCATGTCTGATATCCATCATCTGGCGGCGACAGCCGGCATACCAGACAACCAGGGCAAACGCGCCGGTGCTGACCAGGAAGAGAACCAGGGTCAGAATCGCTTTCATCTCAAACGAGTCATCGTGCACCCATTTGCTTTCGACGAGGATGTACTTTCCCTCGCCGTCGCTGGTCTTCAAGGATGGGGCCTTGTTGACACAATGGATGATCCTGGACGCCGGCACTCTCGCCCGGAGAAAGGGCCAATCTCCTTCGACGGCTGGCCAGACGCGAACTCCGTCCCTGGTGCCGTAGGCGCCGTTCGAAGGATCGTCCTTGTTCTGACCGGACGCGCCCTCCTCCGGGATATCCGGTACACCTAGAACAACACCATGCATGCCCTCGAACCGGGGATACCTGACGCTTGGGTACCGTCGCAATTCGGTGTCGGCCCGAGTTTCGGCGTAAGCCTCCTGGCTTGCAAGAAACCAGAGATCGCCTGTGCCGTGCGGTGTCGATACCTTGGCGCCGCCCGGGAGGTGGTGCAACGTCCTGGTGCCCGTGACCAGAAAGAAGGCCTTTACCTGGTTGTTCTGGTGAACTGGAGAGAACCACAAGTGGCAAAATTCTTGATGACGCAGAAACGATCTGGGTCTCAGACCGACGCAGCACGCCATGCGGGTGCAGCTCTACGACATTTGGCGGGAACGCGACCGCAAACCGTAACCCAGCGAGGCAGTCGCAGCCGAGCGGTCGGATCCCAGTCCCTGTCAGGCGCAACGCTACATCACTGACCGTGAAACAGCGGGACTCGTCAGGCACGTCGAGCGTCGGGCCATCCGTGGCGGAAGACTGACCAACATTTAGGACCTCAGCGGGTTGGTGACGCGACTGATAACGCTCGGGCCGGAAGCCGGAAGGCAATGGCTTCTGGTCCAGCGGATGACGCTTGAGATCCAAGAGGGCCTCCCCTAAAGTCAGGCGCACGCAGGGCCATGCCCGCGTCTATCAGGGAGATCCCGATGACCATCATTCCTAGCAATTGTTGCATCAATTGTACTGGCGACGACGACGTCGGTGGCACGGTCATCTTCGAGGCGACGGCGAATAGACTGCGCGAGCACGGGGACCGCGGCGGGACTACCCGCGCAAAGCCAAGGGTCGGCCCGTGAAACCTGTCGTCTACATCGAGACGTCGGTCATCAGCTATCTGACGGCCCGGCCGTCGCGGGACATGCTTGTCTCTGCCTATCAGGTGGCAACGCGCGAATGGTGGACCGCGGCGTCAGACAGGTACGAGCTTGTTGCGTCGCTCCTCGTGATCGCGGAAGCCGGCGCCGGCGATCGCGATGCCGCTCGATCGAGGCTGGACACCCTCAAGGGGGTGCGGCTGCTCGAGACGTCCCCGGAAATCGACCTTCTCGCCGCGGCGCTAGTCGACCAAGGTGCAGTGCCGCACCATGCCGCAGGTGATGCGGTGCACATCGCGACTGCCTCCTGTCATGCCGCAAACTATCTGGTGAGCTGGAATTTTCGGCATATTGCCAACGCCGCCATGAACCCGCGAATCGCCCGCGTCTGCCGGCAGGAAGGGTATGAACTGCCGTTCATTTGCACACCAAGTCAACTCATGGAGTAGAACCATGTCGACGCTCAAGGCTGATTCAGTCATCTCCGAACTGTGGGCCGTGCGGGATGCAAATTCCGCCCGCTTCAACCACGACCCCGTCGCGATATGCCGCGATATTCGATCCTTGGAGGGGTCCTTCGATCGGGCCGCCGCCCACTACGCCTCGCTGGCTATCGGTGATGATACGGACGGCGAGAACCACGGGAGCGATTCATGACGGTAGCGACCATCGGAGAGGCACTTTCAGGGGACTCCGATCTGTGACTGACAGGGCTGTCTGGACCGCGTCGGACCTGCGAGCGGTTGCCACTGCACTGCACGGCTCGCCCCAAGGTGCCGTTCCTGCACTGGCACGATGCCTGGACGTAGACCAGCGTCTGGTTCGCAGGTGGACCAGTGGCAGTATTCCCGTTCCTGTAGATGTTGTGCACAGGATCGAGGCGATCACCGGGATCTCCGCGCCGCCCGAGACAGCCTGGCGCCGCGACGAGTGGCTGACCTGCGGGGGGCAGTCGAGAACAGACGAACAGAGGCGCAGGTACATCGTTCACACCTGGCCGCCACGGTTCCGCTGCCGGGCGGTCGTGATCGACAGCCATACCGGCCTGCCAGTGGAAGCAGAGCAGCCGGCCGATGTCGAGCGCGGACTGATCTATGCGGCCTCACCTGATACCGTGCTCGCCGAATTCGACTGGATCGATCGCCCGCCCAGCGGCGAAGCTCTGACGCGACTTCTCGAGGCCGCCTCGGATGCCATCGACAACGTGGTCGACTGACAAGTTGCCTGCCCGTCAGTCTTCATGCGTCCTTCCAGCATGCGACCGCTGGCAACGCAATACGCGTGAGCGAGCGTTCAACAGTGCTTGCTGCCTCCAGTGACCTGACATCCGGGATTCTGGAATTCTGCGGGCCTCGTCATCATGTTGGTGGTCGGACTGCACCTTCTTGTTTGTCTATGGGACCGGTTATGTACCTATCGCGCTGGCTCTTGTGCTGGTCGGGCCGTGACCGGATAGAGTGCCTCAATCGCGCCGGTTCACGTCCACCGGGATACTGGCGTCGGCAGGCTTGGGAAGCTCCGTCAATGGACTGCACGGACCAAACCGGCAGATCGCGACGGTCAAGCCGAGCCAGCGGCCCTGTTGGAGTTTGTCGCACTCTGACCTTGCATTTGGACGATGTCGAAACCGGTCTTCTATCCCCGGAATTCAACCTTCTCGCCGGGGCGCCTATCGATCAGGGTGCAGTGTCGCATCAACTGTCATGGATGGGAGCGCTCGTTGCATCCCGGCGCCTGTCAGGGGATCGCAATTGTCGGGAAAGCAGTGACAACGGATGAGTCTGTCGGCGCGGCAGGCGAAGTGTGAGGCGCACACTGACCTCGTCGCCGGGCGCAACGTTGTCGAGCGCGACCCTGCCGCCATGGCGCCATATCACGGATCGCACGATGTTGAGGCCAAGTCCCACGCTGCTGCCCCGCACGCGCAGCGAATGACGGCGTCCAAAGCTCCGCAACACATGGTCAGGAACCCGCTTTCCGTTGTTTTCGATGACAATCCTCACCGTCCTCGCCGTGGCGTGGACGCGGATTCGCACCAGGGGACGGGATGCCGCCCGTGCTGCCGAGGCCGCGTTCACGAGAGCGTTGTCGATGGCCCGCCTGAAGTACTCCTCCCAGCATTCGATGTCGATCGCATCCGGACAGTCCAGGTCGACCTCGACATCCGTCGGAACGTTCATGCCGAGATCGAGAAACAGCGAGCGAAGATGCAGGATCTCGGTTTCGCTCTTGTAGCGTCCCGGCTCCACCATCTGGACCAGGTAGTCGATGCGGGTGGTGACGGTCTTCATGATCGTCTGGGCGGTCTGCGGATCATGCTCTTCGCGCAGCTGCTGGCCGAGGACATTGACGAGCCCGTTCAACATGTTTCTGAGATCATGCCTGATATCCATCATCTGGCGGCGACGGCCGGCATACCAGACAACCAGGGCAAACACGCCGGTGCCGACCAGGAAGAGAACCAGAGTCAGGATCGCCTTCATCTCGAACGTGTCATCGTGCACCCATCTGCTTTCGACGAGGATGTACGTCCCCTCATCGTCGCTGCCCTTCAGGGATGGATCCTTGTTGACGCAATGAATGATCCTGGACGCCGTCACCCTCGCCCGGAGAAAGGGCCATTCTCCTTCCACGGCGGGCCAGACGCGAACCGCGTCCCTGGTGCCGTAGGCGCCGTTCTTGCTCCGACCGGACACGCCCTCCTCCGGGATGTCCGGTACACCCAGAACAACTCCATGCATGCCCTCGAACCGGGGATACCTGGCGCTCGGATACCATCGCAGTTCAGTGTCAGCGCGAGTTTCGGCGTAAGCCGCCTGGTTTTCCGAAAAGTGCTTTCTGGCAGCATCGCTCAGGTGGCACTTCGACTGGAACAATTCCTGGGTGTTCGAGGGTAGCGCCGGCGGAACGGTGATATGCAGAAGATGGAGAATCACGCCGGCGATGACGAACGAAAGTGCGAGCAGCAACAGGGGCCGGACTCCCCTGAACAAGGGGTGCCATCCCATCAATCGTCGACCCTCTTGACCCTCGCCGCCACCACGTAGCCTTCATTGCGCCGGTTCTCGAAGATGCCCTTTTCCACCGGATCGAGGAGAGTGCGCAACCGGGACACGGGTTGATGAATCCAGCTGTTGTCCTCTCCCTGGGTGCGCTGTGTGCCCAGGTGCCAGGGTATCGGGATGGTCGTCTGATGGCGGCCGTCCTTGTAGGCATAGATCGTGTCGTATCCGACCAGGGTTTCCGGGGACCTGTCCAGGGCCTCGCGCAAGAACACCTCCAGAAACCAGAGATCACCTGTGCCGCGCGGTGTCGATACCTTGGCCCGGCCCGGGAGGCGACGCAGCGTCATGGTGCCGGTGTTCAGGATGAAGGCTTTGTCCTGGTTGTCCTGGTGCGCAGGAGAGAACCAGAAGACGGGAGCCTCTCGCGGCGGAAAGCGCGTTCTGATGACCTCGGCGAGATTCTCGGCGTCGATTGCAGCCTTGGAGAGATAGCCTCCGTCGGCCATGTCGCTGGCAGTCTTGAAATCGGCCGGATCGTGGTGGATGGCCGTCACCACGATGATCCCCAGGTCGGGATAGGGCTGATAGAGTTCCTTCAACTGCCTTGCGAGAGCCCAACGGTCAGTCTCGTAGGGCTCGCCACTTCCCTCGAGATGCAGGTCAAGCACCGCGACGTTGAAGGGGGCGCCACGTGCCCTCTCTTCCGAGAGGAGGTCAAGGGCGTCCCCGGCCGTCCTGGCGCCCATGGCGAAGAACTCCCGCCCGCGCACACCCAGCGCACACAATCCCGCCACCCAGCCGTTGCGGACGTCATCCTCATCGTCGACGATCAGAACCTTGTATTCGTAGTTGTCCATTCGATGCCTCGCACGGTGGTCACTGCAGCGCTTGCTTCCTGATGTCCGCCTTGCCCTTCAGGAAGGCCCGTCCACAGTCGGTTGCGTCACGTCGCTCATTCTCCGGGTGCAATTCGGACGCCACGTGTTCACCTTCAAACCGTGGATCGTCGCATTCGCCATCGAAGGCCCATTCGCTGGTGTCGCTGCCAAGGTCGAATCCGGCCGGCAGCCCCTCGAGAACAGCGACCGGCGAGATCAATGTGACCTGCCCATTGATCCAGGCCTCGTGACAATCTGAAGCATCGCGCAGGAGGTTCGATACGCTGGCGCTTTCGGCGGCAGCAACACCGAAGAACCTGGGATCGTCACATTCGCCGTCGTCCGCCCACTCACCGCTGTCATCGCCAAACACGATGCCCCTGTTGTCCGTCGTCTGTGCCCATGCCGGCCAGACGCGGCGCTCAAGGAACCCCTGCTCGCAGTCGGCGCCATCCTGGTGTCGGGCGTCACCGACAGGACGAGCGACATCCGGCCATCGCGGATCGGCCTTGAATCGGGGGTCGTTGCATACGCCATCACCAGCCCACTCGCCTGCGTTGCCTCCGAAGGACAGGATCGTCCCGTCCTGCAGTCTTGGAAGCTTCAGTTCGACCGCGCCGCTCAGGAGACCCTTGACGCAATCGGTTGCGTCACGCGCCTGATCCACGGTCAGCGGATCGCGGGCCATGCCCGCCCCTTCGAACCGCGGATCATCGCATTCGCCATCGAAGGCCCATTCGCTGGTGTCGCCGCCAAGGTCGAATCCGGCCGGCAGCCTGTCGAGGACAGCGAGCGGCACGATCAGTGTGACGTGCCCGTTGGTCCAGGCCTCGTAACAATCCGAAGCATCGCGCAGGAGGTCTGACACGCTGGCGCTTTCGGCGGATGCAACTCCAATGAACCTGGGATCGTCACATTCGCCATCGCCGGCCCACTCGCCGCTGTCATCGCCGAACACGAGACCCTCGCCGTCCGTCGGTCGAAACCGGATCGGCCACGCCTGGCGGGACAGGTAGCCTAAGAGGCAGTCAGTGGAGTCCTTGCCCCGGGCTTCGTCAATCTGATCGACGGCCCTGAGCCAACGTGGATCGGCCGCGAACCGGGGATCGTTGCACACGCCATCCGAGGACCAGGGACCTTGGTCGGAGCCCAGGGTGTCGCCGGTTTCTTCCGACGGCCGATCAAGGTCGCCAAGGTCGTCGTCGAGATCTGCGATCGCTGCCATGCGGCTCACCAGGAAGTGCCCTGTCTGCCGCAGGGCAATCTCACCCTTTTCCCAGGCGGCATGGCAATCCGCGGCATCGCCGAAGATCTGCGCAAGATTGCTTGCGTCCGGACCATCCCTGGTGACGAACCGGGGATCGTTGCACGCGCCATCGAATGCCAGTGCGCCACGGTTGATGCCGAATTCGGGTTCGCTGACGGCGGGCTCGGACGCTGCCACGGCCGTCGACGTCACCATCACCGCGCCAAGGACAAGTGCAACCCACCAGTTGCGATGAGACATGACGTCCACCCTGCTGTCCATGTATCCCATTCAAGCACAGTGACGACGCAGGCAACATGTTCGGGAGGTCTCGGAGTCTTGCGGAAGTCTTGCAGCATCACGTTCACCGCGGCACGAATCATCCCGGGTGCCGCCTCGCCGAGGCAGCGCCCGGGACTGGGGATCGTTACCAACCGGAGTTGACGATCAGCTCCACCACGGAATCCTGAGCATCGTTGCCGATGTCTTGAGGTGGAAGGATGTCGTCCGAATCCGCGAGCTCGTAGTCGACATTGTTCGTATCGAGGAAGACCCTGACCAGGGTGCCGCGCAGTGCGAAGTTGACCAGTTGTCCGTCCGCGACTCTCGATGTCACCATGCCGATCACATGTCCCTCCGCGTCAAACAGCGGCGAACCGGAACTGCCCGGCTGGACCGGGGCCGTGAACTGGAGACCGGCGAGATCGCCATCGGCGCCGGTCAGTGCCGAGACATTGCCTTGCGTGAAGTTGCCGTGCGACACGGGGAACCCGAAGGCGAAGATCGTCTCGCCGATGGAGACCGGCGGCCGTGAGCGGAAGACCACCTCGTTCAGACCTTCGGGCATCTCTTCGGCGTAGAGCAGCGCGATGTCGTCCTCTTCGTTGTACGTCACGATCTCGGCCTGAAACTCCGGGAGACCCAGCGCCCGCACGGTCACGCTGCCGACAGCCTCATCAACGACATGCCAGTTCGTGACGATATGATGGCCGGAGACCAGGAAGCCCGTTCCGGAAAAAACGTCGCTCTCGCCTGTCAGTTCCGTGACGAAGACATCGGAACGGCTGCCGACCTCGTCGTAGGAGTAGGTTCCGATCCGAATCTCGTACTGGCCGCTTTCCGGGTCGTCCAGTGTGACGAGCGCGTTGCTGACACCACCACTGTCGTCATCGCACAGGACATCGCCCGAGGGCATTGTGACCTCAAGCGTGGTGTCCGCCTGGTAGCTCTCGGTGCCGATGCTGAGCGTGTAGTCTCCACTGACATAGTCGACGACGAGCTGGGGTTCGTTCGGAAGGAAACCGCAATCGCCATGGTTCGGACCGCCGGCGGCAATCTCGACGAACCTGGGATCGTCCTCGAAGCCTGCTTCCAGAGACCATCGGTGCGTTGACTGTGCGGTCGTCTTGATGCTGCCATCACCGGCGATGAATTCGGTGACGTACACGTCGGAACGGCTGCCGATCTCTGCGTTGGAGTAGGTTCCGACCCGAATTTCGTACTGGCCGCTTTCCGGGCTCTGCAGTGTCACAAGCGCATCGCCATCGCCGCCGCTGTCGTCATCGCACAGGACGTGGCCCAAGGGCGTTGTGACCTCAAGCGTGGTGTCCGCCTCGCGACTCACCGTGCCGATGCTGAGTGTGGAGTCTCCGCTGACGTAGTCGAAGACGAGCTGGGGCTCGTCAGGGAGGAAACCGCAACCGCCCCAACCGTCATGGCTCGGACCGCCGGCGGCAATCTCGACGGACCTGGGATCGTCCTCGAAGCCTGCTTCCAGGGACCAAGGCTGGGGAGGTTCCGAAACCGCAACCCATGCCGATGCAGCGAGTGTTCCGATAACTGTGCCGCCAAGGAATGATAAGGTCTTAATGCACATTTCGAATCCTCCGTTGGGGTTGGGAACGGAGGCAACGATGATGAACCGGGACCGGTCGTTGTATCTTCGTATTGTTGACGAACCTGCAGGTCAGGTCGCGGAACATTGCGGAAGTCTTGCAAGGCATCACCGCGACGTCCGGTTTCGGCGCCGGAAAGACGATCTCCCTGCCAGGCCGGAGACGAGACTCCGGATCCCTCCCGGTCCACTAACAAGAAGATCGACCACGCCCGGCGTGAACGTGTCGTCTGTCTGAATTCGCTCGGCCGGAAGGCGACGATCCATCATGTTCTTGAAGTCGATCACGCGCCTCGAGCGGGTCGGCACTACAACACGGATCCCGGAGCGAGGGCATCCGGACAACTCCCTGGCAGCCTTGCGCCGTCGCAGTCGCAAAAAGGCGGCAGCTCCCGAAACAGAAACACCTCTCGGGAATCTCGTCCAATCGGTCCTTGTGCGGTACCACGCGATACTGAACCGGAGGCGTGGAGAATCTCTTCGACTCCCTGGACCTAGCGGTGCGGATCGATGCCCAGGCGCTGATCCACGACGTGCACGCGCTCGGCAAGGCCACCGCAGCCGATACCATGGATTTCTGGCTGGAGCGCGAGCAGAGCCGGCTGGGTGTTCCGGATGCTGCGCTCGAGGACCTTCGAACGCTCATGCCGACTCAGCCCCTGTACGCTCTTGGCGGCAAACCGGGCGGGGGAAAGTCAGCCCGGGACTGGACCGTCATTCTCCCCGTCGACGTCATCGAGCGCCGTTTCGAGGGCCCGTAGATGGCGGCGCCGTCCGCCCAGACCCTGCAGCGTCTCGCCGACGAGACCGGTCACCAGCCCGGCACGCTCGAGAAGGTGCTGCGGCTCCTGGGCCTCTTGCAGGAGATCGCGCGGGATCGGGTTCTGGCGGATCGATTGGTCCTCAAGGGCGGGACGGCGCTCAACCTCTTCCATCTCGCTCTCGACCGGCTCTCGGTCGATATCGACCTCAACCATGTCGGTGCGCTCGGCCGGGCCGCAATGGAAGCCGAACGCCCCGACGTCAACGCCGCGCTCGACCGTCTCCTCGCTTCCCGGGGATACGGCATTCGTCGCAGGCCCGAAGGACATGCCGGCGGCAAGTGGCTCGCGCGCTACTCTTCGGCGCTCGGCGGCAACGTCACGTTGGAGGTCGACGTCAACCACATGGCACGTCAGCCGCTGTTCGGCATGGCGCGCATGGACTCCCCTCCCCTAAACGGCATACAGGCCAGGAGCGTTCTCGTCCTCGACCTCCACGAAATCGTAGCCGGCAAGCTTGTGGCGCTCATCGACAGGCATGCTGCCCGCGATCTCTATCGACGCGAGGCGTATCCTTTGCATCGACGGGCTCGACCGGGGCCGGATCAAGGCTGCCGGGCTGGCCATGGGAGCCAGTGGATGACGCGACTGGCGCACCAGGTCGATCGACGCCATCGAGGGAGATCCGCACGAGTTCCGCCACAAACTCACAATCTGCCTGCCACGTGACCGTCTTGCCGCCAGGATAGAAACCGACGCGTGGATCGAGGAGACCATTGCCCTCTGCCGCGACAGATTCGCCTTCCTGTTCGATCTGACAGCGAACGAACAGGCGTTTCTGGATGGCGTGCTCGATCGTGGCGAGATTGACGCTCGCTTGCTGGACCCCGCGCCGGAGATCCGTGTCCGAATAGAGAACATGCCGATGCTCGCATGGAAGACCCGACATGTTCGCAAGCATCAGGGTTTGGGTGCCCGAAGGGTGGACCGATAGAACTGTCGCCCGAGTCCCTGGTGCACCAGAACCGGTGGAGACTCGGGTTCCCCATCCGGCGCGCCGACACACCCTTCAGATCACGAATCTGACGGTTCTTATGTCTCACGCCTACCGACAACTGAGCTACGCTCATCTCGCCGACCGCGACATCGGGGCAACCGCCGGCCGGGTCAGGCAAGCCATCCCGAACACTCTGGACGTGTCATGACTCAACGATCACGGGTCTCACGCCTATCTCCCTCAGGTTCTCAACGTCGCAATCCGGCGGAGGCCGCGGCGGAGGTGGAGATCTTGACGGTGCCGATGTCTCTGCTCCAGTCATCGCTGGAGAATTGCTGCCGGCAGCGTTGGTTCGCGATGCTCCGTCCGCTGGCAACGCCGCTGCTCTCCGAACTGGGATCCGTCCGCACTTGGTCGGCACGTGGAGTTCGGAGTCGGGCTTGCCGATGGCGTCGGCGGCGAAGATCCGGACCTCGATATCGGTGTCATCGCCAATCCGGCGTACTTGACGGTGGACATGCAGCCACGCGCCGGATCCCGACCCTTCCTGGTCCAGCACGATCGATCACTCATGGCGCCGGTCGGCATCCAGTCGGCCCGCCGAGCGACAAGAGAGCCGACAGTCCGGCGGCGCTCCCTGGCGGCGAAGGCGCTTCAACGGAGCAGTCGGCGCCAGACGGGCTGCGTCCCGTACGCCCGCACGCAGGAATTTGTCTAGGCATCCCCAATGTTGGGGACGCCCGGAAGTCCGCAACTGCACTATCGTCACCAAGGCATTGAAAGTTCCCCGGGCGGTGATACGGTCCACAATCAGCGGGCAATGTCGCCCCTCGGAAGTTTCCCTCGAAGGAGAACGTCCTCGAACCAGCAGACAGGAGTGGTGACCAATGAGAACAACTCTCGCCCGACGTGCAGGCTTGGCCGTCCTTGCCGCGGCCGTGATCGCGACCGGCGCGTGGGCGCCGGCACAGGGTGACCAAAAAGTACTCGACAGCATCCATTTCCTGATTCCGGGCGGCGCCGGCGGCGGCTGGGACGGCACGGCCCGCGGCACCGGAGAGGCCCTCACGAAGTCGGGCATCGTCGGCAGCGCATCCTACGAAAACATGTCGGGCGGCGGCGGCGGCAAGGCCATCGGCTACCTGATCGAGAACGCCGGATCCAACCACGGCACGCTGATGGTCAACTCGACGCCGATCATCATACGGTCGCTGATCGGGCGTTTCCCGCACAATTTCCGCGACCTGACCATGATCGCGGGTACGATCGGCGACTACGCGGCCATCATCACCGGAAAGAACAGCGCCTACGAAGATTTTCCGGCGCTCGTCGCGGCGTTCAAGGAAGACCCGCGCAGCGTGTCGATCGGCGGCGGCTCCGTGCCTGGCGGCATGGACCATCTGGTCGCGGCCCTGGCCTTTCAGGCTGCGGGCGCCGATCCGACCAGGATGAAGTACATTCCCTATGACGCCGGCGGCAAACTGAATGCGGCAATCCTGTCCGGCGAGGTCCAGGCGGGCTCGACCGGGTTTTCCGAAGCTGTCGATCTTGTCAGGGCTGGCGAGATGCGAATTCTTGCGGTGACCTCCGACGAGCGCGTGGCGGCGTTCCCGGATGCGCCGACGCTGAGAGAACAGGGCGTCGATGCAACCTTCGTCAATTGGCGCGGATTCTTCGGCGCACCGGGATTGCCTGAAGACAAGGCGGCGCTGTTCCGCAAGGCCATAGCCGCCATGTACGGCACCCCTGAGTGGGAGGCCGTGCGCGACCGCAACGGCTGGGTGGACATCCACAATTCCGGCGAGGACTTCGCCGCCTTCCTCGAGAACCAGGAAGAGGTGGTCAAGGAACTGATGCAGAAGCTCGGTTTCCTGGGGAACTAGGTCGGCCCGCCGGGAGCGCTTCTCCGGTACGCCCGGACGGCCGTTTCCCGTCGGCATACGAAAGAAGGGACTGGACGGCGCCATGACGCTGGAACGCGCTATTGCCGGGATATTCGTCGTCGTCTGCCTGGTTTACGGATACACCGCCTTCGTGACCATGGAAGAGGCGCTCCTGCCGTTCGAGCGCAACATGATGTTCCTGCCCAACACCCTGCCCAAATGGCTGAGCGTGATTGGCATCCTGACGGGTCTGATCGTTGTCATCCAGTCCGGGCCGGCTTCCCGGCCGGAGGCCGATCCCGACGAAATCGATGTGCGGAACATCCGTCAGTACAAGGTCGGCCAGGCGCTTTCCCTGCTGGCCCTCATGGCGGCGTATGCGCTGTTGTTGCGGCCCATCGGCTTCATCGCCGCGACGACGCTGTTCCTGACGGCGGGCGCCACGGTCCTGGGCGAACGGCGGTATCTCGTCCTGGTTCCCGTGTCGCTGTTCGCCTCGTTGTTCATCTGGTACCTGGTGCAGGAAATGCTGGGCATTTTCCTTCGCCCCCTGCCGTGGTTCTTCTGAGTAGCCCTGCCGATGCTTGAAGGAATCCTCAGCGGCCTTGAGACGGCGCTTTCCTTTCAAAACCTGCTCATGGTGGTGGCCGGTTGCCTGATCGGCACGCTGATCGGCATGCTTCCGGGCCTCGGCCCCATGTCGATCATCGCAATCATGATCCCGATCGCCATCAAGATCGGCGATCCGTCTGCGGCCCTGATCCTCCTTGCAGGGGTCTATTACGGCGCCATATTCGGCGGATCCACCTCATCCATCCTGATCAATGCGCCTGGGGTCGCCGGGACCGTAGCCACGTCTTTCGACGGATACCCCCTGGCGCGCCAGGGGCAAGCCGGCAAGGCGCTGACCATCGCCGCCATCGCGTCCTTCTGCGGCGGTACGGTGGGTGCCCTTCTGCTGCTGGGATTTGCGCCCAGCCTTGCAACCGTCGCCTTGCTGTTCCATTCGGCGGAATACTTCGCCCTCATGATTGTCGGCCTGGCCGCCGTTGCGGCCTTCGCAGGCACCGGACAGGTCGCCAAGGCGCTGATGATGACCGTGATGGGCGTGATGCTGGCGACCCTGGGCGAGAGCGCGCTGTTCAACGCGCCGCGTTTCACCATGGGCATCCAGGACCTGCAGAGCGGGATCAGCTTCATCACGCTCGCCATGGCGCTGTTCGCCTTGCCGGAAGCCCTGTATCTGGTTCTCGACCCGAGGCGCTCGAACCGGGGCAGAGGAAACGGCGACGCCATTGAGAAACTGCGCATCTCGCGCTCCGAAGCCAGGGAAATCGCGCCGGTCATAGGCCGCCAGTCGCTCCAGGGATTCTTTGTCGGCGTGATGCCGGGGGCGGGGGCAACGATTGCGTCCTTTCTCGGCTACGCCGTCGAACACAATATCGCCAGGGGCGAGGACCAGGCCAAGTTCGGCAAGGGCTCGATCAGGGGCCTCGCGGCCCCGGAGGCCGCCAACAACGCGGCCTGCACGGGGTCGTTCGTCCCCCTGCTGACATTGGGAATCCCGGGCTCCGGCACAACCGCGATCCTGATGGGCGCACTGATCGCCCTCAATGTCGCTCCGGGCCCCAGGCTCATGGTGGACAATCCCTCGATTTTCTGGGCCGTGATCATCTCGATGTACATCGGCAATCTGGTGCTGCTGATTCTCAACCTTCCGCTCATTCCCTACATCGCAAAACTGCTGCAGGTTCCCCGGAACTACCTGATCCCGTTCATCCTGTTCTTCACCATGATGGGCAGCTATATCGGCCAGAACAACGCGACCGAGCTTCTGCTGCTGACGGGAATGGGGATTGCAGCGACGATCATGCGTTTCGCCGGCTTTCCCCTGGCGCCGTTGCTCATCGGGTTCATTCTCGGCCAGCTTCTGGAGAACAACTTCGCCCGCGCCATGAATCTGAGCGACGGCGTCAGTTTCATGTGGGAACGACCGATGACTGCGGGCCTGCTGGTGTTCTCCGCGGTCCTGATCCTCCTGCCCTCGATGCGGGCCCGGCTCGCCAAGTGGCGGCGGCGGGGTGTTGCGCCCGGCGACTGACGCCAGCAGCTTCGGACTGTTGGCAGCGGGCGCGGCCCTACGGACCCGCTTCGGGCATTGCGGCAATCCGGTCCCGGGGCGCCATCGATGGCTGCGGACATCGCCTCGCACGCAGAACGGGAAAGTTGCCACTGCCCGCCAATCCCTTCGACTCCCGGTTCCGCGCGTTCCTTGAGACGGCCGGAACCAGGCAGGCATGCGATGCTCACCGGTTTTCTCCCTCAGGCGAGCGCGTCGAGCGCTGCCTCGCATGTCCCCTGGCAATCGATCACCGAAAGAAAGCCGTTCATCTCCATGACCGGGCGGCATTGCTGCCGGATATCGCCAAAGTAGCCGGTGAGTTTCCCGTCCGCCTGACGGCATGCCCTGGCCCCGATGAGGTTCGCGCGCCGTCCGGTGCTGTTGATGCAGGTCAGGTTCTCGCAATCCAGCACCATGCGGGGCGCCCCGGCGCTCGCCACTACGGCGTGAGTCTCGAGCGTATCCGACGGCAACGCTGTGATGGCGGCAAGTGCGTCCTCTACGCCCTCGGTCAGCAAGACCCGTCGCGCCTGCCGGTTGCCGGACCACACGCCGCCCTCACCGAGGTCGCCCTGGTGCTTTTTCGCGCCGCCGGTCAAGGCCGCCTTCTCGCCGCTGCGGTCGAGGAAGACCCGCTGGACGCCGCGGAACCGGCCGTCCCAGGTCTCGATCCTCGCCACGAGTGCCGGCATCTTCACGAGCTCGCCGTCGTCGTTCGGTGTGGCAAGCCGCGGCGACCAGCGCAGGCTCGAAGCCTTGTCGACCGCGATCTTCCGCTTGATGAGATAGGCCGCCCCTGGCGACTGTTCGCCCTGCCGCAAGGGACGGCACTTCTCCCAGGTCTTCGCCGCCTTCTTCCGCCTCGCCTGGGCATCGGTGCTCTCATCGACCGCAACCGGTTTCGCATCGGCCCTGGCCGACGGACGAGGCATGGCGATGACGTTGGCGCCGCCGAGGAAGATGCTCGCCTACGGCAACGTGGAGGCGATGTCGGGCAGCCCGCGCACAGCCATGATGAGATCGACCAGGTCACCCTCGTCGCCCGTCGCCTCGTCCTGCCACTCTCCGGTGTGCGGCCCGCTCAGGAGGACTCACATCGACTCGCCCGGCTCACCGTGGTTGTCGCCGGATGTATTCTCGGGAGGCCTACGGTACATCGTGCTTCGTCCGCGCATGTTGGCAGAAAGGGAAGGTGACGTGGCCTACGTCAACTTCTGCCCGATTCCAGCCATGCCGCGCATGGGCGGCGAGATACGGGTGGTACCCGCGTTCTTCTCGCCAGCCGGCACGCTCATTGAAGACCTTGAGGTACTCGCCAGCGATGGATCGCCAATTGATGGCAATCGGGGCGTGGCCATCAACGTGTCACGTTCCAAGAACGTCCGGGTTGTGCTGGACGAGATCCGATTCGACTTGGTGCCGCGATGAGAACCGTGGTCCTCGTGTGCCTGGTCTTTGCTGAATCGATGGTGCGGCAGCGCAAAATCTGGATCCTGCATCACTCCATGTTCTCGTGGCGGCGGCGCAGGGCGAGACCTCGGAGGACCTCGCACCAATTGTGGCCGGTGCGCCAAGGCTGAGCTCGGAGACGACTCTCTGGACCGATGCGATCGGCATGGGCAAGAGCGCCCTTGCCGAGGAACCTGCCAGACTCGCTGCGATCACCCAGCTGATGGAGGCCGCGCTTATCCGCGCAGGCGTGGAGCCGGACTCGGTGGCACTCCGCAGGCTCTCGCCCGAAGACACATCGGCGATACACGACGCCGTGGGGTTTGCGGATGCGGGCAGTCTCTTGCTCCATCTACTGAACCCGTGGCCCTTCGCTTTGAGACAACTTCGGTAGAGAGGGCCAGCAGCCTTCGCCGTGCCATTCCTTCCTTGTCGGACTGATCGGGAATGCCCGAGGCGTTGGACAGCACCCTGTGTCGTTCCAAGTTCCGTCGCCTCAAGGAGTGGCCTTGCGTGAAACTCGGCGGCTAAACTCGTGATTCTCCGCACACATTCTCATCAGGTGGCCCCGACGATCCTGTGAAGATGACCGGATGATGGAAGCTTGAGCCACCTACAATTTCGGAGGGGTTCTGAGGAAATGCGATAGCGACGAGCGGTTGTGCCGGAACAGATTGTTCCGCATATGTTCCGTCATGATCAAGCTCGACAAAGCCTTCTTCTGGACCGTTGAGGCGTACATGCGCCGCCACGAGATGAGTCCGGCAAGCTTCGGACAGCGGTCGCTGGGCGATCCCTGTTTCGTGGCCGACCTCGCCAGGGGACGCTCCCCCTCTCTCAGGACAGCAGACAAGGTTCTCGTCTTCATGGGCTTCGCGCCGCTCGGCCAGGCCTTCGTCGACGAAGTGGAAGCCGTTCTTTCCATCACCGGCATCAAGTCGTCCGAACTCGGCTACGCCGCCACCGGCAATCCCTCCTTCGTCAACAGGTTGAGGCGCGGCACATCGCCGCGCCTGACGACGGTCGACCAGGTCCGCAACTGGATCGTCGAGAATTCCAGCGCCGAGGAACACAGGGCGATCAGGGACCATTGTGCATCGCAGGCGCCCTGCCGGCGTGGCATGCCGCTGCCCTTCGATCACGGGCCCTTCAACTCGCTCAACACCCGGCTGGTGCATTGAGACCTATTCTTCTGTCGCCTGGTGGCCGGCCTTGCGGCCTGTCACCAGGCGACAGAAGACGCGACGAGAGACCTTGCCGCCGATATCGCCGGCATGCAGGAACCGGCAGCGGGCTATCGTGTCCTGCACCTCGAGAGCACCTGTCCCTACACGGGCCTGGAGCGCCGCGGTCGCCGGTTGGCTGTTGACCGGCACCCCCCTCGAGGAGAGGGAGAAGGTTGCACTCCCTGCACCACCCACCGAGGTCGAGGTCGCGATCGCAGGCGCCGCGCTGATCGAGGCCTGCGACCGTGCGCTCAAATCCGCGCTGGTGGAGGTCCCGGGATGGCACACGGACGAGGTTTCCTGCGTGGCCTCGCTGCAGGACCCGGGAATCTTGAGCGAATGGCCCGCCTTTCGGTCACGCCCTGCCCTGGTGGTCCGCTGGTCCCTCGAGCCCGGACACGACATCGAACTCTCAAGGCGCCTCACGGAAGAGCATGTCACGCGATCGTGGCGGCTTTCTTCGATGATCGGCCAGATGGCATGGTCGGTGACGGAACTCGATCCCGTTCTCGTCCAATGGACGGGCGGTGAGCGGTCCACCTTCCTTGCCCTGAGAGAGAAGGTCGATCGTATAGCCGGGCCCTGGGCAACGACCATCACCTTCTAGCGCGCGCCCTCGCAACCCTGGACCGTGACGCTAACCGGTCCGCCGCCCCTGCGGCGCACCCACGATGCGCTGGCGCCCATCGCCGGCCTCGAGATCACCCGCGTCGTCGGCACAGGACGCACCGGTCGGCGCGTCGACGGCCGCATGCTGACGCCGCGCCGCCTCCTCAAAGAGGCCTTCGAGGCACTCGCCACCCCGCTCGCAGCTTCCGGAACAGGAGATAGGGATGCTTGATATCCGTCACCGGGGACGTCTTGGCCCCCTTGTTGCTGCATCCCTTCTGGCGGCCTCGCCCGCCGTCTCAGCGACTCCTCAAGCCCTCGCCGATCAGGAAGCGCTCTCCCACGCCCACGCACTGGAAGGAGAGTGGCATCGTCTCGAGACATTCATCCTCGACGAGTCGACGTCCCTCACCCGGTGGACGGCGGCGCCACCCGTGACACCCTGGCGGGACTCGTGGACGCAACGAGGCCTCTCCGCGCGCTACTGCGACGACATCCTCACCGTCTACGCCGAGCCTGAACGCCTCAAGGGTGTGGGCCGCGATCAGCGCAGCGTCCGTTTGGCACCGCACCTGCAGTCCGATGACGTTCCGCCGCCGCCACCGCTCCACTGGCTAGCCGGGTCCAGGGCCGTCGGCGGATCCGGGCGCGACGATGCCGTTCTCCCGGCGCGCATGACGGGCCTCCCTTCCGGCCGTGTCGCGTTGGCGGGCGAGGTGGGGGATCCCTTTGCCGTCGTCACGACCGCCCTTGATCGCGACGGGGAAATCAGGCCCTGCCCCACCGAAACCCACGGGAGCCGCTGCGTCTTCGCTCGCGACATCGTCCAAGCGGTCAACGGCAGGGACGACCCGCTCGGCGCCCCGGCACACCTGCCCTGGCAGCTCGTGAGCGTCTTATGCCGGGGAGACACGAGCACCTGGGTGACCTACCGCCTCGCCTGCTCGTTCGATGCCGGAGAGCCCCATAACCGCACGATCAGCGGTGAGGATATCTACCGCCGCCTAAAGACGGTCACGGCATCAGGAACCTCCTGGGGCCCGCCGGAGTTCGTCTCATCGAGCTGCTGGCAGGATCCGGACCCCCTTGTGCCTCAACCCGACATCCAGGTGTCGTCCAGGACCGATACCCGAAGTGTTGCCTGCATCTCGCCGGCGACGGACACCCGATACCAGTCGCGCACGCTTCGCCTGACACTCCGGACGACGAACGCGGGACCGGAATCAACACAGATGGAAACGACGTCACGGACCACAATTCCGGCAACGACGTAGCCGACAGCCCGGAAGGCCGGGATCGGGACGGTGGGCGCGAGATGGGATTCGACACCGACGGCGACAACGCCGCGGACTATGATTCCTTCAACGACGTCCCCAGCAATCTCATGGACAGGGCAACTCCGACCCCCGTTCCCGGCACGACCGAGGGTCACGGCGGAAGGAATGGCGGCGATCGCGGCGGACCGGCCGCGGACAATGATGGCAACAGCGGCGGCAACGGCAGCGGATGTGGCGGTCCCGGCGGTGGCGGGCGACGACGTCCTGGCGGCCCTCGCCATCGAGAGTGAACTCCTCACGCTGTGCAGCAAGCGCCAGGAACTCGTGGCCGAAGTCCTGGAGAACGAGGAACGCCTCGCCGCACTGCAACCCGGCGAACCGCTCGTCGATGAAACCGTCATCGCCACAGTCTTCGAGGCTCCTGACTCACCCCTCGACATTCCGGAGCCGCCTCCGGACTACGACTGGTTCAGCATCCTTGGAACATCAGGCGACCTTCGTGCCGGCATCACCGACGGCACGGACACCTGGTGGGTGAGAGAGGGCGCCACGCTTCCCGGCGATATCGCCATCGTCGCCATCCACTCCCGCCCGCCGGGCGTCCGGGTTGCCGGAGCGGCGAGCCATGTGCTCCCCTGGCGCCCTCCCCCCGACCAGCGAGAGCCATGACGCCTGGTACGGATGCCGCCGGATTTGCCAGGGATGTCCAACGGCGCAGTTGACGCATGGCCATGGCCTTCTCCGACCATGCCGAATGACCATCACGGCTCCGCGCGTGTCTTCAGTGCCGACCCGGGTTTTCACCGCGCCGACGTGAACTTGGCTTGAGACCAGGAGCGATCTCGGGGCATTCAGACCCACCAAGGGGATGGCCATGAACCGCGGTGGCATCTGTCTTCGGCGGCCTTCCCAACACCTCGTTCAGCCAGAACGTCGGCATTGTCGGCATGACCGGAATCATGAGCCGGCACGTCGTCACGATCGGCGCCATCATCCTCGTCCTCTGCGGATTCCTGCCGAAGATCGGCGCGGTGATCGCCTCCATGCCGCTCCCCGTCCTCGGCGGCGTCATCGTGATGTTCGGCATGGTGGCCGCCGCCGGCCTCAACATGCTGGCAGGAGTCACCATGAACCGCTGGAACATGGTGATCATCGCCGTTTCCCTAGTCTTCGGGCTCGGTCTCAACCTGGTCCCCACCGCAGTCCAATACCTGCCGGGCGTCCTCCACACCATGGCCGTTTCCGGCCTGCTTCCCACGGCCATCATCGCCATCGTGCTGAACCAGGTCCTGCCCGAGGACATCTGACTCCCAATATCGTCCGCAGCCTTGCAACTGTCCGGTGCCAGCAATCGAATCCCGACCCCACTTCCGATCGCAACGACGTGATCGGGAGGTCACGGGCAATTCACCCGATGGTGGGCTGTCCGCCCGGTGACAGGTAGCCGAAGCGCTTCATCTGGTCTCCATGGGTTTCGCAGATCCGCCTGACCTGCTCATCTGTCAATTCCTCTTTCCATCCCCCGGCCGTGCCACGGCGGAAGAACCTCTCCTGGTGCGCAGAGCGTTCGTTGAAACCGTGTCTCTCCTCCTGTCGCCGCATGGTGTCAAACGATGAATTCCTGACGGCTCGAAGGAGCCTCTGGCGAGATGGCTTCAGCCGCAGGAAACGGGATACCTCCCCGAAGGCCCTTTCAGGATTCGCCAGCATATCTTCATAGCGCACGACATGGAGACGAGGATTGGGCCGTCCGGTCCAGCTCTCGACATGTTGAGACCAGCTTCCGAGCCTGAGCTTGATGTGATTGAATGCTGGATTACTCTCAGTTTCGAGATCGTCTGTCTCCAACCAGTCGACTGCCTTCTCCACGGTGATCCCCGAGTAGTCGGCAAGCGATGAAGCCAAGTCGAGAGGATTTCTCACGATGTAGATTGCCCCTGAGGTCACCTGAAGATTGATGGTGGGAAAGCCGTATGCGGTCACCATCGCGTTATGGGTCTTGCAGAACACGGACCCGGTTTGACCTCTGGCAATGAGTTCATTGACCTTGGGCCGCATGCGCGCCACGTCTTCCGCCGTCCATTCTTCGCAAGGACGTTTGTCGAGCATCTGGAACCACATGAGCATTCCGTCGCTCTGGGAAACCTGGCCCTGCAATTTATTGAGATTGACCGGACGCTTCGCATTGAAGAAGAAATTGTGCAGGAACGCACGCATCCACGTGTTGCCTGACTTGGGGTAGCTGGCGAGCCAGACTATGTCACCCATTTCCGAACTGCCCCAATGAAAAGGGAGCGACCACGAGGATCGCTCCCTTGCAAATCAGACTTCAGTCGAACTGATCAGAAACTGATACCCAACGCGATACCGGCGAACGAGGTGTCGTTGCCAGTGATCGGCGAATCATTGCCGAGCGCGCCTGCCACGTTGATACCTGGCCCGAGATTGTAGTTGGCCAGCAGACGTGCAAAGTCAGTGTCAATGTTCGCATCGTCGTCGGTGGCATTGCCGACATTCGCACTGACTGTCCAGGCACCTTCGCCATAACTGATTCCGAGGTCCATCTGAGTCAGGTCGTCGTTGCTCTCATCGTCCTGCACACTCATGGAGCCGCCGAGTGACACACCCATCATGGAGACGACCAGACCAGCACCCCACTCACTTGTGGTGACTTCAGCACCGTCGTGGTTCGTGAATCCAAAAGAAGCGGCGATGCCAGTATCGCCGAACGCGCCGTCGTAGCGCAGGCCGACGGAAACCGCATCATTCCCCTTGCCGACGGGCGCAGTGCCCGACGGTGCTTCTTGACCAGCTTCCGGCACATAAGTAGCGCCGAACTGGAATCCGTTGATCACAGGCGAGAAATATGTGAGATTCGCGGAAGCGCCTACACCGGCATTGGCGTACGTGTCCGTCCAGGTCTGACCACTCGTAGCGCCATCAAACGCGCTTGAATACGAGAACGACCAGTACGCATCGTTGATACCGTAGAAGTACGTCGCGTACGGTGCGAGCGTGGCCATCTTCTTGCCGGCAACATCGTCATTGCCGACACGAATCGCGCCAAAGGAGCCCGACAATTCAGCGAACTTCGCATCCGCGTTATCACTGGCTTTCTCGCCTTCGACCTCGATGCGGATGGCGACTTCGACACCATTGTCGAGAACTGTCGAACCCGAGAACGTCAGCAGGGCATCGTTCGAAATCTGGACATCGTCACGCTCCCCCGCTGCCTCGTCGTCAAACAACGCTACACCCCAGTGCGACCTGCCGCCAATGGTGAGCGAGATCGGCTCGGCCATCATCTCCTCGGCAACGGCCACACCAGTGGGCGCACCCGTGGTGCTAACTAACTAATAATACGTCTTATTTTCTCTTTCTATTCTGCAACTGCGGTGGAATTCTCTAATGGATTCTCCCGCGTTTGCAACGAAATTGCGAGAGAGAATCCATGGCCGCAACACATCTCACCGAGGCTCGCATCAAGGCCCTCCGGTCCCGCAAGACCACCCGCGACATCCGTGACGCCGGTCTCAAGGGTTTCGGAATCCGTGTCTATCCGACCGGGCGCAAACGTTTCTTTGTTCATACACAGCATCAGGGATATCGAATCTGGAAGATCGTCGGCGATGCCTCCGAGATCAGCCTCATCGAAGCCCGCAAACGTGCCCAGGCATTGCTTGCCGCCACCCGAATCGGCACGCCCGCATCAACGGAAGAGACTCTGTTCGAGACGGTCGCCGAGGAGGTCTTTCGCCGTTACGGACGCGCATGGAAGCCTGGGACACTCACCGTCAACCGGGGCTACTACCGCAAACAGATTCTGCCATGGTTCCGAGGACGTCAGATTGCGGGAATCACGGGCACCGATGTCCGGGAGTGGTTCGCCTCCCTCCATGCCACGCCTGGGGCCGCCGACCGATCCGCCCCGATCCTCTCCGTCATCATGGCGCGTGCCGAGGACTATGGCTACCGGCCTCAGGGAAGCAATCCATGCAAGGGCATCAGGCGTTATCGCCGGAAAGGACGGGAGCGTTACTGCTCCGTCGAAGAAGTTCGCCGGCTCGGGTTGGTGCTGAAGACACATGAACAGCGCTTTCCGACCGAAGTAGCGATCATCCGACTCCTTCTTCTGACGGGATGCCGCAGTCAGGAAATCGTGTCGCTCCGCTGGACGGAATACCGGCAGGGTCATCTTCATCTCCGTGACAGCAAGACGGGACCTCGCATGGTCTGGCTGTCGTCTCCGGCCCGGCAAATCCTGGATGGCCTTCCCAAGAACTCGCCCTGGGTGTTTCCGTCGACGCGCACCAAGGGACACATCTCCAGCAGTAGTGTCGGCAAACTCTGGACATCCATCCGTGCCGAAGCAGCTCTGTCAGATGTCCGCCTTCACGACTTGCGCCACACGTACGCCTCCCTTGCTGTCATGCAGGGAGAGAGCATCCTCACCGTCGGCCGACTTCTCGGCCACAGCGATCCCGCGACCACCCTCAAGTACACGCACCTTGCCGATAACGTAGTGGCCGAAGCGGCCGAGGCCGTCGGCACCGTTCTCGGGAGGGCCAGGACATGAACCGCAGGGAGCGCCTGACCGACACCCTCGTTCGGAAACTCAAGCCGAACTCCCGGGAATACACACTCTGCGACACAGTCGTTCCCTCCCTCGGTGTCCGGGTGTACCCATCAGGTGGTCGCAGCTTCATCCATGTCGAAAGCGGGAAGAGAGCGTCACTTGGTCCGATCTCGTTCAAGACCGTCAGGCAGGCCCGCACGGAGAGCCTTGAGCGACTGACCCGTCGCGGCGAAGATGACACAGCAGTCCCTTGCTTCAGGGACTTCGCTGCCGGGCCCTGGAGAGATTCTTGGATTTATCGCTGCAAGCCCGCCACCATCCGGTGGCATGACAGAAACCTTGGCCGTCTATTGCCCACGTTCGGATCCCGGCGCCTGGACCGAATCACCCCTTCCATGGTGCACCGGTGGTTCGACGACTACAGCAGAACAGCGCCTGGCGGCGCCAACCACTGTCTGAAGATCCTGCGCCACATCTTCAATCATGCCGTCTCCCGCGGCCACATCGCCGCGAACCCGACCAGCAACATCAGACCCAACCACAGACCAAAACTCACCCGCTTCCTTTCGGAGGACGAACTTCATCGCCTGCACGACGCTCTCGATCATCATGACAACTCCGATGGAATCAGTCCCACACAGCGAGTGCAGATCGACATCATCCGGCTTCTTGTGCTCACCGGGTGCCGCAGGAACGAGATCGTCCGTCTGCAAAAGAGAGAAGTGTTCGATGACGGCCTCCGGCTTCTCGACAGCAAGACGGGGCCTCGAAGGGTCTTTCTGAATTCCGGTGCAAGGACCATCATTGAGCGCCACATGACGGGTGACAGCGCTTTCGTTTTCCCTTCGCCCCTGGATCAAGGCCGACCGCTCTCCGACGATCTTTCGCTGTGGTACACAATTCGCAGGGACGCTGGCATCGAGGATGTCCGTCTTCACGATCTTCGTCACACATATGCCAGCCATGCCGTCATGCAGGGAACGCCGCTTCCCGTGGTGGCAAAGCTCCTTGGTCACTCGCAGATGACAATGACAATGCGGTACGCACACATGGGCGACCGGGAAACTGAAGCGGCATCGGAACGCATCGGAACGGCGATCGCCGGCATGCTGGACATGGGATGACGAGGGCTTTCCGGTGAAACTCGCGATGGCCACGGTCGAGAACCTCGTTGCTCCAGAACCGCCGTCGACCGGTCGGAATATGACGACCAGGTGTTGAATCTTGGGTTGCGGCGTGGCTGAGGGGTCTTCTGCCGCGGATGGTCTTGTGTCCGGATTGGTGGGATTTCGAATCAGTGTGCTTGACAGGGACGCCCGCTCTCTGTGTGCGCCGCGCTTTAACCCTTGCTGTCACCGAAAGACATCGTACTCGGCCTGTACAGGCTTCCATGCGTATCCTTCAGCCCAGAAAGGCGTTTGCAGTTCATTCTCCGAGGCCAGCAGATCAAGAGACCGAGAACTGCCACGGCGAAGGTCAAGAGCCCTGCAGTCGCCACAATGAGCCGAGTTTCCCTTTTGGCGGCTTCCGCATTCCGCTTGGTGTTGTTGTCCTCGGACAGCCGGGCAACATCGGCCTTGAACTCGGATTGCATGATCTTCGTGCGTCGCTCCAGAACGGGCTGCTTCGCCGCCAGCTCCAAGGTGCATGGGTCGCTCGTGTGCAACATGAATAGGCGACGCGTAACGGGTTGGTGAATTCCCCTGATCAAGATCAACGGAGCAGGCGCTCAGCCGTCCCCAGGGAGGTAGCCGAAGCGTTTCATCTGCTCGCCATGGTCCTCGCAGATCTGCTGAATCTGGTTCTCGCTCAGTTCATCCTTCCAGCCCCCGGCCTTGCCGCGGCGGAAGAAGCTTTTCTGGTGCTCCGACCTCTCCTTGAACCCGCCAGCCTCCTCCTGGCGCTGCATGGTCCGAAACGAGGAGTTGCGGATGGCCCGCAAAAGTCTCTGGCGCGACGGCTTCAGCCCCAGAAATCGCGCCACCCCTCCAAAGGTTGCGGAAGGCTTGTCGATCATGTCTTCATACCTGACCACGTGGAGACGCTCATTCTTCCGGCCGGTCCAGCTCGCCACATGCTGTGACCAACTGCCCGAGACAATCGAGGCATTGTTGCGCTCCGGGTCATGGGGCGTCTCCAGGTAGTCGGTCGCCATCAACGCGATCGCCTGGTCAAGATCGGTTCCCATAAAGTCCGCCGAAGAGGCCGCCACATCGAGAGGATTGCGCACGATGTAGATGGCGCCCGATGTCACACCCAGATTGATGGTTGGATACCCGTGCACCGTCATCAGGGCATTGTGGGTCTTGCAGAAGATGGATCCCGGCTGTCCCCGGGCGATCAGTTCGCAGACCTTCGGCCGCATGGCGGCCACATCCTCGGGCGACCATTCGCTCACCGGACGCTTGTCCACCATCCTGAACCACATCAGCGAACCGTCGCTCTGTAGGATCTCGCCCTGCATCCTGTTCAAGTCAGTCGGCTTCGCCTCGTTGTGGAAGAGGTTGTGCAGGAACGCTCGCATCCATGTGTTGCCCGATTTCGGATAGCTGGCCAGCCAGACAATGTCGCCCATGAATGAAACCCCAACGGAAAGGAGCGGCCCCCAAGGGCCGCTCCTCAAAGAACATGCGATATCAGATATTGATGATCAGAAGTTGATCGCCATCGCAATACCGGCAAACGTCGTGTTTTCGTCGTCTTCAAACGTGTCCTGACCGAGAGCACCGGCAAGATTGATGCCTGGGCCAAGGTTGTAGTTGGCCAACAGACGGGCGTAGGTGTTGTCAAGATTGGAACTGTCTTGGCTCTTCTCGCCGTAGTTGACGCTGACGGTCCACGGACCCTCACCATAGCTAATGCCGACGTCCATCTGCTCAACGTCGTCTACCCCGTCTGTGTCTGGGTCCGTAACCATGTACGACCCGCCGACTGACACTCCGGACATGGACACCACCACGCCAAGAGAGGTGTCCGTCGGGGTCGGGCCTCCCTCCATGTCGTGGCTGGAATGCCCGGCGGCAATCGTGACACCGGCATCACCGAAGGCACCGTCATAGCGAGCACCGATCGAGACGAGTTCGTTCCCCGGGCCATTTGAAGCTGTACCGCTTCGTGCTTCCACACCCGCCTCAGGGGCATAGGAGAGACCGAACTGGAAACCGTTGATGGTCGGCGAGAAATACATCACGGAAGCGGCATCGCCCGCGTTCGCACCGGCGAACGTAGTGTGCCAGTTGCTGTTAGCGCCGCTGAATGTGCCCACCCACCAAGGCGTATTGATGCCATAGAAGTACGTGGCATAGGGCGCCGCCGTACCCATCTGGGCACCTGCTGCATCATCGTTGCCGATGCGGATCGTGCCGAACGAGCCTTCCAGGTACATGTAGGTCTCGTCACCTTGGTCGCCGCTCTGCTCGCCTTCGATCTCGATGCGCACACCAACCTCGACTCCGCTGTCCAGAACTGTTGAACCGTGGAACCTGAGTTCCACGTCGTTCGAGAGGGCGAGGTCATCTGGATCTTCCTTTGCCTCGTTGTCGACGATGGCAATACCCCAGTGCGAGTTGCCGCCGATGGTCAGCGAGACCGGCTCGGCCATCATCTCCTCGGCGGCCACACCCGAAGTCACCGCGGCCGCCACAAGGGCAGTGGTTCCCATAAGGGCCTTTTTCATTGTTCACTTCCTTTCATGATAGGATCCTAATCAAGGAAATGCCGGCACAACGGTGCTGGCAGGGGCCTATGTAGCGCGATACCGCGGTTCCGTCAAAGGTATGTATGGCGTAAGTTCAACAGGTGTTGCAAGATTGCAACAGGATTTATGCACAGGCACGGCCTTGGGCGAAGCGGCACTGCTTGTTGGGTCCCTCCTAGACGATGTTGGAGCAAGTAGCAGTTGCATTTCTGGGAAGGTTGCACCGGCTGTTTGCCAGGTACCACCCGATTTACGGCCGTCGAGGTTCTCAACGGACAGTCATCAGGCGATTCGTGGGGCAGCACTCGTTGGTCCATGCCAAGCATGCCGGCGATCAGGGTTCCGATGCGCTCCGCTGCCGCCTCGGGTCCCCGGTCGCCGATCCGTACGGATCGGACTGTCATGGTCGGCCGCGCGTGTCCAATCAGGCGCTTCACAACCGGCGGGGATGTTCTCCACATGATGGTAAGGGAGGCGCACGGTTGCCGCAGATCGTGGAGACGGACATCCGACAGGCCTACTCGGCTCGGATGTCGCGGGTGGCCTTTTGGCGCCGTAAGGCCCGTGTGAGATGCATTGTGGCCATGGCGTCTCCCTCGTAGTCGAGTTGCAGACGCGAGTGAGTCCACTCGTGGATCCGTCAGAAGTTGCAGCATGCAGAAAGAAGGTACGGCGTTGAAGCAATGAGTTAACACCACATGTGCGGCTTCGGGTGTGGCCGTCGCGGAGGAGATGATGGCCGAGCCGATCTCTCTGAGCATTGGCGGCCGGTCCATGTGGGGCGTCGCGATTGTAGACAGCGATGCCGAAGCCAATGCAAACAAAGACGACCTCGCGATCTCCAACGATGTCTTGCTCGTCTTCAAGGGCTCCACTGTTCTAGACAATGGTCTGGAAGTCGCTATGCGAATCGATGTCGATGGTGGAGCGGGTAAATCGCCGGCCCACGGGCAGTTCGCCTCTGTCAGCGGATCCTTCGGCGAGCTTCGCGTCGGCAACCAAGACACCGCTTCGTACAAGATGTCGACGGCTGCCCCCTATGCCACATACTGGTATGGCATCAACACGCCATGGTGGTCCGGGCATCTGAGCGGTCACTGGCACTCGACATTTGCCGGCGCAGGTTCGGACGGGGCATCCCTGCTGTACTTTTCGCCCGTGATCAACGGTTTCCAGTTTGGTGCGTCATATGCGCCGGAGGCCGGCACAAATGTGGACTCAGGCTCCGTGTATTCTGCGGAAGGTGGTGACGCGTGGTCCGTCGGTTCGCGCTATGATGGTGCGTTCGGTGACACCGGCGTCACAGCTGCTGCAGGCATGACGAGCAAAGATATGGAGAATACGACGGAGACGGACTGGAACACAGGTCTCGTGGTGTCGATGTCCGGAGTTTCCATCGGCGGTTCTTATCGCGTTCAGGACCACGACAATGCGATGGACGACACGACCCAGTTCGATGTTGGCATCAAGTACGGTGATGGTCCGTGGGCGGTCAGCGCCAACTACGGCAACACGAGTCAGGACAGTGAAGGTGTCGACACAGACTTTACCCGTCTGATGGGGACCTACAATCTTGGCCCGGGCGTCAGCATGGCCGGTGTCCTCGGGGGTGATTCCCCACAAGACGATGGTGATACGACCTTCGCCGCCATTGCGTTGCTGATCAGCTTCTGATCGCCGCCATCTGATATCCCAAGTATCTTCAGGGAGCGGCTCTTTGTGGCCGCTCCCTTTTCATTGAGGGGTCTTGTGCGTGGGCGACATCGTCTGGCTGGCCAGCTACCCGAAATCTGGCAACACGTGGATGCGGGCGTTTCTGCACAATCTGTTCCACAACGAGGCGAAGCCGGCTGATCTCAACAGGATGCAGGGAGAGATCCTGCAGAGCGACGGGTCCCTGATGTGGTTCCAGATGGTGGACAGGCGCCCGGTGAGCGAATGGTCGCCCGAGGACGTGGCCGCCATGCGGTCGAAGGTCTGCGAACTGATCGCCCGGGGACAGCCGGGATCCATCTTCTGCAAGACACACAATGCCCTGATGACTGTGCGTGGGCACCCGACCATCAATCTGGGTGTGACATCGGGCGCCCTCTACATCGTGCGCAATCCTCTCGATGTGGCAGCATCCTCGGCAAACTTCATGGGAACCGATCTTGACCAGGCAATCGAATTGATGGCGACCGACTACCTGGAGATGCCTCATGACCCGGAGCGCAACAATGTCTCGATCGTCTCGGGGAGCTGGACGCAGCACGTCGAGAGTTGGACGGGCAGCCCCAATGCGCGTCTCCATGTTGTGCGCTATGAGGACATGATCGACAAGCCTTCCGCAACATTCGGAGGCGTGGCGCGGTTTCTGGGACTGAAGCCGTCGCACCAGAGGCTATTGCGAGCTATCCGGAACTCCTCGTTCAGGACCCTGCAGAGCCAGGAGGTGGCTGGCGGGTTCAAGGAGAGGTCGCCCAACCAGGAGAAGTTCTTCCGTCGAGGCACCGCCGGACATTGGCGGCAGGAACTGACACCCGACCAGGTGGAGAGGATCTGTTCGCAACACCGCGTCCAAATGAAACGTTTCGACTATCTCCCACCGGAGTACGTTGGAATCTGACCGTTATCATTCCCGGCGTTGCCTTGTCACATGACGCCATGCGCCAATGAAGCCCCGCCACAACATGACGGGCTGCCTCTCTCTCTCTCTCTCTCTCTCTCTCTCTTGATCTTGGGACACTGGCAAATAGGACCGACAAAGGCGGCGGTTGTTTCACCTCTCGTTGTCTGTTGACTACCGTAGTCACTTTTGACAACATACCGTATGAACCGTGATTCGAGACCGGTCGGTTGGGTCAGTGCCGCACAAAAGGCGTTTGAATCGTTTCCCGTCGCCGTGCGGGACAGGGTCAATTCGGCATTGACGATCGCGGCCGAGGGCGGAAAGGCGGACATTGCCAAGCCACTGAAGGGTTTCGGGTCGGGTGTCTTGGAGATCGCCGTCCGCTACAGAACCGATGCTTGGCGCGTGGTGTATGCGACGGAAGTTGCGAGTCAGCTTTGGGTGATCCACGCGTTTCGTAAAAAATCGAAAACGGGGATCAAGACGCCGAAGGCCGAAATCGATCTCGTCCGGAACCGGCTGGCACGACTGCGAAGGGAGATGATGTCATGAGCGAAAACAACATAAAATTGGTGAGGGGCAGTGGCAATGTATTTCGCGATCTCGGTGACCCGGATGCCGACTTGAAGCAGGCCAAAGCGATTCTTGCAGCACGCATCATCGCGATACTGAACGAGCGCGGGCTGTCGGTTCGAAGGGCTGGCGACTTGACCGGCTTCGCTGCGGCTGATTTCTCTCGTATTCGCAACGCTGATCTCGGCCGGTTCACGCTTGACCGCCTGATCAGGGTGTTGGCCGCCCTCGATAAGGGCATTCGGATCACGGTACATGTCGATAGGGGACACGAAGAAGAGACCACGACGGTAGCTGCGGTCTGAAACAGGAAGGTCCTTTGCGATAACCGTGCAACGTCGAATGACCGGCACGCTCACGGGAAGATTGCAGATTCGAACGTCACACTTGTCCGGCAGCAATAGTGGAAGCGCGGGTGGCCTTGCGACGGCAGAGGGCCTTGCTTCGGACCCATGTGAGATGTCTTGCGGCCATAGAGTCTCTTTCGCAATCGAGTTGCAGACACGAGTGATTCCACTCGCGGATTCACCAGAAGTTGCAGCATGGCGAAAGAAAGTATGGCGTTGAAGCAGTGATTTAGATTCACAAGTGCGTCTTCGGGTGTGGCCGTTGCCGAAGAGATGATGGCCGAGCCGATCTCGCTGACCATTGGCGGCAGATCACACTGGGGCGTTGCGATATTCGATAACGAAGCCGCTCCCAATGATGACGATGCGCGCATTTCGAATGATGCTCTTCTGACGTTCTCCGGTTCAACTGTTCTCGATAGCGGTGTTGAAGTCGCCGTACGCATCGAGATCGAAGGCGAGAAGAATGCCGATCAGGGGGATGCGAAGTTCGCCGAGATTTCCGGTTCATTTGGCGCGATCCGCGTTGGCAACGACGACCCCGCCGGCAAGAAGATGGCGACGGTCGCGCCGTATGCCACATACTTCTATGGGATCAACGACAACTACTGGGCCAATTCCGGGACGAGCGTTGGATCTAGTCCTTGGATGACCACATATGCTGACGCTGGCGCTGGTGCTTCCGCAGGTGTCACATATTTCTCGCCGGTCATCAACGGCTTCCAGTTCGGTCTGTCCTATGCACCTGAGGCGGGTAAGGAGGCGGAGAGCGCCACCGCACCGACTGCCGAAGGGGGCGAGGTGATGTCCCTTGGTGTCCGCTACGACGGCGCCTTCGGTGACACTGGTGTCACAGTTGCCGGTGGTTACTCCAGCAAGGACGTTGCGGCAGTGGATGCCGTGATTGGGGCGTACGTCCAGGGTGACGGGACCATAGGAACCGGAAAGACGGATGACGCAGTCCGGAAGGCAGTGACCGCAGCGCCCGGCAGGACCGTGACGGAGTGGGGTGGAGGCGTTGTCGTCTCCATGGCAGGTGTGTCGATCGGCGGTTCCATGAGCGTCCAGGATAACGACAACGCCAGCGATGATCTGACCCAGTTCGATCTTGGTATCATGTATGGTGAAGGTCCCTGGGCGGTCAGCGCGAACTATGGCAATCAGGATCAGGGCGACGCGCTTGACAATGACTACATGCGGTTGCTCGCCAACTACAATGTTGGTCCTGGCGTCAACATTGCTGGTGCGGTCGGCTTGGACTCCAACGAAGTGTCCGGCATGGACACTACCTTTGCAGGTATTGCGTTGGGGATCAGTTTCTGACCATCAAACCGGTACAAGTTTCCATGTTCTCTGGAGCGGCCCTTGTGGCCGCTCCATTTTCTTTCGGGACGCTGAGAAAGACACCATGGGTGACATAGTCTGGCTGGCCAGCTATCCGAAGTCGGGCAACACGTGGATTCGTGCGCTTCTTCACAACCTCTTTTGGAACCGAAGCGATCCCATCAATGTGAACAGAATGCAGGGAGACCTCACCCAAAGTGACGGAATGCTCACATGGTACCGCATGCTGGACAAGCGACCCTGCCAGGAATGGAGTGCGGATGACGTGGCGCGGATGCGCCCCAAGGTTGACGAACTGATTGCCCAGACGTCACCGGGGTCCATTGTCTGCAAAACACACAATGCACTGCTCGTGTCACGGGGCTATCCGACCATCAACATGGAAGTGACATCCGGCGCAGTCTACATAGTGAGAAACCCCCTTGATGTGACCCCCTCGTTCGCTGACTTCCTGGGGGTCGACCTTGACACGGCAATCAATCACATGGGCACCGTCGACTTGGAGACACAGAGTGACCCTGCGTACAACAATGTTCAGCTATTGCTTGGAAGCTGGTCGCAGCATGTCAAGAGTTGGACAGGCAGACCCAACCGTCAGCTTCATGTAGTTCGCTACGAGGACTTGCATGACGATCCGGTTCGAATATTGAGAAAGTTGACCCGCTTCCTGGGCTTGAAGCCGTCACGACAGAGATTGCTGAAGGCAATCAAAAACTCGTCATTCAAGGTCATGCAGAGTCAGGAGAAGAGACTAGGTTTCAAGGAACGCTCCCCTTTTCAGCGACGCTTCTTCCGCCGTGGTGTTGCGAACGGTTGGAGGGAGGAACTGACTGACAAGCAGGTCGAACGCATTTGCTCGGATCACCACGAGCAGATGAAACGCTTCGACTACCTCCCTAGGTAGATCTGCGGGGTTACTTTGTTGTACTTGATCAGGGGAACTCGCCAATCCGTGATACATGGGCTATTCTGTTGAACATGAGCGACCCATGCACCGTGGAACTGGCGGCGAAGCTGGCCGTCCTGGAGGAGCGCATGAAGACCATGCAAGCCGAGTACAAGACTGACATCGCCCGACTGGCTGAAGATATCGCCAAGCGTGACCGTGACAATACACGATGGATGGTCGGTCTTTGGGCAGCTGCGGTCGTAGTGATCATCGCGGTTCTCGGCTTCCTTATCCGAACCGGCACCTGATCTCCGACACGGTCGCTTGTCGGGGATGACTGAACGCACGATGTCGCGGGTGGCTTTGCTCGAACGGGAGGGCCTTGATTACGGCCTCTGTAAGGTCATGGTTGCGCCCATGTAGACCGCCTCGCAATCGGATTGCAAACGCGAGTGAATCCGCTCGCGAATTCGCCAGAAGTTGCAGAATAGCGAGAAAAAGTACGGCGTTGAAGCAGTGAGTTAGTTCCACTCGTGCGTCTTCGGGTGTGGCTGCGGACGAGATGATGGCCGAACCGATCTCGATTGCCATCGGCGGTAATTCGTTCTGGGGCATCGCTGTCGTCGACAACGACGCAGCCGCCGAAACCGACGACATCGCCATCTCGAGCGATGTCGAGCTCAACTTCAAGGGCAGCACGGTGCTCGACAGCGGCTTGGAGATCGGCGTGCGCTTCGAACTTGAGGGTGAGGAAGCCTCCCAAGGCGAAGAAGATGGCGAGGCCAACGGTGACCAGATGGACGAGACCTACGCCTATGTCGAAGGCTCGTTCGGTACGTTGCGTATCGGCAATGACGATGCGGCATCGTACTCAATGGCCACGACGGCACCATATGCTTCGTTCATCTATGGCATCAACACGCCTTACTGGTCAGGTTCCATCAGCAGCGGTGGATGGCATTGGACGCTTCCCGGCGCATGGTGGGGAGATTCCGCGTCCATCATGTACTTCTCACCGTCGATCAACGGCTTCCAGTTCGGTGTCTCCTATGCACCGGAGGCCGGGAGGGAAGTCAGGGGAGGCCACGGCACGGGAGACATGAGCGAAAGCAACGATCTCATTTCCATCGGTGCCCGCTACGACGGGGCGGTCGGCGATGCAGGCGTTGCCCTGTCAGTCGGGCATGCGTCAAATGACACGCCTGGCGGTGCCACGATCACTGAGACGGGTGCCGGACTCCAGGTCTCCATGGCCGGTGTCGCGATCGGTGGTGCTTACCTGACGACCGACACGGACGATGGCAGCGACAAGCTTGAGCAGATGGACATGGGCATCAGCTACAGCGTGGATGATTCGCTGTCGGTCAGCGCGAACTTCGGCACGAGACGGAAGGACAATGCCGTCGATACCGACTTGGCCCGCCTGCTGGCCAACTACAACCTTGGCCCGGGCGTCAATGTTGTCGGTGCTCTCGGCGCCGATTCGAACATCAATGATGAGGACACGACCTTCGCCGGAATTGCACTCGCAGTCAGCTTCTGAGGTCACGTTCGAGATTGGTTGACGGGAGCGGTCCTTGTGGCCGCTCCCTTCTTCTGTGTGACTGCATTTCATGGGTGACATTGTCTGGCTCGCAAGTTTCCCGAAGTCGGGGAACACGTGGATGCGGGCGTTCCTGCACAACCTTTTCAGTAATCGAGAGCGTTCGTTCGACGTCAACCGGATGGCAGGCGAACTCCTGCAGAGCGACGGCGCACTAATGTGGTTTCAAATGCTCGACCGGCGACCGCTCGCCGAATGGTTGCCCGAGGACGTGGCAAGCATGCGGCCAAGGGTCAACGAACTGATCGCGCGGGCGCAGAAGGGCTCACTCTTCTGCAAGACTCACAACGCGCTGATGACCATATGCGGGTATCCAACCATCAATCTTGCCGTGACGTCCGGTGCCATCTACATCGTCAGAAATCCCCTGGACGTCGCCGTGTCGTTTGCGGACTTCATGGGATTCGGCGTCGACGACGCGATCGAACACATGGCGACCGACAACCTCGAGACGCCGCATGATCCGGCGATGAACAATGTCGGGATCATTCTCGGGAGCTGGTCGCAACACGTCGAAAGCTGGACCGGCAATCCCAATCCGCGCCTTCACGTGGTGCGCTATGAGGACATGCTGGACCACCCCTCGAAAACCTTCGGGGCAACAGCGCGGTTTCTCGGTCTGAAGCCGTCGCGGCAGAGACTTCTGCGGGCGATCAGGAATTCCTCTTTCAAGGCCCTGAGGCGCCAGGAGGATCAACGGGGTTTCAAGGAGAAACCGCCTACCCAGGAGAAGTTCTTTCGCCGGGGCACGGCCGGTCATTGGCGGCAGGAACTGACGCCAGAACAGGTTGAAAGGGTCTGTTCCCAGCACCGCGTCCAGATGGAGCGCTTCGACTATCTTCCTAGAGACAGTTGACAGCATGCTCGATTTTGCTTTGCTCAAGGGAATTCGCCAATCCGCAAGGCATCGGCTATTCTGCTGCATATGAGCGATCCATGCACCGCGGAACTGGCGGCGAAGTTGGCCGTCCTGGAGGAACGCATGAAGACTATGCAGGCCGAGTACAAGACCGACATCGCCCGGCTGGCCGAGGACAACGCCAAGCGGGATGCGGAAGCTGCCAAGAGGGAAACTCGACTGATTGTGACGATTGCAGGGCTCCTAGCCTTCGCCGTGGCAGTTCTTGGTCTCCTGATCCGCTGGCCCGGGTGAATGCACTGCCAACGTCTGGCTGGGTTGAAAGATGTGAATGGCGCCGCACCGGGGCCGAGTACGATGTCTTGTTTAGCGATTGAATGGGTTGCAGTTACATTGACATCTTGAATGTCTTGCGAGTCCCGATAGCTGATGGTTGCCACGGTCACCCGCCTGAGTGAAGCCGCCTCGACGGTCCACTACTTCGAAGCGGATGGCTATTACGCGAAGAACGACGTTGAGCACCGCAAGGCGAGCCGCTGGCACGGCAAGGGCGTCGAAGCGCTGGGCCTTCACGGCCCCGTCAAACCCAAGCGCTTCGAGGAGGTCCTCTCCGGCCGCATTCCCGGCACGGCGACCCGCCTCGGCCGCCTGCGGGACGGCAAACACGAGCACAGGCCCGGGCTCGACATCACCTTCTCAGCGCCTAAGTCCGTTTCCCTCGAGGCCCTGGTGCACGCCGCGCCGAAGGCCTCGGCCCGGATCGTCCGGGCCCACGACGAGGCGGTGACGGCGACGCTGGACTTCATCGAGAACGAGCTGCTGGAGACCCGGGGCTGGGACCCGGCGACCCGCAGGCGTCCCCGCATCAGGGGTCATGGCCTGGTGGCGGCCACCTTCCGCCACGTCGCCAGCCGCAATCTCGACCCGCAGCTTCATACCCACAGCGTCGTCGCCAACATGACGCAGAACAGCCAGGGCGAATGGCGAAGCGCCGACTTCATCAAGATCGAACGCGCGAAGCACCTGATCGGCGCTCACTACCGCGGCGAACTCAAACGCCGGCTGGAGGCCCTGGGCTACGCCACGGAGCAGACCATGGTGGGCAGCGTGCCGGGTTTCGAGATCGCCGGATACGACAAGGCCACCCTCAGGGCCTTCTCCACCCGCCGGGCTCAAGCACTCGCCTGGGCGAGGGAACGCAACCTCGATTCGGCTTCCGCCGCGGTGATGCAGCAAGCGGTGCTCTACACCCGCAAGCGCAAAGACGAGCCGTCGCGCGAGGAACTCACCCGCATATGGCAGGCGCGGATGGCGGAACTGGAACCCCGCAACCGGCGCGTCGCCCGCAACCGCCCTCCGACCCGCTCTCAGGCGGACCTGGAACGCTGGCACCTCAGACGCCGGGACGCCGCGAACCGGCGGTCTCCCTCGGCGCTTCACGCGGTGCGCCAGGCGGTGGAGCATCTCGAGGAGCGGCGCACGGTCTTCACCGCCACCATGCTGCGGGCTCTGGTCCTGGCGCCGGGTCAGTGGACGCTGCCGGAGATCGATGCGGCCATCGCCCGGATGCGCGAGGAGGGCCACCTCGTCGAAGCAATCAAGGCGCGCTCCGATCTCGCCTTCGTCACCGACCGGGCGGTCAAGGCCGAGCGTGCCGTCGTTCGCTGGATGAAGAAGGAGAGCGACGCCGCAGGCGACTTCGGGATCGACGCCGGCGAGGTCGCGCGCCACCTCGACGCCGGTTCTCTCAACGCCGGCCAGCGGGACGCCGTCACCACCCTGCTGCTGTCATCGAACCATGTCGTAGGCGTCCAGGGCCACGCCGGCACTGGCAAGACGACGATGCTGAGAGAGGTGGTGGAACTCGTAGGGGCGGAGCGGATCGTCGCCCTGGCTCCCTCGAGCAGCGCGGCGCGCACGCTTCAGCGCGAGACCGGGCTCGGCACGAAGACGCTGCAGTGGTTCCTCACCCGCTACCGGGATGTCGGCGACGGTTGCGCCGACGAGGAGGCCTTCGAGACGGCCCGGGCGGCCCTGGAAGGCACGCTCCTCGTGGTGGACGAAGCATCGCTGGTCAGCATGGCGCAGATGCACAGCCTCACACGGATCGCTAAGGCGACGGGGATCGCCCGGGTCGCCCTGGTGGGCGACACGGCGCAGCTGCGCTCGGTGGAGGCCGGACAGCCCTTCCGGGTGCTGCAGAAGGCCGGCATGGAGACGTCGGTGATGGACGAGGTTCTGCGCCAACGCAACGAGGGTCTCAAGGCCGCGGTGCTCCACCTGATCGAGGGCAAGCCGGATCTCGCCATCGATGAACTCGGTCCCGGCGTCCTCGAGATGGATGCCGATGAGCTCGGATCCAGAGCCGCGGCCCTGTGGCTAGATCTCGACAAAAGAGAACGCGACGCCACGGCGGTGCTGGCCCCGACCCATCTGCTGCGCCGCGAGATCGCGGGCGCCATCCGTGAGGGCCTGAAGGCCGAAGGGAGTCTCCACGGAAGGACCATCGAGGTGGAGCGCTACGTCAACCTTCACCTCACCCGGGCCCAGAAAGGGGATCTCGCCAACTGGCGCGAGGGCGACGTCGCGGTGTTCCATGCGCAGGTCTACGGCGTCCAGGCGCAGTCGGGCGACATCTTCGAGGTGATTGGCGCGCAAGACGAGAAGGTGCTTCTCAGGCACCCCGACGGCAGGACCCGGCGGGCCGATCCGTCGAAGTACCTGCGCTACCGGGTCGATCTTTTCGAGACGGACACGATCGAACTCCAGGCCGGCGAGAAGATCCGCTGGACGCGCA
>JAPPGE010000031.1 GCA_028821455.1 bacterium | reverse complement strand
TGCTCAATCTCATCCGTGCCGCTGCATGAAAAATCCAAAAGCGATTGCCCTGGGTGGCACTGCGTTCCCGAGATGAATCGCGACTTGGAGAGACCTGTCCCTCTCATTGCTCCCTCAAATCGACACGTGTGGCCGTTGCGGTCACCGCACATCTGGCGGTGCAGCGTGGCGCGGGAGCGCCACCGGTTACGGTGGGATCCGCCACCCTGACCCTGCTCTCGAGGTCGATTGCGAGCGTGCCGGTCACAAACACCGCGGGCCGTTCGCGTCTGCGCAACGCCACCCGCACGCGCTCAGTGACCTCGGCCTGCAAGAACGGCTTGACAATGTTTGCCGCGGTACTGGCATCGAGCGCCCGCGCGACGGTCTCGCCAGGGTCCCGGTCGGAGACAATGATCGGCCAACCCAAATCAGACCATACCAGCGGAGGGTTCACCCACCGGATCCTTCTTTCGCCCGGCGAGCGAGGATTTCCGCAGCGTTGTCAGGACCCGTGAACCAGTCTTCCAGCCGCGTGTCGCTGTAGCGGATCCAGAGGTGCTCGGGCTTCAGGCCCCACTCTTCTTCCATGGCCTTCGCGATTCTCTCCGCGACGGCCTTCTTTTCGGCATCTGTGCGGCCTTCGAACAAGGATATCGAAACAAATGGCATGATGGCGCTCCGTCTGGAAGTGTTGCGACAGGATGATGAGTTGTTCGGTGCCGGACTTGGTTGCCCGGTCCACAGGGAGGGTCGAGAGTTCGACGCCGCGGTGCCAGAACAGTCCGCGCGACTCCCCCGTGCCTGCGTCCAGAACCAGTGCCAACCCGGGGTTGTTTGCGAGCCCGGTCGCCGCATTCTCGGCAAGCGTCCCGAACGTCTTCACCAGGGCCGTTCGGCTCTTCGGCAATGACCCTCGAATCACGCTCCGAAGACCTGGATGATCAGGCAGGGGGCGACGGGCGGTCGGTTCCGTGACTGTCTCGCCGGCTGCACGTGCCATGAGTCTCCACTCGACGGCGCCGAGCAAGGCGTCCGTCGGCACATTCAGTGCATCGATTTCGGCGTCGGACAGGATCCGGATCGAAGGCACGCACCAGTCACCGTCACATCTTCGGCAGGTTGAAGGGGTTCGGTGCGCTTTCGGTGACATTATGCAGGATGCTCCCTTTCTGAAGGAACTCGTCTACCGCTTCGATCCCGTTTTCGCGGCCGATCTACCTGCCGTCGGCGGCCTCAACCGGTTCGCCGGCGATTGATCGTCGGATGCGCCCGGAGGTCAGGCATCGGAAGACCCTGGGGTGAGCGTCTGCAGGAACGGGCGAACATCGGCTTGACCGGCCAGCGCCAGGACTTCGCCGGTCATCGCTGCAGTGGCGTCGTCACCGATAATCGGTCCAACCAGTGTCGCAAACTTTCGAGTAAGGGACTCCTCGCGCACTCGAGCATCCGTGACCGGGACGCCGCAATCCGCGGTGCGGCTGATCCGTGAACCGTCGTCCAGAACGATCTCGACCTGTGCGGCTGTCCGGCTTTCGAGATCAGCCGCTTCGGTCCGGACCTTGCGTCGGAGTGTGGCAAGGGTTTCGTCGCGTGCCATCGCTTCTGTGTATTGCGCGATGTCGCCTGTGTTGATTCCCTGCAACGCCATGGCCACCACGTGGCATACCGAGAACTTGACTTCGAGGCCCGTCGCCGGTTCCGCAATGTCGCAGACGGCCAGCTGGGCGGCCCCGAGGCGGACCGTGATCCGGTCGATCGATCCGGTCGATACGTCGTTGTCCCGGACGAGCCCGCGGACAGCCTCGATGGCCGAGTGCGTGTAGTAGCAGGCGGCGTGGACCTTGTAGCCGTTGCGCTCGATGCCGAACGGTACGGCCGGATCGGGACGGATCGGGCGCGGCCGGAACGTTGCCGACTGCGTAGGTCCGAAACCCTGTCGTCCGCCTATCGTGCTTTCTCCCGCAGTCAGCCCGGCCGCCGCCCAACGTGCCGACAGCAAGCCGTTCATCGCCGCCTTTCCGGCATGAAGCGGCTTCGCCATGGTCCCGAAACTCGCCTGCAGGCCTGCTGCCTGCGTCGCGGCCAGACCCAGGGCATGGCGGGTCTGCGCCTTGTCCAGTTCGAGAAGGGCGGCGCACCCGGCCGCCGCGGCGATGGTTCCGACGCTCGCCGTGGCGTGAAAGCCGCGCTCGTAGTGTTCCGGCCCCATCATCTCTCCGACGGTGCAGGCGACTTCGGTGCCGACGACCAGCGCATCCAGAAGGGACCGGCCCGGTCCTCCCTGCATAGCGGCAATGGACAACAGCGCCGGAACGACAGTAACGCTCGGGTGGCCACGCATGCGCATGTTCACGTCGTCGTAATCCAGCGCGTGGGACGCCGTGCCGTTCGCCAGCGCGGCGAATGCCGGAGAGAGTCGTTCGGTGCGCCCGACGAGACCAGCGGGTCCCGCTTCGCCGTTGACCAGTGCGTCACAAACCAGAATCTCGACCACTGGCTCCCGCGCGCCCGCCATCGTAACGCCGAGCCAGTCGAGGAACGCATGGCACGCCGCCCGGCGAGCGGGGTCGGAAACCGGGTCATGAGCACGGCCCGCAATCCACTCCGCAAGCTCCGTCTGCACGCGCATGTCGGGTCCGGCTCCGTCCACTGGTCTGCTCAACCGGATTTCGGCACGCTCGGCACGTGCTGGCCGATAAAGCCGAGCATGAGATTGGGAGAGACGGACGCAATGCGCGACAGCCGGATTTCGCGCCCATTGTGTTCGATGCCGCACTCGCGGGCGAACGCGAACCCGCCGCAAGTGGTTAAGCAGGCCCTCGCCGTTTCGGTTGACAACTGGCGCGCCATGTCGTTCAGCGCATGGCGTCCCTGACCAGCTTGGCCAGCCAGGCCGTGCCACCGTCCCAATAGGGCGAGAACCGTCCACCGTCGTAGGCCGGAGCCGTGCGGCCTTCCTGCATGAGGCGGCAGACGTTTTCGTCCTCCTGATTGAGGTCAGCGTAGTACGTCAGCAACGCGTCGCGGTCTTTCCTGTGAACCTCGTCAGTCGCGGCATCGCCAACAAAGTAGACGTGCACATCGCAACGGGTGCGATCGACGGCGACCGGCACCCAGTGCCACAGGGCCAGATACGTCGGGTGGATGCTGATCGACCAGTTCGGAAACTGCAGGCCGTAGAACGAATTGTTGCACAGCTCGTCCGGCATGCCGGGAATCTCGGGCAGGCCGCCACGCTTGTCCTTTCCTGCGTCGGTGGAGACGTACTCGCCGAAAACCAGCGTTCCGGTGCCAAGCGCCGATTGGCGTTGCTCCGGTTCCATCATCGTGTTCAGGGTCGGGTGCACGACGAAGACATGGTAGGCGTCAAGCCAGTTCTCGGCGGTGAGCTTCCAGTTGGCCCGGAATTCGGACGAGATCATCCCGCCGTAACACATGGCCGACAGGTCGTAGTGCCGCGCCTCCCGGTTCAGCGCTTCGAGATGATCGTCGAGGGATGGTGCCTTGCCGTCGACATTCACCAGCATGGCGCCGTGCCAGATTGCCAGGCGAACAGGAAAGAGGCGGACATCGCCATGCTTCTCGACGCCGCTGGTCGGACCGTCGTAGTAGGGGCGACCGGCAAGTCGACCGTCGAGGCGGTACGACCATGCGTGGTAGGGGCATGTCAGGCGCCTGGCGCCGCAATGCGATTCCTCGACAAGACGGGCGCCCCGGTGTGGACAGACATTCTGGAACGCACGAATCTCGCCGTCGTCTCCATGCACGAAAATGACCGGCACGCCGGCAACCTCGGTCTTGAAGACAGAACCCGGTTCCGCGACCGACGCCGTCACCCCGGCGAAGACCCATGTCCGCTGAAACAACAGCCGTCGTTCGGTCTCGAAGTGGCCCTGATCGGTGAAGAAGTGGTTTGGTAGGCCCCGTGCGTCCTGCGTCGGACGCTGGGCCCTTCTGGCTACATTCCGCTCAGCGACAATGCTCATGTTGGCCTTCCCGCCATCGACTCCGCCAAAGTCGTGTTGACACACGGTGAAAAAGGATGTCGTGACAGTCAATCATTTGTCGCACGACGACAGGTCACGGCCGGCCTGCATCCCGGACAATGCCGCGTTGAACCGAACGACTGCCAAGCGGTGTCGCGTGGCTCGACAGGAACAGGCCATGGCGATGTGCAACGCGTGGCACGGCGCATGCTGTCACCCGAGGATGAACTCATCGCAACGGCCGTGGACCGTCTCGACGATGGCGCAAGCCCGTTCGATCCGAAGGCGATCGTCGGCGAGGAGGTTCGCTTCTGGCGCAATGAACGCGGCCTGACCGGCGACGAATTGGCAGAGATGTCAGGCGTGAGCGCCAGCATGCCGACCCAAGTGACGGAAGAGGCACGCGCCTTGAACTCTCCCGGCGTGGTCCAGGACCTTTTCGAATGGTCTTCCACCGACAGTTCCGCCCTCGCCATGTCGAAGTTGAAGGCGAGACCCTCCAGGGGCTGTCGTTCGGGCGGCCGGTTTCGCAACAGATAGTGCGCGATTCGTCTCGTTCCTCGCAGTTTCGGATTCAGAGGTTCCAGGCCACCTCGAGGCCCTCGAGAACGGCTTCTTCCGCCGTCCTCGGCGCCAGGCAGTCGCCGACGGGAAAGACCTCGCCGGGCCACCCGTCGAGCGCCTGTTCCAGTGCGCACAGAGGATCATGGCCCTGGGAGAGCACCACTGTGTCGATCCCCTCCATGATAATGGGATCGCCGCTGGCGACGTGCTGGAAATAGACCGTGTCGCCATTGACACCGAAGAGGCGCGCCAGGGGAACAAGCTCGACACCCAGCTTGTGCATGTCGCCAAGCCACAGATCGCGCATGTAGCGGGGGATGGTCTCGCCAGCCACGTGCCCGGTCGACGCCAGGCACACGCGGCACCCGTCGCGGGCGAGTTCTTCGGCCAATCCGAGGCCGATCCAGTCACAACGCCAGTCGGCAATCACCACGTTCGAGCCGATGTTCCGACCGCCCTCAAGAACCTGCCAGGCGTCCAGGACATGCGCCTCGTCGGCACCCTCCATCTCGGGCCGGCGAACGGTCGCGCCTGTGGCGACGATCACGCTGTCCGGTGCTTCGCGTTCGACCGTGCTGCGGTCGACATCGATCCCCAGTTCGACACGGACACCCGCGAGCTCCATTTCGCGCTGAAGGTTGGTGACGATGCCTCCGAACTCGGCCCGGCGCGGCAGAAGCTGCGCCAGCAGGGCCTGCCCGCCGAGTCGGTTTGATTTCTCGTAGAGCGTGACGTCATGCCCGCGTTCGGCGGCGACGGCTGCCGCCTTCATGCCTCCGGGGCCGCCGCCTGCGACCATCACCCTCTTCCTGACGGTGGCCGGATTGGCCTTGCCGAACAGGGTTTCCCGTCCCGTCTCCGGGTGCTGAATGCACGAAACCCCGTAACCGCGGTGCATGCGGTCGATGCAGGCCTGATTGCATCCGATGCACTGGCGCACGTCTTCGGCCCTGCCGGCCATCAGCTTGTTGGCGAGCTCCGGGTCCGTGATCATGGCCCGGGTCATGCCGCACATGTCCGCCTGGCCCGAAGCGATGACCTCTTCCGCCACGCCCGCGTGGTTGATGCGACCGACCGCGATCGTCGGCTGATCGACGACAGCCTTGATTGCCGCCGAGAACGGAGCCGTCTGGGCGATCTCGGTGCTCATGGGAGGAATGATCTGAACGGCGGCGCCGGCCTGGCGCGACGAACCCGCCGTGACGTTGAAGTAGTCCAGCCCGCCATCAGCGCCAACCGTCCTGCAGATCTCGAGGACCTCGTCGGCATCGAGACCCTCGGCGACCATTTCGTCACCCGAAATGCGCATGCCGAGGACGAGTTCGGGACCGATCCGCTCGCGGATCGCGCCGATGATCTCGCGCAGGAACCGCATGCGGTTGGTGAAGCTGCCGCCGTATTCGTCCGTCCGTCGATTGAGGGACGGGCTCAGAAACTGCGCGACCAGATAGCCGTGACTGGCGGCAACCTCGATACCGTCCATGCCCCCGCGCTTCATGCGCCCGGCGGCATCGGCGAACCTGGCGACGGTCTCCCGAACGTGGCGGGTGGGCATTTCCCGACCCGCGGTATGATAGCGCTCGGACGGGCTGGCCGACGGGCCGTAGGCGACGGCCCGGCGACCGTCGGCGCCGTTGGTCATTTCCAGCCCGAGGTGGAACACCTGGCCGATCAGGGCGCAGCCGTGGCCATGCAGCGTGTCGGACAGGCGCTGGAACGACGGGATGATGTCGTCCGTCGCAACGACGAGGTGGGTCGGTGATGCCACCGACTCGAGGTCGACCATTGCCGCTTCGGTAATGATCAGGCCGGCGCCGCCCCTTGCCCGCGCCGCATGATACGCGAGCAGCCGGTCGGACACCTGGTGCCTGTCCGCCAGGCGCGTGCCGTGGCCGGACGAGACGATCCGGTTTCGCACCGTCAGACCGTTGATGGTGATGGGCGACAACAGGTTCGGGAACGTGCTTTCGCTGCCGGTCATGTCATGTCGCGTCCGTCAGGCCGTGACCAGCACGTGGCTCGGCTCGCCGAAGCCGGCGCCATGCAAACGACCGCCCGTCCGGAAGCAGACCGGTTCCGGCTTGCTCTCCTTGCCGCCGTCGTCCGGTTTCCGCGTCCCGATGATGTTGTCGGGTTCGAGAGGTTTGAACCGACCGTGGTACGCCACCGTCCCATCGGCCGCAGCCAACCACAGGCTGACCGGTGCCAGCTGGCCCTGCCGCCCGATCCAGAAGATCCGCTCCGGGCCATCGTTGAAAGCACAGACTCCAGAAGTGCACGATCAGGTGCAGGGACTGCGACGTGGATGTCGTCGGCCGAACCCGGCAGATCGCGCGAAACGCCGTCAGAACCGAGGGCGGCGGGATGCCCCGGGTCCGGTTCACCGACACGCAGAAGCCGCATCGGAAACTCCCATGTCGACATCGATACAAGGGGCCATGCAATCGATTGGCTGTCAACATCACGAGCCGTTCAACCGGTCGGATTCCGGTGCGCCGGATTGGAGACTGCCGATGGATTTGATCTGACGCGTCACGCCCGTGGAAGCCTCACGGAGCGCCGCCAGGGCGACTGAGAGTCGGTTCCTTCGAAGGGTGAGACGAGCTCACTCTCCCCACCTGGCGCACCTTGCAGAAGGAGGCGACTTGGTGGAAAGTGATGACCGCCTTCCGGACCTCATGCCGGGCGGTTGCAGTCCGCTGACTTCAGGGAGAGCCTGCCATGGCCGTCGTGTCCAGAATTCATCCTGAGAGAACCGGGACCCGGGAGTGGGAGATTCGCTGCGATCTCGCCGCACTCTACCGGGCGTTCGTCCGCTACGGCTGGACCGATCTCATCTACACCCACATCTCGGCGCGCCTCCCGGACGAACCCGGTCACTACCTCATCAACCCCTACGGACTTCTCTTCGAGGAGATCACGGCGTCCAGCCTGATCGTCGTCGACTTCGACGGCAATCTGGTGCGTGGCGACTGGCCGGTGAACGAGGCCGGGCATGCCATCCACCATGCGATCCTCAAGGCGCGCAAGGATACCAACTGGGTCCTGCATACACACTCCCGCGCGGGCATGGCGGTGGCGTGCATGAAGTGCGGTCTCCTGCCGCTCAGCCAGCAGGCCATGTTCTTCCATGGCTGCCTGTCAACTCACCCGTGGGATCTCCAGACGTCGGGTCAGGAGGAGTGCGATCGCCTGGTTGCCGATCTCGGCGACAACAATGCCATAATCCTGGAAAACCACGGACTTCTCACGTGCGGACCGACGCCGGGCTTTGCCTTCACCCATCTCTACAACCTGGAGGTGGCCTGCAAGGTCCAGGTCGATGTCCTGTCATCGGGTCAGGAAGTCATCCTTCCCGACGCCGACGTCGTGGAGCGTACCGCGGCTGCGGGTGCCGATCCCGCGTTCCTCGTCGATGACCTCGCCTGGCAGGCCATTCGTCGTACCCTCGACAACGCCAAGAGCGATTACGCCACCTGACCATCGGTCAGTTGAGGAAACCGGCGTCCTCGCGCACTTCGATGAGAGTGGGTCCGTCGGCGTCGAAGGCCTCCGTGATGACCCCGGTGAGCGCCGAGAGAGAAGTGGGCCGTTCTGAACGTGCTCCAAAGGCGCCTGCCAGGGCCACGAAGTCGGGGTTGCGCCCGGGTGTGACACCGACCGGTCCGATATCGCGCTCGATCATGTCATCGCGAATCTGACCGAGACCGTCGTTGTTCCACAGCACGATCGGCAGGCCGACCTTCTCGTTGACTGCGGTGGCGAGTTCGCTTGCCGTGAACAGGAACCCGGCATCGCCGGTCAATGCCACGCCGCGGCGTTCGGGGGAACCGAGCCTGGCGCCGATGGCCGAGGGCATGGCCGACCCAAGCGTGCAGTAGCCGTTGGGATGGGTGTAGGTACGCGGCCTGGAGGTGGGCCAGTACTCGTTGGCAAAGTAGGCGATCTGGGTGGCATCGGTAATCAGCCAGCCATCATCGGGAATGGCAGCGCGCATGGCGTCGAGCACGGCTGCGAACCGCGCCGCACCCGGGTTTGCGAGGAGCTGTTCCATCACCTTCCGGCGGAGATCCGGGATGGTTCCGGAACCGGTAAAGCCCGGTTGTCCTCGAGCCGCGGGCAGAGCTTCGGCCAGCATGGTCATGGTCAGCCCGGCGTCGCCCAGGAGCGCGGCGTCGGGCGTATAGTCCCGGGCGAGATTGCCGGCATCGACATCGATTCGGATGAGCCGGCCCTTCATTTCGAGAAAGTCAGGCTCCTTCCAGATGTCGGTCTCGGCGAGCTCGGTGCCGACGGCAATGACGACATCGGCGTCTTCGATGAGTGCATGCGCCAGCGGAAAGGAGAGGCAGGCACCGCAGTTGAGAGGATGGGAGTCGGCCAATGCGCCCTTGCCGGCGATGGTGAGGAACACGGCGGCGCCAAGCCGTTCGGCGAGAGCACGCAGGGGCTCGCCATGGTCGATCGTTCCGCCGCCGGCGATGATGACCGGTTGCCGGGCGCCCGAGGCGATGGCGGCAGCCTTGTCGACTGCCGCCGGATCGGGTGCCAGGGGACCGGTGATGGGCGAGGTCCTGACGGCGAACTCTGCCGTTTCGGCGATCTTGTCGATGGGGAGTTCGATGTAGCAGGGCCGGGGACGGCTGGAGGCGAAGGTGGAGAAGGCGCGATGCACGGCGCCAGGGATCTGGCGGCCGTCGAGAATGGTCTGGGCATCGGCCGTCAGCGGCCGGATTGTCGCCAGCTGATCGGTGATTTCATGGAGGCGTCCACGGCCGGCGCCAAGGTCTCCGGATCCATTGGTGCTGGCAATCACCAGCATCGGCTGGCTGTCGGCATAGGCGTTGCCCACGGCGGTGGCGATGTTGGTCACTCCGGGGCCGGTGATGACGCAACAAAGCGCCGGCTTGCCGGAAATCCTCGCATGGCCATCGGCCATGAAGCCACCGCCCTGTTCATGACGGAACAGCACGTGACGCATGCCGGAATCGACGATGCCGCGATAGTACTCCAGGGTATGGACCCCGGGCATGCCGAAGACCGTCTCGATCCCGTAAGCCCGGACCAGCTGCATCAGTGCCTGGCCCCGGGAAAGGTTGCCGCCTGCCATGGTCGATCTCCTTGAAGCACATGAAACGCGGATGGTAGCCTCCCGCACTTCGTACGGGAACGGGAAACCGCCATGGCCTCCAATCCTCTTCGCTGCCGCGAGCCGGAAGGAAATACTCCTCAACTCACCGAGTGGGGATGCAATTCCGAATACGGTGTCCTGACCGACGTCCTGCTCGGGCCGGCCGACCACTTCCACTGGCTCCCCACGAGTTCCATCTCCAGGGCCACTCTCAAGCGAGGGGACCGGTTCGACGCACAGCTGGCCATGAAACAGCACCGCGAGATGGTCGATGCCTATGAGGAAGCGGGTGTGAAGGTGCACTGGCTGGAAGCCGACCGTGACCTTCCCTACCAGGTCTTCGCAAGGGATTCCTCCTTCATGACACCTTATGGCGCCGTGGTCACCCAGATGGCGCAGTGGTGGCGGCGCGGCGAATACGGACCGGTCATCCGCTTCTACGTCGACAATGGCATTCCGATTTTCGACATGGTGACGGCGGGGTCCTTCGAAGGAGGCGACTTCGACATCATCGAGCCGGGTTGCGTCCTCATTGGCTGGTGCGGCGAACGCACCCAGGAACAGTCGGCGCACCAGGTGAGTCAGTGGTTCGAGAGGGAGGGCTGGGAAGTCCGCGTGACACCGATCGCCGAACACTACGTGCATATCGATCTCATGGTCTGCATGCTGGCCGAGAAGCTCTGCGCGGTCTGTCTGGACACGACCGAACCGGCCACCGTCGACTGGCTGAAGGCGAAGGGGATCGAGATCGTGCCGGTGAACTATCCCGACACCATGGCGCTGGCCTGCAACGTCGTCTCCCTGGGCAATGACCGGGTCATTGCGCCAGCCCATGCCAGGGACCTGGTGGCCCGTCTGAAGGCCCTTGGCTTCACTGTCTATGACCCCGACGTGGACTGCTACACCCGTGGCGGTGGCGGTGTTCACTGCATGGCGCAGTCGCTGCGCCGCGAACCGGTCTGAGCGGAGATCATCGATGTCGCAAGGGGTCATGATCGTCACCGGAGGCAGCCGCGGAATCGGTGCGGAGATTGCCCGCCTGGCCGGCAGGCGGGGCTATGATGTTGCGGTCAACTACTCCGCATCCAGGGACCGCGCCGAAGAGGTGGCGGAGTCGGTCCGGGCTGAAGGCCGGCGCGCCGCAGCCATCCGTGCCGACGTGTCCCGGCCCGATGACATCGAGTCTCTCTTCGAGGAGACCGACCGCCTGCTCGGTGCGCCGGCGGTCCTGGTCAACAACGCCGGAATCTCAGTCGAGACGCCGTTGGCTGATCACGAGGTCGACACGGTCAGGAGGATCATCGACACGAATCTCCTGGGGCCGGCGCTGACCAGTCGCCAGGCGATCCGCCGCATGTCGACGGCAAGGGGCGGCACCGGTGGCGTCATCGTCAACGTGTCATCGATCTCCGGTGTCTACGGCGGATTGCCGGGTGACGTCGTCTATGCTTCGACCAAGGGCGGACTCGATTCCCTCACCCTGGGTCTCGCCAAGGAAGTGGCGGGGGAAGGCATTCGCGTTTGCTGCGTGCGTCCCGGCCTCATCAAGACGGAGATCTGGGACGATGGCATGGGACAGGACGAGGTGATCGAACTCGGCAAGCGTGCCGTTCCGTTGGGCCGCATCGGTGACGTCGGCGACATCGCCACGGCGGTCCTGTGGATGTGTTCCGACGAGGCAGCCTACGTCACGGGCGCCATTCTCAATGTCAGCGGCGGCCGCGAGACCTTCGTGCGAGGCGGCTGATCAGGGTCTCCGGCCTATCGTCCAGTGAACCGGGGCTTGCGCTTTTCCGCAAAGGCGCGCGGGCCTTCCTTGGCGTCGTCGCTGGCGAGCATGCGCGAGTAGATCGGCAGGCCGCCCCCACGCAGTGTCCGGAAACAGTCGGGAACTGACATGTGCATGGTGTGGCGTACCGCCTCCTTGGTGGCCTGCAGCGCCAGCGGCCCACCCTCGGCGAGGTGATCCGCGGTTTCACGGGCCCTGGTCATCAGGTCGTCCGCCTCCACGATCTCGTTGACAAGACCCCACTTGAGGGCCTCCTCGGCGTCCATGCGGCGGCCGCTGAGCAGGATGTCCATGGCGACCGAATGGGGCAGGCGCCGGGGCAGGATCTGGATGGCGCCAGCGTCGGCGATGAAGCCCATGTGCACGTCCGGGATGAAGAAGGTGGCGTGGGGCACCGCGTACTGGATGTCGCTGGCCAGGGCGATTTCCCAGCCGCCGCCCACGGCATACCCGTTGATCGCGGCAATGACCGGTTTGTAGAGGTTCCACATCTCCGTGATCCCGGCGAATCCGCCGTCGACCTTGTCATCCTCGAGCGCGCCGCCGGCATCGAAGTCGCGGGCCGCCTCCTTGAGATCCCAACCTGGAGAAAAGAACTTGTCGCCGGCGCCGGTGACGATACCCACCAGGAGATGGGGGTCGTCGCGCAATGTCGCGAAGGCCCGGGAAAGACCCGCCGTCACCTTGCGGCCGATGGCATTGGCCGGCGGATTGTCGATGGTGATCTCGAGGACCTTGCCCCGGCGTTCGCAATGGACCACGTCACTCATGATTCAGGTCTCCGTTCCGGTCATTCTCATCATGCAATCGGCAACCACGACGCCGCCATCCCGGGGCATGACGAGAAGCGGGTTGATGTCGAGTTCCACGAGGCTCTCACGGTGTGTTGCGGCAAGAGCGGCCACGGCCACGACGGCATCAACGAGGGCCTCCACATCACCAGGCGGTGCTCCCCTGTAGCCGCCCAGAAGGCGCGACACCTTCAGCGATCCGATGGCCCGATACACGTCATCGCGTTCGAGGGGGAGAAGCAGGACGACGGAGTCCTCGACTAGCTCGACGAAGGTGCCGCCGGCGCCAATGATCAGCACCTGCCCGAAAGTGTTGTCGCGCGTCACGCCGATGATCATCTCGGCCACGTGGCCGGTGACCATGGCTTCAACCAGGACCTCCCTGACGCCGGTCTTGCGGGCGATGGTCTCCGCCGCCCGGGCGACCTCGTGGTGATCGCCGAGGTTGAGGGTGACCCCGCCGGCCTCGGTCTTGTGGGCGATCCTGGCTGACAGTGCCTTCACGACCGCTGGATAGCCGATGCGCTCGGCGGCGGAGGCGGCGGCTGCGGGACGGACGCACTCACCGGACGGGATTGTCAGTCCGGCGTCGGCGAGAACCTTCTTGCCTTCCCGCTCGTCAAGGGTCCGCACGTCGCCGGCAAGGGGGACCGGCCCTGCAAGGACACGATCGACCGGTGCCGGGCTGGACAGGACCGCGCGCCGCCTGGTGCCGTAGAGGCACGCCCGCGCCAGGGAGAGCGTGCCTGCCCTGATGCCGTGGGTCATGGCGATGCCGGCCTCGTGAAACTGCTTGCGGAGCCTGATGGAGGTGTTGTCGGGGACTGACGAGGTGATGACGCCAGGAATGCCGTGTCGGAGCACCGACGTGTGGAACGCGCGCATGGCCGCCGCGGCCCCGTCGTCCTGCGAGCGGGTGTCAGGCAGTTGTTCCACATCGGCGATCGCGTCGACCACCAGCAGTCCGGCGTCGACCCCCTGGCGCAGCATCACGGGAAAGATGGCTTCGAGGACATCCTGCCGGCCCCAGTTGGAGGTGTTGTAGTCGAGCGGATTGGCAATCGTCGTGAAGGCCTGCATGTGACGGGCGATGTCGTCATGCTGGCGCTGGTCGAGCTCCGGCAACTCGATGCCCAGGGGTTCCACGATATCGGCCACGCATCCCGAATCGCCCCCCGAACATGTCATCACGGCAAGCCGGAGACCTTCGGGAATTCCCGTCACCGACACCACCTTTGCGGTTTCAAGCAGATCTTCCGGAGTCTCCACCCGGATGATGTTGAGCCGGTCGAAGAGCGCCTGGTAGAACCTGTCATCGCCGGCAAGGGACGCGGTGTGACTCAAGGCCATGGAAGCGCCCCTCCTGGAGACGCCGGACTTGAGCACGATGATGGGCTTGCCGGCCTCGAGGGCGCGCACCGCGGCCCGGCTGAAGGCCGCGGCGTCGGGCAGGGTTTCCATGAAGAGAGCGAACGAGGTGACGGCAGGATCGTCGACGAGAACCTCGATGTAGTCGGCAAAGTCGAGAACGGCCTGGTTGCCGCAGGAAATGACGTGGGAGAGCGGCGTGCCGCGCCGGCCGTTGGCGACGTTGATGCAGATGTTGCCACTCTGTCCGATGAACGCGCACCCCCTGACGGTTCTTTCCCCCAGGGTCGGCGTCGCCATCACCAGAGCGCCGCTGACGAAGTTGTTGAAGCCGTAGCAGTTGGGTCCGATGACCGCGAGATTGCCCGCCCGCCGCCGAAGTTCCTGTTCAAGGACGAGGCCCTCTCCACCGATTTCCGCATAGCCTGCCGCATAGCAGACGGCACCCCCGGCCCCCATGTCATCGAGCTCGACGATCAACTCATTGGTCATCTCCCGGTTGACCGCCAGGAAGACGACGTCGGGTGGCGCGTCGAGTTCGTCGATGGATTCCAGGCAGCGTTCGCCGGCGATCTCCTGCCGTCGTGGATTGATGACGCGGATACTCCCGGCAAACCCCAGGTTGCGTGTCGCGGCAATGGCCGGTTCGAGGAAGGAGCCGCCGATGTAGCAAATGCTCCTCGGATAGAGGGCGCGCCGGAGGTTGGCGTGACGGGCCGCGCGGGACATGTCAGGCGGCCTGCGATGTGAAGGGTTCGGGTGGCATCGGGAACGGATGATCCCTGGCGGGCGGGTGCCGGCCAAGAATGAGGGCAACGGGCGACGAGAGGCAATGCCCGCGACCGGTGTATCGGCCTACCACTTGGCCGTGCGTCCCAGATCGCGGTCCATGTGGTCGCGCAGGGCCGATTCGGTCAGCACCTGGGAGGTTCTCACCACCGTCACGAAATCGCGCTGTTCCTCCATCGGCACCGGTGCGCGACGCGTCATGCGGTAGAGGGCGAAGCCGCCAAGCAGCAACATCGCTGACGCCGGGAACCAGAAGTAGCCTGCCGGCCCGGCGATCTGCATCATCGCGCCGGCGACGGTCGGCCCGAGGATGCCGCCGACCCCGGCGGCGAGCAGCAGTCCGCTGGAGGCGGCCACCATCTGTTCCGGCCTGAGATGATCGTTCGTGTGCGCGATCGAGAGCGAATAGAGCGGCGACAGGAAACACCCGACAACCGCCACGGCGATGATCTGGATCAGGGGTTCGGGACCGGCGAAGAGAGCAGCAAGGCTGGCGGCGGCACCGCCCGTGAAAGCCACGATCGTCAGGATCTTCCGGCGATCGAAGCGGTCGCTCAGTCGGCCGATCGGCCAGATCAGGACGATGCCGCCGACGATGGTGGCCGCCATGAAGAGGGAAACATTGCCGACGTCCATGCCAAGGCCCGTGGCGTAGAGTGACGCCAGCCAGACAAGAGCCCCCGAGGTGGCGCCATTGGTGAAGCACCCGGCGACTCCCAGTGGCGATGTTTTCACCAGTTCGACGACACCCAGTCTGGCCGGGTTCTCGAAGCGTGGTGCGGGATAGGTGGTGAGCGACACCGGCAACACGGCCAGGGAGACGAGGATTGATGCGGTCATGAAGAGGACAGGGCCGGCCGGATCCGCAACGTTGAGGAGCAAGGGGCCGACTGCCATCGAGCCGGACATGGCGATCATGTAGACGCCAAGCAACTGACCGCGTGTCTCGTTTGTCGAGCGGTCGTTCAGCCAGCTTTCGGCGATGATGAAGAGGCCGATGTTGCAGAAGCCGGTGAGAATGCGCAGCACCGCCCACACGGGGGCATCGACAACAACCGCGTGGCCCAGGGCCGAAATCGAGGCGAGCGAGGCGAGCGCCGTGAACACGCGGATGTGGCCCACGCGCTCGACGAGACGGGGCACCGCGAGAGCTCCGAAGACGAACCCGAAGTAGTAGCTCGACATGATGATGCCGGTCACCAGGTCCGGAAAGCCGGCAGACGGCGCTCTCAGGCCGAGAAGCGAGCCCTGGAGCGCGTTGCCGGACATCAGCAGGGAGATGCTGACGATGACTGCCCAGACACCGAAGATTGCTGCAATCAAGGGCGACAGTCCCCGCGCAGATGAGGCTGCCGCCTATGCCCCATCGGAGCGCGTGAATCCAGTCCGAAAATACCGATTTCCGGTGACGCCCAGGCCGGCGCCGGAATCAGGCTGGCGCCGAAACCGTCACAAGAGGAAATAGCGCCTGGAGAGAGCCACGTGATGGATGGGAGGGACGTCGAGGAGAACGCCGTCGGCATGGACTTCGAAGGTTCCCGGATCGACCCTGATTTGCGGCAGGGCATCATTGCGGACCATGTCCTTCTTGGAAAGATGCCGCGTTCCCGTTGCCGGCAGCAATGTCCGGCCGAGGCCGAGCCTTCGATCGAGACCGCTGTCGATGGCAAGGGGATGGACGAAGAGGAACGACACCCGGTCGGGACCGCCGCCGCAGGCGGGCCAGGACTCGCGATACATGAGGGGTTCGCTTATCGACAGCGATGCTGCGGCCGTGCCCGACGGACTCCACACCTCGGCGCCGGCCTTGAAGACCTGCTGTGCCTTGACCCCGAAGAACTCCGGACGCCACAGGACGATATCGGCAATCTTGCCGACCTCGATGCTGCCGATATCCCCGGCGATGCCGAAGGTGATGGCAGGATTGATGGTCACCTTGGCGAGATAACGCAGGATCCGGGCATTGTCCGCATTGTCGAAGGGTTCATCGGCAAGCGGCCCCCGGCGATCCTTCATCGCCGAGGCGAGGCGCCACATGCCGGCGATCACATCCATGACCCGACCCATCCCCTCGGCGTCAGAACCGGCCATGGAGATGGCGCCGAGATCATGCAGCACGTCCTCGGCGGCCATGGACTGGGGGCGCAGCCGGCTCTCGGCGAAGGCGACATCCTCCGGCACATCCCCTCTCAGGGTGTGGCACAGCATCATCATGTCCATGTGCTCGCCCAGGGCATTGAGGGTGAAGGGATTGGTGGGCGTGGTGGAGGACGGCAGGCAATGGCGTTCTCCGTTGCAGCGGATGATGTCGGGCGCGTGTCCGCCACCGGCGCCCTCGGTGTGGTACATGTGAATGGTACGGCCCGCGATGGCCTCCATCGTTGTCTCGTAAAACCCCGATTCGTTCATCGAGTCGGTGTGCAGCTGGACCTGGAAGTCCAGGCGGTCGGCAACGCCGAGACAGGTGTCGATGAGAGCCGGCGTGGCCCCGAGGTCCTCGTGGATCTTCACGCCGATGACCCCGGAGGCCAGCTGTTCCTCGATGGCGGCAGGCCGGCTGGCGCCGCCGCGGCTGAAGAGTCCGAAGTTCATCGGATAGCGCCGGGTCGCCTGCAGCATGATGGAGTTCGCCCAGCCACCGCCACTGTCGGTGGTCCAGCATCCCGCAAATCCACCGCCGATCATGGTGGTCAGACCGGCCGAAAGCGCGTGCCACACCTCGGCCGGCTGCAGGTAGTGGGCGTGGACGTCGATCCCTCCCGGCGTGGCGATCAGTCCCTGTCCGTTGATGTGCTTGGTTCCCGGACCGATCACCATGTCTGGCGAGACGCCGGCCATGAAGGCGGGATTGCCGGCCTTGCCGATGGCATGGATGCGGCCGTCGCGCACGCCGACGTCCGCCTTGTAGATGCCGCCGACAGGGCACATGACCACGACATTGCAAAAGACGGTCTCGAGAGCTCCCTCGTCGAGTCTGAGGCCGCCGTGAATGCCGGCGTCGCCACGCAGGGTCTTGCCGAGGCCCGTGATCCCTTCCTCGCCATGGGTGGCGTGGTCGTGTTCGATGCGGGCAAGAAGACTGGTGTCGCCAAGACGGATGCGGTCTCCCGTGGTCGGTCCGAAGAGGGCCGCATAGCGTTCCCGGGTCATCGTAGCCATGGTCAGGCCCCCCGAAATCCGCGCTCGCGGGCCCGGGCAAGAGCCCGTTCCCGTACGGCCGGATCGTCGATGTTGCCTTCGGTAAGGCGATTGAACCCCTGGATGTCTCCGTTTCCGGCAATGACGGTCAGTACTACCGTGCGGTGTTCACCCGGATCGAACCGGGCGCTCGCTCCGGCGGGAAGATCGAGACGCTTGCCGAAGGCCGATCTGCGATCGAACTCGAGATCGCGGTTGGCCTCGAAGAAGTGATAGTGGCTGGCCACGTGGACCGGCCGGTCGCCCCTGTTGAGGACGGTGACCTCGGTCTTCGCGCTGCCGTCGTTGAGGGTGATGTCGCCGTCGCCGACAAGCACCTCGCCGGGACGGCAGGCGGTATCCGCCGCCTTGCTTCCGGGACGTACCGGCTGCCAGACGGTTACCGTCTTCAGGCCGTCGTCAAACTGGGCATCGACGTTGACGAGATCGATCATCTCCGCCACGCCGGGGAGCACGTCATCGGTCGTCAGGAGTGCCGCGGCGGCACTGCGGACTTCGGCGAGGGTGTGTCCGTCTCGGGCCGCCTCCATGATTTCGTCGGCAATGAGCGCCACCGCTTCGGGCTGATTGAGCCTGAGGCCCCGGGCCCTTCGCTTGCGTGCGAGCTCCGCTGCCGAGAAGAGGGTCAACCGGTCGATTTCCGCGGGCGTGAGCATCATGGTTCAGGAGTTCTCCCGTGTTGCAAAGTCATCAGGTGGCGCCATCGGGTCTCTCGCTCAGGGATCGAAAGCGCGGTGAATCACACGGTCGCCCGGTTCGAGACCCAGCCGCCGTGCCGTGCCGGCGAGAACCTCGAGGACTCCGGCCGCAGGCAGGCCGGAAGGGATGGTCGTCTCGTCGAGCGGCCGGGCATCGGCGGCGATGGAGACGATCACCCCGTGGCGGTCGAGAAAGATGATGTCAAGGGGAAGATAGGTGTTCTTCATCCAGAAGCTGCGCGATGCCTCCCTGGTGTAGAGAAACAGCATGCCCTCGTCATCGGCCATGGTCTTGCGAAACATGAGCCCGCGGGAACGCTGTTGAGGCGTGACGGCGAGGTCCACGTGGAATGTCCAGGACCGGTTGTCCGCGGTGACGACCTCCAGGACGTCCCTGGCAAACGTGACCGGATCCTCCGCGGCCGCCGGAAAGGCGATCGCCACCACCAGAACGCGGAGCAGCCGGGAACACAAGCCTTGTCCCCGGTTCGCTCTTGGGCATACTCGGGCGGGCCACGAAAACGGAGAGGATGCTGTGGGTCGCATGATCAGCCTCGCGGTCGTGCTCTTGTGCGTATGGTTCGTCCTCAGTGGCTCCACCGACCCGTTTCTTCTCGCATCGGGTGTGGTCAGCGTGCTTCTTGTCGTGATCATCGCCCATCGCATGGGAATGATCGACGAGGAAGGGTTTCCGATCCAGCTTCTTGGCCGAGTCGTCCTCTACCTGCCCTGGCTTGTCTGCCAGATTGCGCTCGCCAACCTTGCCGTGGCACGCACCATCCTTGCTCCGTCGATGAAAATTGATTCCGGGTCGGCCTGGGTGCCGGCCAGCCAGAAGACACCGGTGGGTCTCGTCGTGTTCGCCAATTCGATCACCCTCACCCCGGGTACCGTCTCCCTGTCGGTTCTCGAGGACCGCATCCACGTGCACGCTCTTTCCAGGAAGAGCCTTGAAGATCTGCATCAGGGCGAGATGGACCGCCGGGTCAGCGCCGTCGAGGGCCGTCGCTGATGTTTGTGACGGTGACAGCCTTGCTGGTGGCGTCCATGGCCATCACCCTGGTGCGGGTCGTCAGGGGTCCCACGCCCTACGACCGCATTCTCGGGGTCAACGTTCACGGTACGATGACGGTGCTGCTGATCGCGGTGACGGGCTACCTGACGGACCGGCCGGATTTCCTCGACCTCTCCATTGCCTATGCCCTGCTCAACTTTGTCGGCACCCTTGCGGCGTTGAAGTACTTCAGGTTCGGCCACCTTGGAGATGAACCTTGAACATTCTGATCGACGCTGTGAGCTGGATCGCCCTGGTGACCGGCGGTCTGTTGATGGTGACGAGCGCGCTCGGCATGGTGCGCCTGCCGAATCTCTTCACGAGACTGCATGCCGGCAGTCTGGCCGATACCGGCGGTGTGGGCCTGATCCTGCTGGGGCTCATCCTGCAGACCGAACCGGGGCTCAACACACTGAAACTGCTGCTGATCGGTTTCGTGCTGTTCCTGACGACACCAGCCGCAAGCCACGCCGTGGGGCACGCGGCGCTGCTCGGAGGTCTCTCCCCCGATTCCGGAGATGCGGACGACAGCCAGAGCACGAATTCGTGACGGAAGAATATTCCATTTTCGGGCTTGTCGTCCTGTTGATCGTCCTGGCCCTCGCCATCACCAGGCTGACCAGCCTGCTCGCGGTCGCCATTCTGGCAGGCGCCATGAGTTTCATTCTGGCAACGGTCTACACGCTGCTCGATGCCGTCGACGTTGCCTTTACGGAAGCCGTGGTGGGTGCCGGCATTTCCCTTGCCCTCATGCTGGCGGCGATCTCGCTGACGACGCGCCGGGAAGAGCCGTGGCGGCGACGGTCCGCAGAACGGATCCTGGCGCTCCTGGTGAGCCTCGCATCGGGTGCAGGCCTTCTCTATGCCACCCTCGACATGCCGCTCCTCGGGGATCCGGCATCCCCGGCCAACCTTCATGTCGCCGCCCGCTACATCGCCGAGAGTCCGGCGAGTACCGGAGTTCCCAACATGGTGACGGCGATCCTCGCCAGTTACCGGGGCTTCGACACGCTGGGGGAGGTCGCGGTGATCTTCACCGCCGGGATTGGCGTCATCGCCCTGCTGCGGCACTGGCGCAAGGGTGAGGCATGAACGAGTTCATTCTCGTTCGCGTGGTCGTCAAGATCATGGTGCCGTTCATCCTCCTGTTTGCACTCTACGTGCAGATGCACGGAGACTACGGCCCGGGGGGCGGCTTTCAGGCCGGCGTCATCTTCGCCACGGGCATCATCGTCTACACCATCGTCTTTGGAATCAGGAGAGCCGTCGAGGCGGTGCCCATGTCCGCCGTCATGGCTATGGTGTGTTGCGGGTTGATTCTCTATGCCGGCACCGGTTTTGCGACGATGGCGCTGGGTGGCGAGTACCTCAACTACAGTGTTCTCGACAGTGCCGATCCTGTGCATGGACAGCATGCCGGTATCATCATCATCGAGCTTGGCGTCGGAATCACGGTCGCCGGTGTGTTGACCGCCGTCTTTCTCGTCTTTGCCGAACGCAGGGCACGGCGATGAACCCGGTCGATTTCGTCATCGGACATGCCCTGCAGTGGGGTTCGGTCGCGCTGCTGATGATCGGACTCTACATCGTCATGACCCGCGGCAACCTCATCAAGAAGGTGGCCGGTCTCAACATCTTCCAGGGCGGTGTCTTCCTGTTCTACATCTCTCTCTCCAATGTCCGGGACGGCACGGCGCCTATCGTCCATGAGGACGCGGTGCTCTACACCAACCCGCTGCCCCATGTTCTCATCCTGACAGCCATCGTGGTTGCAGTGGCGACCACGTCGCTGGCGCTCGCACTGATCGTGCGCATCCGCGAATCCTACAGTTCCATCGAAGAAGACGAGATGGCCAAGGCAGACCTGGACTGACCGCATGAGTTTGCTCCAGCAGCTTCCCGCACTCCAGGTGGCGGTGCCGCTCATCGGTGCGCCCTTGTGTGCGCTCATGGGCAGGCCCCGTCTGGCCTGGATGTTTGCTGTCGTGGTGGCATGGATCACCTTCGCCATCTCCGTCGCGCTTCTGGAACATGTTCTCGATGCGGGTCCCATCCACTACACCATGGGCGGCTGGCCCGAGATTCTCGGCATCGCCTATGTGATCGATCCTCTCAACGCCCTGGTCCTGGTCCTGGTGTCAGGCATGGCCGCCATCATCATGCCGGCAACCCGGATCGGCATTAATGTCGAGGTGGTGCACAGGGCGCGCCATCTGTTCCACACGATGGCACTGCTCGCCCTTGCCGGGATGCTCGGCATCGCCATTACCGGCGACATCTTCAATCTCTACGTCTTCCTCGAGATCTCGTCTCTGGCGAGCTATGCGCTCGTGGCCATGGGTATCGACCGGCGGGCGACGCGGGCGGCCTTCCACTATCTCGTCCAGGGAACCATCGGCGCCACGTTCATTCTCGTCGGTATCGGGCTTGCCTACATGATGACCGGCACCCTCAACATGGCGGACATGGCCGCCCGTCTTCCGGGTGTCAGCCACACGGCGCCAGTCCAGGCTGCTCTAGCCTTCGTTCTCATCGGAACGGCCATCAAGGCGGCCATCTTCCCTGCCCACTCCTGGATGCCCAACGCCTATACCTATGCGCCGTCTCTGGTGTCCGCCTTCTTCGGCGCCACGGCAACCAAGATCGGCGCCTACATGCTGTTGCGCCTTGTCTACAGCGTCTTCGGAGCGGACTACGCCTTCGGGGAGATGAAGATCGGGTGGGTGCTCGTACCCCTGGGGCTGGCAGGCGCTGTCGCCGGATCCATCGTCGCAGTGTGGCAGCACGATCTCAGGCGCATGCTTGCCTATTCCAGCGTTGCCCAGGTGGGCTACATCGCCGCCGCCATCGGTTTTGCCAATCATGATGGCCTCATTGCCGCCATTGTCCATGTCTTCAACCACGGACTCATGAAGGGGGCGCTCTTTCTGGTCATGGCCTGCGTCATCATGAGACTGGGCAAGGCGGACATGGAGAGTTTCCGGGGCCTCGGACGGCGCATGCCGCTGACCATGGGCTGCTTTGTCGTCGCCGGGCTCTCGATGATCGGCGTTCCGGCGACCGTGGGTTTCATCTCCAAGTGGTATCTTGTGAGCAGCGCCCTTGACGCCGGGCTGTGGCCGCTCGCCCTCGTCATTGTGGGCGCCTCGCTGATTGCGGTGATCTACATCTGGCGTGTGGTCGATGTTGCCTACTTCACGGACCCGCCGCCGGGAGCAAGAGACGAGGCGCCGGCCATGCTGGTGATACCGGCCGTCGTCCTGTGCGCGCTCTGTATCGTTCTTGGCGTGACCACCGACCTCACGGTCGGCGTGGCCAACACCGCGGCACGGCTCCTTGGAGGAGCGCCGTGACCGGTCAGGTACTGCTCTATGCCCTTGTCGTGCCGCTCGTCACCGCCGCGGGGGTCCTGGCGACGCACCGCTGGCCCAACGTCAGGGAGGCGGTAAGTCTCGCCGGGGGCACGATCCTGTTCATCATCCTGGCTTTCATCGCAGGAAACAGCGACACGATACCCGAACTGGTCATCGCAGAACCTGTTGCAGGCCTCGCGCTGAAGTTCGCCATCGAGCCGCTGGGCGTCGCCTTCGCGCTCATGGCAAGCGGTCTGTGGGTCGTCACGACGATCTATTCGATCGGCTACATGCGCGGTCACCACGAATCGCACCAGACCCGGTTCTTCGCCTTCTTCGCCATCGCCATCGCATCGGCGACCGGCGTTGCCCTCGCCGGCAATCTCTTCACCCTCTTCGTGTTCTACGAGGCCTTGACGCTTTCGACATTTCCGCTGGTCAGTCACGCCGGCACGGCCCTGGCGAGAAGGGCAGGGCGCACCTATCTCGGCATCCTCATGGGAACATCCATCGGCCTGTTCCTCGTGGCGATCATCGTGACCTGGCAGGTGGCGGGGACGCTTGACTTCGTTCCGGGAGGAATTCTCGAGGGCAGGGTGTCGGACCTGACAGCCGGGATTCTGCTGGCGCTCTATGTCTTCGGCATCGGCAAGGCGGCCCTGATGCCGTTTCACCGCTGGCTGCCGGCGGCGATGGCCGCCCCGACGCCGGTAAGCGCGTTGCTGCACGCCGTCGCCGTCGTCAAGGCGGGCGTCTTCACCATTCTCAAGATCTCCTGGTTCACGTTCGGTTTCGACATGCTGCAGGGTCTCCACGTCCTGGAGATCCTGCAGTGGATTGCCGCCTTCACCATCGTCGCCGCATCCCTGGTGGCCATGACACGGGACAATCTCAAGGCAAGGCTTGCCTATTCGACGGTAAGCCAGCTCTCCTACATTGTCCTGGCCGCCCTGCTGGCCGGCGAAGCCGGCTTTGTGGCCGGTGGCCTGCACATGGTCACCCACGCCTTCGGCAAGATCACCCTCTTCTTCTGCGCCGGGGCCATTCTCATCGCGACCATGAAGACCCGGGTCTCGGAACTCGACGGCCTGGGACGCTCGATGCCGCTCACCATGACGGCCTTCACCATCGCCAGCCTCAGCATCATCGGCCTGCCGCCGCTGGGCGGGCTGTGGAGCAAGTGGCTGTTGTTCGAAAGCGCCCTGGCTGCCGGCCAGGTGCTGTTCCTCGCCGTGCTTGCCATCAGCACCCTGCTCAACATCGGTTATCTGCTCGCGATTCCCCTGCGCGCCTTCCTGAAACCGGCACGACAGGGAGAAGTCGCCACCTGGCACGAGGCGCCCGTCACATGCCTGGCGGCCATGGCCATCACGTCGCTGGGTTGCCTGGCACTCTTCTTCTTCCCCGATGCCATCACCATGTGGCTGGACAGGGTCTTCTTCATGGCGGAGGGTCGCTGACATGAGCGACGGGAAACGCCGTTTTCTGGACAACCCCAGGAACGTTCGCGGGATCATCCGGGCACTCTACGGCGCATGCTTTCTGCTTGTGGCAGCCGACTTCGTCGTGCACCGGCACATCAAGCATCCCTTCGAGGCACTGTTCGGTTTCCATGCCCTCTACGGTCTTGTCGCCTGCGTCATCCTGGTGCTGCTGGCGCGGGAACTGCGCAAGCTCGTGATGCGCCGGGAAGACCACTACGATGACTAGCGTGGCGCCCTTCCTGGTGTTTCTTGCCGGCGCCGCCATCGTTGCGCTGTCACCGAGCCGGCTGCGGCCCATCATCCTCGTCGCCACCCCGGTTGTCGGTGCCGTCAACCTGTGGTTTCTGGATCCCGCTGTCATTCCTGATGCAGCCGTGATGGACATCGTTCTTGTCCTCCACCATGGCGACCGGCTTTCGCATCTCTTTGGCTGGCTGTTTCACCTCGCGGCTCTCATTGCGGCGATCTACAGTCTTCACACCAACGATCGCCTGCAGCAGGTGGCGGCACTTGCCTATGCCGGCTGTGCCCAGGGCGCCGTCTTCGCCGGCGATCTCGTGACACTCTTCCTGTTCTGGGAAGGACTGGCGCTGACGTCTGCGGCGCTGATCCTGGCGCGGCGGGCACCGGGTTCAGTCCGGACGACCCTGCGTTACCTCGCTGTCCAGGTGACATCGGGTCTGCTGCTGCTGGCCGGTGTCACGGTGCTCCACGTCGATGGTGCGGGCACCGGCCTTTCGGTCATGGAACTCGACGGGACGGCGGCCTGGCTCATCTTCCTGGCTCTTGGCATCAAGTGCGGGTTTCCGCTGCTGCACGGTTGGATCATCGATGCCTATCCGGAAGCGACCGAAACCGGCACCGTCCTGATGAGCGCGTTCACGACGAAGGTCGGCATCTATGTTCTCGCCCGGCTTTTTCCGGGAACCGAGGAGCTGATCTGGATCGGCGCCGTCATGACCATGTTCCCCATCTTCTATGCCGTGATCGAGAATGATCTCAGGCGTGTCCTGTCCTACAGCCTGATCAACCAGTTGGGGTTCATGGTGGTCGGCATTGGCGTCGGCACCGAAATGGCCATCAACGGCGCTGTCAGTCACGCCTTCAGTCACGTTCTCTACAAGAGCCTGCTCTTCATGAGCATGGGGGCCGTGCTCTACCGCACGGGCCGCATGGGGGGCTCGGAACTTGGTGGGCTCCATCGCACCATGCCGGCGACAACGGGCCTGTGCATCGTCGGTGCGGCGTCCATCTCGGCCTTTCCCCTGTTCTCGGGATTCGTGTCGAAAGCGATGATCATGACGGCGGTCATCGAGGAGGGCCATGACTGGGTATGGCTTGCGCTCCTGTTCGCGTCGGCCGGGGTCTTTCACCACGCTGGCATCAAGATTCCCTTCTTCGCATTCTTCGCCCACGACTCAGGGCTGCGTCCGAAGGAAGCGCCGCCGTCAATGCTGGTGGCGATGGCGGTCGCTGCCGCAGCCTGCATCCTGATCGGCGTGTGGCCAGGCCCTCTCTACTCGATGCTGCCCTATGCAGTACATTATGAGCCCTACTCCTGGTCGCACGTCATCGCCCAGTGCCAACTGCTCTTCTTCTCGGCCCTTGCGTTCACGCTGCTCAAGCTCTACCGGCTCTACCCGCCGGAACTGCCGGGGGTCAATATCGACGTCGACTGGTGCTATCGTTGGCTGCTGCCGAGGCTGGCACGTCAGGCTCTCTGGCTGGCTGGCGAGGCTGCCGTGCCGTTGCGCGCGGCGTCGCTGGCACTGGTTGCCGGTGCAACGGATGTCGGCCGGCGCTGGGGCGGGCCGTCGGGCATTCTTGCGCGTGATCCGGTCACCGGTACCGCGTCACTGGTGGTGTTGTTCGTGTTTGCCCTCGTGCTCGTGCTGCATCTCGTGCACGGCTTGTGAAGGATCTGGACGATGAATCTATCCGGCGAATACCGCATCAATGCACAGCGCGACGTGGTGTGGCAGGCTCTCAACGATCCTGCCGTCCTGCGCCAGGCGATACCGGGCTGCGAGACGGTGGAACAGGAATCGTCGACCGCCTTCACCGCCCGGGTGAAGGCGAAGATCGGTCCCGTTTCAGCGGTCTTTACCGGCAGGGTCGAACTGAAGGACCTCGATCCCCCTGGAGGATGCGTGCTCAGCGCCGAAGGCAAGGGCGGTGCGGCAGGTTTTGCCAGTGGCGACGCGCGGATCACCCTTCTCGAGGATGGGCAGGGAACGCTTCTCCGTTATGAGGCCGAGGGGAAGGTCGGAGGCAAGCTCGCCCAGGTGGGAGCGCGCCTTGTGGAGGCCAGCGCCACCAAGATCGCCAACACCTTCTTCAGTCGTCTCGATGGCCTCGTGGCTGTACCGGAAACACTGCCGCCTGCGGCCGCCGAGCGGTCTCTGCCAGCCGGTCGCAGGATGCCGGAGGTCTTCCTCGAACGAGTGTTCATCGCACTGGTGGTCGCTGCGGTGGGTTCCCTTGGTATCGTCGCGGCCTTCCTGCAGTGAGGGGGCGTTACAGATGACCATGACGATCTCGATGACGGTCAATGGCGAGGAGCGTTCGGGGTTGTGCGAAGAGCGCACGCTGCTCGTCACCTTCCTGCGCGAAACCCTGCGTCTGACAGGAACCCACGTCGGGTGCGACACCAGCCAGTGCGGGGCCTGTGTCGTTCACCTTGACGGGGATTCCGTCAAGGCCTGCACCGTCCTTGCGGTACAGGCGGCGGGACACGACGTGACAACCATCGAGGGAATCGCCGACGGCGATACGCTCCATCCCATGCAGCAGGCCTTTCACGAGAACCATGGTCTGCAGTGCGGCTTCTGCACGCCGGGCATGATCATGAGCGCCCTCGATCTCCTGAAACACAACAAGGCGCCCACGGAACGGGAGATCAGGGAGCATCTCGAGGGCAACTTCTGCCGCTGCACCGGCTACCACAACATCGTCCGGTCGATCGCCGCCGCGGCCGACATGATGGCGACCGGGAAGGCTTGAGGACCCGTGTACGCCTTCCGCTACCACCACGCCGGGTCGATCGATGAGGCCGTGCGCCTCCACGGGAGTTGCGAGGATCCAGGCTACCTCGCCGGCGGCCACACGTTGCTGCCGACGCTCAAGATGCGCCTCGCCCAGCCGAGTGATCTCATCGATCTGGGGACCATCGACGCGCTGAAAAACACCTCCACCGGTACGGACACGCTCATTATCGGAGCCGGCGTGCGTCACAACGACGTGGCGCGCATGACGCACCCCATCCCGGCGCTTGCCGGCCTGGCGGGCCAGATCGGCGATTTCCAGGTGCGCAACCGGGGCACGCTCGGGGGTTCGATCGCCAATGCGGATCCGGCCGCGGACTATCCGGCGGCCCTGGTGGGTCTGGGCGCCACGGTCATCACCGACCGCAGGCAGATTGCCGCAGATGATTTCTTCGTCGACCTTTTCGAGACGGCACTCCAGGAGGGTGAACTCGTCACCTCGGTCGCCTTTCCCGCTCCCCGCCGCGCGGCCTACATGAAGTTCCCGAACCCGGCGTCGCGCTATGCCATTGTCGGAGTCTTCGTTGCCTGGACCGCCTCGGGCATGCGTGTTGCCGTCACAGGGGCCGGGGCTCGAGTCTTTCGAGTGGCTGCCATGGAAGAGGCGCTCGAGCGCAACTTCTCCCCCGATGTCCTTGCCGATATCCAGATTCCCGATGACGGCCTCAACAGCGACATCCACGCGACCCCCGACTACCGTGCCCATCTCGTCACGGTCATGGCCAGAAGAGCCGTCGCCCTCGCCAACGCCTGACGGCCTCCCTGTTGCGCAGCGGTGGATCTCCCGTCAGCGGCAGACTCGTGTCGACCGGGCAGGGGGCACAGGCAGTGGGCCTATGAACCTTGGTGTGCGACGCGCGCTTCTGCGAGCAGGCAGAGAATCTCGTACATGATGGTGGCTCCGACCAGGGCGGTGTTTCCCGTCTGGTCGAACGGCGGCGCCACCTCCACGACATCGCCGCCGCGAAGGTCCAGGCCGCGCAAGCCCCTGAGCAGCTTTTGCGCATCGATCGTCGTGATACCGCCGATCTCCGGGGTTCCCGTGCCGGGCGCATAGACCGGGTCGAGGCCGTCCACGTCGAAAGAGATGTACGTCGGGCCGCCGCCGACCACGCGGCGCGCCTCCTCGATGGTCGCGTCGACGCCCATGTCGTCGAATTCTTCCATGAACACCACGCGCATTCCCTGATCCAGGGAAAAGTCCCAGCCTTCAGACGTATTCTGTGCACCTCGGATACCGATCTGAATCGTTCTCTTCGGATCCAGGAGACCGTCTTCGACGGCTCGCCGGAAGGGGGCGCCATGGGTGAACTTGGACCCCTGGAACTCGTCCCAGGTGTCGGTGTGGGCATCGATATGGACCATGCCCAGACTCTCGCCGGCCGCAATCGCCTTGAAGATGGGATACGTGATCGAATGATCGCCCCCGGCCGTCAGCGGAAACGCGCGGTGCCGATGCACTTCGCGGTAGAATGCGGCGATCTCCTCGACGACTGCTTCATCCTCGAAGATCCGGGTGAAACGAACGTCACCGAGGTCCGCCACCCTGCACAGTTCATAGGGATTGCAGCGCGACACGTGATGGATGGAGCGCATGAGGCTCGACATGTTCCGGATTTCGCGCGGACCGTGCCGGGCGCCGGCCCTGTTCGTCGTTCCGCCGTCATAAGGCACGCCGATCAATGCAATGTCGACACCTTCGGCGCTGGCGGCGTATGGCGTGCGCATGAACGTCGCGATTTCGCCGTAGCGCGGCGCGACCATCGGGTCGAATCCTGTTGCCTGTCGCTCATTCACGGATCGTACTCCCTCTGTCCGGGCGGTCAGAGTCATGCCGTTCGAAGAGACAACAGACCCGCCAGACACGGTGGATTCGACACCACATGCCGATCGCTAAGCCATTCAATACTACGCATAGACTCTTCGATAAGTGTCGATGTAGCGTGGCGGTCATGCTGCACAACGTGTCGAATCCCGACCTCCACCTTCTCCGTGTCTTCATGGCTGTGGTCGAGGCGGGCGGCTTCTCGGCAGCCCAAATCAGCCTGAACGTTGCGCAATCGACGATCAGCACCCAGATGACCGATCTGGAAACCCGTCTCGGAATGCGTCTGTGCAATCGAGGGCGGACGGGCTTTTCCCTGACCGACGATGGTCGCGCCGTCTACGAAGCAGCCCAGGAGTTGTTCCGTTCGATGAGCAACTTCAGGACAAGAGTGAATGATCGGCGAGGTGGACTGGCGGGCACACTGCGGGTTGCCTTCGCCGACGCGCTGCTGAGCAATCGCGACTTCAGGCTTGACGACGCGATTCTGCACTTCATCGCGGACGCTCCGGACGTTGAACTCGAACTGAAGACCGCAAACCCGCTGGACATCGAGCACGGCGTGCTCGACGGGAGATATCATGCCGGCGTCCATACGTTTCCGAATCACGCGCCCGGGCTGACCTATGTCAAGCTCTTCTCGGAACGCCAGACGCTCTACTGCGCAGAGAGACATCCGCTCTTCGGGGTTCCCGACTCGGAGCAGAAGCCGGAGGAAATCGAGCGGCTTCCGTTCGTCAGGCGGACCTACTACGGGGGAACGCTTCAGACGGGAGCATTCCGACCCAAGCGAGTCGTCGCCAATGCCGATTCCATGGAGGCGCTGGCGCTGCTGGTTCTCTCCGGAGAGATGATTGGCCATCTGCCGGCTGAATGGGTCAGGAACAGTTGCATACACAACAAGCTTCAGGCCCTTGTCGAGGACAAGTTCTCATACGATTCCAACTTCGAGATCGTCGTCAAGACCGGCGCTCAGCACACCAAGCTGGTGCGCACGTTCCTTCGCGAGGTGTTCTCGCTCTATGGCATCAGCAATCTGGGCATCAAGCCGAAGGGTCGGCGTTCGGTCCGGCCGCGTGCCGGCGTCCGAGCCGCAGATTGAAGGCCGCTGCTGTCAAGCGGCGTTGCCTGGTCCCGGACACGTGTGCGGGTGCGTGGCGTACTTCATATCGATAGGCTTCGATATGAAGTACGCCACTCTCGTATTCTTGCAGGTTGCCCCATGCGACACCGTCTTCACGTCATGGGGCCAAGGCACATGGAGAGAGGTTGAGAGACCTCGGGCGGCCAACCTGATACGGCATCAGACCGAACGCCAGGTTCGCCCTTGCAGTTCGTCTGCCGGTGCGGTCCCGATGCGCCATGGGACATGTGTCAATTCAGGAGAGCCAACATGAGCAACAAGACAGCCAAGCCCTTCCTACAGAGCCCGGTTCGTTCCCTCACCCGGGTCACTGCAGTCGGTTTGACGTTTTCTTCGATCGTTCTGGCCGGTCTGATCGGATCGGTCCAGCCTTCGACAGCGGACAACGTGGTGCGTTGCGCCTATCCGTTCTGGTTCGGCTTCGCGCCGGCGCCGGTCGCCAATGAAATGGGATACTTCGCCGAGGAGGGCATCGAGTTCGAGGCCGTCTTCGACAACGATCGCGCCAATGTCCTTCCCGGTCTCGAGTCGGGCGACATCAACTGCACAATGCGGACGATGGGCGAACATATCTCTCGCCCCCTGAGCGCCGATTCGAATCTTGTCGTCATTGGATTGATCGACATCTCTGTCGGAGCCGACGGCGTCGTCGGCGCCCCCGGGATCGACTCGGTCGAGGACCTCGTGGGCAAGACCTTCGCGGGCGAGATCAACCATCCCGGAACCGTGATGACGGCGCACGCCCTGAAGCAGGCCGGGTACAGCCTTGACGACGTCAACCTGCGGCTGATCGCAACTGACGACAGTCCGGCCGTCTTCGAGGACCCCGAAGTCGCGGCCGTCGCGTCCTGGGAGCCGATGTTGAGCGAGATCGTGGCGAACACATCGCGCGAAGGATCGAAGATCCTGCTGTCCTCCAGGGACTTCAACGGCCTCATCACCGATGTGGTCATAGTCAACCGCGACGATTATGAGGCCAACAAGGAGAAGTACGCAGCCTTCATGCGCGGCATCTACCGGGCCGTCGACCTCTTCAACTCGGATCCCGACAAGTTCCTGGAACTGGCCGCGCCCGGTTACGACGTGACGCCGGAACAGATGGCTGTTGACCTTGCGGGCGTGTACTACACGAGCTACGAGGATGCCGTCGAGTACTTTGGAACGGACGGTTCGGAACCGAGGCTCAAGCAGATCACCGAAGACCTGACGGCGATCAATCTCGATCTGGATCTCATGGACGAGGCCATCCCGTACGAGTTGCTGGTCGACGCGTCCATCACGAAGGATCTGTTCGAAGGCAAGACTCGCTGATCGCCGACGGCGTTTGCGTCCGGGCCCGTGCGCTCCCTTCAACCGTTCGTCCCGGCCCGGACGCGCCGTCGACCCGTCGAGATGGCATGTTTCGCCCTCAGGAACCTCAACGCCACGGGCTGACGTCGCGCGGCGGCGGTGCGATTCGCCACGGCGGCGTGGTATGAAGCGCCCGAGGGCGGCGGATCGATGGGGAAGTAAGGACATGCCGGACACAGCAGGCCGGGGGCGGGTGAGTGCTCCTGGGCAGGCGCTGGGGGCGCTCGTCGCCTATCGCGGCGCAACGGGCGGCCGCGTCAACCTGACGCTGGGAATCGCCGCGTTCGTTCTCTTCATCGCAGTCTGGTACCTCATCGTGTTCACGGGGCTCGTGACGGAGCGGTTTCTTCCGTATCCGGGCGTCGTCATCGGAACCATGGCGCAGCTTCTGGTGACGGAGAGTTTCCTGAACGACGTCTGGATCTCCGTCGCCCGCGTCTGGGGCGCGTTTCTTCTCTCGGTGGTTGCCGCCGTGCCGATCGGGATCTGGATGAGCAGCTACAGAATCGTTGGCGCTCTGGTCGAGCCGATCGTCGACTTCATTCGATACCTGCCGGTCCCCGCTCTCGTGCCCCTTCTCATCATCTGGTTTGGCATCGGTGAAGCATCCAAGGTGGCCGTGCTCTGGATGGGGACGTTCTTCCAGCTGGTCCTGCTGATCGCCGACGACGCGAAGCGCATTCCGCGGGAGTTCGTCGAAACGGGTTACACGCTGGGTGCCAAACCACGCCAGATTACGCGCAGCATCGTCCTTCCGTCGATGCTGCCCACCATGGTGGACAATCTCAGGATCACGCTCGGCTGGTGCTGGACGTGGATCATCGTTGCCGAGATCGTTGCCGCCAACAGCGGGATCGGTCACTACATCTGGTCGATGAGGCGCTTCCTGAAGACACCGGAAGTCATGGCCGGAATTCTGGTGGTCGGCATCATCGGATTGCTCACCGACCAGGCCGTCCGCATCGCCCATCGGCGGCTGTTCAGGTATCTGTGAGGCCGGACATGGGAGCCTTCGTCCAGATTCAAGACGTCTTCAAGGAATTCGAGACCGAAGGCAAGGGTGCTGCGCCAATCCCCGTGATCGACGGCGTGTCGATGGAGATCCGGGAGGGAGAGTTCGTCGTCTATCTCGGTCCATCCGGGTGCGGGAAGACCACCTTGATGCGCATCGTCGGAGGCCTGGAGACCGCGACGACGGGCGACGTGCTCCTGGGCGGCGAGAGGGTCACGGGACCGGACCGGCGAAAGGGAATGGTCTTCCAGGCCTACACGTCGTTTCCGTGGCTCACGGTTCTCCAGAACATCAAGTTCGGGACCAAGTATCGCGACGACATTGGTGAGCCGGAACGCAATCAGATCGCGAATCACTACCTGCGGCTCGTCGGGCTCGAGGACTTCGCCGACTTCTACGTCAACCGGATCTCCGGCGGCATGCGGCAACGGGTCGCCATCGCGCGGACGCTCGCGGCGGCCCCGGACATTCTGCTGATGGACGAGCCTTTCGGCGCCCTTGACGCGCAGACGCGGGACTTCCTTCAAGAGCAGCTCCTGGAGATATGCCGGGCGGAACGAAAGGCGGTGATCTTCGTCACACACGATGTCGAAGAGGCGGTCTTCCTTGCGGATCGCGTGTTCATGTTTTCCGCGCGTCCGGCCCGGGTCATCGAGGAGATCGACGTCAATGGGGCGATCGGTCCCGAAAGAACGGCGGACACGAAGGAAACAGATGCCTTCTTTCATCTGAGGAATCATGTCCGCGATCTGATGCGGGACCAGGCCAGGGCGATTGCATGACGATGCCACGGCCTGGCGAGCCCGGCACGGCGAGCTTCGATTTCACCGACCGCCGCGTTCTCGTCACGGGCGCAAGCCGGGGCATCGGGTTGGGCGTGGCGGAAGGGTTCGTTGCCGCCGGAGCCGACGTCACCATCCTGGCCATCGACGACGAAGTCGAGGAAACGGCGAGGATGCTCGCTGGCCGTCATGGCCGGGAGGTCGGCGCGATCGTGTGCGACATCGCAAACCAGGACGAGGTCCGCGCTGCACTGGCACCGTTCGAATGCATCGACGTCCTCGTCAACAATGCGGGTCTGGAGCTTGTGACGCCGATGACCGACGGCTCCGCGGAGACGGTCTCGGCCTTCGAGAGGATCGTCCAGATCAATGTTCTGGGGACGTACCACGTCACCCGAACGGCGCTTCCCAAGATGGGGCCTGGAGGGCGAATCATCATCACCTCATCCATGTGGGGAAAGACGGCGGTTGCCGAATTCAGCGCCTACAGTTCGTCCAAGCACGCGAACATCGGATTCATGCGCAGTCTCGCCAAGGAGCTCGGACCACGTGGAATCAGCGTGAACGCCGTGTGTCCCGGCTGGGTTCGCACCGCGGCGGCGATGCGCTCTCTGTCGGTCATGGCAAGACGCAAGGGAAGGGAGGAAAGCGAACTCCTGCAGGAGATCGTCGATGCACAGGCAGTCGAAGGGCTGATGGAGCCCGAAGACATGGCCATGACCTACCTCTTTCTGGCTTCCGATGCGGCCAGGAACATCACGGGACAGGCCATCAGCGTGGATCGCGGGGATTTCATCGGATGAGTGCCGGTCTTGACGGAAAGGTGGCGTTCGTCACCGGAGTCTCAAGCGGCATCGGCGCCGCCGCCGCCCACGCCCTGGCCGCCGCCGGCGCCCGCGTCTTCGGCTGCGATCTCAAGCCGTCTGAAGGGACCTGTGATGCCGTGCGTGCTCGTGGTGGCGACATGGTGGGATACCGGGGCGACGTCAGCGTCGAGGGCGACGTGGTGAGGGCGATCGGGGCGTGTCTCGATGCCTTCGGCGCACCGGATATCGCGGTGAACTGTGCCGGCACGGCGAACGAGTGTCCGACGCTGGAAGAGACCGTGGAAGACTTCGATCGCGTTGTCGCGGTCAACCTGAGGGGAACATTTCTGGTCGGGCGGGAAGCGATGCGGCAGATGATGTCGTACGGCAAGGGCGGCCGGGTCGTGAACGTCGCGTCCGATCTGGGCTATCTGGGGCGTGCCGGATACGGGAGTTACTGCGCTTCCAAGGGGGCCGTTCTGAGCCTGACCCGCTCCTGGGCCAGGGAGTTCGCGCCGCATATCCTGGTCAACTGCGTGGCGCCGGGTCCGATCGATACGCCGATGCTCGGACCGGAGTTCATGTCGACCGAAGTCCGTGCCAGCGAAACCGCCATCCCTCTCGCCCGGATCGGTTCGGTCGAGGAGGTCGCCGCAGCGATCGTGTTCCTGAGCGGGCCAGGCGCCACATTCATGACCGGCCAGACGATCGGCCCGAACGGCGGTTCGGTCATGGCCTAGCGAGGCTGCAGAACGTCCGTTGACGGAGCGGACGGACGCCGAGCCACCGGCGAACAGCTTCCTGTGAAGCGTCGCGGGCAGCGTGGTGAGCTGCAAGGGTTTGACACCGAGGAAGCGGGACGCCCGTAGCGACACACGCAGTATTTTCGAGCTTCATGACATTCAGAGCGTTACCCCTGAATGCGACAGGAACTTCGGGCGCTCCCTGGCGTCCTGCTCTCGGACTCTGCGCACTTGTTGCGCTGAATGTCGTACATGGGCGAACATCGAAGCCTGATCGGCAGTGGGGGCCTATCATGGGCAGGAACCTGGTTGCCATTGTGATCTTCGGCGTGCTGGCGCTGGCGGGTTGCCGGTCCATGGGGGTCATCGAGTCGGACGCTGGTCAGTACTACACCGCTCATGACGCGAAGGTCCGGTTCACCATGAGGTCACCGTCGGGTGAGGGACCCTTTCCCGCGGTGATCCTGATGCACGGCTGCAGTGGTCTTGGCGAGTCTGTGGGACGAGGCATGGCACAACATGCTGACCACCTTGTCGATGCGGGCTTCGTCGCGTTGATCCTGGACAGCTTCACGACGCGTGGGATCGATTCGACCTGCACGTCATCGCGCAAGGCGGCCGAATCAACACTGTTTCGTCAGCACGACGCGGTTCATACCTTGCGGCACCTGCAGGCTTTGCCCGACATCGATCCGGAGAACGTGTTCCTGATGGGTCAGAGCGAGGGCGGAAGCGTTGCGGTGAAGCTTGCCGCCCACCCCCTGTCCTCGGTCGTCAAGGATGACGCGATGGTCGAGGCTTCGGGGCAGCCCTGGTTCGCGGCGATCGTTGCGTACTATCCCTGGTGTCCGCATGTTCCGAAGTGGCTCGACACGCCTCTGCTCGTTCTCTCCGGAGAAGAGGACGACTGGACACCATCACAGGGCTGTATCTGGCACAAGGCGGTGGTCAAGGGCGCGCCGTACGACGTCAAGATCTACGAGGACGCCCATCACAGTTTCGATCTGCCGATGCCAGTGCAGCACTACGTCGGCTATACCGTTGGGGGGCATCCTGCGGCCGCAGCCGATTCGCGGATGAGGATGATCGCGTGGTTTCGCGAACACATGCGATAGGCCGGCGTCACGGATCTTTTCTGCCTCGGCCTCGCTCCACCGTGGGCGGAGAGCCGCGCGGGTAGCCGGTCTTCGTTGCGATCGACTTTCCGTGCGCCCTTTAGTCCGCGACCGGGAGGAGGGCATCACGCATTACGGGAAGAGTGCCCTCTGAAGGCGTCTGGTGCCCTCGTGAAGTACGTTGACCCTCGCGACCGCGGCCTCGAGGGACAGTCGCTGCACCGGGCCGTGAATGGCGATTGCCGCCGTCCAGACGTTGTCGGGGCTGAAGACCGGCACGGCGACGGCATTCATGCCTTCGATGAACTCTTCACGGTCAAGAGCATAGTTGTTCCGGCGAATCTCCCGTATGTCCTCTAGAAGCGATGCCGACTCGACATGGGTGTTGGCCGTCAGTCGGGTGAGTGTGAGAGCGTCGACGAAGGCCCTGCACTCCGGTTCCGGCAGGCTGGCCATGAACATCTTGCCGCTGGCGGTGCAATGGAAGGGTACGTTGGAGCCGACCGGCAGCTGAATGCGCAGCGGCCAGTCAGCCTCGACGCGGTCGAGATACCGCATGCCCTGCTCTTCGGCGACGACGAAGTTGACCGTCTCGCGGACCTCCGCGGCGATTCCCCGGAGTACCTGGTGACGCGCGATGTGGGCGCTCGATGCGTGGAGAATGCCTGAACTGAGAGAACGCAGACGCTGTCCTGGCCTGAGTTTCCCGCTGCTGCGATCACGAACCACGTAGCCTTCGTCTTCCAGCGTCTTGCACAACCTGTGGACGGTCGCCTTAGGCAGGTCGATCTCACGGTTGATTTCGGCCGGTGTCAGCGCTTCGTCGCTCCGTCCGATGATCTCGATGATCCTCAGCATTCGGAGATTGGTCGGAATGCGTTGCCCGTGTGCATCGGCGTTTGTCAAGGATCCGCCTCTCCGCGACCGCGGCTTGTGCTGTCGAACAATATCATTGTGCTAATGCCCATGAAATTGATACGATTGGTCTCAATAATCAAGCTTGGAGAGCATGGAGTTCGATTTCGTCATCGTTGGAGCCGGTTCCGCCGGTTGCGTCCTTGCCAACCGCCTCACTGCGGATGGCCGTTACCGTGTTGCTCTCATCGAGGCAGGCGGACGGGACAGCAATCCGTGGATCCATATCCCGGTGGGCTACTTCAAGACCATGGACAACCCCCGGACCGACTGGCGTTATCGCACGGCTCCCGATCATGGCCTCAACGGCCGATCGATTCCCTGGCCACGCGGAAAGGTGCTCGGAGGATCGAGTTCGATCAACGGTCTTCTTTACGTTCGCGGTCAGGCCGAGGACTACGACCATTGGCGCCAGCTTGGAAACGAGGGCTGGTCCTGGGACGATGTCCTGCCGTTCTTCCGGCGCGCCGAAAGCTGGCAGGGCCCGTGGCTCGGGACCGGTGATTCCCGTGGCAGAAAGGGCCCGCTCGTGGTCTCTCCTTCGGGAGTGAGGCGCGAGATTGTCGACTTGTGGATGGAGGCCGCGGTCGCGGCAGGCTATCGCCGCAACCCCGACTACAATGATGGTGATCAGGAAGGCGTCGGCTACGTCCAGCAGACGGTCGTGAGGGGACGCCGGTGCAGCACTGCTGTTGCCTATCTGCGTCCCGCCAGGAAGCGGCGCAACCTCGAAGTCTTCGTCAAGACGCTTGTGGAGCGCTTGGTGTTCGTTGATGGCCGCGTGTCTGGCCTGAAGGTGGTGTCGGGAGACAGAAGACTCGACATCACTGCGCGTCGCGAAGTGGTCCTGTGCGCCGGTGCGATCGGCTCTCCCCAGATCCTGATGCTCTCGGGTGTCGGCGTGGGCGAAGAACTCCAACGCCACGGAATTGGCGTCAGGCGCGAGCTGGCCGGTGTCGGCAGAAACCTCCAGGATCACCTGCAGGCGCGCCCCGTGTTTCGCACCGATCTGTCGACGGTCAACGTCGAGACCGACAACATCTTCAGGCAGGCCAGGATCGCCCTGAGATATCTGCTGAAGCGGGACGGTCCGATGTCGATGGCCGCCAGTCTTGGAACCGGTTTTCTCAAGACATGCTCCGGCCTGGCCACACCCGATATCCAGTTTCATATCCAGCCATTCAGCGCTGACAGCCTGACCGAAGGAACGCACCGGTTCTCCGCCTTCACGTCGTCGGTTACCCAACTGCGTCCCGAGAGCCGGGGAGAGATTCGCCTCAGCACGTCAAGCATACATGATCATCCGGAGATTCATCCCAACTACCTCGCGACCGACAACGACTGCCGGACCATCGTCGAGGGCATCCGGATTGCCAGACGGATCAGCCGCTGCGAGCCGCTGAAGTCCCGGATTACCGGAGAACATGCCCCGGGCGACGATGTCCCGCTCGACGACGATGAAGCCACACTCGAGTGGGCGCGCAACACGTCGACGACGATCTATCATCCGTCGGGCACCTGCAAGATGGGCCGCGACCCCATGGCTGTGGTCAACCCGCGCCTCGCTGTGCACGGCGTCGAAGGGCTTCGGGTGGCCGATGCATCGATCATGCCAACCCTGGTTTCAGGCAACACGAATGCACCTGCTGTCATGATCGGCGAGAAGGCCTCCGCCATGATTCTCGAGGATGCACGTCAATGAACGGCCACGTCAGCTCCGCACCGCTTGCCTTCGACTCGTCACGATGCGGGCGGGACCGCGCGACCGCGCTCACAGAACACCGGCCGGAGACGTTCCTGGCGAATTTGCTGGAAACGACTCCGGGCGACTGTATGCACCGGCTCCTTCGCCTTCGCAGCCGGCGCAACACGCAAGAAGAAGGCACCAACCATAGGGGAGCAGTTGAATGTTCGACATGAAAGGAAAGGCAGGAGCAGCGGCTGCGGCCGTTTCGCTTGCCGCAGTCCTGTGCGCAACCACTGCGGTCGCACAGACAACGATCCGCGTTCAGTCGGTGATTCCGGCCACGGCCGACGAAGTCGTCATGCTGAAGGACTTCGGCGCGGATGTTGCCGCCCTGACCAACGGCGAAGTGATCATCGAGGTCCTCCCGGCAGGTGCTGTCGTGGGCGTCAAGGAGACACTGGACGCCGTGGATGCGGGCCTGATCGAGGGCGGTTTCGCGTGGACCCACTACTGGTCCGGCAAGCATCCGGCCGCCATGCTGTTCGGCTCACCGGTGGCCGGGGCAGGGGTCGGAATCGACAACATCGCCTTCCTGAGCTGGTTCCAGTTCGGCGGCGGCAGGGAACTCTATGATCGTCTCTGGGACGAGATGGGAGTCAACGTCAAGGGTTTCATGTTGCAGCCCGTGGGGCCCGAGGCTCTCGGTTGGTTCAAGGAACCGATCAATTCGATGGATGATTTCCGCAAGTACCGGTTCCGTACGCCCCCGGGAATTCCCGGCCAGACGTACAAGGACATCGGCGTGGCGTCCGTGGCCATGGGGGGTGGCGACATCCTTCCCGCACTCGAGGCCGGCACCATCGATGCCGCGGAATGGTGCTGCCCGAAGCCTGATTCCGTGTTCGGATTCCAGAAAGTCCTCAAGCACTACTACCTGCAGGGTCTGCACCAGGTGGTTGTCAATGCGGATATCTACATCAATGGCGATGTTTATGACTCATTGACAGATCATCAGAAGAAAGCGCTGGAAGTAGCGGCAAACGCGTCACTTTCAAAGGCAATGTCGTATCGGATCTACGAGAACGGCAAGGCGCTGAAGGACCTGGTCGAAAACCATGGCGTGATTCTTCACGACACCCCTGCCGACTATTTCCCCGAGTACATGAACGCTGCCAGGGCGAGTCTTGAAAAGAACGCCGAGGAGAACGCGTTCTTTGCCGAGGTTTGGCAGAGCCAGAAGGACTTTGCTGCAATTGCTGTTCCATTCTGGGCAGGAGCCCAGGCGTCGAATGCAAGCCTTGGCAAGGCATTTGCAGACAGTTTGAAGTAGAATCTGTCTGAGGAGCATCCGGTCGCGGTGTCACCGCGACCGGATGTCGCGTCCATCCTTATGCCACAATAGGCAGCGGGCGCAGTCCACGCGGTCGGGAGGGAGTGGCGCGATGGTTGACAAGAATCATTCCGACAGCCTGGACATTACGGATGAACTGATCGCCGAGCGGCGTTCCGGAACACCCGGACAGACGCCTGAGGACATGACGCCGTGGATGCGCACGGTCGTGCGTCACATCGATGTCATGAATCTCTGGGTTGGCCGCATCACCTGCCTGCTGCTGCTGCCCGTCATCTTTGCCATGGTCTATGAGGTCGTCGCGCGCAAGTTGTTCATTGCACCGACCCTGTGGGCCTACGAAGTGAGCCGGATGTTCGCCGGCGCACTGTTCATGCTGGGCGCTGGATATGCCCTGATGCGCGGCGTTCACATTCGCGCCGACTTTCTCTATCGCCACTGGCCGGTCCGGACCCAGGCGACTGTCGATGCCCTGCTCTACCTCGCATTCTATTTTCCGGCCATGCTGTTTTTCTTCTGGGTGTCGGCGGACTACACGGCCGGTGCCTGGATCAGCGGCGAGCGGTCCATGGACACGACGATGATGGCTCCGCTGGCACCGGCGCGGACAGCCATGCCGCTAGGCGCCTTCTTCCTGATCCTTCAGGGGATCTCCGAGTTTCTCAAGTCTCTCCACAACATGGGCCCGGCGCGACAACGCCGATTTCTGATTGGCATGCCTGTCTATGTTGTTCTGCTGGCCGTGCTCTTCCTGGGGACCTTCGCACCGCAGACCGTGCCGGTCGGGGAGTTCTGGTCGAGTGTGATTTCCGGCACCGGACTTTCCGGCATCGCCCCCGAATGGATCGGGGTGATCATGATCGGTGTCATGCTGTTCGCGATCTTCGTCGGGTTTCCGATCTCGTTCACCCTCGTCTTCCTCGGTTTCACGTTCGGTGCCTGGGGATTCGGCGGCAAGCTGGTCTTCTATCTGCAGACGTTCCAGTTCAACAACGTCATGCTCGAGCAGACCCTGGCTGCGGTCCCGCTCTTCGTGTTCATGGGCATTCTGATGGAACAGGCGGGCCTCATGGAGAGGCTGTTCGCCGCCGTGCAGCTCATGTTGTCGCGGACACGCGGCGCCCTCTACCTGGCGGTCATGTTCGTGTCGACGATCTTTGCCGCAGCGACCGGCATCGTCGGAGCCTCGGTGACCATTCTCGGCATTATGGCGGCCAAGACCATGAACAGGTCCGGCTACAACGTGCGACTCGCAGCCGGGACGATCACGGCCGGCGGCACACTGGGCATTCTCATCCCGCCGTCGATCATGCTTGTGGTGATGGGGCCCGTTTTGGAAGTTCCCGTCACTGACCTGTTCGCGGCGGCGATTGTCCCCGGCATCCTGCTTGCCGGCCTCTATGCAGCCTATGCGCTGTTCCGCTGCTGGCTGGACCCGACGCTGGGACCCACACTTCCACCGGCAGCGCAGCCCAAGACATCGCCGTACTACTGGCTCGAAGCGGTCACGGTGCTGGGGTCCATCGGCATATTCTTCATCCTGGTGGTCCTGGCGCTTGCCGGAGAACTGTCGGGTCTCTTCCCACTGTCCTGGGCGGTCATTCCGCTTGGCTGGATGGGCTTCATGTACCTGGGTGCGGTCGCGATCCGCCACACCAAACCCGCAGGATTCTATTTCTCGGACCTCTGGTACGAGTTTTTCATGGGACTCGTACCGCCGTCGGCCCTGGTGGCATTTGCGCTTGGCTCGATACTCTTCGGCTGGGCGACTCCTGCCGAGGGGGCAGGATGCGGCGCATTCGGCGCCCTCGTGCTGTCGGCCGCCTACGGAAAGATTTCGAGCAAGTCACTGTTCAATGCGCTGGTCAAGACACTCGAGATCACGGTCCTCATCATGTTCCTGGTCGCGGCGTCCAACTTCTTTGGCGCCGTCTTCTCCAGGCTTGGCACTCCGACCATGCTCACCGAGTTGCTGCTCACGTGGGATCTTTCCGCGACGCTGATACTCATCATCATCATGGCGCTGATCTTTCTCCTGGGATGGCCGCTCGAGTGGGTGCCGATCGTTCTCATCATCATTCCGATCCTGATCCCGGCGCTGGACAAGATCGGCATCAGCCTGACCTGGTTCGGCATCCTGGTCGCCGTCAACCTGCAGACGGCCTGGCTCAGTCCGCCAGTCGCCCTTTCCGCCTATTTCCTCAAGGGCGTGGTGCCCGAGTGGGATCTCAAGGACATCTACTACGGCATGATGCAGTTCATGGTCATTCAGCTGATCGGCCTCACGCTGATCTTCATCTTCCCGCAGCTCGCGCTGTGGCTGCCGTCCTACATTTACGGAGATTAGGAGCGACGCAGAAATCGGCGTCAGTGTCGATGAGTGGTGGGGGCCAAACTTTACTGAGTATCGCAGTCGACATTTCACGGGATTGCCGATCTGAGCGGCCTAGTATCCGCAACCCCCCGGCGAAGGCACGGACTGGCGCCGCCTCAGCGGTCAGATCCTGTCGGCGAAGGCGGCGATGCCAAGCTTGTGATGGAGGATCTCGTCGCGGCTCAGACCGTGGAGTTCATGGGGGAAGACCAGCCAGCTCTCGGTCTTGTGGATGTAGTAGTCCGGCACTCGGCCGGTGCGGTTGCTGTCCGGCTTGTAGTAGACCGTGGCGATGCGCGTGTCGTCAGGAGTGTTGCGGCGGGCCTTGCGGCGAAGATGGGAGATGACCGCATCGATGCTGAGGCCGGTGTCGAAGACGTCATCGACGATGAGCAGACCCTGATCGGCATTCACATTGTCAATGATGTACTGCATGCCGTGCACCCGAACCTTCTCGTGCTTCTGCGCTATGGACCGGTAAAAGGACGTGCGGATGGCGATGTGGTCGGTCTCCACACCGAAGAAATCGAGCAATTCCTGCACGGCAATGCCTACGGGCGATCCTCCACGCCATACGCCGACAATGAAGGTTGGACGGAAGCCGCTGTCGAGGATCTGCATGCCCAGGCGGAAGGAATCCTCAAGCAGGGATTCGGCGGTGATGTAGTGCTTGTCCACTGTCGCCGGTTCGGCAGGTGACCGGACTGCCGGTGCTGCGTGTGCCATGGTCCACGACCTCAACTTCGGAAAGTCGGCGTGAGCGCAGGACTCTTCCGCCTTCGGCGGCGACTATGATCATGCTCCCGATGCCGTTCAAGCTGATCCATCCACATGCTCCCCTGGCGGGAAGTCCCAGTATCAGACCACCCGGTCACCGGCATGGGATGAGGTGACCGCAAACCGGTAGCCGCCGGGTCCGTCGATGTGGAAGGTGTCGTGTATGCGCCCGCGTTCTATGTCCGTGGCGGCGACACCGGCGGCTGTGAAGTCATCGTGCGCCGCGTCGATGTCGTCGACCATGAGATCGAAGGGCGCTCCGGTGCCGGGTTCCACCGCCTGGCGGGCTTGGCTCACGACCAGGTGAGTTCCGCCGCGCAACTCGAGAACTCCGAAGTTGTCGCCACGGAAGATGTCGCGCATGCCGTGGCGCACGAAGAAGGCATAGGCACCATCGACGTCATCCACCTCGATACTCACATGCCCCACCGCGAGTTTCGGCCGTCCATCGCTGCCCATTGCAGTTCGTCCCCATGCTGTTCTTCGAACGAGAGCTTACGACACATCGAAGACCGCAGGCCAATCGGCGCTCTATTCGGCCGGCTGGATGACCCGGGTTCGCTGGAACATGGTTTCCCGGCCGGGCATCGGCCGGACAGGAATCATGCAGGAAAGGGCGAGCGAGATGGCGGCCATGCCGGCGCCGACGAGAAACACGGTCATGCGTCCGTCGGTATCGGCAACCCAGATGATGCCCAGCATCCACGGCATGGTCACCGCTGCGATATGGTTGATCGTGAAGGAGACGCCGGCGGTCGAGGCAATGTCGCCGGTTTCGGCGATCTTGCGGAAGTAGCTCTTGATGGCGATGGCAAGGGCGAAGAAGAGATGATCGAGGATGTAGAGTGCGGCGGCCATCCAGGCGACCTCGACAAACGCATAGGCGACAAAGATGCCGATCAGTCCGACGTACTCCAGGATCAGCGCCGGTCTTTCGCCCCATTGCATGATCAGGCGTCCGACCCGCGGAGCCAGCCAGATGGCGATGACGTGGTTGGCCGCAAACAGGGCGACGACGGCCTCCGGGCGATAGCCGAACTCGGCGACCATGAGAAACGCGGCGAAGCCGACGAAGATCTGGCGGCGCCCCCCGGACATGAACTCCAGCGCGTAGTAGAGCCAGTAGCGCCGGCGCAGGACGATCCTCATCGTCTGGTAGCCGGATTCCCCGAAACGCGGGAAGAACGTCCAGCAGAAGAGACCCAGTCCCAGAGTGGCCGATCCGGAAATCAGGTAGACGAGCCAGTAGGGCGAATCCAGGAACTCGAAAGCGACATAGACGAAGGCGTATGCGACGAGGGATCCGGCGGCGGCCACTGCGGCCATGCGTCCCAGCACCAGCGGCAGCTCTTCCTTCGATGTCCATTGCATGGAGAGCGACTGCTCCATGGTCGCCAGATAGTGGAAGCCGATCGACATCACCATGGTCGTGAAATAGAGCCCCCAGACCGTGGGCAAGAGACCGGTGAGAGCGACTCCCAGGCCCAGGACGCTGAGTGCAAGAATGGCAAAGGTCTGCTGGCGCCAGATCAGCAGCGTGTAGACGACCGTGAAGGCAAGGAACCCGGGTACTTCGCGCACGGATTCGAGAATGCCGCGTTCCAGCCCGGTAAAGTTCACCACGTCGACGGCGAAGTTGTTGATGAGCGCCGACCAGGGCTCGAAGGCGATGGGGATGGATGCGGCGAAGATCAGCAACAGGATCTGGGGACTGCGCCAGCCGTCCTTCAGCACCCCCTGCCAGTCACGAAAAAGGCGGCGGCGCATGGTTCAGCCGTCGAAGCTGTACGAGTCCATGTCGAACCGCGGCTGGCCTGTGACACCTGTCAGGCCGCCGTCGCAGACGAGCATGGTGGAGTTGACGAAGCTGGCATCGTCGCTGGCCAGAAAGCAGATGGCGCCGGCACATTCCTCGGGCGTGCCGATGCGGCCGAGAGGGGTCGACCGGGCATAGGCGGCAGCCTGTTCGGGCGCTGTCTCGAGGCTTCCCAGCATGCGCCTGGTGCCGATGGGACCGGGACAGATCGCATTGGCGCGGATGTTGTAGCGCCCGACCTCCCAGGCGAGACACTGGGTAAGGTTCCAGATGGCCGCCTTGGCAGCGTTGTAGGCGCCCCACCCGGGGTCACCGGCAAGGCCGGAGATTGACGACATGTTGACGATAGCGCCACCGCCCGTCGTCTTCATACGGCGCACCGCCAGGCGGCAGCAGATGACGGTCGACAGTACGTTGAGGCGCCACAGTCGTTCCCAGTCGCTGCTGGCCAGATCCTCGATGGTCCCGAACATGGAGTTTCCGGCGACGTGGATCGAGACATCGAGCCTGCCTCCGGTCATGTCATCGAGAGTCGCAAAGGCCGCCTCGATCGCGGATTCCTCCATGACATCTGCCACGACCGCCGTCACGTCCCTGCCGGCATCCTTCAAGGGATCGACCGCCTCCGCGAGATCGCCGGCCTGATGGTCGACGGCGACAACGGTGGCGCCTTCGCCCGCCAGTCGTTCCATCGTCGCCCTGCCGATGCCGTTGGCGGCGCCTGTCACGAGGGCCACCCTGTTTTCAAACCGGTTCATGATCCCGACATAGCGCCTCCGGCTTATCGATGCCAGACAATCCGAGAAGGTTGCTCCGGATGGGCTATGCTCGCCTGAGAGGAAGACTCCGGAGAACAAGGGTGCAGGTATCGTCTCTTCTGGCGCCGGTGATCGACGCGGTCTCGGAAGCTGCAGACATGCTGGTCAGGGAATCGCGTCGTCCGGGGGGCCCGCGTGGCGCCGGTGACAAGGCCGACGTCGACGTCGAGATCGAGAACCATCTCGCCATGCGGCTCACGGCCTTCCTGCCCGCGCGCTTCGTGGGGGAGGAAACACCGGCCCGTCCCGGTGACGGATCATCCCGTTGCTGGCTGGTGGATCCACACGACGGCACGTGGGCATGGCTTCAGGGATATCGCGGCTCTTCGGTGTCGGTCGCCTTGCTCGACGACGGAGTGCCGGTGCTCGGCGTCGTCTGCGCACCCATGAGCCCTGATCGCGGCCGCGATCTCATCGCCTGGGCAGAGGGCCACGCCAACCTGCTCCGCAATGGTGACGAAGTGTCGGTCGATCTCGCCGCGGATGAACTCGACGGCAAGGCGCGTGTCTTCGTTGCTCACACCGCAGCGGTCAAGCCGGTTGCATGGGGCCGCGCCGTGGCGCCGGCACGGTTCGTCGCGTTGCCGGGAATCGCCTACAGACTGGCCCGGGTGGCGGTCGGAGACGGCGTTGCGACCCTCTCCCTGGGTGGGCCACGGGGCATCGATTATGCTGCCGGCCACGCGCTGCTGCGGGGTGCCGGCGGCGTGCTTCTCGATGAAACCGGCAGGGAGGCCGTCTACTCCCGGGATGGCGTCAGCCACGTCCGGTGGTGTTTCGCCGGGGCGCCCGCCGCCGCCCGTGAACTGGCCACCCGTTCGTGGCCGCCGCGGCGCTGCAAGGAGCCGTCACGGAGGAAGGTTGAGCTTGCGTGGCCCGCAACCGTGAGTGACTCCGTGCTCGACCGGTCCAGGGGTTGTCTCTTCGGCCAGGTGGTCGGCGACAACCTGGGCGCACTGGTGGAATTCATGGCAGGGAGTACGATACGCCGGCTCTACCCCGGGGGCGTACGTGACCTCGAGGATGGTGGGCAGTGGGACATCCTCGCCGGTCAGGCGACGGATGACAGTGAACTTGCCATTGCTCTTGCCAGGACGCTCGTCAGCACCGGGCGCCATGACGAGGAGGCGGCCGCTGCCGCCTACGGCGCGTGGCTGCAGTCCGGTCCCTTCGATTGCGGGAACACTACTGCCCAGGCACTCGGCCCCGCCTCTCGCGCTGCCTATGGACTGAAGGCTGCGGCCGCCCGGTCCTCGGCCAGCGTGGAGAGCCAGGCCAACGGATCTCTCATGCGCATTGCGCCTGTCGGCATATGGGCCCGCGACCCGGGTCTCGCGGACCGGACGGCCCGTGATGATTCAAGGCTGACCCATCCACATCCGGTCTGTGTCGACGCCTGTGGCGTTCTTGCCGCCGCCATCGCCGAGGGACTGCGGTCCGGCGACCGCAACGCCATGATCGCCGTGGCCCGGGCCCATTGCGCCACGCAGGAGATTTCGGACTGCCTCGATGACGCTGTCGCCGGCATCTGGCCGGAGGCCTTTGACGGCCACGACATGGGGTGGGTTCTCATTGCCTTCCGGAATGCCTTCTGCCACCTCGCACGGGGCGACACGATCGAGGAGACCCTGGTGACGACAGTAGGGAGGGGAGGGGATACCGACACCAACGCTGCCATCGCCGGCGCCCTGACGGGAGCGGCCGATGGACTGGGAGCCTTTCCCCGGCGCTGGGTCCTGCCGGTACTGGCCTGCCGTCCCGACAGCGCACTCGGTGCGGCAAGACCGCGCCCGATGATCTACTGGCCCGATGACCTGGCCGATCTCGCGGAGGCTCTTGTCATCGCCTGTCCGCCGGGCTGTCAAGGGAACATGACGTAGCAGTGCGAAGAGACACATGCGCTGGCGGAACGCCTCCCGAGGAAGATCGCTCGAAGAGGATCGCGTTGGTGACGCTCCTTGTCAGAGCATTACTATGAGCCCGGTATTCGGAGGCGCTTACCATGTCCGACTTCGCGGTACATCCCTACTCCGCGGCCATCGGCGCTGAGGTGACGGGGATCGACCTGTCTCGGGCACTGGATGACTCGACATGGACCGCATTGCGCGACGCCTATCTGGAGCATCTCGTCCTGTTCTTTAGAGACCAGAAACTGACGCCCGAGCAGCAGGTCGCCTTTTCACGTCGCTTCGGTCGTCTCGAGGAATACCCTTTCGTGCATGGCATCGACGGCTTTCCTGAACTCATCGAAATCGTCAAGGAGCCCGACGAGGTCATCAATTTCGGTCATCTCTGGCATACCGACATGACTTTTCGCGAACAACCACCGGCCGGAGCTGTTCTCTATGCTCTTGAGGTTCCCCCGGTCGGTGGAGACACGCTGTTTGCCAACATGTACCTTGCCTGGGAGATGCTGTCGGAGGGCATGAAGACCGTTCTGCGCCAACTCCGTGCGATTCACGATTCGGGTACGCCGCAACGCCACACAGACACCTTCAAGGGCATGAAGATGCAGCACAGGCAGGGATCGGAGCGACAGATCACGGCTCACCCGTTTGTCCGCGTGCACCCCGAAACCGGGCGGGAGTCACTCCTCATCAGTCCCAGCTACTGCCATCGCATCGAAGGCATGACAGACGAGGAAGGCCGGATGATCCTGGACCACCTCGAGCGCCACGCAACCCGGGACATCCTCACCTGCCGCTTCCGTTGGCAACCCGATACGGTCGTCATCTGGGACAACCGCTGCACCATGCACATTGCCCTTGAGGACGACCTTGCCGCCATGCGCGGCGAGAAGGGCTTCCGCCGCATCATGCGACGCGCCACCATCGGAGTCTGACGGCGCAACCGTGACTGTTTGCAGGTTGCACTTCGACATTTTCATGCGCGCGAAGATGGAGGAGACCGTGCGGGCAGCGTCGGCAGGCGTGGTGAAGGCGGCCACGTGTCCGGTCAGATACATGCCGAAGCGGGCAACATTGCCGGCAAGCGAGAGTTCGCCCGCCTCGACGTCCCCGGCCTCGACCGGGCGGGGTTCGGGCCCGCAGGCACTGACATTGATGGAACCGATGTCATCGCAGCCATCCTTGCGCAGGAAGGCCGGCACCCTCCGTATCTGCCTGCAGAGTCCGGCTCCTATAGCCTGCGATAGACGAAGAACCAGCCGGCCGGCTCCAGTGACTCGAAGAACCTGTCCAGTTCCCGCTCCACGCAGGCGAGCTGGCCATGTTCGACGAGACGGTCCAGGGTCGCCCTGAACCCGGCTGGTTCCCAGATGTCCATGTGGATGGAGAAGGACAAGAGCCCGCCGGGACGAAGGAGGCGCACCAGCTCGTCAAGGGGCTCGGGGCCGACGTGACCGCACGTGAAGGTGCCCGAGGAGACCATCGCATCGTAACTTCGCTCGGGCAGGTCGATGGGCTTGTTGAGGTCGGCCTGGATCAGCTTGCGGTAGATGCCGCGAGTCCGGGCCTTTTCCAGCATTGACACCGTCAGGTCGATTCCGTCGATGCTACGGAAACCCCGCTCGGAAAGAAGCTCACTCGTCAATCCGGTCCCGCAACCGACATCAAGCACTTCTGCCGCAGTGTCCCCAAGGTGCCGGATCAGGCGCTCGGCCACGAGGCGTGGCGAACAATAGCCGAGCTCGCCGACCATGTGGTCCTCGTAGTCATCAGCCCACACACGGTAGAACGCCTCGGCCTCCCGGGCGTTGCGAAGAGAGTAGGCGCCGCTCACGAAGCGGTCGTTCGCGAGATCGATCGACGGGCAATCAGAGGGCATGAAGCATTCCCTCTTGGGTATCGTGGCCGTTTGCGTGGTCAGCCGACAAGCTCGCCACTTGGTGCGTCACGCCAGGTGGCGAGCTGACCGACGAATCGGACATGGAAGTGGCATGCGCCCGGGCAACGTCGCAAGCCCGGGGACGCGAGAGTCCAGTGTGTCTCGCGCCTTGTGTCGGATGCGTTTGAATGTCGACCCGACCGCCTTGCGGAGTCTCGTGTCGCCCGCACTGATGGCTGTCATCAGAACGTGACGTAGCGTTGCGCGGCGTGGGGGGCGAGGAGCCGGGTATGCTGGCGGACCGCCTCAGGGGAGAGATCGCTCGTCGGCGGTTTCTCGAGAACGACATTGCCCTCGTGGCGGCCTCTCACCGGCATGGCTGACACCGGCGGACCACTGGTCCACCTGATGCGTCCCGGAAGATAGCGGATGCAGATCCCGGTGCGCGGACTATCCGTCGTGTTCGGGCCGGAACCATGAACCAGCAGGGCGTGGTGGAGCGACATTGCGCCCGGCTCGAGTTCATTGTCGTAAACCGGCCACGTCGCAGTATCGATACTCGCGGTCTGACCATGGGACAGCATGTTGTCCGCACCCATGCGTTCGTCGTGCACCACGCGGCCGAGCCGGTGGGTCCCCGGAAGGAATTGCATGCAGCCGTTGGCCGAGGTTGCCGGCGTCAGAGCGACCCAGGCCGTGACGATGTCCAGTGGATCGAGGTTCCAGTAGCCGGCATCCTGGTGAAAGGAGATGTGGCGCCCGTCCCGCGCAGGCTTGGTCCAGATGTCTGCGCTCATCACCATGATGTCAGGACCCGTCAACTGCTCCACCGCATCGAGGATCGCCGGCCGGCGGACCAGCCGGTCCATCCACGTGAAGAGCAGGTAGGACTTGTAGTACCAGGGATGCGGCAGGTCGACGTCGACCGCTTCGAGCCTGGCGAGGGTAAGGGCGGCATCGTCAGCTGGCATGGCGATGAGCGGCGCCGCAAATCCCGAGTCGCGATAATCCCCGATGTCATGCCGTGTTCCCGATGTCGTCATTCTTGCAGTACACTCCGCCCCGCAAGACTACCGCCAGGAGATACCATGGGCAGGTTCTATTTCGATGACGATGCCGATCCGGCCCTGCTCGACGGCAGGACGGTTGCCGTGATCGGCTACGGCAACCAGGGACGCAGCCAGGCGCTCAACATGAAGGACCGCGGCGTCGACGTGATCGTCGGCAACATCGAGGATGAATATGCCGAAAGCGCGCGGGCTGACGGATGGGATCTCCTGACCATCGAGGAGGCGGCCGGACGGGCCGATATCCTGATGATGCTGACGTCCGATGACAGTCAGCCCGATGTCTATGAAAACTGGGTGAAAAAAAGCCTCAAGCCCGGTGACGTCATGTGTTTTGCCCATGGTTTCAACATCCACTACGGCGAGATCGTCCCGGAACGTGAGACCGATGTCGTCATGGTGGCGCCACGCATGCTCGGAGAGGGCGTGCGGGCGACGTTCCTCGAGGGGCGGGGCTTTCCGAGCCTCATTGCCGTGGCTCAGGACGGCAGTGGCAGGGCTCTCGACATGTGCCTCGCGATCTCCTGGGCGATCGGCACGACAAGAATGGGGGCGCTGGAGTCGAGTTTCGGCGAGGAGGTCCTCATCGATCTCTTCGAGGAGCACCAGCCCGGGCTCTACGCATTGCGCGCCATGTATATGGCCCTCGTCGAGGCGGGCTGTTCTCCCGAGGCGGTCATGCTCGATCTCTATGCGTCCGGAGAAAGCGTCAAGTTCGCCGAGTACGGGCGCGACCTCGGCGCCTTCGAGCGCATGAAACGGACCAGCGCCACGGCGCAGTTCGGCCATCTCGTATGGTCCAAACAGTATTTCGACGAGGAAAAGACGCTCGAAGGCATGCGCCGGATGATCGCCAACATCAAGGACGGCAGCTTCATCCGTGCCCTGAAGGCCGAACGGCAGAAGAACCGGCCGGCGGTCGAGGCTGTCTGGCAGGACAACAACGAGCACGATCTTGTCCGCCGTGAACACGACCTCTACCAGCTGCTCGGACGCCGGGACAAGGATGCCCCGGCCCCCGGGAGCTGACGAGGCACACGACAGATCCGAGACGGTCGGTGTTGTCCGGCCTCCAGTGACGAAACCGGTTCTCCTGCATGCCGCACAATATGGACACGACCCGCACACCGTGTGAAGACGACTGGCGTCTTGGCGTCGATATCGGTGGAACCTTCACCGACTTCCAGCTCATGAACACCCGGTCGGGCGAGGTAGTGGCGCTGAAGACGCCGTCGACTCCCGACGACCCGTCGCTGGCGGTGGCAAGAGGACTTGAGGACATCACCCGGCGGCATGGCATTGACCCTTCCGCCATCCGCTACTTTGCCCACGGCACGACGCTCGCCGTCAACACGCTTCTTGAACGCAAGGGTGCCTGCACCGGAGTGCTGATGAGCCGGGGCTTCACCGATACACTCGAACTGCGCCGCCTGCGTCTTTCGAAGGCGAATGATTTCTTTGTGCCACGACCCGTTCCACTGGTGCCACGCCGGCTGGTCCGTCCGGTCGACGAAAGGCTCAAGTCCGATGGAGAGGTCATCACGCCGTTGCGGCGCGAGGATGTTGAGGAGCAGGTCCGGGCCTTGCTGGAAGAAGGCGTGGAGACCATTGCCGTGTGCTTCCTTCACGCATATCGCAATCCACATCACGAACAAATGGCAAGACAGTGGATCACGGAGAGTTTTCCTCAGGTCTATGTCACGGCCTCAACCGATGTGTGGCCCCAGCAGCGGGAGTATGAGCGCGCTCTCGTCAGTGTCATCAATGCTTACGTAGGCGGTCGCATGGAGGCCTACTTCACCACCCTCGAGAAGCGGACACGGGATCTTGCCATGCCATGCCGTGTCTTTTCGACGAAGTCGAACGGTGGCGTCATGACCGCCGCCACGGCGGCACGACGGCCGGTCGAGACCCTGCTTTCCGGTCCGGCCTCCGGAGTCATCGGCGCCCGTCATGTCGCCAGTTCCATCGGAGACGACCATGTCGTCACCCTCGACATGGGCGGCACCAGTGTCGACGTGTCGATCATTCAGGGGGCCATCGGCCAGGCGACCGACAACACGATCGGGGACATCCCGGTCATCATGCCGGCTGTGGACGTGTCGGCAGTTGGTGCTGGCGGCGGTTCGATCGCTTGGACGGACAGCGAAGGCGTGCTCAAGGTCGGTCCCCGGAGCGCCGGTGCCCGGCCTGGCCCGGCGTGCTATGGCCGGGGCGGCACGCAGCCAACCGTCACCGATGCCTACCTCGTGGCCGGGATTATAGCCGAGGATAGCCTTCTCGATGGCACGATGGTTCTCGAACCCGCGCTGGCCGATGCCGCGATCGACCGGCTCGCGGCTGTCATCGGCCGCACGCGAAGCGAGACGGCCGATGCAATTCTCCAGGTAACGACAGCCAACATTTACGCGCAGTTGCTGCCCTTGACGGCACGGCGGGGGATCGACACGACGGGATTCTCCATGCTGGCCTATGGCGCTGCCGGCCCGACGCAGGCCTTCATGCTGGCGCGCGAATTGGACATGCGCCGCATCATCGTGCCACCCGCCCCCGGAACGCTGTGCGCCCTTGGATGCCTGGTCGCGGATTTCCGTGCGGACTTCGTCCAGAGTGTGTGGCGTGACCTTGACACCCTCTCGGACCAGGATCTTGGCGACACCTACGCCGGTCTCGAGACAAGGGCACGCGCCTGGATGGAGGAACAGGATGCCGGGGTGGCGGACGTCCATGTCCTGCGCTCGGCGGATCTCTGCCATATCGGCCAGTCCTACGAGATCAACGTGCCGTTCCCGGACGTTGCGTCCCTGTCCACCGAAGACCTGAATCGATGGTTTCTCGAGCGCTACCAGAAGGTCTACGGCTATCACGACCCGCACGCGCCTGTGAGGATGCTGGAGGCACGCCTGCAGATTGTCGGTGTCACGCCTTCTCCTCCGGTCTTTTCCCGCCCCGCCGGAGACGGCGGGCGGGCCCGCGGCGTGCGGCGAGTTCACGAAGCGGGCGACGTGGTCGAGGCTCACGTGTGGCGGCGCGAGGATCTGCGGCAGGGGGAAACCTATCCCGGTCCTCTTGTGATCGAGCAGTACGACACCACCACGTGGGTGCCACCGGGATTCGTGGCGGCGATTGACGATTTCGGGAACCTCATCGGGGAACGCGCCTGATGGACGATCCCGTTCGCCTCGAAATCCTTCTCAACCGCTTTCAGGCCATCGTCGACGAGATGGCAGGCGTGATTTCGCGCACGGCGCACACTGTCTTCGTCAAGGAAACACAGGACTACGGTTCGGTTCTCGTATCGCGTTCCGGCGAGGTCTTCGCCGCGCCGCGCCGCTATGGCGTGCTGATGATGATCGGCATGCCCATGGCCGGGGCCCTGGAGCGGATCGGTGACGATGTCGGGGAGGGCGACATCTTCATCTCCAATGATCCGGATGCCACCCGGGGCATGGCGACCCATCTTTCCGATGTCTACCTGTGGGCGCCGATCCATGTCGATGGCGCCTTGCTGTGCTGGGCGTGGACATTCATCCATGTCTCGGACATCGGTGGCCGGGTACCGGGATCGATCGCGCCGTCGAGCCACGAGATCATCCAGGAAGGCCTGCGGATCCCGCCGCAGAAACTCTATCGCGGCGGTGTCATCAACCAGCCGCTCCTTGACATGATTCTTGCCAACTGCCGGACGCCGGAGGGCAACTGGGGCGACATGAAGGCCTGTCTTGCCGGACTGGCAACAGCCGAGAGGAGGGTGCGGCAGCTCGCCGGCCACTACGGCCGCGAGGTGATCGACATCACGATCGACGAGGCCCTCAACTATGCCGAAGCCCAGGCGCGACGGGTGATCGCCCATGTTCCCGACGGCAGTTATCGCTACACCGATTACATCGAGGCCGACATGGTGGGCCTCGGCCTGGTACGCATCCATGTCACGCTGACGGTCGCCGGCGACGACATGCTGCTTGATTTCACGGGAACAGCACCCCAGGTGAGGGCAGCCCTCAACATCCCGACCTACAACCAGGACGGGCACTGGATGCTGATCACGGGCCTGGTGAACTGGATGTGCACCCAGGCGCCGGCCATCGCCTACAACGCCGGCCTGGTGCGGCCTCTGAGGGTGACGATCCCGAAGGGCACCATTCTCAATCCCGAGCCCGGCGCCGCCTGTGGAGCACGCTATTCCACCAGCCACAAGGTGTGCGACGTCACCGTGGGGGCCCTGGCCCAGGCGGTGCCGATGGAGCTGCCGGCGACGGATTCGGGCCAGGGGTCCATACTTCTGGTTTCGGTCCCCGACCTGGAGACCGGCGGCACCAAGGTGTCGGTGATCCAGCCCATCGTCGGTGGGTCTGGAGGCCGACCGGTGGCGGATGGTGTCGATGGCACCATGGTGATTCTGAATTTCCTCAAGAACATTCCGACGGAGATCTTCGAGAACGAGATGCCGGAAATCCTCATCCGCCATTACGGATTGAGGGAAGATTCGGGAGGTCCGGGCCGCTACAGGGGAGGCACCGGCATCGAGATCGAGATCGAGACCTCCTCGCACTACACCTCGATCACATCGCGGTGCATGGAGCGCTACGTCTTCGGCCCGCCCGGCAGACTGGGCGGACACATGGGCGCCACCGGCTACACCAGGCTCAATCCGGGAACACCCCTGGAACGGGATCTCGGCAAGATCGATGTCCTCGAACTGGGGCCCGGTGATGTCCTGAGGATCGGAACCCAGGGCGGGGGCGGATTCGGTGATCCCCTCGAGAGGCCGGAGGCCAACGTCGCCGTTGATGTGATGAACGGCGTCGTGCATCGAACCAGTGCCGAATGTCACTACGGGGTCGTGCTGGGTGATGACGGCGTCATCAATGCTGCGGCAACGTCCGACCGGCGCCAGGCCATCCGCGCGCAACGGGGCTGGCAGGACCCGCCCCTCTATGGATTCGGCGAGGCGCGGGAGACCTGGTCGGCGCTGTGGACTGATGATCTCGAGGATGCCATCTCGGAGGCTACCCAGGGCCTGCCGCTACAGCTGCGGCAATTCGTCCACCAGCAACTCATCGAGGAAATCCGCAAGCGCCTAGAAGGCGGAGAAGCCGTGCCGCCAGCGTGCGTTCTCGATCTTCTCGCCACGCTCGACGTGCGCTGGCGGCGGTAAGGCAGCTTTCACCAGGCCCCAGGGTGACGGCAGCCCGTTCGGGACCATTGTCCGGTGCCGCCTTCGGACCGGTGGTGGAGGCACGTGGAGGTTTTTCGAAACCGTCATCAGGACGGGGCGCCGGCCTTCTCCTCAAGATCCTGACGCGCGATCCGGCGCGCCTCGTCCAGCGTCCCGACGATCCTTCCGGCGGGCATTCCGCCCAGCACGTCGAGGCTGTTGAGGGTGGCGGCAGCCTCGTTTCCAAGGCCCATGACGATGCAACCGGTCCTGCTCGTCTCGGCGACCTCGAGAAGTTGTCTGATCACCATGGCGGCGCTGTCATCGACATAGGCTGTCTCCGAGAAATCGAAGATGACGACTTCGTGCTCCCTGATGTCGAGGCCGACCACGCTCACCAGCTTGTGCGACGACGCGACGCTCAACGTGCCTCCCAGCGCCACCATCCCGACCCGGGCGCTGTACGGGTCGGTGCCTGTCGGCATCTCTTCCCCGGCAAAGAACGATTCGTCGAGCAGCGGCACGGAAATCACGCTGTCCAGTTCCAGTCTTTCCAGCCGTCGCGCATGCACCATCCCGCCGGCGATCAACCCTATGGCGACCGCGGTGATCAGGTCGACGAACACCGTCAGGCCAAGCGTGATCAGCATCACGAGCAGGTGCTCACGCCTAAGACGGTGAAGCCGGGAGAGCATCGGCCAGTCGACGATGTCCCAGCCGACCTTGATCAGGACCCCGGCCAGTGCGGCGAGGGGGATTGGCTCGACGAACCGCCCCAGGCCGAGCACGAGGGCCAGCAGAAGCAGGGCGCGCAGTGCTCCTGACACCGGCGTTGAACCGCCCGACCGGATGTTGATGACGGTGCCCATGGTTGCCCCGGCTCCGGGCAAGGCGCCGATCAGACCCGCCGCCACGTTGCCGATTCCCTGGCCGATCAGTTCCCGGTCCGGGTTGTGGCGGTTGCCGGTCATCGAATCCGCCACCAGGGAGGTCAACAGGCTGTCGACCGAACCCAGCAGGGCAAGGATGATCGCCGGTTTCAAGGCATGCAGGAGGAACTCGGCCGACGGCAGGGCGAACTGCAGGGTCGGAAGGCCGATCGGAATCGCGCCGATCACGGGCGCATCATCGAACCACAGGATGCTCAGGAGTGTTCCGGCAGCGAGCGCCACCAGCGGTCCCGGCGCGAAGCGGGACATCCGCCGCGGCCAGAGAAACCCCACAGCCAGCGTGACCGCGCCAACAGCGAGAGCGCTGACGTGGACGTTTCCTGCCGCCGCCGGGAGCATTCGCGCCGCGTCCATCGGACCGCTCGTCTCGCCGGATGCGCCGAGAAGCGGCAGCGACTGCATCAGCATGATGATGAAGCCGATGCCGGACATGAACCCGGAGACGACGACATGCGGAGTGTAGGCCACGAAGCGGCCAATCCTGGAGATGCCGAGAAGCACCTGCAGGAGGCCCGCCATGACGACGACCGTCAGGGCTTCGCCCAGGCTGTCTGCGTAACTGGTCAGGACCACCGCCATGGCGACGGTCATCGGCGCGGTGGGGCCGGAGATCTGCGAACGCGTACCGCCGAACACCGAGGCGAAGAATCCGACCGCGATCGCTCCGTAGAGTCCGGCTGCCGCACCCATGCCCGAAGCGATGCCAAATCCGAGGGAGACCGGAAGCGCCACCACCATTGACGTCACGCCACCGAAGATGTCGCCGCGCAACGTGTTGAGACCGTACTTCATTCCGAAACTGCCTGTGATTCGTCCTCGATTCCCGGCCCGAAAGGTCAGGAAAGGGCGCCGTGGGGGAGGTTCATGTTGGACGCATCGCTTCCCAGGGAACTGGCCAGCAGGCGCAGGGTCGAATTGAATTCGTCGGTCTCGATGTTGCAGGACCTCATGTAGCGGTCGCTGTCGGCAGCAAACTCCGTCCTCCCGTGGAGCACCCGCTGATTGTTGAAGAACAGCGCTTCGCCGGAGGCACAGGGCAGCGTGATCCGGTATGCCGGATCGAAGAGCATCTCCTGCAGCAGGCGCATGGCGCGGTAGAAGGAGCGGACCTCGCCCTCGGGGAGGTCGCCAGGACCGATCGCCCGGTCGAGAAGGCGGATTCCGGCAATCTCTCCATCTTCGTCGAGACTGAAGGCGGGCGCTCGCATGCGAAAGTCGCGGTCCGGATTGACCAGGCGCCGATAGAAGGTGATGGGCCGGGTCGACAGCAGGCGGAAGGCTTCGTCGTCTACCTCCTTGAGGCGCATGCCGACACGGAAGCCGTCAGTCAGGGTCGAGGCCCCGCCCTGTGCCGATGCCTGGACAAAGTGAAAACAGGTCACGGACGGTGGATTCTGGCGGTAGGGCTCATCCGTGTGGGGATCGAGCCTGACGTTGAGGTCACCCAAAACGAGAGCGTCCCGCTTGTAGGTGAACTCGTAGATCCTGCCATAGTTCGTGGTCCGCAAGGGTCCCGCCAGAGAGGCGATGACCTCGGTTTGGTCCGGGTCACGTGGCACACCTCGCACCAGGACGAAGCCGTAGTCCCTGAGCGCCTCCAGCATTGCAAGGTGCGCGGCGCCATCCTTCATGCACGCGGCGTAGTTCGCCTCCGGAGCGTGGCCCTCGAGACTGTTGTCCCACAGCACCGGACGGAATCGCCGCCGATCACGTTCGGCCATGCTGTTGCAGCGGTTGCGCAGCCATTCGCCGGCAAAGCTGCTGGCATGACCGTCGCCTGACCAGAAGACTTCCAGAGTTCCATGACCACGCACCCGGGTGCTGGCGATGCGGATATCCTCGGGGATATCGACGAGCCGCAGAGTGCGTATGGCGCTGTGGTACGTGCCGCACGAGGCGCACTCGCAGGCGTATCTCAACCAGAGCGCATCAAACCTGCTTCGGTGCCTGTCCTGCCAGTGAATGACCAGGTGGTCCCCGGCGTTGTCGATATGGGCGATACGGTAACGCGGCGTCGAGGAAACCCCAGTCATGGTGGCACCCCCTGGCGAATCGACACCACGGAATGTGTCACAACCGCATTTTGGCGACAAGCGGGAATTGTTCCAGCATGTCACGTGGTCACCTTCCGCAACGCTCCTGACAAGAATGCCGGGCCACTGGTAGACTTGGCGCATAGTCTGCTCGGATTGAAATGCCATGACACAGCCACGAGAGGTTCCCGGTCCCATGTCCGAGGAGGAGTGGCAGGTTCGCTGCGATCTTGCAGCGTGCTACCAGCTGGTCGATCTCTACGGCTGGTCGGATCTGTCAAGCACCCATATCTCCGCGCGCATTCCGGGAACCGATGACGTGCTCTTCAACCCCTACGGCGTGCTGTTCGATCAGATCACGGCGAGTTCACTGGTGAAAGTCGACAGCAGCGGCGAAGGCGACATCAATCCCGCCGGATTTCTCATTCACCGTGCCGTCCACGATGCCAGACCCGACGTTCACTGCGTTCTCCACACCCACACGCGGGCCGGCAATGCCGTAGCCATGCAGGAGGCCGGGCTGCTGCCGCTCAGCCAGAAAGCCCTCATCCTGATGGGCTGGATCGGCTATCACGACTTCGAGGGCGTCGTTCTCGACGCCGATGAACAGCAGCGTCTTGTCCGCGATCTCGACGACAACATGATTCTCGTCCTGCGCAACCACGGGCTGCTTACCTGCGGAGACAGTGTTGCGGCGGCGTTTGTGTGGATGCACCGCATGGAAGCCGCCTGCAGATACCAGGTTGATGGGCTGGCGGGTGGCACGCCGCTTCGCTATCCGGACGAGAGTGTCCGGGAGAAGACCATCGAGCAGGGACGCCGCATACTCTCGAATTCGGGCCATGCGCGCTCGGGCATGGAGTGGTCGTCCCTCCTCGTGCAACTCGAGCGGGAACGAGGGAACGCCTGGCGGACGTGAACCTCAGGCGGCGGTCAGGCCGCCGTCGATGACGAATTCGGCACCGGTCACGAACCGGCTCTCGGTGCTGGCGAGATAGAGAATCATGTCGGCCACTTCGTGCGCCTGGCCCAGGCGGCCGAGAGGGATCTGCGCTTCGAGTTTCCTGCGGGTGGTTTCCGGGTCGCGGCTGCGCTGGATGAGCGCCTCCACCATCGGCGTCTCGATGAACGCCGGATGCACCGAGTTGCAGCGGATATCGTAGCGCCTGCGGGCGCAGTGGAGGGCAACGGACTTGGTGAGCAGGCGCACGGCACCCTTGCTCGCGTTGTAGGCAGCAAGGTTGTGGCCGCCGACGAGGCCGGAAACGGAAGAGAGATTGACGATCGATCCGCCTCCGGACTGTTTCATGGCGATGACCGCATGCTTGCATCCCAGGAACGTCCCGTCGGCGTTGACGGCCATGACCCGGCGCCAGTCCTCGAGTGTCGTCTCCTCGACATTGGTGGAGCGGCCCGTTCCGGCGCTGTTGACGAGAACCGCAATCGGCCCGTTGGCATTCCCGGCTTCGGCGATCGCCGCCGTCCACGAGTCCTCAGATGTCACGTCATGGTGGATGGCGACGACGGATGACCCCAGGGGGCTGGCGGCCGCGGCCAGCCCCGCCTCGTCGATGTCGCTCATCGCGATCCGGGCGCCTTCCTCGAGGAGGCGGTGAACGGTCAGCAAACCGATCCCGGAGGCGGCACCGGTCACCAGCGCCGATGTTCCCTTGAACCGTCCCATGGTCCTTCATGCTCCATGCCGCCACGGGCACCGACGATAGGCGAGGCCGTGGCGGCACGGCAACCATCGAGCGTTGCAGGCACCGCTTTGAGGGCGCACCATGGTCCTTCCGGAATCTGGAGAATGCACCCATGGCGCGCGGCATCGATGACAAGGTCGCCCTTGTGACGGGGGGCGGGTCGGGGATTGGCGAAGCGACGGCACTGCGTCTGGCCGGAGAGGGCGCCCGGGTCTTCATTGTCGGGCGCCGTCAGGAGCGGCTCACGGCTGTCGTTGACCGTATCAGGGCAGGGGGCGGAAGCGCGGAAGGCTGCCCTGTCGATCTTTCCACGAGAACGGGCGGTGACGACGCGGTCGCCGCGGCGGCCGCATGGGGAGGCCGACTCGACATTCTCGTCAACGCCGCCGGAACCTTTCCGGCGACGCCCGTCGACAGTCTCGACGATGGCGACTGGGAAGATGCGCTTGCCATCAATCTTGGCGCCGTCATGAGAACGTCGCGCGCCGCCGCACGAGCAATGGCGAAGAGCGGTGGCACCATCGTCAATGTCGCGTCGGTCAACGCTGTCATGGGAGACAAGGTTTCGGTCTGCAGTGCCTACAGCGCTGCCAAGTCGGGGCAATTGGGTCTCACCATGCAGTTTGCCGCCGAACTCGCGCCCGCCATCCGGGTGAATGCCATCCTGCCCGGGCCGGTGGACACGCCGATGCTGGAAGGTTGGCTCGACGATCCGGAGGAGCGCCGCACCTGGCTGGAGCGCTTTGTGCCCCTCAACCGCGTGGGACATCCAGAGGAGATTGCCGGCGCCGTGGCGTTTCTCGTTTCGGATGACGGCTCCTACATCACCGGCGCCATTCTGCCCGTCGACGGGGGCATGACCGTTGTCTGAAGACAGGGACGCCGTCGGCACGGAAAGCCTCTTGCGAGATGATCTGGTGGCGCCTGGAGCGCCGTGGTCCGGCATTGTCCGTCGCGGCGAGGTGCTGCGCATCATCGATCTCGAGGGACGCCAGGGTGTCGATTTCCTGTGCTACAACGCCGCCGATACCGCGGAGCGCTATCACGCACCCAACACCGTGAAGAAGAGCGGAACGCTGCGGCTGACCCGGGGTCACGTGCTCTATTCCGATCGTGCGCGGCCGCTCTTCACCATCATTGCAGACACCTGCGGTTTTCATGACACCATCGCCGGCTGCTGCAGCGAACCCTCCAACGCGATGCTCTACGGCGTCACCGGCATGCCCGGATGCCGCGAGAATTTTCTCAAGGCGCTGGCGCCGCATGGCCTGGGCTGGCGGGACATCGTTTCCAACGTCAACTTCTTCTGCCACGTTCCTGTCCGCGAGGAATTCCTGCTGGCGGAACGCACGTTCGTCGACAGTCCGTCCGCACCGGGCGACCGGGTCGATCTCAGGGCGGAGCGGGACGTTCTCGCCGTCATCTCCAACTGTCCGCAAGTCAACAACAATGCGGCCGGTGGCCGGCCGACACCGATACGCGTCCGGATCATCGCTTGCCGACAGGGCGCTGCATGGCATCATGACGAACCGGAACCGCTCGGGAATCAGCCATGACCTTCCGAATTGCCGACACCTGGTTCGAGCGCCGACGGATAGATGACGACATCACGCTGGTCTTCGAGCCCCATGTCGATCCCCTGGGGCGTTGCAACATCTGGCACGTCCGGGGATCCGAAGCGGATCTCCTTGTCGATACGGGCATGGGTATTGCCGAACTCAAGCCGGCGATTGCGGATCTCTTCGGCCACGCGGTCATCGCCTTTGCCACGCACACGCACTTCGACCACGTCGGTGGCCTCCACGAGTTCTCCCAACGCGTGGTGTCGCGCCAGGAGGCCGCCATCATGGAAGATGCCGACAACCGCTTCTCCCTCTTCAGGGAAGACATGGAGCCGGAGGTCGTGGAGTGTCTGGAGAATGCCGGCTACGCGCTGCCGGAGTGCCTCATCGATGCGCTTCCCCATGCCGGCTACGATGCCAGGGCCTATCGGGTCGAACCGGCCCGGGCAACCCGCATCGTCGATGAGGGAGACGTGGTCTCCATTGGCAACCGGCATTTCGAGGTGTTGCACCTTCCAGGCCACTCCCCGGGCAGTGTCGGCTTGTGGGAAGAGCAGACGGGAACGCTTTTTTCGGGCGATGCGATCTATGACGGACCGCTCCTCGATCAGTTGCCTGAATCCGATGTGTCCACCTACTGCCAGACCATGGAGCGACTGATGACACTGCCCGTGACGGTGGTTCACGCGGGTCATGAACCGAGTTTTGGCAGGGAACGTCTTGTCGAACTGGCCCGAGCCTACCTTGATTCGCGGATGCACCAGGGGGCGTGAAGGCCGTGGATGACTATTTCGACCTCGGCGTGTTCCACATGCCGGTCACCACGACGTCGCGGCAGGCCCAGACCTGGTTCGACCGCGGCCTTGCCTGGTGCTACGGCTTCAACCACGAAGAGGCGGCCCATTGCTTTCGCCAGGCGCTTGAACACGACCCCGATTGCGCCATGGCGCACTGGGGTGTCGCCTTTGCCAGTGGCCCGAACTACAACAAGTTGTGGGTGGATTTCGGCGACGCCGAACGCGAGGAGTGCATGGCCGTGGCCCGCGAGGAGAGCCGCAAGGCCCTGGAGTGTGCGGCCGGTGCCGGCGATGTCGAGCAAGGACTTGCAGAAGCGCTCGTGGCGCGGTTTCCCGATGATCCGGAAGATGACTGGCCGTCCTGGGACGACGCCTATGCCGCGGCCATGCGAGGTGTCCATGGCCGGCACCCGGACCATCCGGATGTCTGTGCCCTCTTCGCCGATGCCCTGATGAACCGCACTCCCTGGCAGCTCTGGGATCTTGAGACCGGTGAACCGGTGGCAGGATCCGACACCCTGGAAGCGATAGACGTGCTCGAGACGGCGTTGTCGGCGATTGACGGCGCCTGGAGTCATCCAGGGATCCTCCACATGCACATCCACGTCATGGAGATGTCGCCGCATCCGGAAAGGGCCCTCAAGACCGCGGACGCCCTCTATGGCCTCATGCCGGATGCAGGCCACCTCAACCACATGCCGACCCATATCGACGTGCTGTGCGGCGACTACCAGAACGTGGTCGAGCGCAACCATCGGGCGATCATGTCCAATCGCGCCTTTGTCGAGCGCCGCGGCGTCTTCAACTTCTATTCCGGCTACCGCGCCCACGACTATCATTTCAAGGCCTATGGAGCGATGTTCCTGGGCCAGTTCCGTCCGGCGATCGAGGCGGCCGAAGAGATGGTCTCGACCCTGCCCAGAGAGCTTCTCGCCTCGGGCGACCCGCCCCTTGCCGACTGGCTGGAGGGATACGTTCCGGTGAGGCAGCACGTGCTCATCCGTTTCGGGCGCTGGCAGGACATTCTGGGCGATCCCCTGCCTGACGATCAGGATCTCTACTGCGTCACCACCGCGACCATGCACTATGCTCGCGGCGTGGCCTGTTCGGCCACGGGCCGGGTCGATGAGGCGGAGATCGAGCGGCAGCGGTTTCTCGAGGCGCGGGACCGCGTGCCGGAGACCCGCAAGCTGTTTCACAACACGTGCCTGAGCATTCTCCAGGTAGCTGGCGAGATGCTCTGCGGTGAACTCGAGTACCGCAAGGGCAACGTCGATGCGGCCTTTGCCCACCTGAGGCGATCCGTCGTTCTCGACGACACCCTCGAATACGATGAACCGTGGGCATGGATGCAGCCCACCCGTCATGCCCTGGGCGCGTTGCTGCTCGAACAGGGCCAGATGGACGAGGCCGAGGCGATCTATCGCGCCGATCTCGGTCTCGATGACAACCTGCGCCGCGCGTGCCAGCATCCCGACAACGTGTGGAGCCTGCATGGCCTCCACGAGTGCCTGTCACGCCGCGGAGAAACCATCGAGATCCGCCACGTCAGGAGGCGTCTCGATCGCGCCATGGCACGCGCCGATGTCGACATCAGGGCCTCCTGCTACTGCCGCCTGACCGGCTCCTGACTTCCGCGACAAGGATCGTACACGCCGGATACACCGGTAAGGCCCTGGCACGCGCCAACACTTCGGGCGTGGCGGGGGACGGATCAGGCGACAGAGGCGATGCGCAGCCCGGTGTGCCGCGCCAGCACGTCGAAATCGCGATCGCTGTGGAGCACCGCTACACCCGCGCGAATGGCAACCGAGCCGACAAGGCAGTCGATCAGTCTGCGAACGGTCTCTCCCTCGCGACGGCAGGCACGATACAGCGCGGCCGCCTCATCGTAGTCGGCGGGATTGGTTGGAAGATGGATTGTCCGTGCGAGCAGTCCGCGCAGGCTGCTCAGGTGGCGTTCGTCCCGGGCGCCGGCCAGCACCTCCATTCGAATCGGATCGCAGACAGCAATGTCGCTCTCCATCAGTTCATCGACACGCTCGCAGACGGCGGATCCCGTATCGCGAAGGAATTCGACCCACGCCGAGGTGTCGACCAGAATCACCACGCACGTCCGGAACGCATGTCGTCGAGATCGCCATCCCAGCCCGACCCTCGAAGTCCTCGGGCCTCGTCAAGCCCGAGAGGCTCCGTCGCCACCATGCGCAACGCGAGATTGACCGCTTCCCGCTTCGTTGAGAGTCGATAGCGACGCATGACCTCCGCGCATGCCTCTTCGTCGATGTCAATGTTGGTGCGTGTCATGTGTATCGAATACACCACCGGGGAGCGAAATCCAAGCTCAAACGCCGCAGGGCAGGACCACCAACAGCGGTGACGGGCCTCCAGTCCGATGTTACCCTGAATGCTCGCACTGGTTTCGAATGCCATGTGGGCGCGGACATCGCCGGAGAGGACACACGAGATTCCTTGTATGACCCGGTTGCGGCTTGGTCTGATGAGACGCTGGGCAAACAACCTGCCGATGCCGGGAACGGGCATGCGAAATCACGGTGGCGGTCGTGTTCATCGGTCAAGGGCGAGTCCCGGCAAGGTCCGGCACCGAAGTCCGGGCGTGTCCTGCCGAAGACGTGTAACAACTCCCTCAACTGGGACGGACATACCGCCCGCACCGGCATCGGGCAGACCGACTCTGATCGTTCAGCCCGGCCGTTGGCACCACCGCCGATAGTGTCATGGATTTCGAACTGATCGCCATAGCGTTCGGAGACGTGCAGGGCAATCGCTTTTGGATTTTTCATGCAGCGGCACGGATGAGATTGAGCAGG
>JAPPGE010000029.1 GCA_028821455.1 bacterium | reverse complement strand
AGATCAGCCGGGCGGTGGACGAGGCCGTGGTGCTGACCGACAACCGGGAGCAGCTGGCCTCCACCCTGGAGGAGAACACGGGCGAGGCGCTGACGGCCCTGGAGGCGATCGGCGAGGACCTCTCCGCCGCGGAAACAGTGTCGATCCCGGTAAAGGAGAGCGTCGAAGGCATGCCGTCGGTGCCCCGGGCGCTCAGGCAGTGGCGGCGCGAGCGGGACCGCATCCTGAACGAGGCCGGGCATGGCGGGCTGGAATCGCCGGCCTTCATCGCGCATCTGACGACTCTGGCCGCCATGGCGGATTCGAGCGATCCCCGGCTTGCCGCCATGGCCTCGGGCGAACTCGAGGCCGCGGGCCTGCCGGCGCTCGATCGCCTCGGGGAGCGGGCCGCCGGCGTCCTTGAAGGACGCGCCGCCATGGGCTCCGACACCCGGAGCAGCGTCGACGATCCCGGCTACGACGCCTGGCGCCTCGACGCCGAGACCGTCGTCGCCGCCGGCCGGGCGCTGCTTGAGATCGTCCGGCATGCCGGCGACGCGATCGGCCACGCCTTCGCACTCTTGGAGCGCCTCATGGCGGAGGACGACGCCCTCTTCGCCCGCCGCACGGCGGACCAGCACGCCGCGGCCTGGCAGGCAAACTGGCAGGGCCTCGAAGAAGAGGCCCGCGAGGCCGGCGTTGCGGTCTTCGACCACCGGTCGGCGGGCGAGGCCCTGGAGGCGGCGAGGCGGCTCCTCGACGACGCCGCGCTGCCGCAGCCGCGACGCGAGGCTCTCGGAGACATCGTCGCCCGCCACGACGCCCGCGAGGCGGCGGTGGCGCGGGCTGAAGCCTGGCTCGAGACGTGGCGCCAGGGACCGGCGGATGCGGCGGCGGCCATCGGCGAGGCGCAGAATCTCGTCGCCGATCCCGCCCTTCCCGACTCCCTGCGCGTGGCGCTCGAACGCGACGTCCGGCGCTGGCGGCGCGAGACCGCTCTCGAGGAGGCCGCCGCCGTGGCTTACGCACCGATCGCATTGCCGCCGGACGCGCCTGCGGTTAACGTCGGCACCGGAGTCGAAAATAACGAACCCGTGGTGGAGCGGGCGGAGGAAAACGAATCGACCCCTGTCGCCATCACCGGCGCCGTGGACGAGAGCGAGCGCGAGGCCAGGCGCGAGCGGGCCCGCGAGGCGGCGACGGTGGCGCGCCTCAACTCGGACATCGTGCGCGACCGCCTGGCGCGGCTGGACGGCTCCGAGCCCCATGGCCTTGCCCGGGCCATCGGCGAGGGCGAGCAGGTGGCGCAAGACCCGCACCTCGCCGGTCCCGAGCGGCAGCGTCTCGAGGAGGCCCTCTCGGGCGCCCGGGAGCGCCTGGACGTCCACGAACGCTATCGCGCCTGGGAGGCTGCCTGCCGGCGCCAGGCTGCCGCCGCGGCGGCGCAAGACCGCCATCGCCTCGACGATCGCGACGGCCATGAGCGTCTCGCGGCGACGGCGCGCGCGCTGTTCCGACACCCGGCCCTCCCGGAAGCCGCCCGCGCCGGTGCCAGGGCATTCCTGAAAGAGGCCAGACGGACCCGCGCCGAACGGGCCGCGTTCCTCGAACTCAGCTCCCGCCTGGCAGCCGAGACGGGAAGGCGGCGGCGTACCGGCCACGAGGCGGATCTTGCCCGGGACCTGATCGACAAGGTCGCCTCCCTCGTCGACGGTCCGGGCGTCACCGCAGCCGAGAGGCGGGAGGCCGAGACCATGATCGAGGCGGTCGAGGCGGGCTTGAGGGTCCGCCCCGACCGCGGCATGCGCTGGCGCCTGTGACGGCTTTAGCGGGTGCGCCGGTAGACCTCTTCCGAGAGCCGCGCGGCGCGGCTGTCCTGCAGCACGCTGTCGAGCAGCCTGGTCATCGTGCCATGGCGCCCGGCGCGCGACATCTCGTCCATCTTCATCTCGAAGAGCACCCTCGCCGCCACGGCGAAACCGGGCGCCTCGTCCGTCCCGTCGAGGGCGCCGGTTCGTTCGGCCAGGGCGGCGACGGTCTCCACCATCGCCCGCTGCTCGTCGGGCGTGAGATGAAGCCGCGGCGGGTTGCGGACGGCGGCCGAGGGGTTGCGGGCGAGGGCTCTCTCGACGACGTAGCGGGAGATCGACAGACCCTCGCGGCGGGCGCACTCGCGGATGCGTTCCCACTCCAGGCGGGTGCAGGAGACCGAGTGCATCGTCACCCTCTCGGCCTTGCGTGGTCCGGTCATGGTCGCTCTCCTCTACCGGTCGAAGAGGTCGGGCGGGGCCGGCTGCGCCGCGCCGCGGCGGGTGCGCTGCTGCGCCTCGGACACGAGAAACGCCATCGCCTCGCGGGCCGTGACGTCGGTCCCCGGCAAGGGCGCCATGAGGTCGTCGAGGGTGAGCAGGATGCGGTTCACCCGGTTGAGGAGATCGCGCTGCTCTTCTTCCGAGAGCGCCAGGCGCATGTCGTCCTCGTCCTGAAGGGCGCAGGCGACGATGAAGCTGGAGATCGTCATCCCCGCCTCCCTGGCCCTCTCGCTGATCGCCGCCCAGTCGGACGGCGTGGCGCTGACGCTGAACTGCTGGCGGCGTCTCATCCCAGGCGCGCCTCGCTTTCCACGAAGGCGGCGCAGGCCTCCTCCAGGGTCTCCCACGCCTCCAGCTGGCCGCTCTGCTCGAAGCGGTGCTTCTCCACCCGGGAGAGCATCAGCAGCTGTCGCACCATGCGCCACTGCACGTCGATGGGCAGCGACGGCGGCGCCGGAACCGCCGCGGGCCGGAGGAGTTGTTGCACCACGTAGCGCGAGGTGGGAAGGTCGTCGGCCGCGGCGCGTTCGCGGATGCGGGCCCACTCGCTGTCCGTCGCCATGACGGTGCGCGCCCTGCGTTTCGCCTCGTCAGGCGTGGTCATGGCGGCGGTCGGCCGGGAGCGGACGGAAGGCGACGTTGTGGTCAGATTGAGGTGCAGGAAAACCCGCCTTATGGTCCTGATGTGGTCTATTGAACAGCATGAGTTACATGTGTCCTGTCTGTATGTGAATTGGACTGATGTGCAGCAATGGTCGGTATTCTGCCGATTGATAGACTTTGTTCATGATATTACAGAAAACGTCCCCGACTGCAACTGTGGGATCACCAGTATGCACACTAGCATAGAGCATATGTCGTTTCTATTGGTGTTGACATCAGCGGATTAGCGGTGTAGTCACAGAGTGTTAGGGAGAGAGAACCTCGGCAGTTATGGATCTCATAGAGGTTTGTTCGTGTGTTTTGTTTGTGCACACCCATCCCGACGACACGGCCGGGGCGGTGCTGGCCGACCTGACCGGCCTCGAGACCGTCAAGCCGGAGTTCGACCACGTCGAGTCATTCCGCGGCCGGCGGGGCTGGCATCTCGTCTTCCACTACCGGGTCCGGGCCAAGGGCATGCCGGTCGATGACGCGCTTTCCCAATGGTGCCCCGCCGAGGATCTGCCGGTCACCGCGCATGGCGGCTGGGAGAAGGCGGTCGTGAAGAAGCTGACCGGTGGATAGAACGGCGGGCCGGACTTGCCAGACCGAAAGCAACCGCTTGACGAGGCAGTGACGGGTGAGTGGTGTCTGTTCGTACGATTCCAGGCATCCTCGTGGTGTTCCGGGCCCCACTTCCGTGGAACGGACTTGCTCCATCACCGGCATCTGTGATGATCTTCGCCGCCAGGCGAAGACCAACCGGGAGGCTTCCGGCGTGTCGGACCAATCCTCCATCCCTTATGATGCCGTCATCGTGGGCGCCGGCTTCTCGGGCATGTACATGCTCTACAACCTGCGGCGCCTGGGGCTGCGGGCGATCGTGATCGAGACGGCCGACGATGTTGGCGGCACCTGGTACTGGAACCGCTACCCCGGCGCCCGTTGCGATGTCGAGAGCATGGAGTACTCCTATTCCTTCGACGAGGATCTGCAGCAGGAGTGGGAATGGACGGAACGCTACTCGGCCCAGCCGGAGATACTCGAGTACGCCGATCACGTGGCGGACCGGTTTGATCTGCGTCGCGACATCCGCTTCGGCACCCGGGTGACGCGGGCCTGGTGGGACGGGGACTCCGGGGGCTGGGTCCTCGAAACCGACGCGGGCGAGAACTTTCGCGGCCACTACTGCATCATGGCGCTCGGATGTCTTTCGGTGCCGCGGCGCCCCGACTTTCCCGGTCTCGATTCCTTCCGCGGCCCCTGGTATCACACCGGCCGGTGGCCCCACGAACCGGTCGACTTCTCGGGTCTGGATGTCGGCATCATCGGAACCGGTTCATCGGCGATCCAGTCGATTCCCCAGATCGCCGGCGAGGCGCGCCATCTCACCGTCTTCCAGCGTACGCCGAATTTTGCGGTACCCGCCTGGAACCGTCCGCTCGATGCTGACGAGGTGCGGGCAATCAAGAAGAACTACGCCGCCTTCCGGGAAGGCGCCCGCTGGTCGCACAGCGGCTACAACTGTGACGATGCCGTCGGCCCGGGGCTCGAGGTCTCCGACAACCTGCGCAAGTCGGAAATGGAACGGCGCTGGCAGCACGGCGGCTTCACCATTCTTTCGACCTTCGATGACGTCAACACCAGCATGGAGGTCAACAGGCTCTTCGTCGACTTTGCCCACGACAACATACGCCGGAGGGTCGACGATCCGGAAACGGCCAGACTGCTGTCGCCGACCGATCACCCCTTCGGCACCAAGCGGCTGTGCGTCGACATCGACTACTTCGAGACCTACAACCGGAAGAACGTCACCCTCGTCGACATCAGCGACGATCCGATCGGTCGCATCACGCCGACGGGCCTCGTCACCGAAGGAGGCAGGACCTTCGACGTCGATGCCCTCGTGTTCGCCACCGGATTCGACGCCATGACGGGGCCCCTGCTGGGGATCGACATCCGCGGCTCGGAGGATCTCAGCCTGCGCGACAAGTGGGAGGCCGGGCCGCGCACCTATCTCGGTCTCACGGTCGCCGGGTTTCCCAACATGTTCACCATCACCGGTCCGCAGAGCCCCTCCGTTCTCACCAACATGATGAGCGCCATCGAACAGCACGTGGAGTGGATCACGGACTGCCTGACGTGGATGCGGCATCATGATCTCGACCGGATCGAGGCGACTGAAGACGAGGAGGACGCCTGGGTCGAACACACCATTGCGGTAGGTGACGAGACCCTCTATCCCTTGGCGAATTCCTGGTATGTAGGCGCCAACATTCCCGGCAAGCCCAGGGTGTTCACGCCCTATGTCGGGGGTTTCGACACCTACCGGCGGATCTGCGACAGGGTCGCCGGCGACGGCTACCGCACATTCGATCTCGGGCGCATCGAACCCCGCCCTTGAGGGGTGGGGATCACGGCCCCGGTATCATGCTTGGCATGACCGCCTGGCCTTATGGAGCCGTAGAGGTGGTGCCTCTGGAGGGACTCGAACCCCCACTTCCGGATGGAAAGCAGATTTTGAGTCTGCCGCGTCTACCAGTTCCGCCACAGAGGCCTAAAGGAGCGCCATCAATGTCGGGGTTGGCGCGGCCGGTCAAGAAGAACCGTCAATGCCGGCTCGGCTCCCCCAGTACCGCGGTCTTGAAAACGCTTGAATCCTCCACGTACTCGCCGCCTTCCGGCGAGGCCGGCATGACATCGGCGAACCTGTCCTCGAGCACGACATGGGGATCCTGCCCCTCGACCCAGCCGAGGAAGATGTCGTGCAAATGGTAGCCGATCAGGTGCTGGACATCCTCGCGCAGGCCGCGGGCGACAGCGGGTGGAACGGCGAGATACTGGTTTTCTTCCTGGCGCAGCCAGCCGAGGCTGTATCCGGTGATGGCTCCGGTGCGGAACTCGTTGGTCGTGACATTCTGTCCGCCGCCGTGGAACACCGAACCGAGGTAGATGAGACACGAACCTCTGGGCATCACGGCGAAGGCGACCCTGGAATCGTCGTCAGGATAGGTGTCGTCATCCCAGAGGTGGCTGCCTGGAATGACGTTGGTGGCGCCGTTGTCGATCGTGAAGTCCGACAGCGCCCACATGGTGTTGCACAGGCACTGGGGTCCGGGGTGGCGGAAGGGTATGAGACCATCGTCGCGATGCACGATCTGGCGTCCCTCGCCGGGAGCGATTCTCACCGCCTGGGTCACGTGAAGCTGATAGCGTTCGCAACGGGGCAGCAACAGGCGATCCATGACTGCGAGAATCTGCGGCGCCGTGGCGAGTTCCTCTCCATAGGTCTTGGACTTGGCGATCAGCGAGCTCACGCGTTGTGTCTTGCGGCCCCAGAACTCGCCTTCACCGAAGTAGGCCCGGCCGAGGTAGGGTTCGAGTTCCTCGTTGACCCGGTCAATGACATCGTCATCGACGAGATTGCGGAAGATGACCGCCCCGTCTTCCTCGAGAATGGCCATTGCCTCGTCGGAGGATGCGTCACGCTCGAGGGACCTGACTTCGTCCATGCCTGTCTCCTTCTTCTTCGAATGATGCTACTCCCTCGGCCAAGCCTGGTCACCACGCCGGCGAGCCGGGACACGGTAACGTGGATTCCTCGACATGTTTGAGCGCCTCTACGCCAGGACCATGGATCTTGCCGCCAGCCGTCATGCGGTCTGGTGGCTGCTGGCGCTCGCCGTCGCCGAGGCTTCCTTCTTTCCGGTGCCCGTGGAGGCTCTGCTCCTGCCGATGATGTTCGCGACGCCCTCCAGGGCATGGTTCCTTGCCCTTGTCGCCACGATCGGAACCGTCGTGGGCGGTGTCACGGGCTACGCCGTCGGGCTGTTTCTCCTCGATGCCGTCGCCTGGCCCGTCCTCCAATTCTACGGTTACGCGGAGGCCTACGCGGACTATGCCGACCTCTACAACGTGTGGGGAGTCTGGATTGTCCTTGCCGGCGGATTCACGCCAATTCCCTATAAGGTGGTGACCCTTGCTTCCGGCGCCATGCACCTTGACATCTGGGTGTTTGTCGCCGCCTCCGCCGTCTCGCGCGGCCTGCGGTTCGCCATCGAGGCGGCACTGCTGTCGTGGTTTGCCGTACCGGTACGCGGACTCGTGGAACGCCATCTCACCCTGGCGGGCCTGGCAATGCTGGTTGCGCTGGTTGCCGGTTTCGTCGCCATCAAGTGGTTCTTGTAGGAGTCCGCGGAGCGGCGTCATACTCGAAACCTGATGAACACCCTCTCATCCACGGCGGCATGGCGACATCCCAGGCTGCTTGCCGGCCTGCTCGGCCTCGCCAGCGCCGCCTGCCTCGCCACCGCCTTCTGGTTCCAGCATGTGGCGGGACTCGAGCCCTGTCCCCTGTGCATCGACCAGCGCTGGGCCCACGGTGCATCCATTGCCGTTGCGGCTGTCTCGGTTGTCGTCATGACGCCGGGGCGCGCGCCGATCATGCTGGCGGCCCTTGCCCTTGCCTTCCTTGCCGGAACCGCTATCGCTGCGTGGCACGTCATGGTTGAATGGCAATGGGTGGCGTCGCCGGGGTGCAGCACACCGGAGTTCGGGGACATGTCGGTCGATTCCTTTCTCGCAATCGATGTGGTGCGGTGCGACGAGGTCGCGTGGTCGATGGCAGGCGTGTCCATGGCCGGGTGGAACGCCATTGTTTCCCTCATGCTGGCAGCGGTTGCCATCACCGGATGCCTGGTGACGTTGCGGGGACAAAGATGACGCAACGACGCCACACCCGCGACGGACTCCTGCCCGGCGACGGCACGGTGCGCGACACCGTCAATGCCATGATCCGGGTCGACCATGCCGGAGAATTCGGCGCCAAGCGGATCTATGACGGGCAACTGGCCGTGCTCGGCGGCACCAGGTCCGGCGAGGTCATTCGCCGCATGGCGGAACAGGAACAGAAACACCTCGACCGTTTCGACGAACTGATCGTCGCACGACGGGTCCGGCCGACCGCGCTTTCACCGCTGTGGCATGTGGCGGGCTTTGCGCTCGGCGTCGGCTCTGCTCTCCTGGGGCCGCGCGCCGCCATGGCCTGCACCGAGGCCGTCGAGAGCGTCATCAGCGAACATTACGCCAGCCAGGCCCGGCGCCTGGGAGACGACGAGGAGGACCTCAGGGCCACCATCGAGGAGTTCCGCCAGGACGAGATGTCTCATCACGATACCGCCCTGGAGCACGGCGCCCGCGAGGCGCCCGCGCACAGCCTTCTCACTGGCGCCATCCGTCGCGGCACGCGCCTTGCCATCCGCCTTTCGACCAGGCTGTGACATGGTGGTCCGGGTTCGCCCGGACCACACCCCATCACATTGCCGGTCCTTCGGCCAGGCCTGGACGTGGGAGTGTCAGTCCGAGACGAGTTCGCTGTCCCAGTAGAGGTAGTCGCGCCAGTGTTCGTGAAGAAAGTTTGGCGGGAAGGACTGTCCGTTGCGGCGCAGCTGGAAGGTCGTCGGAGCAACCGGTCTGGTGAGAGGAAACATCCGGGACTCGCCCGGCATCCTGTTGCCCTTCGTCATGTTGCAGCTCCGGCATGCCGTCACGACATTGCTCCAGGTAGCCCGGCCGCCTCGCGAGCGGGGGATCACGTGGTCGAAGGTGAGGTCACGGGTCTCGAAGCGCAATCCGCAGTACTGGCATGAGAACCGGTCGCGCAGGAATACGTTGAACCGGGTGAAGGCCGGCCGCTTGTTGAGCGGGATGTAGCTGCGCAGGGCGATGACGCTGGGAAGCCGCATCTCGAACGATGGCGAGCGGACCGTGTGATCATAGGCGCTCACGGTCTCCACGCGATCGAGAAACACCGCCTTGACCGCCTCCTGCCACGGCCAGACCGATAGCGGGAAGTAGCTCAGCGGCTTGTAGTCCGCATTGAGGACCAGAGCCGGACATGTCTGGAGCGATACCACTGGCAGTGTTTCCGGAGGTGATAAATCCAAAATATTGGCGTCATTCGGCGGCATCATAGCGGCTGGTGGCCAGATGTTAACCCTCGGGATTGTGTTCCCTCAGGGCAATCGCTTTTGGATTTTTCATGCAGCGGCACGGATGAGATTGAGCA
>JAPPGE010000089.1:7096-68052 GCA_028821455.1 bacterium | reverse complement strand
CAATCGTACCAATGTTCGCATGCGGCTTCGTTCGCTCAAACTTCTCCTTGGCCATCCTTCTCGACCTCTCCTGGTCAATGACCCTCCCTCACGAGGGGGGGGTGTTCCTGGTTATCACATCATGGTCCCTGGTCCGGGGAGCGGGTGGCGGGAATCGAACCCGCGTAACCAGCTTGGAAGGCTGGGGCTCTGCCACTGAGCTACACCCGCCTCGTCGGGGCCCGCAACCGCCCCCCTGGACCATGGATGGTGGAGGGAGGTGGATTCGAACCACCGTAGGCATAGCCAACGGGTTTACAGCCCGTCCCTTTTAACCGCTCAGGCATCCCTCCGGGCAACATGTACTGCTGATGAATGGTTTCGCGACACGTTCAACCCGACAGCAGCCGCGCAACAAGGGCAGTGCCTCCTGCACCGTTGACGACCACGCCGGATTTCCAATTGGTGGGGCGCTCATATATAGCACAACGCCATGGTCCGCAAGCGCTTGGCACAACAAAAGTTCGCGCGGCCGCTGTGGATCCATGGACACCATCCGGTGGCAGCGGCGCTCGCCAACCCGCGGCGGCGCGTGGTGCGCCTCGCAGCCACGCGCGAAATGCTCGAGCGGTTGGCGCCGCTCGTCGCCGGGCGCCGTGACACGATGGCCTGCGAGGCGATGACGACATCGTCGATTGCGGCCCTCCTCGACGGCGACGCCCGCCACCAAGGGGCTGCGCTGCTCGTCCATCCGCTGCCCGACCTCGCCATCCACGACATTCCCGGATCGGCCGACATCGTCTTGGTCCTCGACCGCATCAGCGATCCCCGCAATGCCGGCGCCATCATGCGATCGGCCGCGGCCTTTGGCGCGGCGGCCGTCGTCATGCAGGATCGGCATGCGCCACCGCCGTCGGCGGCGTTCGCCCGCGCCGCCTCCGGCGCCCTCGAATGGGTGCCCCTGGTGCGTGTCTCCAACATCGCCCGCGCCCTCGACGACCTCAAGCAACGCGGTTTCTGGATTACCGGCCTCGACGCCGAGGCACCCCTCGCCCTGGGCCAGGCGCCGGTGCCACTCCCCGCCGCCCTGGTACTCGGTGCCGAGGGGAGCGGGCTGCGCCGTCTCGTTGCCAGGACCTGCGATCAGCTGGTGAGCATCGCCACCCCGGGCCGTGATCTCAGTCTCAACGTGGCAAGCGCCGCCGCCATCGCCCTCCACGAGATTCGCACCCATTGACGAAAGCCCTGTGTGGAATGGCCGCCCAGGCCATCATGCGGGCCCTGCCCGCATCAGTGACGCCCTTCCCGGTGGCCCCCGCTGTCAGCTGAAGACTCGGAAAGACTCACAGATTCGAAGCTCCGTCCTGTTGCTCAGTTTCTCCGGATCCAAGCCGCTGCGTCCGCTTGCATGCCAGTTCTCGGCAATAGCGGCCAAGCAATCACGGGGCTTCCGAAATCGGAGTTGGGGAACCATCGGCCAGCGCCATGGGCGCAGGAATCACAAGCGACCGACAATCGGGAACGGCCACCTCCCCTTACGCGACCGATTGCCGGAGAGCCACCGTCTCTTCGATCTCGCGACCGGCTGCGATCTCCGCCTGGCGGAGTTCCCAGGTCTTCTGCAAGTTCATCCAGAGCTGCGGCGTCGTCCCGAAGTACCGCGCGAGCCGCAGCGCCGTGTCAGCACTCACGCCTCGCTGGCCATTAAGGATCATCGTCACCCGGTTTGCCGGCACGCCCAGCGCCTTCGACAGAGCATTGGCAGACAGCCCCAGGTCGTCGAGTTCGTCTCGCAGGATTTCGCCTGGATGCACCGGGATCATGCCATTGGTCACATTCATGTCAGATGCCTTCAGTGATAATCGACGATTTCCACATCGTGCGGCCCGTCTTCCGTCCAGCGGAAGCACACGCGCCATTGCATGTTGATCCGAATGCTGTGCTGAACGGCGCGATCACCCCGCAGCAACTCCAGCCGATTGCTCGGCAACGCAGCCAGATCCCGAAGCGTCTCCGCGCTGTCCAGCAACACCAGACGACGCGCTGCCTGAATGGCGAAGCCCTGAAATGCCACAACACGCTGACCTTCGAAAAAGCGTCTCGTCTCCCGGTCCCTGAAACTTCGGATCATGCGTGCCAACTGTAAACTCTGTTACGGATGGCGTAAAGGACTCAAGACATCAGGCCCCGCTCGCAATCGTCTCCGGCCCATCCAACGAAAGTGCCCGGCCGCATAGTCACCGCTCGGTTCATCCGTGAGCCATCACGTGCGGCGGCGATCCGGTTCGCCATGCTCGGCTGCTCACATGAGTGCCGCCATGTCCCCACGGCCGATGATGGCCTCCGAATAGTATGGCTTCAGTTCTCTCGGGGCGGACCAAATTCGCCAACGCCGTCCTGATCGAATGGCGGGACACGTGCGTCGAGCGCCGCGTGCAACTCCGCAAGGCGCGGCGGCGGACGTCGCCGCGAGAGACGGAAGGCCTGGATGACGGCGATGCTGAGCGTTGCCAGCGAGGCAACCACGGCATCGGCGACATCGAGGTATCGCTCGTAGGCCAGGAACACCGGAGCCGCGATGTCCGATTGCCCTCCACCGGGGTCCTCCAGCCGATGGAAAGCTCTGCCGGCACCGCAGCCTGTCGCGCCCTCTCCGCGTGGCTCGTCTGCGACCAGGCGATACCGGCGTTCTCGAATCCGACCTGCCATGCGGTGTCGAGTGTCACGCCGGAAAGGGCGGACAAGGTCACGATCAACGGTGACGACCTCCCTGGCGCCGGCGGGATGAATGCCGGTCGTGGCGTTGAAACCGGCCCTGGTGGCGCCCGTCGCATCCTTGACCGACCCAAATCGGGTGAGAAATCGGAGAGACTGCAGCGTTACCCCAACGCCGGAAGGACGGGACCGGAACTCCCCATGGGGAATCCCGGTCCCGAAGGTTTCTTCTCAGCCGCCCCGTCTGACGGCCGGAATTGCCAGGCTTGCGCCTCAGGCCATTCCTTCCTTGAACGACCACTTCCGGAACATGCGGAAGGTGTCAAAGGGCGCTGCGCCAAGAACGTCCCCGCCGGTGTCGATCCGGTCGCGGACGCCATGCACCAGGTTCTGGAACAGAGGCACGATGGTCGAGCCGCGCTCGTGCAGGATCAGCTGCACGTCGGCATAGATAAGCTTGCGCTTTTCGGTATCGAGCTCGGTCCGCGCCGCCGCCACCAGATCGGTGAACTCGCGGTCACACCAGTAGGAGTCGCCCCATGCCGCATCGCAGATGTAGGCGAGCGTGAGCATCAGGTCCGGGGTCGGCCGCGCGTTCCAGTAGCAGTAGACGAAGGGTTCCTTGGCCCAGACATCCGCCCAGTAACCGTCGACGGGCTGGCGCACGACCTCGACGTTGAAACCGGCCTGCTTGGCATTCTCGGCAAAGAGGACGCCGGAATCGACCGCACCGCTGAACGCCGCGGCAGAGGCATGGAGCTGGATCGTCTCTCCGCCGTAACCGGCCTTCTCGAGATGATGTCTCGCCTTGTCCGGATCGAACTCGCGCTGCGGAATGGCAGGATTGAAGAACTGGTCGAAAGGAGCAACCGGGTGATCGTTCGCCAGCGATGCGTGGCCGTTGAAGATCACGTCGCGCATCTGCTCGCGATCAACCAGGTACTTCATGGCCAGCCGGAAATCGACGTTGTCGAAGGGCGCCGTGTCCGCGCGCATCGGCATCGTGATGGTCGAGCCGCCGGCGACGCTCAGGATGTTCACTCCCTGGTTCTGTCCCAGCAGATCCGCAGTCTTCGGCTCGACCGGCCACACCGCCTGGACCGAATCGCTGGCCAGCGCCGAAGAGAGCGCGGCGTGATCCTTCACCGAGAGGTGCTCGAAGGAATCGAAGAAGCCCTGGTCCTCCAGGAAATAGTTCGCAAACCGCTCCCCGATGGCTCGCACACCCGGCTCATACTCCTGCAGGACGTAGGCGCCGGTGCCGACGCCCGACATGTCGACCTCGCCGTCGACTGACGGTCCCACCTGGAACAGGTACTGCGCCAGGTAGTAGGGGAAGTCGGCTGCCGGTTCGCCGAGTTCGAAGATCACGTCGTCGCCGTCCGACCGGATGTCGGCCACGATCGCCATCATCGACGCACCGCCAGACTGTGAATCGGGTCCTCGGTGAACGTTCATCGAGTCGATCACATCCTGCGTATCGACCGTCTTGCCGTTGTGGAACTCGACGCCCTGGCGCAGTTTGAAGGTCCAGGTCGCGCCCGCGTCCGAAGCGTGCCACTCCGTCGCCAGCATGGGATCGAGACCGCCGTCGGTCCGCGCATCGACCAGCTTGCTGCGAATGGTCTCCTGGATGCAGGTCTGGTGCCCGTTGCCGGGATGGCCAAACGTGAGCGAGTCTGCCGACTGTCCGTCGCCCACCGCTGTGACGATGTGCCCGCCTCGGACCTGTGCAGCGCGCGCCGACTCACTCCACATCGCAGTGGCAGCCGCGACGGTCAGACCCGACGCAACCGCACGCTCCAGGAAGTCACGCCGTGTCACGCCCTTCCGGCCGGCGAAGTTTCTCAACATCCGCTCAAGATCATGAGTCTGTTCGTTCATCCTCTTGTCCTCTCCAAGAATGCGTGATCGTCACGCACGCCCGGTCAACCGAATGTGCGTCAACGACCTTATCCTACCAGTTACCTCCATGACTCTTGAACAGGTTTGTTTGTCATGGGCCTAACGCCGCGAAAGATCCTGGATACCCGTGATCGGCAAGACCGAGATCCGATCGTCGAGCGGATACGCCTCGTGACCGGGATACACCACCCACAGATGCTCCAGCTCCAGATCGTTCAGGGCAACGCGCATGGAGCGCGTGGTGCCGGGAGCATCGGCAAGCTTGCACTCGAAGCCGTAGCGCTTGCCGCCACGCATGACGAGCAGGTTGAGTTCGGCGCCACCGTGCGTCGCCCAGAAGTACACTCCGCCTGTTTCGAACGCGCCTGCGATCTGCTCTACCGCGAAGCCTTCAAAGGAAGCTCCGACCTTGGGGTGGCCAGAAACCTCATCGCCAGTATCCAGGGTGAGAAGGCTGTGGAGCAGCCCCGTATCGCGCACGTAGATCCTGGGTGAGCGTACCTGGCGCTTGCGGATGTTCGCGAACCAGGGAGGGAGCGCTCGCACCATGAACGCGCCGGTCAGGATGTCGAGGTACCGCCGCGCCGTACCTTCGCTCGACCCGAGCGCTCGGGCGAACTCCGCAGCGTTCCAGACCTGACCGTGATAGTGGGCCAGCATCGTCCAGAACCTGCGGAGAGTCTCCGCGGGAACGGTGATGCCGAGTTGGGGGATGTCACGCTCGAGGAATGTCTGAACGAAACTTCGTCGCCACACTGCGGATGCGCGGTCGTGCGGTGCGAGATATGCACGCGGGAAGCCGCCGCGGAGCCAGAGGGTGCGCCACGAGCCGGGATCGACCTCCGAGAGATCAAATCCACCCAGATTGACAATCCCGACGCGCCCGGCGAGGGATTCCGAAACATTCGCGATCAGGGCCGACGATGCACTCCCGAGGACGAGAAACCGTGCCGGATTGTCGGGCCGGTCGGCAAGGACCCGAAGCGTCTCGAACAACGCCGGCTCGCGCTGAATCTCGTCGATGACCACGAGGCCGGTGAGACCGGCCAATGCCCGCTCCGGCGCCTGCAGCCGCCGGCGATCCACCGCGCTCTCCAGATCGAAGAACGTGCTTCCCTCCGGGTCAGCGGCCGCGATCATGCGTGCGAGCGTGGTCTTGCCGCATTGGCGCGGTCCGGTCAGGGCGACCGCGGGGTGGACGGAAAATGCTTCATGGACGCGATCGCGGGCGGCGGGTCGATCAATGATCATGAGTGATCATAATTCTTGAAAATCCTCAATTCAACTGCGTATTTTCAAGGATTATTCCTTGTTTCTTCGGATTGCATGGCTGGCGAGGCTTCCGGGCTGGCGCAATCAGGACGCTCGCTCGAATGCAGTCATGTCACGTAGCCTCGTCATGCATGCCGACAAGAGTCGACCGTGGCCGATGCCGGCGCTGCGATGTCACAAGAGTGCGCCAATGCGCTTCATGCGACACTGATCTGCGCGCTCATGCAGCGTGTGGCCGACCCGCCTGACCGGAGGTTACGGATCCGTGCATGTCTGCCCGTCGGCAAATCGTTACCGATTTACCCCCGGGCGGCGTGCCGGGGTGGTCAGGCCGCGCGCTCCAGCGCGGCCTCGAACCAGCGGGTCCACGCTTCACCGGGGACGACGAAACTGTACCCGGCGACCAGGCGGGGACGCCGTTCGCGGGCGATGGCAAGCAGGCGGCGGCCGCGGTTGGCGATCTCCTCAGGGTCGCTGTAGGGATTGAGCCGCATGGTGTCGTCCGGCGGGAAGGCGTAGTCGCACGCGAAGAGCACGTCGCGCCACAGGTAGGCCGTGAATCCGGGAGTGTGGCCGCCGATGTGGAAGGCCTCGATGCCGTGGCTCGTGAAATCGCCGCGAAAGGCGTCGTCCACGGGGAAGGCGGCGGCGAGCGAGTTTTTCGTCTCGGCCTCATGGATGTGAACGGCCGCGTTCCACTGCGCGCGGTACTGGTTCGAGGCGCCCATGAAGTCCTTGTGGGTGAAGAATATGTGGCCCACGGGCGCAAGCGTGCGGTTGAACGCGCTTGGGCAGTCGATCCATACCGGCCCTTCGTCCGTCTCGATGCGGTAGCAGGCGTGCTCGAGACCGAGGCGCGGACGGGAGAGCAGCTGGCTGACGCCATCCGTGACCTCCCTTGCGTCCACGCGATAGCGCTCCTCGCCGACGTCCCAGGAGACGAAGCGGTCGTGGCGGGCGCCGCAGAAGGGACAGACTTCGGGCATCTCGCCGATCATGTTGTATCCGCAAGGCACACAGACCCACTGCTTCAGCGGAAATCCCTTTGCGAGTTCCGTCATGCCGCCTTCCTCCGAGTTCGCTGTCATCAGTTCCTGTAGGAGATATCGTCACGATCGAGCAGGCGCCTGAGCGCCGGCCATTCGTGAACGCCGGGCCGGAAGTCCTCGGTGATGTCGCGCGGCTCGTGCTGCTGGCCCGCGTAGTGCTCGCAGACCGCGCGCGGAACAGGGGCCCAGGGCGCGTTGCTTGCGAGCACCTTCATCTGGATCTCGCAGGCCCGTTGCAGCCAGTACATCAGGACGAAGGCCTCGCCGACGCTTGCACCCGCCGTCAGCAGGCCGTGGTTGCGCAGGATCATCGCCTGGGCGGAACCCAGGCTGCGGGCCAGCCGCGTGCGCTCGTCGGGATCCATGCTTGTGCCCTCAAAGGCGTGATAGCCCAGGTTGCTATAGAAGTAGAGCGCCTCCATGCAGATCGGCTGGAGACCGCCTTCGAGCGCCGCCACGGCAACACCGTCGTTGGTGTGCGTGTGCACGACGGCGTTGACGTCCGGGCGCGCCTCGAAGAGGCCGCTGTGGATCACGAACCCGGCCTTCGGCACGAGACCGTCCCCATCGCGCACTTCGACGGTGTTGCCCTCGGTGTCGACCTTGACAAGGAGCGAGGCGGTCATCTCGTCCCAGCCGACACCTAGCGGATTGATCAGGAAATGGTCGGGATTGTCGGGACAGCGCGCCGTGATGTGATTCCACCCGAGTTCCGACCAGCCGAACCGGTCGGCTAGGCGGAATGCCGCGGCAAGGTCCGTGCGCAGGTCCTGCTCGGCCGGCGACAGGCGCTGTTGCGGAACGGTCACGATCGACGACACGGCAGGCCTCCCCTCGCAAACGCGCTGCCCAGACTATAGAGCAGCGAGGGCCCGACATCACGCACCGTCGCCAGGCGGCGGCTGCCTCCATTTCCGGCAAAGCGGCAAGCCCTGCCCACCACTCCAACGAAGGCCATGGGCAACTACTCACCCCCTGGCTTCGTCTTGATATCGGGAAGCGACGACTTCGTGAGCGCGGTCGAGTGGATGCGACAACATCCGGATCGTCTCGTTAGCACGGTGCGGCCTCGCATGCGAAGAGCCGATCAGAAGTCCTTGTGACACTCCACTCTGAAGGAGCCGTCTTTGGCGCTGTCGACAGACCTCAAGCCATGCGTTGCCAGTTCTCTTCGCCGTAGATCAGCCAGGCGTCCACCCGGTTGCCGTCCCATCGGTAGCAAAGGCGTCTTCCCTGCACCGGAATGCCAACCACATCGGGCCAGAATGCCGCAATGGCCTCGCCACCGGGATAGCGCACGCTGGGATAGACGATGCCATTGCTGGCGTGATTCCGGCGCAGTTCCCGCGCCAATGCCTGGGCCTCAGCATGGTCGTCGGCATCGAGCGCGAACGCGTAGGCAACGGCATTCCGCAGATCGTGCAGTTCCGCATCGATACTGGCGTTCAACTCACGATGGTCCGCCATGGCAGGTTCCTCGTTTGTTGCCGCCATGAAGCGCTCGAAATGGAACATCGTTTCCGCCAGTGCGACCTCGAAGCGGTCGCCGGCGTAGTAGCGCCGTAGCTTCCATCGGCGAAGCGACTCGTGCGATGCGGCGAAACATGGCAGAAAGGCGCCATGACCGAACTGACGCCGGCACCCGAGATGCGACGCTCGGGCGGCACCAGATGAATGGCGCCGATGGCGTCGCGTGCACGGGGATTGGACTTTGCTTCGGCCGCGGCAATCAGTTCCCAGTCGGCCGGGTCTGCGATGTCCTCGAACAGATCGACCGGCGGATAGATAGATCGGATCAGGCGAAAGGTACGGGTCCAGCGCACACGGCTCAGGGGTGGGATCACCAACTTCCCCGTTCCGCATCCAAGTAACTGCGCACCGCAACCAGATCCGGGATCGACCCTGCCAACAACCGATCCAAAGCGGTATCGCCGCCGAATGCCCGGTTTGGCTTGCGCAACCAGTGATAACCGCGCTCGGGGTCGGCAAAGAGGTGGCGCAATCTCTTGTGGATGCCCATCAACGTCGACAGACGCTCCCGGGTGTCTCGCGAGATGCGCGACGGGTCGACTTGTCCGGCTTTCCAGCGCGCATAGGTCCTCGCAGCCGGGCTTCCGAGCAGAATGCGCCCCTGTCGGTCGTTGAGCGCCCAGCGTGCTGTCAGGTTGAAAAAGGCGTGCAGCATTGCGTCGGTTTCAGCGTCGCTGATCTCGCCGACGGCGCCAGGGTCAAGACGCGAAGAGACGTCGGGTATGGCCATGTGGCGAAATCAATCTCCACTTATGCCATTTGGCAATCGCAAGTTTGCTCGTCGCAGAATGGATTGAGTTGGGAGCAGGCGCTCCTCGGCCTGCTGATGAGCCGGGATCAGCTGCTTGGGACCAATCTGTTGCTCGACGTGCGAATCATTCGATGAGCGGTGGTCCGGTAACCGTGACCAACTCCTGACAGACACGCCCCGTGCATTGAGCATGGTTCTACGAACACGGGCCGTGTTCGGGAACAACGCCGAGACCGGATCACCCGGGCGGGAGTGTTTCACAAGGGGCGTGTTGTCGTGCTACGTAGCGGCCGGCGCCGGGTTAGCTCAGTCGGTAGAGCAACCGCCTTGTAAGCGGTAGGTCGCGAGTTCGAGTCCCGCACCCGGCACCACCTCTGCTCACTGTCACGCAGCCTTCTGGCGCATGGTGACGAATTCCTCGGCGCTGGTGGGATGGATGCCGACCGTGGCGTCGAAATCGGCCTTCGTGGCGCCCGCCTTCAGGGCGACCGAAAATCCCTGCAGGATCTCGGCGGCATCCGGTCCCACCATGTGGACACCGACGACGCGGTCCGTGGCCGACGCCACGACGAGCTTCATCAGGATCATCTCGTCGTTGAGCGAAATCGTGTGCCGCAGCGGCCTGAAGCGCGCCATGTAGATGTCGATGCCATCGGCATGACGCTGGCGCGCTTCCGATTCCGTCAGGCCTACCGTGGCCAGTTCCGGCTGGCTGAAGACGGCCGACGGGACGTTCGTGTAATCGACGCTCCTCGGCCCGTCGCCAAAGAGCGTGGCGGCCACCGCCATGCCCTCGGTGGTCGCCACCGGGGTCAGTTCCAGGCGACCGAGGACGTCACCGATGGCGAAGACTGACGGCACGTTCGTGCGGAAGTGCTCGTCGACCGGAATGGTGCCGTCGTCGTTGACGGTCACCCCGGCTTTCTCGAGCCCGAGACCGGAGGTCAGTGGCCGGCGGCCGGTGGCATACATCACGAGACCGGCTTCCAGGGAGGCGCCGTCGGCCAGGCGGACGGAGTATCCGCTGTTCGCCCGGGCAATGGACGCGACGTCGGTGGAGAACCTGAGGTCGATCCCCTTCGTCCGCATTTCCGCGGCGAGATGGCGCCGGATGTCGTCGTCGAAGCCGCGCAGGAAGAGTTCTCCCCGATAGAGTTGCGTCACCTCGACACCCATGCCGTGAAAGATCCCGGCGAATTCCGCGGCGATGTAGCCGCCGCCGACGATGACGATGCTCTTCGGCAGGTCATCGAGAAAGAAGCACTCGTTCGACGTGATGGCGTGCTCCCTGCCAGGAATGTCCGGCACATACGGCCAGCCCCCGGTGGCGACGAGAATGTTCGCGGTGCTGAGACGCTGCCCGTCGATCTCCACCTCGTGGGGACCGGTGAGGCGGGCGCGGCCCTCGAGAACATCGGCGCCTGCGTCCTTGAGCATGTTCACGTAGATGCCGTTCAACCGGGTGATCTCGGCCGACTTGTTGTCACGCAGCGTCGGCCAGTCGAAGCGGGGCGCCATGGATGACCATCCGTAGCGCGCGGCATCCCGGAACTCCTCGCTGTAATGGGAGGCATAACCGAAGAGTTTCTTGGGAATGCACCCTACGTTGACGCAGGTTCCGCCCCAGTCACGTTCCTCGGCAATCGCCACGCGGGCGCCTGCGGCTGCGGAAAACCGCGCCGTGCGCACCCCTCCGGAGCCGCCGCCTATGACGACGAGATCGTAGTCGAAGGAACCCATCCGGGGAATCCGTGTCAGCTGTCGAGGCCGGCAACGCAGACGTACTTGGACTCGACGTACTCGTCGATCCCCATGTGGCTGCCTTCGCGCCCGATACCGGATTCCTTGACCCCGCCGAACGGCGCCACCTCGGTGGAGATGATACCGGTGTTGACGCCGACGATGCCGTACTCCAGCCCTTCGCTGACACGCCAGATGCGGCCGATGTCACGGGCGTAGAAATAGCTGGCGAGGCCGAACTCGGTGTCGTTGGCGAGGGCTACCGCCTCGTCTTCGCGCTCGAACCGGAAGAGCGGCGCCAGGGGGCCGAAGGTCTCGTCGCGAGCGACAAGCATCTGCGGATTGACGTCGGCCATGACCGTCGGCTCGAAGAAGGTGCCACCGAGCGCGTGACGCTGACCGCCAACGAGGACGCGCGCGCCCTTTGCCGAGGCATCGGCAATGTGCTCCTCAACCTTGTCGACAGCGGCCTGGTTGATCAACGGCCCCTGCACGACGCCGTCATCGAGGCCATTGCCCACCTTCATCTCGGCAACCCGTGCCGCGAGTCTCTCGGCAAAGGCATCGTGGACCGCTGACTGCACGTAGATCCGGTTGGCGCACACGCAGGTCTGTCCCATGTTGCGGAACTTCGACTGGATGGCGCCCTCGACCGCGGCATCGAGGTCGGCGTCGTCGAACACCAGGAAGGGCGCGTTGCCGCCCAGCTCCATGGTGACCTTCTTGACCGTGGATGCCGCCTGTTCCATCAGCATTTTGCCGATCTCCGTCGAGCCGGTGAAGGTGATCTTGCGGACCACGGGATTGCCCGTGAGTTCGCTGCCGATCTCCGCCGACTTGCCGGTGAGGATGTTGAGAACGCCCTTCGGCAGTCCGGCGCGTTCGCCAAGTTCCGCGAGAGCGAAGGCCGAATAGGGAGTTTCGGTCGCCGGCTTGCAGACGATGGTGCAGCCCGCGGCGAGCGCCGGTCCCGCCTTGCGCGTGATCATGGCCGAAGGAAAGTTCCAGGGCGTGATCGCTCCCACAACACCAACGGGTTCGCGCAACACCAGGATGCGACGATCGGCGAGGTGCTGGGGAACGGTCTCCCCGTAGACTCTCTTGCCCTCTTCGGCAAACCACTCGATGAAGCTTGCCGCATAGGCGATCTCGCCGCGTGCCTCGGCCAGGGGCTTGCCCTGTTCGAGGGTCATGAGCTGCGCCAGGTCTTCCTGGTTCTCGAGCATCAGCTCGAACCAGCGGCGCAGCACCGACGCCCGCTCCTTCGCCGTCTTCGCCTTCCAGGCCGGCAATGCCGCAGCCGCGGCATCGACGGCCCTGCGGGTCTCGGACGTACCCATCCTGGGAATGGTCCCGAGCACGCCGGACGTGGCCGGATTCCTGACATCGATGGTTTCGCCCGAATCGGCGTCGCACCAGGCGCCATCGATGTAGCACTGTTGGCGAAACAGGGTTGCGTCACTGAGATCCATGGGAAATCCTCGCAAGGTTCAAGAGATGAGACGGACGGCGTGCCGGCGAGGGCGAATGTAGACCCCGGCGTCGTGAATGGGAATGACCGATTTCGACTTTGACCTGGTGATCGACAGGCGCGGCACGAGCGCTGCCAAGTGGGCCCAAGCGACGGCAGATGGCGGCCCGCCCCTGCTGGCGATGTCGATCGCCGACATGGAGATTCCTGCGCCGGGTCAGGTGCTGAAGGCGATGGCCGAGCGCGTCGAACACGGCATTTTCGGCTACACCATGGCCGGTGACGACTACCTCGAAGCCGTCGCCGCCTGGCAGTTGGAGCGTCATCGCCACGCCATCAGGCCGGAGTGGGTGGTGACCCATCACGGCGTCCTTCCCTCGCTCTTTCAGTTGATTCGCGCCTTCCTGCCGCCGGGCTCCGGCATCGTGGTGATGACGCCTGCGTTCCCGCCCTTTCTCGATGCCATCGTTCTCAACGGCCATCGCGTCGTCACCTGCGAAATGACGCGCCACGGGGACTCCTATGCCATCGACTTCGAGGCATTCGAGGATGCCTGCGGTGATCCCGCCGTGCGGCTCTTCATCCTGTGCAATCCCCACAATCCGACCGGGCGCAACTTCACGGCGGACGAGCTTCACCGCCTTGCGGACATCGCCGCGCGACACCGGGTCATGGTCTTCGCCGACGAGATTCACGGCGATCTCGTGCTGCCCCCCGGGCGCCTGGTGCCGTTCCTGTCGGTCTGCGACGGTCTCGACATCGAGGTGGTGGCGGCCAACGGCCTTTCCAAGACGATGAACCTCGCCGGCCTGGGCCTCAGCAATCTCGTCATTCCGTCACAAGAACTTCGCGAACGGTTCGAAGACGCCGTGCACAGAAGCGGAGAGTGGGGCGTCAACCCTCTCTCCCGGGCAGCCGCTCTCACCGGCTACGCCCATGGCGGGGCCTGGCTCGACGCGCTGCTTGATCACATCGCCGGCAACATGGCGGTCGTCGACGACTGGTGCGCCCGGGAACTTCCCGGCGCGGTGATCCCGGTAAGGGCCGAGGCCACCTACCTGAAGTGGCTCGACACGACGGGGACCGGTCTCGACGAGGAGGAACTCATGGACCGTCTGATCAACGGGCAGGGACTGCTCGTTCAGGCGGGAAGCGACTTCGGCGCCATGGCGCGGGGATTCCTGCGCCTCAACCTTGCCTGTCCGCGCACCATGGTGACGACGGCAATGACCCGCATCGCGCGAGCCATCGGTCCGGTGACGGACTGAAGCGGCCGCCTACTCCACCGTGACGCTCTTGGCGAGATTGCGCGGCTGATCGACATCCGTGCCTTTGCGCACGGCCGCGTGGTAGGCGATCATCTGAACCGGGATGGCGTGAACGAGCGGCGTGACGAGGGCGTCGACGGTTGGCAGGACGACCGTCCTGTCGGCGACGGATCCCGCACCGGCCGCGCCGGTCTCGTCGGTTATGAGGATGATCCTGCCTCCTCGCGCCCTCGCTTCCTCCACGTTGGACATCGTCTTGTCGAAGAGATCGTCGCCCGGGGCAACGACGATGACCGGAACATGCTCGTCGATCAGCGCGATCGGCCCGTGCTTCATCTCCCCCGCGGCATGGGCCTCCGCGTGAATGTAGCTGATCTCCTTGAGCTTCAGCGCTCCTTCCATGGCAATGACCGCGGACGTGCCGCGGCCGAGGTAGAGAACATGGCGCGACTCGGCGATATCAGAGGCGATGAGCCGGAACTCCTCTTCCATGGCGATGACGCGCGCCAGCGTCGAGGGCAGCGTGGTCAGCACACCGGCAAGGCGGGCGACCTCACGACGGTCGATGGCCCCGCGGTCCCGCGCCGTCGCCACGGCAAGGCAGAGGAGGACGGCGATCTGGGAGGTGAAGGTCTTGGTCGCAGCCACACCGATCTCCGGCCCGGCGTGGGTGGCAAGCACAAGGTCCGCCTCCCTTGCCGCCGTGCTGGTCTCGGTGTTGGTGACCGCGAGAACGGTCCTGCCGAGACCTCGGGCATAGCGCATCGCAGCCAGGGTGTCGGCGGTCTCTCCCGACTGCGAGATGAAGACGCCGAGACTGTCCTCGACCATCGGCGCCTGGCGGTAGCGGAACTCCGAGGCAATGTCGGCGTCGGCGGGCAGCCTGGCCAGGCGTTCGAGCCAGTACTTGCCGATGAGGGCCGCGTAGTAGGCCGTGCCGCAGGCGATCAGGGTCATTCGTTCGACCGCGCCGGGGCCAAGGGACGCGCCGGGAATCATGATCGAACCCGCCTCGGGATCGAGATAGCGGCCCAGGGTTTCGCCAACGGCCACCGGCTGCTCATGGATTTCCTTCTCCATGAAATGGCGATAGTTCCCCTTCCCGATCACCGCGCCGGAGAGTTCGGTATCGACGACCGGGCGTGCCACGGGACAACCGCCCGTGCCGAGAATCTCGATGCCGTCACGGCGAACCAGCACAAGGTCGTCCTCTTCCAGGTAGGAGACCTTGCGGGTGTGACCGGCAAGGGCGATGGCATCGGAAGCAAGGAAGAGTCCTGCTTCGCCCCAACCCACCGCAAGCGGCGCTCCCCTCCTCGCTCCGGCAAGCACCACATCGTCGCCCTCGATGAGAAGGGCGAGGGCGAACATGCCTTCTAGACGGTCCATCAGGGCGGCCATCGCCGCCGCCGGGGTCCCCTCGGTATGCAGCAACGCGTCAAACAGGTGGGCCACCACCTCGGTATCCGTGTCCGACTCGAAGCAGCGCCCCCTTGCGCGCATGTCATCGCGCAGCGCGCGATAGTTCTCGATGATGCCGTTGTGGACGACGGCAACCCGTCCGGTCATGTGGGGATGGGCATTCCGGCGCGTGGGCGCTCCATGGGTCGCCCACCGTGTGTGGCCCACCCCGGCCGTCCCCGCCACGCCGTTTGAAGTCAGCGCGGCTTCCAGATTGGCGATCTTACCGGCCTCGCGCCGACGCACGATTCCCGCCTGGTTGAGAACCGCGATGCCGGCCGAATCGTAGCCGCGATACTCGAGCCGGCGCAGCCCGTCGAGGAGAACCGGAACCGCCTCCTCCCCTCCGAGATAGCCGATGATTCCGCACATGGCCTGTCAGCTCCCGCTGTCTGACTTGCTGCGGCGCCACCTGGATGCCATGCGCTCGCGAACCGTCTGCGGTGCCCGCTCGAGGGCCATGGCATCGTCCCCGACATCCCGGGTAATCGTGCTGCCGGCGCCGACCATCGTGCCGTCACCAATGGCAAGCGGCGCCACCAGGGAAGCGTTGGACCCGATGAACGCTCCCTTGCCTATCCGCGTCGGGTGCTTGGACACGCCGTCGTAGTTGCAGACTACGACTCCGGCGCCGAGATTCGTCCCGGCACCGACCTCGGCATCGCCGACGTAGGCCAGGTGATTCGCCTTCACGCCTGACTCCAGCGTCGAGGCCTTGATCTCGACGAAATTGCCGATTCTGGTGTCGGGTCCGAGGCGGGTTCCGGGGCGCAATCGGGCGAAGGGGCCGATCACGGCGCCGTCGCCGACATGACAGTCCTCTAGGTGGCTGAAGCTGCGGATGATGGCGCCGCTGCCGATCGTCACGCCTGGCCGGATCACCACGTCGGGCTCGATCACGACATCACGTCCGATCGCCGTATCCCAGGAAAGCCACACCGTCTCCGGCGCCGCCATCGAGCAGCCGGCGATCATGGCGGCATGGCGCAGACGGCGCTGCATGACCGCCTCGAAGCGGGCCAGGTCCACGCGATCGTCGGCGCCGACGGTATCGTCGGGATCCGTGGTCTCGAGAACGGCGGTCGCGAGGCCACGGCGCCGGGCAATCGCGACAACGTCCGACAGGTAGAATTCACCCTTGGCGTTGTCGTTCGAAACCTCGTCAAGGAGTTCGAAGAGATGCCCTGCCTCGATGCTCATCATGCCCGAGTTGCACAGCGTCGAGGCACGCTCGGCCTCGCTGGCATCGTGAAATTCTACAATTTTCTCAAGGGAGCCATCGGCATTGACCACCAGCCGGCCGTAGCGGTTGGCAGAGGTGACATGCACCCCCAGAACCGAGGCCACAGCACCGTTCCTGCGTCGTTCGGCGACGAGATCGTGAATGGCGGAGGCCTGCAGCGTCGGCGCATCGCCGAACAGCACCACGACATCGCCGTCGTTGGCCAGTCCCTGAAGGGCGCGACGCGCTGCCTTGACCGCATCGGCCGTGCCGCGAGGCTCCTGCTGGACGACGACACTGGCAGGCCTGACGGCTTCGGCGGTCCTCTCGTCTCCGGGTCCGGTCACCACGACGACGCGTTCGGGTCCGATCGCCTCGGCTGCGGCGATCACGTGATTCACCATGGGCCTGCCGACAACCGTGTGCATGGCCTTGGGCAGGTCTGATTTCATGCGCGTGCCCCGTCCTGCCGCGAGCACGACCACGGCGACATCCTTCAGGGCGAGAGCGGAATCCATGAATACCCCTTTCGGTAACCACCGGTTGGTGCCACACTTGAAAAAGTGACCGAAGTCAAGAATTGCAACACTCAATGACACGATTCAGCTGCCACGGCGGACCTCATCCGCCGGCTGCCATGTGAAACCACGTGACAAGCGATCTCAGGCACAGGTTCCGCGCGGTCATCTTCGATCTCGACGGCACACTGATCGACAGCGCGCCGGACATCGCCGATGCCATCAACATGGTGATGGCCGAATTCGGTCGCCAGGCACTGACCGAACGGACGGTGCGGGACATGGTGGGCAACGGCTGGGCGGGCCTTCTTGAACGCGCCATGACCCTGACTGGTGGCATGCCCGAAGGGGCGGCCTCTGTTGTCGAGGAGAGGTTTCGCCAGTTATACCTGCCGCGCAGCACGCGCCTTTCAAGCCTCTATCCGGGTGTTGCGGAGACCATCGACGCACTCCGGCGGGACGGTACGGCGATCGGCGTGTGCACGAACAAGCGGCAGGCCGGCGCCGACCAAGTCATTTCCACATTCGGACTCGGCCGAGCCATCGGCGCCGTGGTTGGCGGCGATACCGGCGTGATGAAACCCGATCCGGCCCATCTGGCCAAGGTGCTCGACCTGCTCGGTGTGGGAGCCGCCGATGCCGTCATGGTGGGAGACAGCGACGCCGACGTTGCCGCGGCCCGCGGCGCCGGCATGCCGTGTGTCGTCGTCAGTTACGGCTATGCCGGTGGACCGCCCGCTTCTCTGGGCGCCGACCGCATGATCGACTGCATGAGGGACCTCATCCCGTCACTCGCCGGTCTGTGAGCATCCCATCGATCAGGCGACGGTATCGGGCAGTTCCGCCTTGCGGCGGGCTATGAAGTCCTGCAAGGCCTCGTCACGGGCCTCGTCCAGCGGCGGCGGCTCGTAGGCCTCAAGGCGCCGGCGGGCGATGGCCACGGCGCGCTCGTCATGGGTGAGTCCACCCTCGGCCTGCCACTGTTCGAAACTGTTGTTGTCGGCAATCTCGGGGATGAAGAAACCTTCGAGGTAGTTCCGCCTGGTATGGGCACAACCGAGGAAGTGGTTGCCCGGACCGACTTCGCGTATCGCCTCGAGACCGAGGCCGTTCTCCGAAAGATCGAGCCGGCGGCAGAAACTCTGCAGCATCGCCACCTGTTCGGTATCCATGATGAACTTGCCGTAGCCGGCGGTCAGTCCCGCCTCGAGCCAGCCGGCGGCATGGAGCACGAAGTTGGTCCCCGCGAGCAGTGTAGCCGTCATGGTCTGCATCGATTCATAGGCTGCCTGGGCATCGGCGATCTTGGCGCCATTGAGCATGCCACCGGATCGCAACGGGACCCGGTAGCGGCGCGCGAGCTGTCCCACCGCATAGATCATCTGCAGGGTCTCCGGTGTTCCCATCATCGGCGCCCCCGATCGCATCGAGACGGTGGCAAGGAAGCTGCCGTAGACCATGGGCACCCCGGGACGGACGATCTGGGCATAGGCAAGGCCCGACACCACCTCGGCATTGAGCTGGGCAATGGCGCCGGCAGTCACCACCGGAGCCATGGCCCCTGCCATGATGAACGGAGTCACGAGAACAGCCTGGTTGTGTTCGGCATAGTGACGCAATGCGCCAATCATGGAGCCGTCCCAGACGAGGGGTGAATTGCAGTTGACGACCGATGTCATCACCGTGTTCTCGCGAATGGTGTCGGCGCCAAAGAGAATCTCGCACAGGCGGCACGAGTCGAGAGCGCGTTCGGGCGCTGACTGCACGCCCATGAACGGCTTGTCGGAGTACTTCATGTGAGAATAGACGATGTCGAGATGGCGCCTGGGCACAGGCACGTCCACCGGTTCGCAGATGATCCCGCCTGAATGGTGAAGAACCGGCGACATGTAGGCGAGCTTGATGAAGTTCTGCAGATCCTCGAGTGTCGCGTAGCGACGCTGATTGGAAAGATCGCGTACGAAGGGCGAACCGAAGGTGGGGGCAAAGACCGTGTTGTCGCCGCCAACCACCACGTTGCGCTCGGTGTTGCGCGCCATCTGCACATAGCTTTCCGGCACCTTGGCAAGGAGGTCCTCTATCAGGGCCCGCGGTATCCTCACCCGCTGGCCGGTCACGTCGGCACCCGCCTCCTTCCACTGGCGGCAGGCCTCGTCATCGCGGAAGTCGATGCCGGTCTCCTCGAGGATCTGCATGGAGGTGTGGTGAAGCAGATCGACTCCCGCATCGTCGAGGAGTTCGTAGACCGGTATCTCGCGCGTGATGTAGCGCTTCTGGACAATGGGCGCACCGATGCGCTCGCGGTGGCGCCTGGCCCTTCCCCCGCGCCGACCACGCGTTTCCGCCATGTCTCGTTCCCCCGTTGAGCGCCGCCGCATGTGAAATCAAGGGGCGCGGCAAGTCAATCGGGCAAAGCCGATTGACACGCCCGCCACGCCTTATCTAATGTGCGCCCGCATTTTCCGGCGGCCCTTGACTGCCCGGCTGGCGAGACGACATGGCGGATGATCCATCCGATCTTGAAACACGAATCGCGGCGGCCCGAAAGAAGGGCAGAGGTAGCAGGACGACGGGGAAGGCACAGGCATCCGGTTACGGCATGGCCGTCCGCATGGCGGTCGAAATGGTTGCTGCCCTGGCCGTTTCCGTCTTTCTGGGACTCTGGATCGACGGGGAACTGGATACCGCGCCGCTGTTCCTGGTGATCTTTCTGGTCCTGGGCATGGCGGCCGGTGTCATCAACGTGGTGAGGGCCGCAGGGATGATGACTCGCGGATCGCGGAGCGGTCCCGCGGACGGCGAAGGGGATCGAACGCGTGGCGACTGACTCCGGACACAATCCGCTTGATCAGTTTGCGGTGTCGCCTGTCGTCGAGTTCGGCATCGGCGACCTCGACCTTGCGATCACCAACTCGGTAATCTGGATGATGGCGGCAACCGCGCTCGTCATCATCTTCACCACCGTGTTCATCGGACGGCGCAACATGGTTCCGGGACGCATGCAGTCCCTGGTGGAGATCTCCTACGAGTTCATCGCCAACATGCTGGAGGACAACGTCGGGGAACAGGGCCGTCCGTTCTTTCCCTTCGTCTTCACCCTCTTCATGTTCATTCTCTTCTGCAACATGCTGGGCATGCTGCCGTACAGCTTCACGGTGACAAGCCAGATCGTTGTCACCTTCGCACTCGCCCTTGTCGTCTTCATCGGGGTCACGATCGTCGGCTTCGTGAAACATGGGCTGGGCTTCTTCAGGTTCTTCCTGCCCCACGGCGTCCCGGGCTTCCTTGCTCCCCTTGTGATCCCCATCGAGATCCTGTCCTACCTCATTCGCCCGGTGAGCCTGGGCCTGCGCCTCTTTGCCAACCTGACGGCGGGCCACACCATGCTGAAGGTGTTCGCCGGCTTCGTGGCACCGCTGGGGGCCCTGTGGATCCTCCCTGGCGCCGTCCCCATGGCGGCAGTCATCGGATTGACATTTCTCGAATTCGCCATCGCGTTCCTGCAGGCCTATGTGTTTGCCGTGTTGAGCTGTATCTACCTGCACGACGCGATTCACATGCACTGACGGGTTTCCTCCCGTCCAGGCAAATCCTCCTCGAACTGGAAAGGACCTTTCATGATGGATGCAGAAGCTGCAAAGCTCATTGGCGCCGGCCTTGCGGTGATCGGACTGGGTGGCGTTGGTGCCGGTATCGGCCATATCTTCGCCTCGATGATCTCCGCGGTCGGACGCAATCCGGCGGCAGCCGGCAATGTCCAGGGCTTCATGTGGATCGGCTTCGCCCTCGTCGAGGCCGTGGCGCTCTACGCCCTGCTCATCGCCCTCCTTCTCCTCTTCGTCTTCTGATCGCCTGAGGCGTCTGAACCGGAGGACAACGATCCATGCCACAGCTGGAATTCTGGCACTTCCTGCCGCAGTTCTTCTGGCTCGCGGTCTGCTTCGTGTTCCTCTACCTCATCATGGCCTTCGTTGCGTTGCCGCGAATCGGCCGTGTCCTGACCGACCGCAAGCACAGGATCGAACAGGATCTTGACGGCGCAGAGAAGGCGAGAGCCGACGCCGAACAGGCACGCCTCGATTACGAAAGTTCTCTCGAGGAGGCCCGCAACAGGGCGCGAACCATCATCGGCGAGGCCGTTCAGCAGGCAGCCGACGAGGGGGAACGGCAGCTGGAGGCGCTCGATCGCGAAACCGGGCGTGAACTCGAGGATGCCCAGCGCGCCATCGACGAAGCCCGGACCGCCGCCCTTGCCAATCTCGAGGGCGTGGCCGTGGAAGCGGCGCGCCTGGCAACCCGGCGGCTGACCGGAGCCGATGTCAGTGACGAGGATGCGCTCGCGGCGCTGGCGGCAGTGCGGGAGACCTGACCATGGAGCATCTGTTCGAGGATCCTTCGTTCTGGGTAGCCGTCGCTTTCGTGGTCGCCATTGCCATCGCCGCCAAGCCGCTTTCGTCCTGGATCGTTTCCGCACTCGACAGGCGCAGCGGCGAGATCGCAAGAAGACTCGATGAAGCGAACGCGCTGAACGAGGAGGCAAGGGAACTGCTCTCATCCTACCGGCGCAAGCATCGCGAGGCCGAAGCCGAGATCGCCGAGATCATGGCGCGGGCGCACGAGGAAGCGGAAATCCTGAAGCGCAATGCGTCCCGCGAACTCCAGGAGAGACTGGCCCAGCGGCGCCAGGCGGCACAGGAGAGAATCCGTCAGGCCGAGGCAGATGCCGTCAATCAGGTTCGCGAAGCCGCGGTCGACCTCGCCCTTGGCGCCACGGCGCGACTCATCCACGCGCGGCTTGACGACAGCGAACAGGCGCGCCTTGTGGGCGAAGCCATCGACGAACTCGACCAGCGCCTCGCCTGAACAGGCGGCACTCCGACGACGCGACCTTGGGACAGGCCATCATCGCCTGACCGGGTGTCATTTCTGGCTCCATGAGGTGTGCCGGACAGACGGGCGACGTCTGACCAGGCACCATTCTTTCAGGCCGGTCGGTCAGGCGCCCACGTCAGCACGGGACGGCGGGCAGCAGCCGTTTCGTCCAGCCGCCTCCAGGGTGCGAAACGCGGCGCGCCGTGGAAGAGGTCCTGATTCCCTTTCCGCGCCTCCTCCGCCAGATGCACCATGACATCGCAGAACCGGTCGATGCTCTGACGGCTTTCGGTTTCCGTCGGCTCGATGAGCATGGCGCCGTGAACGATGAGCGGGAAGTACATGGTCATGGGATGGTATCCCTCGTCGATCATCGCCTTGGCGATGTCGAGGGTGGAGATCCCCGTATCCTTCAGATTCCCGTCGTCGAACAGGCACTCGTGCATGCACGGTCCCGGAAACGGCACGTTGTAGGCGCCCGAAAGACGCGCCAGCACGTAGTTGGCATTGAGGACGGCATCCTCGGCAACCTGGCGCAGCCCGTCGGCGCCATGACTCATCATGTAGGCCAGAGCCCGCACGAACATGCCCATCTGCCCGTGGAAGCTGCGCAGGCGGCCGAACGCCAGTCCGTCGCTGTCGTGTTCGATGAGCCGCCAGACGTCGCCATCGGCCTCGATGCGCGGCAACGGCGCAAAGGGCACCAGCTCCTCGCACAGAACCACCGGACCACTGCCCGGACCACCGCCTCCATGGGGAGTCGAGAAGGTCTTGTGAAGATTGATGTGCATCGCGTCCACACCGAGGTCACCCGGTCTCACCCGACCGACGATGGCGTTGAAGTTGGCGCCATCGGCATAGAGAAAGGCTCCAGAAGAGTGCAGCATGTCGGCAATCGTCATGATGTCGGTCTCGAAGAGCCCGCAGGTGTTGGGGTTGGTCAACATGAGGGCGGCAACGTCGTCGTCGAGGGCCCGCTCGAAGGCAGCCAGGTCGACACGTCCTCTGGCGTCACAGGGCACGGTGTCGACCCGGTAGTCGCAGAGCGCTGCCGTCGCCGGGTTCGTGCCGTGGGCCGACTCGGGAACGAGGATCCTGCGTCGCGCATCGCCCCTGGCAGTGAGCGCGGCGCGAATGCACATCAGGCCGGCGAACTCACCGTGCGCGCCAGCCGCCGGTGACATGGCCACGCCCTGCATGCCGGTGAGAGTGGTGAGCCAATGCGCCAGAGTGGCGATGAGTTCCAGGCAGCCCTGTACCGTCGCCGGTGGCTGCAAGGGGTGCGCCATGGCAAATCCCGGCAAGCGAACGACCTTCTCGTTGATCCGGGGATTGTGCTTCATGGTGCACGATCCCAGGGGGTAGAGACCCGAATCGATCGCGTAGTTCTTTTGCGACAGCCGCGTGAAGTGACGGATCACTTCGGGTTCCGAAACCCCTGGCAGGCCAATGGACTGGCGCTCCTTGACGCCGCCCAGCCTCCGGGCCTTTCCTTCGGGTTCCGGAAGATCGACTCCACAGTGCCCGCCGCTGTCGAGTTCGAACAGCAGCGGTTCGTCCATGACCAGGCCGCGATGGCCACCCGATGTCACGTCGCTCATGACAGGATCTCCTGCAGTGCGTCGCCGAGGGTGTCGATCTCCGCAGCCGTCGTCATCTCCGTCGCGGCCACCAGCATGAGGTTCGCCAGCGCGCCATTCTCCGGCTCGAAGCGCGATACCGGAACACCTCCCAGGATGCCCCGTTCGGCGAGCCCGTCGACGACATCCCGGGCAGGCCGGGGAAGTTCAAGCGTGAACTCGTTGAAGAATCCGTCGTTCGGCGTGGAAACTCCCTCGATGGCCACGAGCCTTTCCATGGTCCGCTGCGCCGCTTCGTGGTTGAGGCTGGCCAGCCGGGCAAGGCCCGCTTCCCCGAGCAGCGCAAGATGGATGGTGAAGGCAAGGGCGCACAGGCCCGAATTGGTGCAGATGTTGCTGGTCGCCTTTTCGCGCCGGATGTGCTGCTCGCGTGTCGACAGGGTGAGAACCCAGCCCCTGCGTCCATCAGCGTCCACGGTCTCGCCGGCCAGCCGTCCCGGCATCTGGCGGACATGGCGTATCCTGGTGGCGAAGAGACCGACATAGGGCCCGCCAAACCCCAGGGAATTGCCCAGCGACTGACCCTCGCAGACAACGATGTCGGCCCCCATCTCGCCAGGCGGGGTGAGAAGGCCGAGCGACACCACTTCGCTCACGGCGACGACCAGAAGAGCGCCCGCGCTGTGGCAACTTTCCGCCAGTGCCGAGAAGTCATGAAGACGGCCGAAGAAGTCCGGAGTCTGCACGATGACACAGGCCGTCGACCCGTCGATCTGCGACTCGAGGTCCGTCTCCTCGACGGCCGTTGGCAGCGTCACCACATCAAGGTCGGCATGGCGCACGTACGTGGCGACGGTATCGCGGTAGTGGGGATGAAGCCCGCCCGACACGACGGCCCGCCGCCGCCTCGTCACGCGGCTGGCCATGAGAACGGCTTCCGCCGCCGCCGAGGCGCCGTCATACATCGACGCGTTGGCGACCTCCATGCCCGTCAGCATGGCCACCATGGTCTGGAACTCGAAGAGCATCTGCAGGGTGCCCTGGGAAATCTCCGGCTGATAGGGCGTGTAGGAGGTGAGAAACTCGCCCCGCTGGATGAGGGCATCCACGGCTGCCGGCACATGGTGGCGATAGGCACCGCAACCGAGGAAGAACGGCGCATTGGCGCCGTGCAGATTTCTCCCCGCCATGGCGGAGAGTGCCCTTTCGACCTCGATTTCTCCCTGGTGGAGCGGCAGGTCGAGCAACTCCTCGCACCACACGTCCTGGGGAACATCGCCGTAGAGATCATCGATGCTGCGTGCTCCGACCACTTCGAGCATCGCGGCGCGGTCGGAATCTGTCAGAGGCAGATAGCGCATCAGGCAAGCTCCGAGAGGTATTCCCCGTAGGCGTCCTCGTCCATCAGTTCGTCGAGTTCACCGGCGTCTGCGAGCCGGATCCGCACGAACCAGCCCGAACCATAGGGATCGGCATTGACCTCCGCCGGGTCGTCGCCGAGCGCGTCGTTGACCTCGACGACCTCTCCGGAGACGGGAGCGTAGACTTCGCTGGCCGCCTTGACCGACTCGACGACGCACAGCTCATCATTGCGCGCCACCTCCCTCCCTGATTCCGGCAATTCCACGAAGACGACATCGCCGAGCTGTTCCTGGGCGTAGTCCGAGATGCCGACGGTGCCGACGTCATCGTCGACAACGATCCACTCGTGTTCCTTGCTGTAGAGCCTGTTCCCCATGGTGTCCTCTCCCTTCACGTCACCGGTGTCATGATCGGTGGTAGCGGTGTGGCACGAACGGCAGTGGCCGGATCTCGGCCTCTATCCATGAACTTCGTCTCTCGATCTCGACCACGGTACCTGTTGCGGCCACCTCGCTCGCCACATAGCCCATGGCGATCGGCCCTTGTGCCGTCGGACCGAAGGCGCCGCTCGTCACGGCCCCGAGAAGCGCACCCGACGAGGAGCGAATGGCCGCCCCCTCCCTCACCGGAGCCTTTCCTTGCGGAACCAGACCGACCCGGCGCCTCGGCGGGCCGTCTCGCAGTTGAGAGATGATCACGTCAGCGCCGGGAAATCCGCCCTCGAGACGCCGCCGCTTCTGGATGGACCAGGCGAGGCCGGCCTCGACCGGAGTCGTCGTGGTGTCGATATCGTGGCCGTGAAGGCACAGGCCGGCCTCCAGGCGCAGGCTGTCCCGCGCGCCAAGCCCGGCCGCCTCGACACCGTCCCGGGCAAGCAGACGCCGGGCCAGGGACTCGACGCCGCGGGAGGAGACCGAAACCTCCACGCCGTCCTCGCCGGTGTAGCCGGAACGGCTGACCATGATGGTCTCGCCTTCATGTGACCACAGTGCCGCCCGCATGAAGGAAAGGCTTTCCGATTCCGGGACCAGCCGTGCGAAAGCAGCCACGGCTGACGGCCCTTGCAGGGCGAGAAGGGCCCTTGTCTCGAGGAACTCGATATCGCACTCCTCGCCAATCAGCACGTTCAGGCGCTCGACGTCGTCGTGCTTGCGGGCCGCATTCACCACCAGCCACAGGTGATCGCCGAGCGAGGTCACCATCAGGTCGTCAAGTATGCCGCCGGTTCCGTTGGTGAACTGGGTATAGCGCTGCCTTCCGGGACCCAGGCTGACGATATCCGCTGCCACCAGGCGCTCGAGGGCGCGGGCCACACTCTCCATGGATGCCCCCGGCTTGGCCGAAAGGCGGACCTGGCCCATGTGGGAGACATCGAAGAGGCCGGCAGATTCGCGCGTATGACGGTGTTCGGCAAGAATCCCGGTCCGGTACTGCAACGGCATGGCATAACCGGCAAAGGGAACCATGCGGGCTCCCAGCTCCCGGTGGAGGGCGCCAAGAGGAGTCTCGAGAAGAGTGTCATCAGGGGTCACTGAACCTGTCCCGGCCGTTGCAAAGGGGGCGCACACACGTCCGCCTTGCCCCCTCTGTCACCGAACCTGAGAGCGTCACCGGAAATCCGGCTTTCCCCTTCGGTGAGAAGACGCGGCAGCGCCTTCTTCTCTCCAGAGCAGCCATTCACCTGCGGTCCATTTGCCTGAGAGATTTCGGGACAGATTGCACCTTCGGCGCCGGTCTCGGGACCGGTCTCTCCCGCAGGTTTCAGCGGCTTCGAAGACTATTGAACCCGCCACCCGCCCTGTCAACCTCCAACCGGCAGCCAAAGAGTAAGCAGACCTTCCCGAATTGCCGGCGCCGATCATGTTCCGGATTTTCCGACCATGGTGGATACTGTATTGTGCCCTTGATCAATCGAGCGAAGGGATGCACAGCGCCAAAGCCATAACTCGCGGTGTTGGCCAGATCGACCTCCAGTGGGTCCGGCGAACAAGGCAGCGAGCCCGGGGATGATGATTCTGAGGTGCGGAACGGGTGTTCTTGGCCATTGATGTGGCATCTTCTCATTGGAGTTGGCGTCGGATCCCCTTTCGCAGTCTCGGGACATTCGGGTTCAAACGTGGTTCGGACCATGGCCAATTTCATCCAACTTGGAGGACGACGATGACCGAAACGCTAATCGAACGCAGCCCGGACATCCTTGGCGGGACCCCGGTGTTCGCGGGTACCCGCGTACCGGTACGCATCCTGATGGAGCATCTCGAGGCGGGAGACCGACTCGACGATTTCTTGACCGACTACCCCACCGTGTCTCGCCACCAGGCGGTGGCGCTGCTGGAAAAGGCTACGACAATTCTGGTATCGGGCGGCGATGAAGGTGCTGCCTGACGAATCCGTGCCGAGGAGACTCGCTTCGTTCTTCCCGGAACCACTCACACTGCGAACGGTTCAGGAGATGGGATGGGCGGGAACCCCGAATGGTCTCCTGCTGTCCCGCGCCGCCGCCGAGAATTTCAAGGCGCTCGTCACCGTAGACCGAGGTATTGAGCACCAGCAGAACATCAGCGCATTGCCGATCTCGATTATCATCATGCTGGCCCCACGAAACCGTCTGGCGGAGTTGCAACCGCTTGTCCCCAAAGTGGTGAGCTTGCTCTCGGTCTGTCTGGAAAAACGCATCTACCATGTAACATGAGCGAGCGTCGTCGCATGGTGACGCCGAAGCCGGATTGAACTGGGAGTCCCTCACGCGGGAACCTGCTGGGTGATGCAGCCGAGACCGCCTCCGCCGACGGCCTGCCAGAGACCGGGGACCGGCACGACCTCGCGACCCGGAAAGACGTCCTCGAGAATGGACCATCCGCGGTCGTCGAGCCGAGGGTCCACCTGTGGCGCGATGATGGCCCCATTGCAGATGTACGCGTTCGTGTAGGGAATGACGTAGTGCTCCGAGCCGTGTTGCTGGTAGGGCAGAACCGGCATCTCGACGATGTCGAGGGAGCGTCCCTTCGCATCGGTCGCTTGCCTGAGACGCCGCAGGTTTTCCTGCAGGAGCGCATGGTTGGGGTTGGAAGTTTCGGATGCGACCTGCACGAGAACGCGCCCCGGTTCGATGAACTCGACCACGTTGTCGACGTGTCCGTCCGTTTCAATGTCCTCGACCAGGCCGAGTCCCAGCCAGATCACCTTTGCGATGCCCAGATGGTCGTGAAGCATGGTCTCGACTTGGCCTCCCGACATCCCGCGGTAGCGGTTGTCGTTCCGCATCACCTGCTCGGTGGTGATCAGTGTCCCTTCGCCATCCACCGAGATGCCGCCGCCTTCGCAGATGAAGGGTGTCCGGTAGCAGTGAAATCCGAGATGCTCTACGACAAGGCTCGGCATCGCTTGTGTCTTGACACAAGGGTAACGGCCGCCCCACCCGTTGAAACCAAAGTGGACGCCCGCGACATCGCCCGACTCGTTGCGAACGAAGATCGGTCCGTTGTCCCTGAGCCAGCAGTTGTCGACGGACACCACAAGGAGTTCCACCTCGTCGCCAAGGCGACTGCGGGCGTCGCCCTCGTCGCGCGGATCAACGACGAGGGTGACAGGCTCGAAGCGGCTGATGGCCCGGGCCGTTGCCTCCACTTCATCACGAAATCCGTCGACATCCGTTCCGACCTCTTCCTCGATCGGCGGCCACGTCAGCAACGTGCGGGCGTGTCGCTCGAAGCGGCCCGGCATGACGTAACCGTCTTCAGCCGGCGTCGCATCCTTGTCTGCCAACGGAACCTCCTCCCGTCATGTCAACCTGACCCTGCCATACGATGGTTCATCGGCAAAGCGGATTGGCCTGGCTGCGTCGTGTGCCGACCACCAGGGTTGCGGTTGTGCGGCTCTTCTCCACAGCGCCAGCGAGAGCCTGGATCAACCCGTCGCCACAACGCCGGCTATGGAATTGCTTCGCCGCTGACTCAATGTGTCAGGGAGGAGCGACCACTGTCGAAAGCGTCGGACCGATTTCTCGGTGGAGAACGAGGTCGGCGCTCGGATCGTGGTCAGTGGCCTCGCGGTTGAGGATGACGAGGGCTGCACCGTTCTGCTTGGCCAGGAGCGGGAAGGAGGCCGCCGGCCAGACCACGAGCGAGGACCCGATGGCAAGGAAGAGATCGCAGGAAAGCGCTGCCGCGCGTGCCCTGTCCATCGCTTCGACGGGCATCGGTTGGCCAAAGGAGATGGTCGCCGTCTTGACGATGCCGCCGCAGGCCCTGCATTGCGGAATTGTGCCGTCTGCGTGGAAGGCCTTCAGGATTGGATCGAGCGCGTGGCGTTCGCCACAGGCAAGGCAGGCGGCATAGGTGCCGTTGCCGTGAAGTTCGATGACCTTCTCATCGGGCACACCCGACGCCTGGTGCAGCCCGTCGATGTTCTGTGTGATGAGAGCGCTCACCTTGCCCGTGGCCACGAGGTGGGCCACCGCGGCATGGCCCGGATTGGGTCTTGCATCGACCATGTCGCGCTCGATCTCGATCCGGCGGCGCCACGACTCGCGCCGAGCCTCGATGGAAGTCACGAAGTCGTCAAACATGATCGGCGTGGTGCGCGACCAGATACCGCCGGGGCTGCGGAAATCCGGAATGCCAGACTCCGTCGAGATCCCTGCACCGGTGAAGACGACAACACGCCGGGCTTCGGCGAGCATGGACCGCAACCGGTCGAGATCTCCTGTCATGACGGTATCGAGGCAACGCCCTTGATGAACGCCACCGCATGGCCGGCGATGTCGATCCTGTCGTGTCTGAGCCTGCAATGAAGTTCGCCGCCGCGCTGCGACACCTGAAGGGCGTGGATGGTCTCGGTTCCCAGGCGGCCGGCCCAATAGGGAACGATCATGCAATGGGCCGAACCGGTGACAGGATCTTCCGGAATTCCGTGATCAGGAGCAAAGAACCGGGAGACGACGTCTCCGGCATCACTCGAACAGGGAGCCGTGGCGATCACACCCCTGCCCCCTCCTGCAAGCGCTGCGCCCAGATCCCTCATGTCCGGTTCCAGGGATCGGACCTCGGTCTCGCTGGCGTAGACAAAGAGATGATTGCTGCCACACAGCGTTTCCACCGGCGCCGTGCCCACCGCCTTGATCACGTTCACTGGTGGTTCGCATGGAATCGGAGTCTCTGCCGGAAAGTCGAGAACGAACATGTCGCCCTGGCGGCGTACGCCGAGGCGGCCGCTCGCCGTGATGAACCACACCTCGTCTGCCGTCGCGTCGATCTCAGTCATGACGACGAACCCGGACGCAAGCGTGGCGTGACCGCAAAGAGGCACTTCGACAACGGGCGTGAACCAGCGCAGCTGGTAGCTCCGGTCCGCCTGCCGCACCAGGAAGGCTGTTTCCGAGAGATTGTTTTCTGCCGCGATGGCCTGCAGCGTGGTGTCCGGCAACCACGTTTCCAACACCATCACCGCGGCGGGATTGCCCCTGAACGCCTCGCCGGTGAACGCATCGACCTGATAGAAGGGACAGCGCACGACCTTGTTCAGGCGTCGCCCGCTGCCTGGCGGATGACGCTCTCGAGTTCGCTCACGAGATGTCGCGCAAGACCGCCGTCGGGGTGCTCCACCATGATCCGGATCAACGGTTCGGTTCCCGATTCGCGCACGACGAGACGCCCGTTCGCGGCGAGACGGGCACGCGACGAGGCCAGGACGGCTTGAACCGCTTCGCTTGCCAAAGACGTTCTGCCATTGAGACGGACATTGCTCGCCACCTGCGGAACCGCTTCGAACTGGTTGGCGATGTCACTCATCGCCCGCCCGCTCCCGACAAGGACGGCAAGCACCTGCAGAGCGGCGATGAGACCGTCCCCGGTTGTCGCGTGATCGCCGAAGACCATGTGACCGGAAGGCTCGCCACCAAAGTTGCAGCCCCTGTCACGCATGCGTTCCACGATGTAGCGGTCTCCCACCGGCGTGCGCTCGAATCGAAGACCGCGTTCATGGAAATAGCGTTCAAGGCCGAGATTCGACATCACGGTGCCGACGACGGCGCCGCCAGAGAGCTCACCGCGCCGGTTGAGCCAGTCACCGAGCAATGCCACGATCTGATCGCCATCGACGAGTGTCCCGTTTTCATCGGCGAAGACGGCGCGGTCCGCATCACCGTCGATGGCGATGCCGATATCGGCGCCACTTTCCCTCACCATGCTCTGCATCGCGCCGGGCGCGGTCGAACCGCAGTTCCGGTTGATGTTCGTGCCGTCCGGGTCGACACCCAGGGGAATGACATCGGCACCGAGTTCCCAGAGTGCTTCGGGCACCACCCGGTAGCCCGCCCCGTTGGCCGCGTCGATGACGATTTTCAGGCCATCGAGACGCAGGTTTCTCGGAAAGATGTTCTTGCAGAATTCGGAGTATCGGCCAAGGGCGCCCTGGAGACGCCGCACGCGTCCCAGATGGCCGGCATCCACCCTGGCTGCCGACAGGTCGCCGGCCATGCCCGTCTCGATGGCCGCTTCCACCGTGTCGGAGAGCTTGTAGCCGTCGGGACCGAAGAGCTTGATCCCGTTGTCCTCGAAGGAGTTGTGGGAAGCCGAGATCATCACCCCGAGATCGGCGCGCATCGAACGTGTCAGAGTGGCCACGCCCGGCGTCGGTACCGGACCGATGAGCAGGACATCCACGCCAACGCTCACGAATCCCGAAGCCATGGCGTACTCGATCATGTAGCAGGAAAGCCGGGTGTCCTTGCCGATGACGACACGGTGCGTGTGATCGCCCCTGCGGAAATGGACTCCGGCCGCCATGCCTGCACGCGACGCCGTCTCGACGGTCATGGGTTCCCAGTTGGCCCGGCCACGTATGCCGTCGGTTCCGAACAACTGCCTCATGTCGATACCGGCTCCGTCATGCCCGACCAGATCTTTACCGCCTGCACCGTATCGGCCACATCATGGACCCGGAGGAGCTGTACGCCCGCTGCCACCCCGGCGAGCGCCGCCGCGATGCTTCCGCCAAGGCGTTTCGCCGGCCTCTCCTCGCCCGTGATCCTGCCAATGAAACTCTTGCGTGACGCGCCCAGAAGAATGGGACAACCAAGAGCATGAAACAATGCCAGATGGCGGAGCAGGGTCATGTTGTGGGCAAATGTCTTGCCGAATCCGACTCCCGGGTCAATGGCGATGTTGGCGCGGGCGATGCCGGCTTCAACGCAGGCGGCAATTCTGCTCTCGAGGTAGTCGTGAATGTCGAGGCTGACATGATCATAAGACGGCGCATCCTGCATCGTGCGGGGGTCGCCCTGCGCGTGCATGAGAATGACCGGTACGCCTGCCCTGACGACGACATCCATGGATGAGGGGTCATGGGTGAGTGCGCTGACATCGTTGACAATCGCAGCGCCGGCGGCAATGGCCGTGCGCATCACGTCCGCCTTTCGGCTGTCAACGGAGACCAGCGCCCCGGCACCTGCAAGGTGGGTGATGACTGGCAGCACTCGAGCCGTTTCGACACGCCAGTCCACCGGTTCAGCCCCGGGTCGGGTCGATTCCCCGCCAACGTCGAGAATGGCGGCACCCGCCTCGCGCATGGCCTCGCCCCGGGCCATGGCATCGTGCGGGTCGAGGGCCTTGCCGGCATCGGAGAAACTGTCGGGCGTCGTGTTGATGATGCCCATGACCCGGGGCTCCTCCAGATCGAGTCCGGCGAACGAGCTTGGAGGTGAACGAAGACGACCGACGAGCGTGGCAAGACGCCGGGCTGCGGGCTCAGGCAGGCGTTCGGCCCAGTCCTCCACGTCCGCAGCGTCGATCCTTGCGGCAAACAGGCCATCGGGCCTGCGCACGATGATCTCGATCGATCCCGTTTCCTGCACCGGCCTGATGTAAGGCCTGCAGTCAGGAGTGAACGCGTCGGCGAGACTGTCGGGGTCGGTGTTGACGATCGGTGAGGTCAAAGCCCCGGCTGTGGTTCGGGCTCCGGTCCCGCGGCTGCCCCTCCCCTTTCGCCCGTAGCCGGAACCGATGATTCCTGGCGCGGCGGCGGCTGGTGTTCGCCTTCGTCACTGTCGCCACGGGTGATGGTCTCACCCCTGATGACACGCCGCACCTCGTCCGCGTTCAGGGTCTCGTGCTCGAGCAGGGCCTCGGCAAGAAGCTCAAGTTCGTCGCGCCGGGACGTCAGGATTTCCCGTGCCGTATCGGCACCTTCATCGATCAATCGCCGGATCTCCGCATCAATGACGGCGGCCGTCGAATCGGACACGTTCTTTCGCTGCGTCACCGAGTGGCCGAGGAAGACTTCTTCCTCGTTGTCGCCATAGAGCAACGGCCCCAGCTTGTCGGAGAATCCGAACTGCGTGACCATGCGGCGCGCGATATCGGTGGCCACCTTGATGTCGTTGCTGGCGCCCGTGGTGATGTTCTCCTTGCCGAACACCATCTCCTCGGCAATGCGGCCTCCGAAGAGGCTGGCAATCTTGGCCTTGAGTTCGCGCTCCGACAGGCTCAGCCGGTCTCGTTCCGGAAGATACATGGTGACGCCCAGCGCCCGTCCGCGCGGAATGATGGTCACCTTGTGGAGCGGTTCGTGCCCTGGCGCATAGAGCATGACCAGCGCGTGACCGCCCTCGTGGTAGGCGGTGAGCTTCTTTTCGTCCTCGGTCATGACCATGGACCGGCGCTCGGCCCCCATCATCACCTTGTCCTTGGCGTCCTCGAACTCCTTCATGGTGACGACACGCTTGGACCGGCGCGCCGCCAGCAATGCCGCCTCGTTCACCAGGTTCGCAAGGTCGGCTCCGGAAAACCCCGGGGTGCCTCGGGCGATGGTCTTGAGAATCACATCAGCGGCAATCGGAGTCTTGCGCGTATGCACCTTGAGAATCTTCTCGCGGCCGAGAATGTCGGGATTGGGCACCACCACCTGGCGATCGAAACGCCCGGGTCTCAGCAGAGCCGGATCCAGAACGTCCGGACGGTTGGTGGCGGCAATCAGGATGATACCCTCGTTCGTCTCGAAACCGTCCATTTCGACGAGCAGCTGGTTCAGGGTCTGCTCCCGCTCGTCGTGGCCGCCTCCCAGTCCGGCGCCGCGATGCCGTCCCACGGCGTCGATCTCGTCGATGAAGATGATGCACGGGGCATTCTTCTTGGACTGCTCGAACATGTCGCGCACACGGCTGGCGCCCACGCCGACGAACATCTCGACAAAGTCCGAACCGGAAATCGTGTAGAACGGGACATTGGCCTCGCCGGCAATGGCCCGTGCCAGCAGGGTCTTGCCGGTTCCCGGCGGTCCGACCAGGAGCACGCCCTTGGGAATCTTGCCGCCGAGCTTCTGGAACTTCTGGGGATTCTTCAGGTACTCGACAATCTCTTCGAGTTCGTCCTTGGCCTCGTCTATGCCGGCCACATCCTCGAAGGTCACGCGACCCTGCTTCTCGTTCAGCAGCTTGGCCTTGGAGCGCCCGAATCCCATGGCCTTGCCACCGCCCGCCTGCATCTGGCGCATGAAGAAGATCCACACGCCGATGAGAAGCAGCATCGGGAACCACGATAGCAGAATGCTGAAGATCGATGGCATGCCCTCGTCTGCGGGGGCGGCGGAGATGATGACCCCGTGCTCCTCGAGAAGCGGTACGAGACCTGGATCATCCGGCGCGTAGGTCGAGAAACCCTGCCCACCGGCTTCGTGGCCGGTGATCCGGTTTCCCTGAATGGTGACATCCTGCACCTGTCCCGCGGCGACCGCCTGCAGGAAGGACGAATAGGCGATCTCCCGTTCGCTGTTGCCTGAAGGCTGGAACAGGTTGAACAGAGCGATCAGCAGAAAACCGATGATCACCCAAAGCGCAAGATTGCGTCCGAAGTTGCTCAAGAGTGTCTCGATACCCCGATCTGACAGATATTATGGTGACTGGATGAGCGAATTTCCAGTGCCCGCGCGACGTTGCCGTTCACCTGACGCGCCATTCAGGAAGAGCGGGGCCGTGAGGGGTTGGCGGGGCGCGAAGCGGATGGAAGGCGCTCCAGGAGACCAGGGCCCGCCCGACAGTGGTTCGACCACCGGGAAGGAACTTCCGGCCGGGTGAATGCGCCAGGGGCCATCCGGCACCGAGACACGAAAACGTCCATCCCAAAGAATCTCTCCCTCCCCGCCTTGTCCCTCGATGACGGGCAGATTGCGCCTCTCGCGCCTGATCGTCACCTCACCTCCACCCTGCCATCGGCAACGGCCAAGCGTGGTGGCCACCCTCTCGTTGGAATGAAGCAGGCGAGCCAGCCGGCTGGTCTTGTGGGTGGCCGGTGGATAGGAGCGCCCGCCCACGGTCATCGCAAGGCGCACCAGAACCAGATCGCGCACATCCGCCGGCAGACGTTGCCAGCCTGGGCGGTCGAGTGCCGCCACACCCCGGCCATCGATGTGGGCCACGCCGGGCAGATGACGGGCCAGTTCGCATTCCAGTTCCGTTCGCCTTGCGGAATGGCCGGCGCCGCAGTCCGGAACACCCTGCTGGCGCAGGCGGACACGGGCGAACCTGGGATCCCTGTTCATGGGGTCGTCAAGCCAATGTTCGCCCTTCTCGCGAAGCGTTGCTTTCAGGCGCGCGGGATGAATGCCAAGAAGAGGCCTCAGGATCCTGAAGGCCGGCCGCTCGACACAACGTGACATGCCGGCCAGACCCATCGGACCGCTGCCGGCTTCGATGCGCAGGGCGACCGTTTCCAGGTGGTCTTGACGATGGTGTGCCGTGAGAAGGTGGAGAACGCCGTGGCGACGACATGCGGTCTCGAGAAGACGATAGCGCGTGTGACGCGCCGTCTCTTCAATGGCTGTTGCCGGTTTCGGTCCGCTCCAGGTGAGAATCCGTGACGCGATGCCCCGCTTGGAGCATCGCCTTGCCACCACCTGCGTCTCGGCCGCGGATCCGTCCCGCAGCCCGTGGTCGACAATGAAGGCCACCAGCGTGCCGTCGTGGACCCGCACCCACTCTTCGGCCAGCAGGAGAAGCGCCGTGCTGTCGGGGCCACCGGAAAGGGCCACGGCAAGGCGGGGAGAGGTTTCGAAAGGAGCCAGCGCCGCCATGGCTTCGGAGAACTCCGCACGCCCCAGAGGCTCGTGGCCGGCCTCAAGCGACATCGCGAAGGATGACCCCGGCACGACGGAAATCAGGTGCACCCGGCGGCGGCGGCCTCCTCGCGCGCCTGGCCGACCAGTGCCTCACCCGCATCGGGAAACCGTTCCATGAACTCGCGGAACGTCGCACAGGCCTCCCCCTGCTTGCCGAGATGCGCCAGGGACGTGCCGAGTTTGAGCAAACTTCCGGCAGCCTTGGGCCCTTCCGGAGCCTGCTGATATCCCTTCAGAAAGGCGACGGCCGCTTCGTGATATCGATCGCGCACAAGGTGCATGGATCCGATCCAGTGCCACGCGTTGCCGACCAGTTCGCTTTCCGGGTGTTCGGCAATGAAGGCCGAGAAGGCTTGTTCAGCCGCCTCGTAGTCGGCCTTGCGAAGAAGCGAGAAGGCGTGATCGTACTTCTCCATCTCCGTCCCTGGCGGCAGCACACCCTCCTCGGCAGCCTCTTCGGTCTGCGAGACGCCGGACTGCACGCCCCCTTCCGTCTCTGCAGTGAGGGTCCCGGCGGCGGTTCGGGCCGCGACATCGGCCTCGAGAGCGGCAAGCTGTTCACGAATCTGGCGCTGGGCAAACTCCAGACCGTCAATGCGCCCCGCAAGCTGTCGCAGCGATTCCTGGATCTGCTGCATGTCGGCATGCAGCTTGCTGCCATCGAAGGGCGCGCCGGCAACGCTGCCGTCTTCGGGAAAGCTCGCGTTGTAGATGAACGCCTGGAGATCAATCACATCCCGGCGCAGGCGCTCCAGCTCCTGCATCAGTTCGGCGGTCCCGTCCTGGGCACCGGCCGGAGCGGTTGACGCAATGACGACAATTGCCAGAAGGAGTCTCTTCATGGCCACCATCCCTCTCCAGGAACGCCGGCGAACATGAGGCCCGACAATCACGCTCTGGTATCTGCAACACCCGTCCGGTTCAAGGAGGGCAGGACGTTCGCGTCCGACCCTCCCGAGCGGGATCAACTGAGGGTCAGATCACCCCGGCGATTCTGTCCCCACGCGGCTTCGGTGTGACCGAGCACGAGGGGGCGTTCCTTGCCGTAGCTGATTGTCGTGATGCGATTGGGATCGATCCCCAGGACAACGAGATGATCCTTGACGGCATTGGCACGCCTGTCGCCGAGCGCCAGGTTGTACTCACGGGTGCCGCGTTCGTCGCAGTGGCCCTCGATGATCACATTGACGTCGCTGAATTCACTCAGCCAGTCGGCCCAGCGGCGAATGGTCGACTGGGAGCGCGCATTGAGCACCGAACTGTCAAGAGCGAAGAACACACGCTTGCCGAGGACCTCCTCGATGTAGCGTTCGGACCTTGGATCAATGGGGTCGACCTCGACCACCACTTCCTCGGTGACTTCGACAGCGCCTGCGCTGTCATCTTCCTCGACGACCTCCGGGGTGGACTCGCACGCGGCCACCAGAAGGCCCGCCGCCAGGGCCGCAATCAGTTTGAAACGCATGGGAAAGCCCCCTTTCCGGATAGATCGCCAATACACCCCAAGAACAGCGCCACTAATGACCGCAAACACCGCCGGCTGTCAACCTCGACATCGGCTGTCCTGTTCACAACGTCCACACATTCTATAGACGACCGGAAGTCACGGAATCAAGGGAGACCATGCCGGATCGGTGGCAGCGCCTTGCGTGCGGATCGTGCGCTCGACATATCCGGTGAGATCGATGCTCTTGATGACCCTCTCCGTGTCCTCGCCAAAGCCATAGGTTTCATGGGCAAACATGATGACACGTCCATTCGGGGACCAGGTCGGTCCCTCGACAAGATCGCCGAACGCCAGCAGCCTTTCACCCTCACCCGGTTCGGGAGACATCACGCCGATGGCCCAGTCACTGTCAGGAATGTGCTTCGTGAAGGCGATGAGATCACCGCGCGGCGACCACACGGGGGTCGAATAGGAGGCCCGGTTGTCAAGATCCCAGCTGATGCGATCCTGATTGCTGCCGTCGGCATTCATGACATAGATCTGTGTCTGGCCCGTGCGGTCCGACGTGAAGGCGATCCTGGAACCGTCCGGCGAGTAGGACGGTGAAGTCTCGATATAGGATCCGTCCGTCAGCTGCTTGATGGTGCGGGTTTCGAGATTCATCACGTAGATGTCCGTGTTGCCGTTGATGGCAAGCGACATGATCACGCTGGAACCGTCGGGCGAGAATCGCGGTGCGAACGTCATGCCCGGGAAGTCTCCCAGCACGTCGCGTCGCCCTGTCGCCAGGTCCAGCAGGTTGACGCGTGGCGTGGTCTCGTTGAAGTAGGAGAAGTAGGCAATCTTCTGGATCGTCGGCGAGAAGCGCGGTGTCAGCACCGTATGGTCTCCCGACGTCAGGAACCTGTGGTTTTCCCCGTCGTAGTCCATGACGGCGATGCGCTTGGTGAGCGCCGTCTGCGGACCTTCCTCGTGGACGTAGACAATGCGCGTGTCGAAGTAGCCGCCCTCGCCGGTAAAACGGTGGTAGACGGCATCGGAAACCTTGTGGGCGATACGCCGCCAGATTCCCTCGCTGCCACGGAAGACGAAGCCCACCAGGCCCTCTTCGGCAAGGGTGTCGAACAGGCGGAAACTCACCCGGATCCGGCCATCACTCTCGGTCGACACCCAGCCAGTCACGAGTGCCTGTGCGCCGCTCCTGCGCCACAGGTCGAAACGCGGCTGCGCGTCCTCCCCAAGCGAGGCGGGGTCCTGGAGAAAGGCGCCCGGCGGAATGGCGCGGAAAAGACCGGAGAATTCGAGATCCGCCTTGACCACCGAAGCGATGTCCGCTCCCAGGTCAGCCAAGGAGCCAACGCCATTGAAGTCGGTGACAGCAATGGGAACCGGGTCGGCACGCCCCTCGGTGACACCGACATCAAGCTGTGCATCGGCCCTGCCGGTGAACAGGGCTGCACTGACAACCCCAACCAGAAAGAACCTGGTGACACGTGCGATCATCAATCTTGTCGTCCTGTCTCCGGAACAGCCGGGCGGCAGCCCCCCTCAACTCGTCCCTTGTTGATACCGGCAACTGCGAGCGCGAATCAAGCGCCGAATGACGCCTTCGCCCAACCATCCCGAGGGCTGCCGCTTCATATGGCAATACGACGGCACACACGTAACTCGCGGGGTGGCCGGGACGCCCTCGCTCAGAACTGGGCGCTGGGGTCGAACCGGACGATCAGTTCCTTCCAGATGTCGTAGCGGCGCCTGTCCAGATTCTCGAAGGGATGATCGCGGAAGAAGAGAACCGCCCGCAGGGCCGATTCGGCCGCCACCCGCCGCGTATGGTCGCTCTCTCCGCCCTCGACATCGACAATCCGGGCGCGCAGCACGCGTGCGTCAATGGAGAGCACCACCTCGATGGTGACGATGAGGTCCCGGGCATCGATGGCGCCGCTCTGGATGATCCATCTCCTGGTCACCTGGTTGGCGATACTGCGGCGCAGAGAAGCCAGTTCGATATCCGAGACCGGTACGTCGGGCGCGCCGTCAAGGGCCGATGCGACATCGGCAAAGGTGGTGGGCTGCTCCTCGGGCGCCGGTTCGCTGCGGTCGACTAAGAGACTCTCCCTGACACTGGCGAAAGGCACGTCCTCGTCGGGACGGGACGGAGCCTCGGGCTTCGCGGCCGGGAGAGGAACCGGAACGGTCTCGCTCACCCGGACCGGCTCGACAGGCTGCTCTGCGGACTCCACCGCGGGCAGGGATTCCTCAGGAACGGAGGGCACTTCCGGTGCGGGGGTCGGAAGAGCCAGTTCGGGTTCCGGCTCGGGTTCTGGCTCGGGTTCGGGTTCCGGTTCGGGTTCCGGTTTCGGTTCAGGTTCGGGCTCCACACTCTCCGGCGGCGCCACGCTTTCCTCTGCAACCGTGATGACGTCCACGGTGACCGTGTCGGCGATGGGGGGTTGCGTTCGCCACAATTCGGGAAGCCCCAGCAGGACAAGCGTGATGACGAGCACATGAAAGACGATCGATCCGGCCCAGCCCACGGGAGACACGCTTCAGGAGTCTCCTTCAAAACGACGCGCCTCCAGCGCCAGGCGCCGGAAGCCCGCTTCGGTCAGCGCACCCATGACGGCCATGACTTCTTCATAGGCCACCATCCTGTCCCCCCTGATGAAGACTCGTACATCGGGATTGTTGTCGGAGATGATGGCAAGACGCGGTCCGAGCTGATCCAGTTCCACCAGTGTCTCGCCAAGCCAGATCTCGCCCGAGGCCGTGATCGTGACCTCGATGGGTTCATCCATACCTGCCAAATCGCTGACGGCCGCCTCCGGGAGATCGACCTCGACACCGGAGGTAAGCAGGGGTGCAGTGATCATGAAGACGACCAGCAGGACGAGCATGACGTCGACCAGGGGTGTGACGTTGATCTCGCTGATCGGAGGACGCCGGCGCCCGGCCCGGGCGCTGCGCCTGGCACTGGCCGAGGTGAACTGGACCACCATCAGCCGCCGTGCTCGTCAAGCTGCCGCGACAGCAACGCATGGAACTCCGTGGCAAAGTTCTCGAGCCGGCTGGCATAGCGATCAAGATCGCCCGACAGCTTGTTGTAGGCGATCACGGCGGGAATCGCTGCCAACAGACCGAGTGCGGTGGCAAACAGCGCCTCGGCGATGCCCGGAGCAACGACGACCAGTGATGTGTTGTGCTGGACAGCGATGGCCGTGAAGGCATTCATGATGCCCCAGACAGTGCCGAACAGTCCGACGAAGGGCGCTGTGGAGCCCACGGTGGCCAACAGCCCCATGTAGCGTTCGAGGCGATCCATCTCACGGTCGATGCCGATCTGCATCGCCTGGCCGATCCTTTGCTTGAGGTCGGCGCGCAGCCGGCTGTCGGCGATCATCTCCTGGTGGCCCATGGCACGTCGCAACTCGTCCATCGCCGCCTTGAATACCGTTGTCATCGGGTGCGGCGGAACGCCGTCAACGTCCCTGTAGAGTTCATCCAGCGGCCCGCCCGACCAGAAAGCCTGCTCGAACTCCGCCGCCCGCGCGCCAAGCTGGCGCAGTCTCCTGACCTTGTCGAAGATGATGGCCCAGCACCATACCGAGGCCGCCAGCAGCAGCAGCATGACGAACTTGACCACGGCATCGGCACGCCAGAACAGGCTCCAGACGGACATGTCGCCATGGGCCGACACATCCGCGAGTACAGTCGCTTCCACGGTTCAGTTTCCTTCGCCAGGATATCGGTCAAATGTCTTCCGGACCGCCGCGGGAAGGCGCACGGCCCTCCCCCCGGCGCCGAGGAACGCGAGGCGCACATCCATCGAGACGAGCGTCCGGCCGTCGTGCATGACCGTCTGCCGCATGGTGAGACTGGCGCCCTTCACTTCGACGACCTCGGTCTCGATCTCGACTTCGTCATCAAGCCGCGCAGCCGCCGCATAGTCGACAGCCATGGAACGCACAACGAAGCCGCCTCCTTCCCGCAAGCGCAGACTCCGATGGTCGTGCCCCAGAGAGCGTAGCAGTTCCGTGCGGCCCCGTTCGGCAAAACGCAGGTAGGCGGTATGGTAGACGATACCGCCGGCATCGGTGTCTTCATGATAGATCCTTGTCCTGATCCTGCCGGCCGGTTCAGCCATCCGCCGGCTCGTCTGCGAAGAGATCCGGGGTATCGTCCGCGGGAACCGGAAGTCCGAGGTGGCGCCAGCCGGCAGCAGCGAGGACACGGCCGCTGGGCGTACGTTTGATGAACCCCAGTTGCATCATGAATGGCTCGATGACGTCCTCGATGGCGTCCCTGTGCTCGGAGAGCGCCGCCGCGAGGGTCTCAACGCCGACCGGACCGCCGCCATAGTTGTCGGCGATGCAGGCGAGATATCTCCTGTCCATGGCATCCAGGCCCTTCCCGTCGACGCCGAGCGTTTCCAGGGCCTGTCGGGCGAAGGCCGCGTCAATGACATCCACCTTTTCGAAGGCCTCGTCGCGGACCCGGCGCAGCAGTCTCCCGGCGACCCTCGGGGTTCCGCGCGCCCTGGATGCCAGCTCCCGTGCACCGTCGGCAGCGAGGTCGACGTTCATGACACGCGCCAGACGCAGGAGCATCACCGCGAGGTCATCGGCTTCGTAGAAGTCGAGGCGCTGCGGAATCAGGAACCGGTCGTAGAGCGGCTTGGTGATCAGGCCCGCGCGCGTCGTCGCGCCGACCAGGGTGAAGCGCTGCAGGTCGATCCTGACCGAACGCGCCGCCGGGCCCTCGCCGATGATGAGATCCAGCTGAAAGTCCTCCATGGCCGGATACAACACCTCTTCCACGGCAGGATTGAGGCGATGGATCTCGTCGATGAACAGGACGTCTCCTTCATCGAGGTTGGTGAGCTGTGCAGCAAGATCACCGGCGCGCATGATGACGGGACCGGACGTCTGGTGAAATCTGACACCGAGTTCATTGGCAATGATGCGTGCAAGAGTCGTCTTGCCGAGGCCGGGCGGACCATGCAGCAGCACGTGGTCGAGCGCTTCACGACGGCCGCGAGCAGCACGGATCCCGGTCATCAGGCTCTTGGTTACGGCCTTCTGGCCAATGAACTCCGCGAACCGGCGCGGGCGCATTGACGCCGTCTGCTCGTCATCCGTCCCGGCTGCGTCCACCAGGCGCCCGTCTTCAACCGTCATCGCGCCAGTTCCTTGAGACTCGCCCGGATGAGCGCGTCGAGACCTGCTCCGGCGGCCTGGCGCACGGAGGTGACCGCGCGCCACGCCTCGGACCGCGTGTATCCCAGATTGACCAGGGCGGCAATCGCGTCCGACTCGACACCACCGGCGGCGGCTTGTCCTCCGGTTCCGGAAGGTGGCGCCATGTCCTCCAGCCTGTCGGCAAGTTCGGCAATGATCCGCGTGGCAAGTTTCTGACCGACGCCGTTGGCCCGGGCAATGGCGCGCCTGTCGTTCGCTCTCACGGCCTCGACCAGGTCATGCGGACCCAGCACTGAGAGGATGGCAAGGGCGCCACGTGGACCGACTCCCTGGACGGTGGTCAGCATCGTGAAGGTTGACTGTTCCGCGGCGTCGGCAAATCCGTAGAGAACAATCCGGTCGTCCCGGATGATCGTTTCGACGAGAAGGCAGGCATCACCTTCCTGCCCCGCCAGTGCGTTGACGGTGCGTGCCGAGCAGGCAAGGCGGTAGCCCACACCCTGGACGTCGAGAATCACCCGGTCCTCGGCCACCACTTCCAGACGGCCGGTCAGACGTCCGATCATGCGCGCGTTCCGGAGCGAATGCGTTCGAGGGTTTGCGAGTGATAGGCATGGCAGACGGCGACTGCCAGCGCATCGGCGGCGTCGTTGCGCGCCGCCTTCGCCCCCGGGAGCAGGATGCCGATCATGGCGGCGATCTGGTGTTTGTCAGCCTTTCCCGTTCCGACCACGGTCTTCTTCACCAGTCTCGTGGCGTACTCGCTGACCTCAAGGCCGGTGGCGGCGGCCGCCACGAGGGCCGCGCCGCGGGCCAGCCCGAGCTTGAGGGTGCTGTCCGCGTTCAGGCTGACGAAGGTTTCCTCGATGGCCACCTGGTCCGGAACCTGCTCTGCCAGCACATCGCTGACACCACGATGGATCACGGTCAGCCGCTCGGCCATGGCAAGGGAGGGGCGGGGGGAGATCACGCCGTGCGCAACGTGATGAAGCACAGAACCATCGATCGAGATCACTCCCCAGCCGGTGTTCAGGAGGCCAGGATCCAGTCCCAGAATTCGCATCCCGGACCTCAGGCAACCAGACGTTCCATCACGTCATCGGCAATCTCGAAATTGGCTGCCACAGACTGGACGTCGTCGTTGTCCTCGAGATCCCCGATCAGCCGCAGCAGGGTTGCTGCCTTGTCTTCCGGCACCTCCGTGACCACCGAGGCCTTCCAGACGAGACCAGCCTCGCGGGGATTGCCGAATCGCGCCACCAGGGCATCGCTGGTGGCTCCGAAATCCTCCGGTGCACACAGGATGGTGTGGCCGTCATCGTCGGACATCACGTCACCGGCGCCAGCCTCGAGCGCCGCCTCGAACACCTCATCCTCGTCGCCAGCCTGGGCCGCCAGGATGACCTGGCCCATGCGTTCGAACATGAACGAAACGCTGCCCGTCTCTCCGAGGCTGCCGCCATTCTTCGAAAAGGCGGCGCGGACCTCGGCGGCTGTTCTGTTGCGATTGTCGGTGAGGGCCTCGACGATGATCGCCACGCCGCCCGGGCCATAACCCTCGTAGCGCATTTCGACATAGTCCGCCGCCCCGTCGCCTCCTGTGCTCCGCTTGATGGCCCTGTCGATGGCCTCCCTGGTCATGTTGACCGCCCGGGCGGCCTGGATGGCCGCCCGCAGACGCGGATTGTGATCGGGATCAGGCAGACCCGACCGGGCAGCGACGGCAATCTCGCGCCCGACCTTGGTGAACTGGCGGGCACGCTTGGCATCCTGCGCACCCTTGCGGTACATGATGTTCTTCCACTTGGAATGCCCGGCCATGACGCTTCCGGCGATCTCCCGACCATTATCGAGGCTGCGACCATAGCACATCCATTACCGGATAGTGTGCACAAGCGCCGTCACGATGATGCCGTCATGACGGATTTCGGCGCGCACGTCTGGTGCGGGAAATCCTTGCGCCGGTCGTCGGAGTCGCGACGAGGTGAAGGGCCGGGACGGCCTTGTGCTGTCTCGAGGAACGCCACGGCCTCCGCACACACGTGACCAGGGGAACACAGGAGAACAGCGATGCCTGCCACCATGAATGCCATCGTGTACGAGGGCCACGGCGACTCCGGTGTGGTTCGCATGGTACGTCGCGCCGTACCGCAGCCCGACGTCGGCGAGGTGCTGGTGCGGGTCCATGCGGCAGGCGTCAACCGGCCGGACATCCTGCAACGTGCCGGCAACTATCCGCCGCCGCCTGGAGCGAGTGACATCCCGGGTCTCGAGATCGCCGGAGAAGTGATCTCCAACGGACCGTCGAGCGGGACGCTCGTGCCAGGGCAGAGGGTCATGGCGCTGGTGTCAGGGGGTGGCTATGCCGAGTACTGCGTGGTGCCCGTTCCCCAGGCCCTGCCCGTTCCCGACCGTCTCGACGACACCGAGGCCGCCGGTGTGCCAGAGACGTTCTTCACCGTGTGGACCAATGTCTTCCAGAGATGCCGGCTCTCGGGTGGCGAGACATTCCTCGTGCACGGTGGTGCAAGCGGCATCGGGACCACCGCCATCCAACTGGCCGACGCGAGGGGTGCAAGGGTGTTTGCCACCGCCGGAAGCGACTCGAGATGCCGGGCCTGCGAGGCGCTCGGCGCTGAACGGGCCTTCAACTATCGCCAGGACGACTTCGTCGCTCTTGCAAGGGAACTGACGCAAGGACGCGGTATCGACATCATTCTCGACATGGCGGGAGGAGACACGATTCCCTTGAACATCCGTCTTCTGGCAACCGAAGGCCGCCTGTGCTTCATCGCATTCCTCTCCGGATCCAGGGCGACAGTGGACTTTGCGCAGATGATGATGAAACGGGCGACGATCACCGGCTCGACGCTGCGCGCCAGGTCGGTGAACGAAAAGGGAGCAATCGCCGTCGAACTCGAACGCGAGGTCCTGCCCCTTCTCGAGAGCGGCCGCGTGAAGCCGGTCATCCATGCCACCCTTCCCTTCGCCGAGGCTGCCCGCGCCCAGGACATGCTTGACGACGATCATGTCGGCAAGGTGGTGCTGTCCATGAGTTGAACGTCGGCAGCATTCCGGCATTCAGGGCGATCTTCCCCAATGCGGGAGATCATGAGTGCTCCCTGCGTCGACGTGCACGACGTTCAGGGGACTCGGCACCCGTGGTCTGGAAAGATGCCGACATTCACCGGCCTTCCCCGACGGGCGCCTTGTCACCTCTGTTCCCCGTGTTCTATGGTCTCGGCGAGGCGGTGCCGTGTCGCATGCCATGCCGAGCACGGTTGCCGAAGACCGTTGGACGTCTCGCTGCCGTCTTCCCGAACTGCTGGTGCGGAGATGAACCATGTCGCAAGAATTGCTGATGCCTCGGGCAACAGCCGTATGGCTGATCGACAACACGATTCTCACTTTCAGCCAGATTGCCGAGTTTTGCGGCATGCACGAACTGGAAATCCAGAACATCGCCGATGGCGAGATCGAGAAGGACCTTATCGGACAGAATCCCGTTCAGACAGGACAGATCACCAAGGAGGAACTGGACCGCTGCCAGGCCGATCCATCCGCCACCATGCAGCTCGCAGACCGCGGTGAGGACACGCCCCGAAAGACCTCACGTACCCGCTACACACCCATCTCGAAACGCCGCAACAAACCCGACGCCATCGCCTATCTCATCAAGAACTATCCCCAACTGTCCGCTCGGCAGATCGAAAGACTCATTGGCACCACCAGGAAGACCATCGAGAGAATTCGTGAAGGGACCCACCGCAATTCGAGCATGATCGAGATGAAGGATCCGGTGCTTGCCGGACTGTGCACCGCGGCGGAACTCAACGAGGCGATCGAGAAAGCCGATGCCAAGCAGGCTCGCGAGAAGGCGATGGCCGACCAGGGCGCTCCCTGAGGCAACGGGCATGCCGCTCCGCACGACGGTAAGTCCGGTGCGGCGTCACGGAGACCTTGCGTTCATCACCCGGGGTGCGGACGTGGATCTGTCACGGCGGCGCCACCACTGAGAGCACGTTCGATGGCAAGACGCCCCAACATACTCTTCATCATGGTCGATCAACTCGCGCCACAGGTGCTGTCGGCCTATGGCGGGACGGGCGTGGAGACCCCGCATCTCGATCGCCTTGCCGGGAAAGGGGTGGTGTTCGAGAACGCCTACTGCAATTTTCCGCTGTGCGCGCCTGCGCGGTTTTCGATGCTGAGCGGGCGTCTGCCGTCACGGATCGGCGCGTTTGACAATGCCGTCGAGTTTCCGGCGTCCACGCCGACCGTCCACCACTACCTTCGCGTTGCCGGCTACCGCACCTGTCTTGCCGGCAAGATGCACTTCGTCGGTCCCGACCAGCTCCATGGGTATGAAGAGCGTGTCACGACCGATGTCTACCCCGCCGACTTCCTGTGGTCGCCGGACTGGAGTCTCGACGACGAGAGCTGGCTCGAGTGGTATCACAGCATGAATGCGGTCCTCGATGCCGGACCGCACCGGCGAAGCGTGAACGTTGCCTACGACGACGAAGTCGAATTCGAGGCAATTCGCTGGCTCCACGAGCACGCCGACAGCAGTGACGAACGGCCATTTGCTCTCACCGTTTCGTACATCTCCCCCCACGACCCCTACCTCGCTCCACCCTACTGGTGGGAGAAGTACCGGGATGCCGAAATCGATCCGCCCCGGGTTGCGGACATCCCGCTCGGCGAGCGCGATCCGCACAGCCGCCGGCACTGGTTCCTGACCGGGCGGCATCTCACCGAAATCAGCGAGACGGACGTCATGCGCATGCGGCGCGCCTACTTCGCGGTGACGAACTACGTTGACGCGAAAGTCGGCAGACTGCTGACGGCGCTGGACGAGATCGGCGCGTCAGACGACACCCTCGTCGTCTTCACCTCCGATCACGGCGATTCGCTCGGCGAGCGTGGCCTGTTCTTCAAGATGTCATTCTTCGAATGGTCGGTCCGGGTTCCCCTCATCCTGCACGCGCCGTTTGCCTTCGCCCCGCGACGGGTGGGTGCGAACGTTTCCCACCTCGATCTTTTCCCCACTCTGCTCGACGTGGCGTGTGACGGCGCTCTTCCGGAACTGGCGGCGCCGATCGACGGCCTCTCGCTGGCGCCGCTGGCCTCGGGCAGCGGCATGGACGGACCCGGTCTCGTCTGTGCGGAGTACACGGCCGAGGGCGTGAAAGCACCAATGGTGATGGTGCGCAAGGGCCCCTTCAAGCTGATCTCGTGTCCCACCGACCCGCCGCTTCTCTTCGACCTCGACGCAGACCCGGACGAACTCCGCAACCTCGCAGAGTGCACTGGCCACACCCACGTGCGCGCCGAACTGGAAGCGGACGTCGACAGAACCTGGGACGTCCAGGCGCTCGACACCGCGGTGCGCCGGAGCCAGACCGCACGGCGTCTGGTCGGCGCTGCCCTCGATACCGGCAGGCGAACTCCCTGGGACTTCCAGCCCCTGCGTGACGCGTCCCAGCTTTACTTCCGCGAGGGCGGCGACATCCAGGCATCGTACTCCGGCACAGTACGCTGACGCCATCAACCGGGGGAGTCGGGACGGCGGTGACGCATCAGGAACGGGGTCTGTGCAACGGCGAAGAGCACCGTCAGGCCAAGAATGCCGAACACCTTGAAGAACACCCAGGTCTCTTCATCCTGGGTACGCCAGACGAGTTCGTTGAGACCGGCCATTGCTGTGAAGAAGAGCGCGAACCTGATGGCCAGAGTGCGCCAGGCATCCTCGACCAGATCGAAGGCGCCGCCCATGACGAACTTCAGCGGCGAGCGCCCAATGGCGACACCGCCGGCGAGAAGCGCGGCGAACAGCAGTTGAACGATCGTCGGTTTCATCTTGATGAAGGTCGCATCCTGCAACGCGAGCGTGAGGCCGCCAAAGATTGAGACCAGAACGGCCGTCACCACCGCCATCTTCGGCACGTGACGGGCAACCAGGTATCCCAGGGTGACGGCGCCCAGCGTCGCCAGCACCAGCACCCCTGTCGCCATCATCAGATCAGCCAGCAGGTAGGCGGCGAGAAACAGGGCCAGCGGCCCGTAATCGGTTGCCGGCGTCAGCCACCCCGGCTTGTGTCCTTGATGCATTGCCCGCACTCTTCGACAGGTTTCCTGCGCACCATGGCAGGGAGATGCATGCGGGGAAAGAGATCATGCTCCACGATGGTATCGACGCAACCTTCGAACACCTGCGCCAGGAAATCCTGCGCTTCATCGCGCACCAGGACGACGGGGCCACGGTCGAGCCCCGCTCCATTCTCTCCAGGGAACTCTCGACTGCCCGCCCGCCGGACCGGATCCAGGAGGCGCGGCGGCTGCCGGGCTGTCGCCATCTCGATGCAGCACTCGCCATGGCCAGGGAGGGTCCCATGGCGGACCTCGCCGACGCCTTCGCCGCGCTGGAGCCCTCGCTGCGCTGGATCCGCAGCGAGCACTATCGCGAAAGCCTTGGCGACGACTACATGAACAACTACTGCTACACCAACATTCTGGGTTTCGAAGCCCTCGTTCCCCACGAGCGTGTCGTCGCCGCCTTCTTCGTGATCGGTCCCGGACGACACTATCCGCGTCACCATCACGAAGCCGAGGAGATCTACTATCCCTTCGGCGGCGATACGCTGTGGGGTCAGGATGACAACCCGCCCCAACCGCGCCCGCCGGGGAAACCGGTTCACAACACCCCCTGGCTTCCCCACGAGATGATCACCCGCACGACGCCGCTCTTCACGTTCTGTTTCTGGGTGTCACCGGGACCGATTCAACCCGCCCAGCTGACCGGCTGAGAGACTGCGACATGGACCATGCCACATTGAAGACCGCCGATGTCTCCCTTCACTGGGTCCGTGCGGGAGCCGGACCGGACATCGTCTGGTGTCCGGGCGGGGACCAGACCGGCGAGGAATGGGAGGAGCAGTTCAGCTTCTTTCCGGACTACCGCTGCACGAGCTTTGATCCGCGTGGCGCAGGACGCACCGTCAGCCACCGCCCGCCACCCTGGCCCATCGCCACGTACGCCGATGATGTCGCGGCCCTCATCAGGGAGGTCTGCAATCCTCCGGTCGTGATCGTCGGCCTTTCCATGGGCGCGCTCATCGTCCAGGAGATGTTGCTGACCTGGCCGGAACTCGTCCACCTGGGAATCGCCATGGGAACATCAGGCGCCAAGGGCGGTTTCATAGCGGAATGGGAAGACGCCGAGATCAGGTTCCGGGAAGCGGGCCACCGTCTGCCTCCCGACTTCGCCCTCGCCCACTATGCGTTGCTGATGTACCCCTCCGAGGTTCTGGGCGACAACGATATGTGGGAGAGGTGCAAGCCGGTGGTGGCCGCGGCCTACGCCGAGCGTGACGGCGACATGCTCGCCGCGCAGTGGCAGGCCTGTCTCGACTACTCTGCCATGGACCGGCTCGCCGGCTGCACGCGGCCGCTCCACGTGATCGCCTTCGACCAGGACATGCAGACGCCGCCGGCCCGCGGCCGCCTGGTGGCCGAAGCGGCGGCCGATGGCCACTTCCACCTTCTCGAGGGCCTGGGGCACTGTTCGCTCTTCCGGCACAGGCCCGATACCGTCGCGGCCAAGATTCGCGAGATCATCGCCAGCTGAAGACCCGCCTTTCGTCATCGGGGTACTTGACATTGCCGCCATGGCGGGAGTGATGATGGGCCGTCCGTTCGGGGATCGCATTCGTGCCGGTTCGTCTCGTTCGAATGCTGAACATCGAGGGCATCCCCCATGCCTTCGAACTGGCCCTGATACTGGGCCTCATGATCCTGGCCCTGGCCATTCCGGTCACCGTCTTTCCGCTGCGGGCATTCGAACTTCTGGGCGACACGCAGCGGGTGAGCGTGCTCTTCACGGCCGTCGGAATCATGGGCTTGGGAGGAGCGCTCGCGCTGCCGTACATGCTCGCACGCATGGGACGCTACCGTCTGATGGTGCTCGGCTTCGCCAGCGTGCTGGTATCCGCCCTGCTCTTTCCGATGGACAGCAGCCTTGCCTTCTTTCTCGCCGTCGTTCTCTACACCTGGGGATTCTTCGCCGTCGACATCATCATCAACATGGTCACAATCGAAAGGGTGGGGAGGCGGAGTTTCGCGCGCTTCGAGGCGGTGCGCATGGCTGTGCTGGGTCTCGCCTTCGCCCTGGGACCGTGGGCCGGTGTCCAGCTATCATCACGCGTCGGACTGTGGGCTCCCTTCGCGGCGATGGCGCTGCTGGCACTGTCAACGGGCACCTGGGTCCTGTGGCGGCGCTATGTGACACCGTCAACGAGAACGGTCCGCGGCCATTCGAATCCTCTGCGCTTCATTCCCCGTTTCGCCAGACAGCCCCGCCTGCGTCTCGCCTATGTGCTGGCCCTGGCGCGCTCGGCCTGGTGGTCCGTGTTCTTCATCTACACCCCGATCTACTGCGTCAACAACGGCTTTACCGACTCCGACGCCGGTCTCATCGTTTCTGTCGGCAGCCTCTTTGTCGTGCTGGCTCCGTTGTGGGGGCGGCTGGGCGCATCGCTTGGCATGCGCCGGCATCTCGTCATCGGCTATCTCGCCACCGCCGTCGTCTCTGTGGCAGCAACGCTGCTTGCCGTTCTGCCCGATGTCGTCATCGGCCTGATCCTGGGGGCGTGCCTGTGCGCCTCGTGGATCGATGCGGTCGGCAACGCGCCGTTCGTGCGCGCGGTCCACCCGCACGAGCGGGCAGAAATGATGTCCCTCTACACGACCTACAGGGAGTTCGGGCGCATTGTTCCCCAGAGTGTCTTCGCCGTCGTGCTGCTGGTCCTTCCGCTGTCGACGATCTTTGCCTGGGTCGGCCTCGGCATGGCGGCGGGAGCCTGGTATTCCCGCTACATCCCGAAACGCTACTGAGCAGCCTCAGGCGGCGTAGTCCGGTTCCCGGGCATCAAGCACATCGCGCATGGCGCGAAAGAACCGGTCGGAACGCGGTCGTTCACGCGCATCACGGCCGATCGCCGCGGCAACAGAGGATGGGATTTCCTCGAGCGCATGCCCGTCGCCAGTGGCGAGGATCTGGTACATGCATGCACGTTCAAGCTGGTAGAGGTCGACGTAGGCCTGACCCACCGTCCTTCCCGCCACCATGGCGCCATGGTTGCGCATCATGAGAACCCGCTTGCCATCCATCGCATCGGCCATGCGCCGGCCCTCGTCCTCGGCGACGAGAAGTCCGTCGTAGCTTTCGTAGTAGGCGACATCGTCACAGAACTGCGCCGCCTGCTGCGATGACGACGTGTCGAGACGCACGCCCCTGCGCATGGAAAGGGCCGTGATGTAGGGCGCATGGACGTGCATCAGGCAACGCGCTTCCGGTATCGCCTGGTGCACCGGCATGTGAATGATGAATCCGGCAACGGACGGGACCGGACCGCCCTCGCTGACGGGCTCGCCATCCTCGCCGACGGCCGCAAGGTTGCCGGCGTTCACCATGCTCCAGTGGGTATAGCCCGGTGTGATGATCATCACGCCAGGTTCATCGGGAGACATGACCGACAGGTGGTTCCACGCCCCCTCGTTGAGGCCGTCACGCACCGCAAGACGGTGTGCGGCCGCAAGGTCGCACCGCACTTCCCGTTCTGCCGAATTTCTCATCGCCCATCCCCGCTGTTGCCCGTGCCGTCAATCTCCCCCGGCACCCGGTGGCCGTCAACCGGCAGGGCGGCGGGCTCAGTCCCACAGGCCGTAATGGAAGGGGAGCACGATGGAGGCGGTCGCCCACACGAAAAGGACCATGGGCAAACCGGCGCGGACAAAGTCCATGAACTTGTATCCGGCAGGCCCCATCACCAGGAGATTGGTGGGAAAACCCATCGGCGTGGCGAACGCGCAGTTGGCGGCGAACACCACGGCGACGGCGAAGGGTTCAACGGGAGCGCCGACGTCCGCTGCCAGCGACACGGCAATGGGTGTGAAAAGGACGGCAACCGCCTTGGCGCCCACCAGGTTGGAGAGCACCGCAACGAGCAGAAAGAAGGCGGACAGTACGACCTGTGGCGGCGCATCACCAAGAAGACTGGCAAGCAGGCCCGAGAGTATCTCTGCCCCGCCGGTTTCCTGCAGTGCCTTGCCCAGGGCCAGGGCGGCGGCAATCATGAGGACCAGGTCCGCACCGATGGAACGTCCTGCCTGACGCAGAGTCATGACACCGATGGCCAGCATGGCGACCGCCCCTGCAAGGGCGCTGACGACGATCGGCACGATATCGAGTGCCGCCACACCGATCACGATGGAAAAGATGATGAGTGCCCGCCACGCCTCGGGCGCCGACGGAATATCGCTCACCGACCACTCGATCGGCAGGATGCCCGGACGCCCCCTCAAGCCTGACTTGGCCTCGGCAGTTCCCTGAATCAGCAGTATGTCCCCTGCGGAAAGCGGCAGGTCGGTAATGGGCCGCCGTATGCGGGCGGTCCGGCGCTGCACGCCGACCACGACACAGTTGTAGCGATAACGAAACCCGATCTGTTCCAGCGTGCGGCCAATGAGTTCCGAACCCGGCGTGACCATGATCTCGCTCAGCGTCTGGCGGCCACGCAGCCAGGGTGGTTTGCCGTGGGACTCGTCCTCGCGCGGAATCCAGGCATCACCCAGCGAGGGATGCAGGAGATCCATCTGGCCGCGAACCGTCTCGGTGAGCGAGGCCCGTGTCGCACTGACGATGAGGACATCGCCGTGGCGCAACGCCGCGTCGTCCTCGAATGGCGGCAGCAGGCCGGTCTCTCCGCGGCGGATGGCATGGACCGTCACCTCGCCAAGGTCGGGGAAGAAACCACCCCTTGGCTTGAGTCCGTGGAGTGGGCGGTCTCTCACGACGTCGATCTGGGCAAGGAACTGGCGTTCGGACGCCAGGGTGGACTCACCGGAGGTGTCGTGTCCGGGGAGCAGGCGCCGCACCACGACAAGGGCAAAGAGAAGCCCCGGCACGGCAATCGCGAGCCCCGGCACCGTGAAGTCGAAGAAACCGAATCCTGGCTGCCCGAGGTCATGCAGCATGCCATCGACCAGGAGGTTGGTGCTCGAGCCGACCAGTGTCGTCATGCCGCCCAGGATGGCGGCATAGCTCAGGATCATCAGAATTCGGCTCGGAGGCGTGCCGGCACGGCTGGCGAAAGCCTGCAGGATGGGAATGAAGATCACCACGACAGGCGTATTGTTGAGAATTCCGCTGATCAACAGCACGGTCACGAGGGAAAAGACCAGCGCCACATTGGGTCGCCCGCCCGCCGCGCCCAGCAGAACCCTGGCGAGATGGTCGAGTGCTCCGGTCTGGGCCAGACCCTGGCCGATGACGATGAGGCCGATCAGGGCGAGCAGGGCTGGACTCGCGAACCCGGCCAGCAAGGCATCGGGTCCCAGCTTGTTGCGGCCATCCGCTCCGGTTTCAGGGAACACCTGGAACGCCAGCATCAACAGGCACAGGATGGTGAGCGAAGCCAGTTCCATCGACGCCCGTGGCGCTGCATAGAGCACCAGCGCCAGAACGATGGATGCAAAGGCGATGAATGCTCCGGGATCCGCCGGCATCACGTCACACGTTGTGGCCGGTCCGGGTCTGTCATCCCGGCTCTACCACGGTATCACCCGGAACCGGCGTGGTGACAACGTTACCATCTGCTGTGCGGCGGACATGGCCGCTCCCCGATCCTCGCGCCGGGCCAATCTCGCCCCTACCCCGCATGGCGTCAACATCCACCAGGGTGACCATGACGGATGAAGGGATGTCGGCTACACTGCCTGTCGTGCGGATAGCCGGATCGGTGACTCCCCTCGACCGTACGCCGTGAGAGGACCCTCCGGGACCAGGGAGATTGTGTTGTCCGAGGTGCGATTCATCATGACAAGTCTCTTTGTCATCATCACCGTGGTGCTGGCAATTCTCTACACGTCCCTTTCCATCGGCGATCTCTGGGCCATGATCGATGCCAACAGTCTTGTCGGATTGCAGGCACTGATCGAGAAGGATGTCGATCCCGACCTGTGGCTCGAAGTCGGCCTGCCCGTGCTGGGATGTCCCTTGTGGATCGTCACGGCTGTCGTCAGCGCGGTGCTCCTGCTGATCCGCCGGCGCCGCAGGTCACGTTACCTGGCATGATCCTCCCCCATCACGGATGACTTCAGCCCGCTGCCGCGGGGCGGGCTGAAGTAAGCGGTCGGTCTACGCGCATCTGCGCCACGTTGCGCCGGACTCAAATTTGATTGACCAGTCAGCAAAATTTGGTGATGCTCACCAAGCTGGCGTGGGCTCACGAGAGTCCACGGGCAACCGGACTCAGTACGGGTGACAATCTGGAGAATCACATCGACCATGAATCATGCACAGCCATTCTCTCGCCGGTCGTTTCTGGCCGGCCTCGGGGCGACGGTGGCGTTGCCTTCCGGTGCCCTTGGTGCTTCCGGCAATCCGGATGTGGTGGTGGTGGGAGCCGGGGCGGCCGGCCTGGCCGCAGCCCGGACCCTGCTGGATGAGGGATTGTCCGTTCTCGTCCTCGAGGCCGCGGGAAGAGTGGGTGGACGAGCATGGACAGAAAGCGACACCTTCGGTGTGCCCTTCGATCACGGATGTTCCTGGGTCATGGGTCCGGCGGATCTTCCCTATATAGCCATGGCGCGCGAGTGGGGCTTCACGCTGCACAACCACAACAGCGCCGGAGAATCGGTCTTCGTCGGAGATCGCAAGGCGACCGGCCAGGAAAGGAGGGAGTACGACCGCGCCTGGGACGCCATCAACAGCGCTCTCAACAAGGCGGGACGCGATGGTCTCGATGTCGCCGCATCGACGGTTGTCCCGTCTGACATGCCGTTTTCCGGCGTTTCCCAGACGTGGATGGGAGCCATGGATTTCGCCGTCGATTTTGACGAGTTGTCGACCCTGGACAACTGGATGTATGGCGATGTCGGCGCCTACTACATGATCCGTGAGGGGTACGGCACGCTCGTTGCCCGCGATGGTTCCGCTCTTCCCGTCATGCTGGAAACTCCGGTCACCGCAATCGACTGGAGTGGCGAGGGAGTGGCGGTGGAGACTCCCACCGGCACCGTGCGGGCACGGGCCTGCATCGTCACCGTATCCACGGGCGTGCTGGGCTCCGGAGACATCTCCTTTGCGCCCGCCCTTCCGCTGTGGAAGCAGGAAGCCATCGATCGCTTGCCGATGGGGCTCCTGATGAAGATCGCCCTCGAGTTCGATGGCAAGCGGTTCGGTCTCGGCGACAACAACTGGCTGACCTATCACGTGGAGAACCTGCTGCCGGCACGGGCATGCTATTTCCTCACCTTCCCCTTCAGCTTCGATCTCATGATCGGCTTCACGGGAGGGCGCTTCGGCCGCGAACTGGCGGCAGCGGGATCCGATGCCGCGATCGATTTCGCCCTGGGCGAGCTTGCGGCAATCTTCGGTAGTGACGTGCACAAGCACTTCGTCAAGGGACTGGCGACAGACTGGGACAGCAACCCCTGGACACGCGGCGCCTATGCCGCAGCGCTCCCCGGCCACCATGACGCCCGGGCCGAACTTGCCCGACCGGTCGCCGACAGGATCTTTTTTGCCGGCGAGGCCACGGCCGCGCCATGGTACCAGCTCGCCGGCGGCGCCTGGCTCAACGGCCGATCGGTCGCCCTGGAGGTCGCCGCCATCCTGTCATAGGGACTCCGCCGTCTTTGGTGAGACCGCTTGCTCGAGCCACGCTGTGCTCTACCGCCCGGCGGAAGACTGCCGCGCCGCCGATGTCGACACCGACATCGAGGAAGGCGCCGCCTGACGCTGAGAGTTCACCGTAACGGCTCCGGCCGTGATCGATGTCGGCGGGGCTCATGAAGGAGCCGAGCCCCCGGCATGCGCGATGCCAACGCGACGCAAGAAGCACGGTCAGCCTCTCGTCGGTGGGATTCTGAAGAAATCCCGTATCTGGCTGGTCATCGAGCACGCGCCGCCCTTGACTGCTGTGCCACCGAGGCGGGATTGACGGCGTGTCGGTGGCGGCGTTGGCGAGGTCGAACCTGTCGGCGTGACCTCTATCCGGCAGGACTCTCGCATGGTAAGGCGCGAGGGTGCTTGTGATCCCGCACCACAGTCCGGACGGGCAACCCCTGGACGGTCCCATGAGCGTTGTTCCGTACCCGCGCGTGCATGATTTGGTGTCCCGTCGGACACCCATCGTTCAGGCCGGTTTCGTTTCGCTGAAGCGTCCCCTTGAAGCAGGGCCGGACGGAACCGCATGGCAGTGAACGCAGGCGCACCGGAACAAGGGGACATCCACCGGCACAATGTACCCGGATGAGGAATGAGCGGAGCAGGACGTGAACGCAACGACCAAGGGTCATGATCGTCCGCAGTTGGGAATCGCCCTCATCGTGCTGGCGGTCGGCATCTGGGCGCTGCACGACGCGGCCAGCAAATGGTATGCCGCGACCTACCCCGTCTTCGTCATCCTCTTCTGGCGCAGCCTGTTCGGCATGGCGCCGGTCTTCCTGCTGGCGAGCCGTCAAGGTGGCCTGCAACGCATGTCCCTGCGGCTTCACATGCTCAGCATGTTGCGCGGTGCGGTCGGATTCTGCGCCTTTGCGAGTTTCGTCTTCGCGCTGCCGCTGATGCCCCTGGCCGATGCCGTGGCTGTCGGCATGGCGGCGCCCATCTTCATCACCGCGGCCTCGGCCTGGATCCTGAAGGAACCGGTCGGTCCGCACCGCTGGGGTGCGGTGCTGCTGGGATTCGCAGCGGTGCTGTTCGTCGTCCGGCCGGGCGGACAGATTCCCTGGGAAGGCGCGGTGCTGCTGCTTGCCTCGAACATCATGCTCACCACCGGCATGTTGATGACGCGGGTGCTGGGCCGCGTGGTGACCACCGCCTCGCTCTCGATCTACACCGCGCTGGCCTTCACCATCTTCAGCACCATCGCCGTCGCCTTCGTCTGGGTGACACCCGATTGGGACGACGCCGTCGTCCTGGCAACCGTCGGCCTCATGGCGGGACTCGCCCAGTACGCGATGACGGCGGCCTTTCGTATTGCGCCACCCTCCGTGCTCGCGCCGTTCGAATACACCGGGCTCGTCTGGGGCGTGGTGCTGGGATTCCTGATCTGGGGCGAGTGGCCCAGCCGGGAAGTGATGATCGGCGCAAGTGTGATCATTGCGGCTGGTCTCTACATCATCCATCGCGAGCGCGTTGCCGCGCGAAGGAGACGCATGCGTGCCTGATTGATCATTCGTCGGGGTGCTCGGAATGTGTTTCAAGAAGGCGACGACAAATCACAGAGCCAAACGGTGAATTCGGCAGCGATGCCCTCCTGAGACGCGTCAGCTCGGAAGGCCGCTGCGGATCTCCGAGCTCGGTGCCTTCTGGCGCTACCGTGTCGGAGACTACAGCATCCTGTGCGAGCTTCGTGACGACCAGCTGCTGGTGCTCGCAATTGAGGTCGATCATCGCCGTTCGGTCTATCGGCGACCCTGATTGGTGGTGCTGCTGGACGAAGGGGGCGATGACACTGCATCGTACCCATGTATCCACACTGAGAGCATCCGAGACTGTACCACGGAATCCAGCCGGACGACGATCGAGCCGGTCGACACGCACGGCCGGGGCGTGGACATCACGGCCAGCAAGTTCAACATCCCCCGCTTCGGTCGAGCAGCGCACTGTTGACCAGCGCTGCTCGCAGGGGATCTCCTCCGCCTTGTGTCAGCTAGCTGCCCCGTCGGCTTGTTCGAGATCGGTCAGCTGCCAATCGATGACGTCGAGCATGTGCTGGCGGTCCATGACACCGTAGTGACCCGGACAGACGCGCTTGACCGGGAGTTCGCGCATGCGTCGCAGGCTGGCGCAGTAGGCAGCCGGTTCTGGGGGCGGCCAGGCGGGTCCGTGATCGCCGTCGTAGAGCATGTCGCTGGTGAAGAGCGTACCGCTTGCCCCGTCCCAGATCGCAAGACCACCTGGTGAACGCCCCGGGACATGCAGGACATCGATGACGCGGTCGCCCAGATCGAACTGCGATCCCTCCTCGACAAGGCGCGTCGGCTCGGCCGGTGTCATGGTGTAGTCGTCCACGTCGTAGTGTTCGTGTGGCAGCGCCCACAGCGTCGTCCGGTTGAGATAGGTTCCCGCGCCCACGCTTTCCCGGGTGGGCGCGCGCAATTCCGGCGCGTCGAGGGGATGACAGACCCGGTCGGAGAAACTCGCCCAGCCGCCGGCATGGTCGTAATAGCAGTTGAGGGCAACGGCGGTGACGGGCTTGCCGGCCACGGCCTCGACGAGCGGGGCGGGCGGCACGATGCCGGTGCCCGTATCGACCGCAAGGTCCCGGTCCCGGCCGCGGACGAGCCAGATGTCACCAACGGCATAGGAATCGATGTGGTCCTCCCGGAACCGGATGATGCCGTCATCGAGAGCCTCGATGGCAAACCAGACTTCGGCTATCGGCAGGGTATCGTCAGCTTCCATGGTCCATCTCCACGTTGACCCGGTCGTGCCTCAGGGGATTGTCGGGATCGACGTTGGTGTCGAGTTCGCGGGCATAGCGGTGTCCGGCGTACACCGCCGCCGCGATGATGGCCGGCGCATCACAGTCGCCGATCCGTTTCAGCGACTTCGGTGCGCCCTTCTCTCCCGACTCCATGCTCCGTCGGACTGCCTGGTAGAGGGCGTCGTCGGGCGCCCGCGATGTCACGAGAATGATTGCGTCCGCGTCGATATCCTGTTCCTCGCCGCTGGCACTGCAGGCCAACCGGGCCCGGCGGCCATCGAAGGAGAGCAGTTCATGGGCCACGACAATGCCGACACCGGTCTCCATCAGCCGTCTGCGGGCCCGCCAGCGGTCCAGGGTCAATCCACCCCAGGCCGAGACGACATCCTCCGGTGTCACAAGCGTGGTCTCGAGACCCTGGCCACGCAGTGCCTCGGCCATGACGGTTCCCATGTAATAGTGGTCATCGTCGTAGACGAGCACACGGCCTTCAGGGAACCGCCCGGCCATGATGTCGTCGGGCGTGAAGAGGTTCTCGCGGGGCCCGAGGCAGTCGATTCCTGCGCGATTGCTGACACCGAAGCCGTCGGCTCTCCAATGCGCGCCCGTTGCCACGGCGACATGGTCCGCCCCCACGTCGAGGACATCTCCCGGACCCAGCCTGCTTTCTGGATAGATCTCCACGTTGGCAAGCCTGTTCAACTGGGTCTCCCGATAGTCGCGCACACGCCGCCATTCGGCGAGACCGGGAAGTCTGGCTTCCCTGCTCACCCGTCCGCCGAGTTCGCGGTCGGCCTCGGCAAGCACGACGTCATATCCCCGTCTCCCCAGGGAGAGAGCTGCCTCGAGACCGGCCGGACCCGCCCCGACGACGAGAACGCGCGACGCGGAATGCCGGCTGGCGATGGACTCCGGGTGCCAACCGCGGCGCCACTCCTCGCTCATGGTGGGATTTTGTGTGCAGCGGATGGGAGCGCCGCGGGCATCGCCCATGTAGCAGATGTTGCAGCCGATACACTCGCGGATGTCCTCGATGCGTCCCTCCTCGATCTTCTTCGGCAGGAAGGGATCGGCGATGGAGGGCCGCGCCGCACCGATGAAATCGACCAGCCCCTTCCTCACCCAGGCCGCCATGGTATCCGGAGAGGTGAAACGTCCCACGGACACGATCGGCTTCGTCGTCAGGGACCGGATGGTCGAAACGTAGGTCTCCAGGGATCCTTCGCCGACGAACCGTGACAGCCCCATTTCGAGGGAATAGTCGCTGACATTGATGTCCCAGAGGTCCGGCAGTTCTCCCAGCAGTCCCAGCATGTCTTCGGTTTCGCCCGGAACCGGCGTGCCGTCACCGCCACCGCCGCCGTTCGTCTCGGCGGAGAACCTCACCGCGACAGCCATGGTCGCACCGACGGCGTCCTTCGTGTCCTCGATGAGTTCACGCACCAGGCGGACCCTGTTGGCGAGCGACCCGCCGTACTCGTCCGAGCGCGTGTTGAGCACCGGCGACAGGAACTGCGACAGCAGGTAATCGTGGGTGGCATAGACGTAGACAATGTCGAACTCCGCCTCCCTGGCGCGCAGCGCGGCGTTGCGGTGCCATCGCCTGACCTCGCGGATGTCGTCACGGTCCATGGCCCGTGTCTGGAAGGGCTCCCCCGTCGCGAGCGGCATGCTGACCACCCCGAGCGGCACCTGGCGAGTCAGGTGATTGGCCATCCTGGCGCCGCCCAGAACCAGTTCCACGCCGGCAAGCGAGCCGTGACCGTGCACCTGCTCGGTCATCAGGGCGTGCGCCCGGATGTCGCGGTCATCCCAGAGCGAGGCCATGGGATAGGGGGTGTCGTCAATCGACGGATGAGGGGAACAGTACTCCGTGTTGACCACAGCCCAGCCGCCTTCGGCCTTCATGGCGCGCAGTCCGGCAAGGATGTGCGGGCTCTGCCAGCCACTCCCGGTGCAATGCGGCACCTGGTAGAACCTGTTGCGAGCCGTTACCGGTCCGATGGCC
>JAPPGE010000089.1:0-6996 GCA_028821455.1 bacterium | reverse complement strand
TCCGGCGATCGAAGTCCGCCTCCAGGATGGCCTGCAGCTGGTTCGCCGGATCCGGGTCCGCATTCAACATGGCGTTGCGCCACAGTTCATAGTGTTCCCGTGCCAGGTACCCCAGGGTCTCGACGTAGAGATCTTCCTTGGTGCGGAAGCGAAAGTTGACCACGCCGTGCGACAGCCTGGCGCCCGTCGTGACCGTTTCCAGAGTGGTCGCCGAGAATCCCCGCCTGGCGATGGGCTCGATGGTGGCGTCGATCAACTGCTGGCGCCGCGCCTGGCAGGCGGCGGTCTGCCGTGCCGGTCGTTTGCGACCCGATCGTAGCCGGGATCGCGACACTTGGCATATCGCGTTACCGCATTGTGAAGAGGGACGGGAACCGGGAGCACGTGTCCCGGTTCCCTGTTGTCAGACGGAAGGTGCGATGTCCGGTCAGAAACCAGCGATCATCTCACCCCAGTCACGGTTGATCTTGGTCTCGATCTCTTCGGTCTGCGCTTGTAGGAAGACCCCCTTGTCCAGGATGTCGGCGGGGTTCCGGGAGAGTCCGCGGGCTCTCAGATCGTCATCACTGACGAGATCGAAGGCCGCGGCGCTCGAGTGACCATAACCGTTTTCCACGATCGTATGCACTCCGACCTCGGGAGCGAGCATTGCATCGATGAGATCGTGGGCCTTGTCGTAGTGAGGCGCATCGCTGGTCAGCACCGTGCCGCAGACCCAGGTCAGCGCTCCCTCCTTGACGTTGGCAAACTTCACCGGAATGCCCTGCCGAGTGAGTTCCAGAGGCGAGCTGTTCCAGGTCATGGCCACCACGAGTTCACCGGAGGCGAGAGCCTGTTCCACCGTCGTCATGTCACTCTGGCGGAACCTCAAGAGGTCGCGCTGCTGCCTCAGGATATCGAGCACCTTTGCCAGGGCCTCATCGGTCAGGTTGTCGGTATCAACGCCGGCGTAGATGGCGGCGCACCACCAGGCATCCTCGGCGGCATCGATGATCGAAAGTCTGCCGGCATAGCGCTCGTCCCAGAGCAGTCCCCAGGACTCTTCCTCACCCTGCCAGTCGACGATGTCCGTCCGGTAGGTGATCGAGGTCTGTCCCCACTCGAAGGGAGCGAACCACTGCTGTCCCTCGTGCTGGGCGTCCTTGATGTTGTAGAGCGCCGGAATCACATCCTTCCAGTTAGGAATCATGGATGTGTCAATGGGTTGGAGAACGCCCGCGTGCCGCCAGCGGGGCACATTGTTGCTGCACGGATGAATGACATCCACGACGAAGCCCGCTCTCACCTTGGTGAAGGCCTCCTCGGCGTCGCCATAGACCGGACAGTCCGGCTCCGCGCCATGTTTTTCGACATAGTCCGGCCAGTAGATCGGATCGTCATAACCGGCCCACGTGAAGTAGATCGCCTGTCCCTCCTGGGCACGGGCCGCCGTCAACGGCATTACCGTCGACACCAGTCCGACCGCAGCCATCGCCTGGCTGAGCTCGCGACGGCTCAACTCCCCGTTTTGAAGTCGCTTGATGGTATCCCTGATATCCATGGATGTGATCCTCCAGATTGTCACCCGCCGGGAGCCCGACGGCCCCGGATTTCATGTGAGTCCGCGCCACCTGGTTGCGGACCCGGGGAGCATCTCCCAAGTTTTCTGACTGGTCAATCAACTCGAGGCAGTCGGACGCTGATGCACGAATGCGTGTAGACTGTCATGGACCAGCAGGAGTAAGGGCCATGCGCATCGTCAGCGCTCTGCCATCGAAGGTGGAGGTAAGGGAAGAGGGTGTGTGGATCCCGCTTGAACGCGGCGTTCGCCTGGCGGCGCGCATCTGGTTACCTGCGGATGCGGAACACAATCCGGTGCCTGCACTTCTCGAGTATCTCCCCTATCGCAAGCGCGACATGACACGGCCGGGAGACGAGCCGAAACACGCATGGTTCGCCGGCCACGGCTATGCCAGCCTGCGAGTCGACCTCGCCGGCGCCGGCGACAGCTTCGGTGTCATGCGAGACGAATACGCCCACCAGGAGCTCGAGGACGGCAAGGAGGTGATTGCCTGGATTGCCAGGCAGCCCTGGTGCACCGGCGACGTCGGCATGTTCGGCATCTCCTGGGGCGGCTTCAACTCGCTTCAGGTGGCTGCCCTGCAGCCTCCGGAACTCAAGGCCGTGGTCACCTCGTGCTCCACCGACGACCGCTACGGCGATGACATGCACTACATGGGTGGCTGTCTTCTCAACGACAACCTCGACTGGGGCACTACCTTCTTCGGCATCCTTCCTCTCCCCGGAGACCCGCTGATCATGGGTGAGGACTGGCGGGAAAACTGGCAAGCGCGGCTGGATGACATCCCCTGCCCTGTCGAAACGTGGATGTGCCACCAGACGCGTGATGCCTACTGGCGTCACGGTTCGGTGTGCGAGGACTATGGCGCCATCCGCTGCCCGGTCTTCGCCGTCGGAGGCTGGCTCGACGGCTACTCCAATGCCATCTTCCGCCTGCTTGCCGGGCTCGACGTGCCGCGCCTCGGACTCGTCGGTCCCCATGCCCATCAGTGGGGCCACATGGAGAACGCTCCCGGGCCCCACTTCGGCTTTCTCCAGGAGATGCTGCGCTGGTGGGATCACTGGCTCAAGCACGAGGAAACGGGGATCATGGAAGAGCCCATGCTGCGCGTTTTCCTGCAGGACGGGGTGCCGCCTCGGCCCTGGTACCGAGACTGTCCTGGTCACTGGATCGGCGAGGTCTCGTGGCCCTCGACACGAATCCGCAACCGCCGCTATCACCTGAACCCGGACGGTCTCGGCAGCGAACCCGGCCGTGACGAACAGAGATCCGCCGTCACGCCCCAGACACTGGGCCTTGCCGGGGGCGAATGGTGCCCCTACGGCACCGGCGGCGACGGACCGGAGTTCCCTGGCGATCAGCGCCAGGACGACGGCGCATCGATCACCTTCGAGACCCAACCGCTCGACACCGACATCGACATTCTCGGCCAGCCGGTGGCGGAGCTTGAGCTCGAGGTCGACAGGCCGGTCGCCTACCTCATCGCCCGCCTCAACGACGTCCATCCTGATGGCGCTGTGTCACGGGCGACCTTTGGCGTCCTCAACCTGACCCACCGCCACGGACACGACGCGCCCGAGGCCATGCCCACGGGCAGCCGGACGACGGTGCGGCTGACGCTCAACGACTGCGCCTACCGCTTTCGAGAAGGGCACCGGATCCGCATGGCGCTCTCCACCACCTACTGGCCGATGCTGTTTCCGGCCCCTGAACCGGTGTTGCTGACGGTCCATACCGGGACCAGTCATCTCGACCTTCCGGTGAGACCCGCCGCAGGCGGGCCCAAGGTCGGTGAATTCGAGGGACCCGAACAGGCGCCGGCGATGGCAAGCACGCAGATTGCCGCTCCGCAATCGCGCAATGTGGTCACGCTTGATCAAACATCCGGACGTCTCGAGGTGACGTCGCAGCGGGGCAGCGGCACCTACCGAATCGAGGACCATGGTCTCGAGTTCGCGAGGGACACCTCCGAACGCATGAGCATCACGCCGGACGATCCGCTCTCCGCAGAGAGCGAGTTCGTCGTCACCACCCACATGAAACGCGGCAATTTCGAGGTTAATGTGCGTGCCCGCACCCATCTCCGGGCGTCACGCGAACAGTTTCATCTCGCTGCCGACCTCGACGTCCGGGAGGGCCGTGACCGGATTCTGACGCGCCGCTGGTCCGTGCCCATCGACCGGAATCTTGTGTGATGCGCGGTGCGGGACCTATCGTCTGGCAGACTTCGCCTCGGCAATGGCGCCGAGAAACTCCACCATGGTGTGGGCACCAAGGTAGGATGTCACGCCGGTACCGACGTCAAGCTTGGGGTTGACCTCGACAAAGTCGAAGCCGATGACGTCCATGTGTCGCGCCGTGGCGCGCAGGATGTCGCGCAGTTCGGCATAGAGCATGCCGTTGGGTTCTGCAGAGACACAGCCCGGCACGAGCGACATGTCAAGAACATCGACGTCAATCGACACATACATCTTTTCGCCCCGCGGGAAGGTCTCGTGCACGAAATCCTCGGGGCCAAGCCGGCGGATGTCATCCATGGTGACGATGCGGCTGCCTTCGGCGCGGGCATCAATGAACTCCTGAAGAGCGCTTCGGAGGCTGCGTATGCCGATCTGCGTCAGTGACAGCACATGGGACATGGGCTTGATGTGACGAAAGGCATGGCCGTTCGTGAACCTCAGATCGTGAACGAAGGGCTGATAGTCCATGTGGGCGTCAAAGTGCATGACGTGCATGGGCTCACCGAACGCCCGCACCACCGGGTAGGTGACCGAGTGATCGCCGCCGATGATGACCGGCATGGCGCCACGCTCGAGGATGCCCGAGACATCCGCGGTGATGTTGTCGAATGTCCTTTCGACATTGGTCTCCAGGATGTCGCTGTCCCCGACATCGACGATACGCCGGTTGGCCGTTTCATCGACCAGGTAGGACTTGTCAGTGAGGCTGTCGTAGTACCCGTCTGATCCGAACCTCAGCGAATGCTCGCGGATGGAACGTGGTGCGAAACGCGACCCGCCCATGAAGGGTGACCCCTCGTCGGTCGGCGTGCCGAGAATGGCGTAATCGGCGTCGAGAGTGGCAATGTCGTCGCAGTAGTCCTGGCGCAGGAATGTCGCGATTCCGCCATAGGGCGAATTGTAACGGCCTGCCGGCCCCCGCATGTTGATCTGCATGTTGCGTAACCCCAGCTAGAATCGTCCAAGAACCAGAAACCGCAACTCCGGTTCTCCCGTTGCCGGAAGCCTGTCCCAGGTCGCCTCCATCTTCAACAGCGCACCTTCCCTGCACATCCGCTCGCAAGCGTCCTCCAACCCGCCTCGGGGCGCCACCGCAAGGGACATCACTCCTCCCGCCCTCAGCAGTCGGACGAGACCGTCGAGCACCTCGACAGATGCATCCTCACCGCAGAAGACCCGTGATGCCACGACAGCGTCGTAGCTGCGGTCCGGCAGATCGGCCGGCGATTCAGCGCTGAAGAGCCGGCGGTAAACGCCCCTCTCTCTCGCGCGTGCGAGCATGCTGGACGCAGCATCCATGCCATCGATGAGCCGGTATCCAAGACCGGAAAGAGCCGCACCGACCTCTCCGTCTCCGCAACCCCAATCGAGAACTTCCGCCTGACGGTCGGCGAGATGGCAGGCAAGGTTGTCACGGCATCCGGCAACGCTGTCACGCATCGCTTCCCTCCATCGGTCCGGGCGACGGACCGAAGGCCCGGGTCATGGTCTCGCCCGCGTGGCCAGCGAGGCAATCAGCACTTCAGCGGCTGCAAGCGCCATGGCGCGATAGCGAGGCGGTGCTCCAAGGGTCAGCATCGACTGCTGGTTGTTGTAGATGGCGGCAAGCCCGTGGGCAACGGTCGTGATGTCCTCCTGATCCGCATCGGGAAACGAGGCGCGCAGGACATCCTGAAGCGCATCGGCGAAACCCTGGAGCCAGCCCTCGAGGCGGGCAGCAATCACCGGGTTGCGGCGGGCGGCGGAGTAGACCGATTCGAGGACCGGCAACTCGTCGTCCGGAGCATCCCAAAACAGGTAGTGCGGCAGGTTGCCGACGCCGGGGTTGGCGATGAACCAGGCGCGCATGTCGTCGTTCTGCCGCTGGAGGCGAACTTCCAGACGGTCGAGGAACGCCGCAACCAGTTCGTCTCGATTGCCGATGTAGTGACGGATGATCGAGCGGCGGACATCCGCTTCACCAGCCACGTCTTCCAGGGACGTGGCATCCAGCCCCGAACGCGCCACGCACCGCGAGAACGCGTCGAGGATCTGTTCCGATCGTTCGGCACTGAGGTCAGGTCGCGCCATGGATGTCACCCCGGGTTGCGAGCATCTGGCAAAGAGGGTTGATTGTCAATATTGACAATCTATACTGACGGACCATAATTGTCATCCACGAACATCCTACAGAGGGCTGGTTTCATGCGTTGCCACCACACCGCCATCCTGGCTCACTTCCTGATCCTTGCCCTCCTGGCATTTCCTTTTGCCATGGCAACGGCGGATACCGTCAACAGCAGCCACGACTCATGGAGCGGACAGGTGGCCCATGTCTACGGCACCCGCGTGGTCGATCTCGACGGCAATGTTCACCGCATCGGGACCGACGCCGGTGTCGAGCCGGTGGTTCTCCTGTTCATGAACGCCTTCTGTCCGGTGTCCAGCCGCTACGCTCCCGAACTCAACGACCTTGCCACATTTGCCGATGCCCACGGCACGTCGTTCTACGGAGTCATGTCGGGCCCCTACCTGACGGTGGGCGAAGCCAGGAACTTCGTGGCTGATCACGGTTTCGACTTTCCCGTCATCTTCGATCCCTCCGGTGATCTTGCCCTGCGCCTCAACCCCGTCGTCACGCCGGAGGCCTTCGTCATCAATTCCGGGGATGATGTCATCTACCGGGGCCGAATCGATGACCGCTTCGAAGCGGTCGGCGTGCTGCGCAACCAGATCACCAGCCACGACCTCAAGGATGCCATCGCAATGGTGGGGGCGGATGGTGATCCGCTGCCCCATTCCACGAATTCTGTCGGCTGCGTGTTCGAGGGCTGGGAGGCGGAACGCCTGCCGGAGTCCGTGACATACAGCCGGGATATCGCCCCCCTGCTCGCGGCCAACTGCACGGAGTGCCACAGGGACGGCAGCATCGCCCCCTTCCCTCTCGATACGTATGTCGATGCCAAGCGCCGGGCCCGCATGCTGGCCTTCGTGACTCGCGAGCAGATCATGCCGCCCTGGCGGGCCGTCGAGGGATTCGGTGCCTTCCGCGACGAACGGCACCTTTCCGACCGGCAGATCGCCCTCCTCGCAGCATGGGCCGAAGCCGGTGCGCCGTTCGGCGAGGGCGTGGAGGCGCTGCCGGAAACGGTGTGACCACAAAGGTTAGATCAACACCGCGACAAACACTTACTAAACGTTGCCATTCCCCTCTCC
>JAPPGE010000003.1 GCA_028821455.1 bacterium | reverse complement strand
GTCTGAATCCTCAAAACCAAAACGTCACCAACTCTTCAAAAGCGATTCCCCTGCGGTCTTGGCAAGGGGCTGAGCCCTGGATCGGCCGAAGGTGTAGCTTGTCCAGTTCGACGGCCTCGTCAGGATAGCTGTCGAGCGAGAGTGAGACGGCGTATTCCGCCAGGTCCTGAGTCACCCAAGTCATTGCTGTTCCATCTCCGTACACGTCACATTCGGAAACCGTAGGACACATCGCGCCAGCTTGGCGACAAGACGCTTGCGACCCGACCAATCCTCGGACCGAATGGCCACGGCAAGAGTCCCGGAGATCGGGTCGCCCCGGCAATGCTCCTTCGCGTTTTCCGGACGACAGCAGGGCGGTCATCAGGAGTCGAAGGACCCGACGACGACGCAACGACCCGTCTCAGTCGCGTCATGTTTGTTGACCGCCTCCGGAACCGCGCACAAGAATTGTCAAGCAAGGTCACAGGAGCCGCCCATGAACGACGCCGAACAAGTGCTGCAACACGGACACCCGGTCCAGGAGGTCCCGTTCTCACGTGAGGAGTTTCGCGGACGGCTGGAGCGCATCCGCGGGGTGATGGCGCGCGAACGCGTCGACATGCTCTATCTGACCTCGCCCGAGGCGATCTGCTACGTCAGCGGCTACGGCTCGGCCTGGTACCAGGCCGAGGGCTACCTGCCCTGGAGCGGCGTGGCGGTTCACGTCGACCACGACGACTTCATGTTCTTCGAGGCCGGCGGCCATATCGCCCTCGTGCGCTGCTACACCGTCGCCGAGGATGTCCGTCTCTACAATGGCCCCCAGGATGCGGTCAGCGCCTTCGCCTTTGTCGCCGGCGAACTGGCGTCATCGGGCTGGACCGGCGGTACCGTGGGTCTCGAAATGGGAAGTTACCGGCCCAACCGGCGGGTCAGCGAGCGATGCCAGGCCGCCCTGGAAGCCAAGGGCTGCACCGTGATTGACGGCACCGAGATCGTCCGCGAGGTGCGCAGTTTCAAGTCGCCCGCCGAGATGGTCTGCGTCGAAAAGGCCGCCCGCATCGCCGACATCGGTCTCGAGGCTGCGCGCGAAATCCTGCGGCCGGGCATCACCGAGCTCGAGCTCTGGGGCGAGGTCACGGCCGCCATGGCCCGCGCCGGCGGCGAGAACCAGGCGATTCCGATGCTGGTGACGTCGGGCGTGAAAGCGGTGACCGGGCACGGCATGGCCTCGCGCAAGCAGATCGCAGCCGGCGAGGTCGTGTTCCTCGACGTCTGCGGCGTCTTCAACCGCTACCACGTCGATCAGGCCCGCAGCTTCTCGTTCGGCGAGCCTCACCCGGACGCGGTGGAACGAATCAACCTTTCCGCCGGCGTCTACAAGGTTCTCGAGGGCATCCTCAGACCCAATCTGCCGGTCAAGGAACTCAACGACACGATCGTCAACTACTACAAGGATGTCGGAATCTACGAAAACCGGGGCTGGATCGGCGGCTACGAGCTTGGCATCGCCTTCCCGCCCGACTGGGTGGGCGACTTCCACTACGACGCCGACAGGCTCCATGACGACGACCAGGTCTTCGCACCCGGCCGCGTGGTGAACCACGAAAGCCAGTTCTTCCTGCCGCATCTCGAAGGCTATTCGATCCTGATTGATACCATGGCCTTCACCGAGACCCAGGCCCGCTGGCTGAGCCGGGTACAGCACGAGCTGATCGTGGCGTAGGGCCGAATTGTGTAGGGACACGGAAACAGGAAAGACCCGTGAACGATCGTGACCGGGTAGTGCAGCAGACTCACGCCGTAGAGGGGATTGCAGTTCGCGGGAGGAATACCGCAGCCGTCTGAATCGCATCCTTCAAGCCGGACTTTGTACGATTTGACTCAGATCCGGAAGATGTCGGTCTTGGCGACGGTATCGAGGGCCTGATCGAGGAAGAGGCCTTCCATGTCGCCGACGTCCTTCCAGCAGTTTTGCCAGGACCAGTAGCAGAGTCGCGAGGCCGACGAGCCAAGAGCCCGACGCGCCCCGGCGATCCGGTCTCCGATCTCCTGGCCCTGTGGCCCGAACCGTTTCAAGCCGTCTTCACTGCCCCCACCTGGCACCTCGATCGCGTCCTCGTCATGGGAGCCCTGCTGACGCCCGGCAAGCGCACCGTCTCGGCCTGCCACGCCCCGCTTTCCGTCAAGGGGGTCATGGCCGCGCGACGCGCTCGACCTGTCCGGACCGGACCGCGGACCCTTGCGGCGAGCGTCGGAGCCCGGCCTTGCCGCGCCGAAGGGCTACGAGACGACGAACCCGGCGTAGCCGTCGCCGGCCACCGCATCGCACCGGTCGCGGTAGGTCTTGAGACCGTCGACATAGGGCAGGAAGACTCGGGCCTTGCCCGGGATGTTGGCGCCCATGTACCACGAGTTGGCCTCGGGAAAGAGAGTCGCGTGGGCGGCGGTGTTGACCTCGTCCACCCATGCGGCCTGGGCCTCGGCCGTGGCCTCGATGCACGTCGCGCCCCTTGCCCCCATCCAGTCGAGGCAGCGGTCGATCCACTCGACGTGCTGCTCGATCGCCGAGACCATGTTGCACAGCACAGACGGACTGCCGGGGCCTGTGACGGTGAAGAGATTGGGAAACCCCGCGACCGCCAGGCCGATGAAGTTGACCGGGCCGCCCGCCCACACGTCGCGGAGCCGCGCGCCCTCGCGTCCGCGGATGTCGACGGTGGTGAGCGCGCCGGTCATGGCGTCGAAGCCCGTGGCATAGACGATGGCGTCCACCTCGTAGTGTCTCTCGCTCGTGGCGATGCCGCTCTCGTCGATCGCGCGGATCGGGGTGGCGCGCAGGTCGACGAGACGGACATGGTCCTCGTTGAAGGCCTCGAAGTAGAAGGTGTCGGCGCACAGGCGCTTGGTCCCGAACGGATGGTCCCTGGCGCTCAGCAGCGCCGCAGTGCCAGGATCGTTCACGCGCTCGCGAATGCGCGCGCGGGAGTAGGCTGCCACCCGCTCGTTCGCCGCGCGGTCCGTGAAGAGATCGATGTAGGGATACTGGGTGTAGAACCCGCCCTGCGCCCATGTCCGGTCGAGTTCGCGCTCGAGCTCCTGGTCGGAGAGATCCATGATGGTGATATAGAGTTCGGGCACCACGTCGCCCGCGAATGAGTGGCGCGCCTGTTCGCGAAGCTCGCCGTAGCGTGCCTTGTAGGCGCGCTCGGCCTCCGGATCCATGGGGTGGTTCTGCGCGGGAACGCAATGGTTGGCCGTGCGCTGGAAGACGAAGAGCTCGCGGGCCTGCCCGGCGATCCTAGGAACCGACTGTATCGCGGTCGAGCCGGTGCCGATGACGGCGACACGGCGGCCCGTGAAGTCGACGCCGTCGTGGGGCCACAGGCCGGTGTGCAGGGACTCGCCGCGGAAGCGTTCGATGCCGTCGATTGCCGGCCTGTTCGGGATCGACAGGCACCCTGTCGCCATGACGAGGAAGCGCGCCGTGAGACGATCGCCCCGATCCGTGCCGACCGTCCAGAGATCGCGCGCCTCGTCGTAGGTGGCCGTCGTCACCCGGGTTCCGAAGACGAAGCTGCGTCGCAGGTCGAGCCGGGTGGCGACATGGCCGATGTACCCGAGAATCTCGGGCTGCTCGGAATAGCGCTCCGGCCAGTGCCAGTCGAAGTCGATCTCGGGCACGAAAGAGTAGGAATAGCTCAAGCTCTCGCTGTCGCATCGGGCACCGGGATAGCGGTTCCAGTACCACGTGCCGCCGACATCGTGGCCGGCTTCGATGCCGAGCGCAGAGAGGCCGCGCTGACGCAGCAGATGCATCATGTAGAGCCCGGAAAAGCCGGCTCCCACGACCACAGCATCGAGATGGGCCATCGCCTCGCTCCCTCGTCGCAAGAGCCTATCGGACCGACCTCACCGACCGCAACTGACGACTGCCGGGCTGCACCCGCGAGGGCGCCGCCGCGTAGCCAAGGTGGCACCTCGCGGGGTTCCGACCTACGATCACACCCGCATCATCGCCCTATTCGTGCGACGCTGGCAGATCGACGTCACCTTCCAGGGAGTGCGTGCCCATCTCCGCGTCGAGACACGGTGACAGGGGGCCGGTGCCGCCGTCGAACGAACCGCCCCGGTACCCCTTGGACTCCACAGCCTGGTCTGACTGTGGGCCGGCGACATCCTCGCCGCAACCCCGCAATCCTGCGCCGCCGCCTGGTACCGGAAGTACACCGCCACCTTCTCCGATGCCCTCGCCGCCGCGTGTTCCCAACTTTGGCTCGACGGCATTCTGGAACGCTCCACAGCCGACCGGAAACAGCACAAAGCCCCGCCATCCCCACCCGCCAACCACGCGGTCAACGACTACCTCATGTTGAAGGTGTCCCCCCGACAGGATCCAACGGATGGTGGAAACACTATGCTTCGCTGCGTCATCGTACAAAGTCGAGCCAAGGTGATGGCGCACGCGAAGATCGACGTTCTCTCTCTCAGCTCGCCTGCGGCCGCCTGCGACATCGGCGGTTGCGGCTTGACCTGGTGCCAGGCCGAGACCGACAGGAGCTGGCGCGGCGTCGCGATCCGTGGCGACCACGAAGACTTCACTCTGTTCGAGGCGGAATTGCACGCCCTGCCCGTGCCCCGCCAAACGATCACCAACGACGTCCAGCTCAACGCCAGAAGCCCGAAGGATGTCGGCAAGGCCTTCGTCGTCGGCTTGGCGTATGGCGATGGCAGGGAATGGCGGCGGCCTTCCGTCGGTCCTGGCGTGCTCGCCTTCAACCTGGGGGCGCCAGCCGAGCGAACATCTGCGCTGCGCGCAGTGGTGGCTGACCGGTCACGATGAGTTCCGCCATCAGTTCGCCCGCTGCCGGGCTCATCAGGATCCCCGTTCCACCGAAGTGTGTCGCAAGATAGCCGTTCTCCCACTCCGGCAGGCGCCCGAGCGTGGGCTTTTCCATTGACATTGACGTCAGAGCGAGCAGATCGCCCCTGTGCTCCACCAGTTCGGCCTCTTCGAGGGCAGGCAGGATTTCCAGGCATTCCGACACCGTCTTGAGCTTCAGCGCCTCGGTGAGCGAGTCGTTGAAGTCTTCGCGTCTGCTGGCGCTCCCCTCGTAGGCACTCAGGATCACCTCGCCGTTCACCTTGGGGATGATCCAGTAGTCGCCCGCCTCAAGGGTCTGGAAGGGCAGGCCCGTGGGCAACGAGACCCGGATGCACTCGGCCATGATCGTCAGCATCGGAACATCAACACCGAGATGCGACGCAAGGGCTCGCGACCACGGACCGGCAGCGATCACGAAGTGGGCGGCCTCGAGGAGTTCGCCCGAGAGGAGCTTCAACCCGGTGATCCGATCGCCCTGCATGGCGAAGCCCACTGCCTCTCCCTGCTTCACGAGAGCGCCCAGGCATTCCGCCGACTGCGCCAGGCCCAAGGTGTACTTGTACGGCTCGACCTGACCTTGCGGACTGGTGATGCCCGCGACCCACTTCGGATGGAGTGAAGGGAAGACGTCCCTCAACTGGTGAGTGTCGAGCCAGCCAGTCTCGATGGCCCCGGCTTGACGGTAGGGGGCCAGCATCTCGTCTTGACCCTTCTCGTCGACCTCCTTCTCGGTCAGGAGCAACGTGTGGAGCGATTCTCCGTACTCGATGTCGACGCCGCCCCGCTCGGCGATGTCGAGAGCGAGGTCCGGCATCCGCTGGTAGGACGATGCGACGAGATCGTGCCAGCCGTCGGCGCGGGAACCTTCCGGCGTCCCGGCGGCGGCGGGGTTCTGGCGTGATATCGCCTCAGCAATGCTCTTCTGCGGATAGGGGATCACTGCCCAGGCCTTGCCCGAGGCGCGCGTTCCAATCGACTCGCGCTCCACGACGACGGAGCGCATGCCGCGTTTCCCCAGGTGGTAGGCGATCGAACTGCCGATCACTCCGGCTCCAACGATGACGACGTCGCAATGAGGCATTGTGGCTTCCGATGAGACTAGCCGAACAACCCTAGTCAAGCTTTCCGCGTGCTTCCAATGGCGACACTCGGACACCACGCGGCGACTCGGGGAATGTCCACGCAATTGCGCCGCGAACACTGCCACTCAAGCGCCTCTCGGGCCAGATGCCCGCTGCACAATGTATTTCAGTACCCGACGGTTTGCGCGACAGGAACGCCCTTCGGTGCGTGGTTCTCTACTGCGACGAACAACCTGTCCGGTACGGCGTTGACCGGTAAGCGGCCATCGGGGATACGGGGCTCCAGACCGCCGGTCATGGATGGTAATGCAATGACGTCTCCCGACAACACGCAACACAGGCAAAGTTTCGGCCGGCAGGTCCGGACGATGGTCCGAAGGAGCATGTCTTCGCACCGGACGCTTCAGGCGCTGGTTCTTGCCGTCGGCCTTCTGGCCATGCATCCCTCCCATGCGGCGGATCGGCTGACTGTCATTCACCTGAACGACTGGGACGACATGACCGCGGCACCCCGCATCGCTGCGGTGGTGGCCCGGGAAAGGGCGCGCGCGGCATCCCTGGGCAGCGCGACCCTGGTCACGTTCGGCGGTGACATGATCTCGCCGTCGACGATGTCCGCCATCGATCAGGGCGCCCACATGATCGCGCTGGCCGATGCCATCGGTTTCGACATCGGCGTCACGGGCAACCACGAGTTCGACTACGGAACCGACGTTCTCGAGAAACGCCTCGCCGACTCCTCCATGATCTGGCTCGCGGGCAATGTCAGCCGCCAGGGCGGCCTGGTGGCCGGAACGCAAGCCACGGCCATGCTGGAACGTGGCAGCCTGACAATCGGTGTCCTTGGTCTCGTCACGCAAGACACGGCATGGATCTCGAAACCCGGCGACGATGTCTCCTTCGATTCCGTCCTAGCCAGCGGGGCCGAACTGGCCCGGGCACTCAAGGCAGAAGGCGCCGATGTCGTCATCGCCCTCACCCATCTCGCCATCGCCGAGGACCGAGCCTTGCTGGCGGCGTCGGACGCGATCGACATGGTGCTTGGCGGGCACGACCATCTTCTGGTGGCCCTTCGGGACAGCAAGCAGGCGATGCTGAAGTCCGGATCCCAGGGGCGTCATGTGGCGGTAGCCGACCTTGTCGTCGGTGATGACGGCGCGATCCGCTTCGAGGACATCCGTCTCAAGGCCACCGCAGGAGCCGGGGATGATCCGGGGGTCGCCGCCATGGTGGCAGATTTCGAGAACGATCTGGACGCCGGTCTCAGCCAGGTGATCGGACATGCGGCGACCGCCCTCGACACGCGACGGGCTCACGTCAGGTCCCGCGAGACGACCTTCGGAAATCTGCTGACCGACGCCATGCGTCGCGCCACGGGCAGCGACATCGCGCTTCATAACGGCGGTGGAATCCGCGGCGATACCATCTATCCGCCAGGCACGGCCATCACACGAGGGATGATGTTGAAGGAGCTGCCGTTCGGAAACAGGGCGGTGGTCCTGAGCCTCTCCGGCCGCACCCTCAGGCTTGTTCTTGAACATTCCGTTTCGGCTATCGAAGAGGGTTCCGGACGGTTCCTGCAGGTCTCCGGGCTCTCGTTCGTCTATGATCCGTCGCAGCCGTCGGGATCTCGCGTCGTGACCATCAACGTCGGCGACGTGGCACTCGATCCGCAGACCCGCTACACGGTTGCCACCACTGATTTCCTTGCCGGCGGTGGTGACGGATACCAGGCCTTCGAGACCGCCGACGTCGTCATTGGTGCGGCGGACGGCAGGGCGCTGGCCACGCTTCTTGCCGATGATATTTGGGCGACCGGCACCATGTCCGCAGATCGCGAAGGCCGCATACGGCGTCTCGACGGATCAGAATAAACTGCTTGACAGTGGATCGGCGCAGATTCCAGAGTGGCGACACAGGACGCGCTCATCCAGAGCGGTGGAGGGACAGGCCCTTTGAAGCCGCGGCAACCGTCTTGACGGTGCCAATGCCTGATCGATGAGTCAGCCGATATGCGGTCACACCGCTCTCGGCGCTCTTAAGAGCGCGTAGGAGTTGAGAGTGGAGTGCCGTCGGATGCATGAATCCGTCTTGAAGTTCCAGGTATTTTCACACTCGGCTTTTGCGTGCCCTGTTCGTATCAGGCTCCTTTCCTGCCGTTCGGGAGGCCGTGCTCCTGCGTTGCCAACCCGATCCCCGAAATGGAGACAGTCATGACTGAAGTACAGGTCAAGTCCACACAGAACGGCGTCAACGTCGAGGCCTTGCTCGGCGCCCGCAACGCCCTTGGCGAAACCCCGGAGGCCGGCCGGTTCGTCTGGCGTGCCACCAACGAGTGGGTCCATGGCACCCATTCCCGCTCGTCGGTCAGGAGCTACTACGGGCTCGGCGCCGAACATGAGCACAAGTCGGGGTTTGACTTCGAAGCCGACCATCCCCTTGTCTTCGCAGCAGAAGACAATGCGGCGACGCCCGTCGAGATTGTCCTCGTCGGACTTGCAAGCTGCCTTACGGCCGGCGTTGCCGCCGTGGCCCAGAACCGGGAAATCCAGTTGAACTCGGTCAAGGCCACGGTCGAGGGCGACATGGACATCCAGGGTATCCTGGGAGCCGATCCCGATGTCAGGAACGGATTCAGCAACATCCGTGTCACCTACGACATCGATGCCGACGCATCTCCCGAAGACATCGAGGCACTCGTCGCCCAGTCGCAGAAGCGTTCGGCCGTCTTCGACATCGTCACCAATCCGACCAACGTCACCGTCGAGGTGACCTGAACGCGCCATGCGCACGACCGCTGTCGTCATAGGCGCCGGCCATACCGGTCTTGCGACAAGTCACTGCCTCGCCGCGCTCGGTATCGACCACGTGGTCATCGAGCGCGGCGAGGTGGGCCATTCCTGGCGCACTGAGCGCTGGGAATCGCTCCGGCTGCTCACGCCGAACTGGCTGACCCGCCTGCCGGGACTGGCCTACGACGGTGATGAACCTGACGGTTACATGCACATGGCGGAAGTCGTCGCCTTCCTGGAACGCTACGCGCGTCTCGTCAATCCGGAGCTGTGGACGCGCACGAACGTCGAGTCGGTAACGGCATCGGCTGACGGCTATCAGGTGACCACCGACAAGGCCTCCATCACGTGTTCCGCTGTGGTCATCGCCTCGGGCGGCTTCAACATCGCCCGGCTTCCGTCCTTCGCTCCCTCCCTGCCCGTCGACGTCGAGTCGCTGACACCCTTCGACTACGCCTCCCCTGACAGCCTGCCTCCAGGGGGCGTGCTGGTGGTCGGCGCGTCGGCTACCGGCGTCCAGATCGCGGAAGAGGTGCAGCGCTCGGGACGCCCGGTCACTCTCGCCGTGGGCGAGCACGTGCGCATGCCGAGACTGTACCGGGGACGGGACATCTTGTGGTGGTTCGAGCGCTCGGGCCTTCACGACGAACGCTGGGATGAAGTCGAGGATATTGCGCGAGCCCGCCGCGTGCCGTCACCGCAGCTCGTCGGCAGCGAGCCCAGGAGCACACTCGACCTCAACGCGCTGACGACGGGCGGCGTCCGGCTGGTGGGACGCCTTGCCGGCATCGCGGACGGACGGGCCCAGTTCTCCGGCTCACTGGCCAACAAGTGCGCTCTGGCGGACCTCAAGCAGGGCCGTCTTCTCGACACCTTCGACGAGTGGGCGACCTGCCACGGGATCGATGGCGTGCTCGAGGCACCGGAACGTCCGGCCCCCACGCGCCTCCCAGAGTCACCGGACCTGGTGCTCGATTTCGCCCGGGAAGGCATCCGAAGCGTGATCTGGACCACCGGATTCGAGGCGGACCATTCGTGGCTCGATCTTCCGGTATTCGATCACAAGGGGCGCCTGCGTCACGACGGGGGCGTGGTCGCCCCGGGTCTCTACCGTATCGGGCTGACATTCCTGCGTCGCCGCAAGTCGAGTTTCATTCATGGGGCGGGGGACGATGCGTGCGATCTGACACGCCATCTCGCGGACCATGTCGGCGCCGCAACGGACTTTTGGCAGGATACAGGCTTGCGCTCTGTGGCAGTCCGCTGAATTCAGCCGGTGATCGCAGTGGAGCGGGTGATCGCGACCCCGGCATCCGTCATGGCCGACATGGCAGCGGCCAGTGAACCGTCAAGATCGATGGCCCGGCAGGCGTCCTCAACGAGGACCGCGCCAAAGCCTTCCGTCACCGCGTCAAGTGCCGTCCAGGCAACGCAGAAGTCCGTCGCCAGACCGGCGATGAAGAGACGCGTGAAGCCCCTTTCCCGCAGGTAACCTGCAAGACCAGTGGGCGTTGCCTTGTCGTTCTCCTGGAACGCCGAATAGGAATCGATGGCGCGGCGGAACCCCTTGCGCAGAACCAGGTCGGCTCCGCGCCAGTCGAGATCGCGGTGGAGGAACGCACCGTGACTTCCCTGAACGCAGTGATCGGGCCACAGCACCTGTTCACCATAATCGAGCGTGACCGTCTCGAAGGGCTGGCGCCCGGCGTGGTTGCTGGCAAAGGAAAGATGGTCCGCCGGATGCCAGTCCTGGGTGACGACGCAATGTTGAAAGTGCGGTGCCAGCCGGTTGATGACGGCGACCACCTCATCGCCCCCGGGGACACCAAGCGCGCCGCCGGGACAAAAGTCGTTCTGGACGTCGATGACAAGCAGAAGGTCAGCTTCCGCCCGCGGCCTCGTCAATGCCATCGTTGCAGCCTCATCACCCGATGATCCGGACTTGATGGCCCCGATGTCAAGCTGTCCACCAAGCCTGTCAATGCCGGGACGATCATGTTGTACGACGACAATCTCCTGATCTTCGAGGGGCAAAGGGGGCGCATCTTCGCCTGCTCTCGACCCTTTGCCGGAGACGAGCGGTACGGCGCGACCCTCCCTGGGCTTGATCAGGCTGCCGGCTTCCTTCGTATGCGCGGGGAGGCAAGAGTGGAGGCGGCCGAGAGGATCGCTGCCACCACAGCGAACACCGAGGCAAGCACGAAGGCATAGGCGAGGTCAAAGTCGCCGACGTAGCCGCCCAGGAAGGCGCCCAGCGCACCGACACCGTCCATCAGCACGAAGGCCAGTGCCAGCGTCGTTCCCTCGCGTTTGCCGGCGAAATCCAGCGCCGAAGCAAGCACGACAGAGCGCACGCCGTAGAAGGCCCCGATCATGATGATCAGAAAGGCAAGGGCGAGCCAGGGTGCCTCGACCAGCGGCATGAGAAAGCCAAAGGGCGCGGCCGCCAGCAGCGAGAAGGCAAAGATCCTGCGCCGGCCCAGCGTGTCGGAAAGATGCCCCATCACCGGTTGCAGCACGGCGCCGGCCAGGATCATCGCAGCGAATGCGATGCCGGCCCAGAATTCGGACAGGCCGAGATCGTTGACGATGAAGAGTGTTGCCATGGCCAGCACGGCCATGATGGCCATGTTGTAGATGCTGATCATCGCCACGAGCAGGAGGCCGACTCGACTGAGCCAGCGCTTCGCGAGGTCCTTGAGATCCACCATGCGCGCATCTGACGCGACGGGGACCGTAAGCCGGCCGCGCAGTGCCAGGAAGACGAAACCAAGGGCAACCGCGGGAACGACGGCAAGGAGCAGGCCCTGCCGCCAGTCGACGTAGACCAGCAGGGCGCCCGTCAGCACGGGCGCGAAGACCTCGGCAAGGGTGCCGCCCATGGCGTGGATCCCCAGCACCCGCGCCCGCTGCGCCGGCAGTATCTGCGTCAGCGTGCCTGTGGCCAGTGGATGCCAGGCCGAGCTGCCCATCCCGGCGACGGCGAGCAACAGGGTCAGGGACCAGAAGTCCGGCGCCATGCTGGCAAGGCTGTAGCCCACCACGATCCAGACAAATGTGCTCACGAAGAGCGTCCCCCGGCGCCGCGTGTGATCGCTGAGCATCCCGGCCGGAATCAGGCTCAGTGCGCCCCCGATTGCCGTAAGGCTCACCATCAGTCCGAGGTCGGATGGCGAAAGATCCATGGCAATGCCGATCGCGGGAATCAGGATCCAGAGCGCGCCGTGAGGCCAGTCAACGGCCATGTGACCAGCGCAGAAAGCCAGGATCGGAAGGCGCCGTCCTGCGCCGACACCCGCTGGCGAAGCGTGATCTGTCACCGCTCGCTCCGAAAATGATCCGGGGTCATCACCTGGTTGATGTCAGCCACTCTAGAGTCGCCGTCGTGGAACGTCGAAGCCGCGATCACGACGTTGGCACCGGCGTTCAGGTGATCGGGCCGATTCGCAGTTCCCGAGTCGATCGCCGGCATTGACACGAGTCCGGAGACCGCAGCCATCAAGACGACGTCGTAGCCTGCCCGCGTATCGTCGCAGCCCCGACCCGACATCGAGTCCTCCTTCGCGGCCGGCCGAGGAGTACGGATCATCGGCGGAATCGTGCGACCGGCACGAGGCGCTTCTCGCCGGGACGTGTCGACCGAACGGCCTCAGCGATGCTGGAGGCGGCAGCCAAGAGCCCGGCAAGGGTGTTATCGTCGTCCGCAATGATGACGACGGGCGAATGCGGCTGTTCCATCGCCATTCGCTTATCGGTCGTTGTGAGAGTTGTGAAACCGCAGCGTTCGGCCGCGGTCAAGAGTTCCTGGTCACGGAGTGAACGCCAGTTGTGGAACTCCGCGGATTCGACCAGGGCATCGCCGACCTGCTGCCGGAGCGGATGGCGCAGGCGCGGTGACACGCCGACGTCAAGCAGAACCTTCATGCCCGGGTGTCAGGAGGAGACAGCGCAGTCGGGATTGTCGGCTGCGGCGGCGCAAACGGCGGACGCTCCGGCACGCAGGACGGCGGCCGCCGCCCTGCGATCGATCTGAAAGTCGCGGAGGAACTCATCCAGGGGGACGCCGTCTTCAATCCAGTCAAAAAGGCTGCTGGACCGGTAGACGCGTACCGCGGAAACAGGGCACGCCACTCATGCGCCCGGAATCGACCCAGACGGCTTCTGCAAGCTGCATGGGAGGATCGGTGCATTTGACACATGTCGTCATGAGCGTAGCCAAGAGTGCGGTTAGACCAGCACTGAAGAGATACGCTCGGGGAGGGCCGCATTCAATGGAATTGTTGACAGCAACGCGCCGACCGCAGGACGCAATGCCATGACCAAGACGCCGTCACACCAGGATCAATCGGGCACTTTTCCTGAAGGACTATCCGCCGGGCGCGCCGGCTTCCGGGCACGTCGATCTCGTCGAATCGCCGATGCCGGTGCCGGGCCCCGGCGAGGTGCTGGTTCGCACCATCTATCTGTCAGTCGATCCCTACATGAGAGGCCGCCTGCGTCCCGTTGAACAGGATGTCGCCGGACCGGAGCTCAAGGAGACCCGAAAGAAGCGAGATCGCTTCCACCGTCTTCCAGATCATCTGGTTGCGATTCCCCGACTGGCGCCTGACGCCATTCACATCGAGCGTGATCCCGACGTCGTCGACCGAAAGACCGATCGGCTCCATCGCAGGCATGACAAGCGTATGGGCAAACCCCTCGAGATGCCGGCAAACGGTCCTCATCATGCCGCAACGGCCCGGAACTATCCGTAAGGCGGCGGCCGAAGGGTGCCCGGACCGGGACATTGGACGCTTGACCGCCGCGAGAATTGAGCGATTGAATGTTGCACCGCACGCGAATCGGGACGGCAGCATGTCGATAAGGGAGATCCGGGTCGAACCTCTGACCAGACCGGTCTGCCGCGCCTTCGGCGATGTCATCGAACGGGATCCGCGCTCGTGCCTCGAAATCAACAATGGCGAGGTCCTGCATCAACACGACCTCGCCAGGGTCGACGTGACGGCCGAGGATGGCAGGCCCGTGATCAGCATCTTCCAGGGGCTCAGACCCGCGATGCTTCCCTTCCGGCTGCGTCTCATGGAACGTCATCCCGTCTCCAGTCAGGCCTTCGTGCCTCTCGACCGTTCGGAGTTTCTGATCGTCGTGGCGCAGCGCGATGCCCGTCCCGCGACCGGCAACATGCGCGGGTTCCTGGCGCGGCACGGCCAGGGCGTCACCCTCCACCCCGGTACATGGCATCACTCCCTCATCGCGCTCCATGCCGCCGATTTTCTGGTTGAGGACCGCTCGGCAAGAGGCGAGGTCTTCGATCAGGACTACGAAGAGGAGAGCATCGATGACGAGGGGATCGTGGTGACGCTCGACACGGACCTTCGATGACCGGCGCCGGTCTGATCTTCGACGAGACACTCGGCGAGTTCGTCCCCGCCAGCGAGAACACGCTTGCGGAGCGTTGGCCCAACCTCGCCGACCCCCGCCTGGGTGCTGTTGCGGTGTTCGCGAACAACGAGTGGTTCGCGCCGAAGGAGCGCATGCTCGAACCGCGTCCCGCGCGCTTCATTCCGGACAGGTACGACGATCACGGCAAGTGGATGGACGGATGGGAGACCAGGCGCCGGAGAACGACGGGACACGACTACTGTATCGTCAGGCTTTCGGCGACAGGACGAATCAGGGGCTTCGATATCGATACGAGTCACTTCACCGGCAACTTTCCGCCGTCCGCCTCCATCGACGCCTGCCGCTGCAACGGCGACCCGGATGATGCCACCCCCTGGACCGAGGTCCTGCCACCGGTCGCCCTGGAGGGGAACGCTCACCACGTCCGGCCGATCGACAACGACGGTCTGTGGACGCATGTGCGCCTCAACATCTATCCCGACGGGGGTGTCGCGCGCCTGCGCGTCTACGGCGAGATCGTTCGCGACCGGGACGGCGCGGCAGAGATGGACCTTGCGGCGATTGAACACGGTGGCTGGCTCGTGGACTGCAGCGACCAGCACTACGGATCGCCGGCGAACATCCTCTATCCCGGTGTCGGCGCCACCATGGCCGAGGGATGGGAAACCCGCAGACGGCGCGAACCCGGCAACGAATGGGCGCTGTTTCGCCTCGCCTGTGCGGGAACGGTCAGAAAAATTGTTGTCGACACCACCCACTTCAAGGGCAACTATCCCGACCGATGTTCAATTCAGGCCGCCGCGCATGCGGCCGACGAGTCGTCGGCCGTGGCATCGTCACTGTTCTGGCAGGATCTGCTGCCCGAGCAGAAACTCGAAATGGACCGGGTCCACACCTTCGAGGATGAAGTCGCCGTCCTCGGAACAGTGACCCATGTCCGCTTCAACATGATTCCAGACGGTGGCGTGAACCGCCTTCGGCTGTTCGGCACACCCAGCAAGGAAGGGGGGTGACGCGCGAGCACGGGAATCACTGGCACAACGTAACGAACATTCAATGGACCAAAGGAGAAATTCCCATGGACACAAGATACATCATCACGTCGACGGCTGCTGCCGTCATCGCACTCGGCATGAACGCCGGACTGGCGCCTGCCAAGGCCGATGCCCTCGACGACATCATGGAGCGAGGCAGCATGATCGTTGCCATCGATCCGACCTTCGCACCCTTCGAATACACTGATTCGGAGGGCAATATCATCGGCTACGATCCCGAGCTGCTCGAAGCCATTGCCGAGGATTGGGGTGTCGAGATCGACTACCAGGTCATGGCCTTCAGCGGCGTCATTCCCGGCCTCATCGCCGGATCGTTCGATTTCACCGCCACGGCGCTGAACATCACTGCCGAGCGTGCCCAGAAAATCGACTTCACGATACCCATCACGTCGACCGTGAACGCGATACTGACAACCAAGGGCAACGCCAATGTCACGAACAGCAACATCAATGACCTTTCCGGCAACAGGTGTGCCGTCAAGCAGACGACGCAACCCGAGCAGATGATGCAATCGATGAACGAGGAACTGTCGGCCGCGGGCATGGACGAGGTGGAGCTCCTGAGTTTCGACACCGTGGAGCAGACCATCGCCGCCCTGGTCGACGGAAGGGTCGATTGCGTCGTCGACGATATCGTCGTTCTCCACAAGGCCATGGCCAGCCGCCCGGACATCGAGATGGAAATCGTCGGTGAGATCGGCACGAAGGCAGTGATCGGCTGGGGTACCAACAAGGACGATCCGAAGCTCAACGCGGCGCTCAACGATGCCCTCAAGAAACTCAAGGCCAGCGGCAAGATGGGCGAGCTTCAGGAGAAACACTTCGGCTTCCGGATCGACAATCTTCCCGAAGAGAATTTCATTCCGGAAGGCTAGATCCCTGTCCGGTCGGCTGATCATCTGACCGGACCGCAAAGCAACCGGCGCAGGGGTGGCGGCATGCCGCGGCCCCTGCGCATCCCTTCCCGGTGCCTGGAAGCGCATGTTCAATCTCGACCTTTTCTACGAATCCGTACCCATTCTTGCATCGGCAGCGATCGTCACTGTGGAACTGACCGTCTGCAGTGTCATTCTGAGTCTGCTGTTCGGCACGATTTCGGTGATGCTCCAGCTGTCGAAGATCCCGGGCGGCTACTGGCTCAGCCGGACCTATGTCAGCATCATGCGCGGCACGCCCCTTCTGGTGCAGCTCTTCGTCGTCTTCTTCGGTCTGCCCCTGCTGGGCATCAAGGGACAGGCCTTCCTCGCCGCGGCCGTGGCGATCGGACTGAACAGCGGAGCCTATACGACGGAAATCCTCAGAGCGGCTGTCCAGAATGTGCCCGAGGGACAGATCGAGGCGGCACGGGCCATGGGTATGTCGACCCGGCAGATCTGGTTCCGGGTCATCCTGCCGCAGGCGTTCGTGGTCAGCCTGCCGGCTCTCACCAGCGAGTTCACGATCGTCCTGAAGTCGACACCGCTTGCTTCCGTGGTGGCGGTGACCGAACTCACCTACGCAGGCGTCGTCATCCAGGCAAGAGCGTTCAGCGCCGTCGAAATTTTCCTCCCGATCGCGGTCGGCTACGTCCTCATCGCCCTCTCCTTCACCCAGGTCTCCCGGTGGCTGGAACGCCGCTTCCGGCTGCTCCACACCTGAGGGAGGACGCGCGGCATGGATCTAGAACAGATTCTGAAGTATGCGCCGCTCCTGCTGGAGGGCCTCAAGGTCACCATCATCATCTCCACGGCCGGCATCCTGCTTTCCATTGTCACCGGAGCCGTCCTGGTCGCGATGCAGCGCTCCGGCATCCGGCCGCTCGCCGTCATCGTTCGCATCTATACGGAGATCATCCTGGGCATCCCGATACTCGTGCTGCTCTACGTGATTTACTTCGTTCTCCCGGACATCGGCCTCAGGCTTTCGGAACTGGCGGCGGGCCTTCTCACCCTGACGCTCTACTATTCGCCCTACATGGCCGAAATCATGCGCGGCGCCATCGATGCCATTCCCTCAGGACAGCTGGAAGCCGCGCGCTCGGTTGGCATGTCCCGCCTGCAGGCGGCGCGCAGGATCACCGTGCCGCAGGCCCTGGGCCTCATCATCCCTCCGCTCACCGGCATCTCCATCGGCCTCGTCAAGGATTCGGCAATCCTGTCGATCATCTCGGTGCACGAATTCGCCTTCGAGACCAAGCAGGTCGTTGCCCGGACCTATGCCCCGTTCGAGTTCTGGACATTTGCCGCCATCTGTTACTGGACCATCCTCTTCGTGTGGGAGAACGGCATGCGGTCCCTGGAACGTCGCGTGACCCGTTACCGTGAAGCGAGGTGAGGACACCACCATGACGAAGAACGTGCCCGCCATTCGCGCCGAACACCTGGTCAAGACCTTCGGGGATCTCGAGGTTCTCAGTGACATCAGCCTCGAGGTGGCCAAGGGTGAGGTCGTCTGCGTCCTGGGTCCTTCGGGCTCCGGCAAGTCCACCCTGTTGCGCTGCCTGAACTGGTTGTCGCCGCCGACCTCGGGAACGGTATGGATCGGTGATGAAATGCTCGGCATGGAAAGGGATGCCAACGGCACCCCGAGGCCGCTGGGCGATGCCCGGTTGAGACGGCAGCGCAGCCGGATCGGCATGGTCTTCCAATCCTTCAACCTGTGGCCTCACAGGACGGCGATCGGCAATGTCATGGAGGGACCGATGATCGTCCGGGGCCTCTCCAAGAATGAGGCTCGCGAGCGGGCCGAAGTCCTGCTCGACCGGGTCGGACTGCAGGACAAGGCGACAAGCTATCCCGCCAAGCTTTCCGGCGGCCAGCAACAGCGCGTCGCCATCGCCCGCGCCCTTGCCATGGAGCCTGAAATCCTCCTGTTCGACGAACCCACGAGCGCACTTGATCCGGAGCTCGTCGGGGAAGTCCTCGACGTCATGCAGGCGCTCGCGGAGCAGCGCACGACCATGATCGTGGTGACCCACGAGATCGGCTTCGCGAGCGAGGCGGCGGACCGAATCGTGTTCATGGACGAAGGCTCGATCATCGAGGAAGGCGCGCCGGCCGACTTCCTCTCGAGTCCCAGGGAACAGAGATCCCGGCAGTTCCTGGATCGCTACCTCAAGCGGACGTCCTTCACCTCGTTTGCCTCCTGTTGAAGATACCGGCGGAACAGAAACCTGGGAGATCGGATCATGTCCACGCTCACACCCTACGCCAGTCCCTACAACTGGCTCGCTCCACAGTTGCAGAAGCCCGACAGGCCGAAGAACGTCGCCATCCACGACCTCACGCTCGAGGGCGACGGCGAGGAAATGGCAGGAGCATACCTGAGCGAAGCCGACCGCATCGCCATTGCCCGCAAACTCGCCGGCGCCGGTGTCGGCCGCATGTCCATTCTCGGCAACTCGCCCCTGCCGTCCGACGACGATATCCGCTGCGCGGAGAAGATCGTCGCCCTCGACCTCCCCGTCCGCCTGAGTTCCTTCGTCAAGACAGCTCAAGAGATCGACATCGCCCGGCAAACCGGCCTCTCCGACATCGACATTCTGGTGGGAGTCAACGACGCCCTTGTGCCTCAGGGCAAGTCCGGCGCCGACATCATCGACCTCGCCCGACGCCTGACCGATCATGCAAGGGCGCACGGCATGCACACGTGCCTGATGTGCATGGACGCCACGCGCACACGTCCGGAATTCCTGGAACAGTTGATCAGGGAACTCACGCCGCATTGCGACGAGTTCACCATCGGCGACTCCCTCGGCACGATCTCGCCATGGGGCCTCCACCACCTCGTCGGGCTCGTCGCCGCATGGACCGACCGTCCGTTGCAGGTTCATTTGCACAACCATTCCTCCATGGCCGTCGTCAACGCCATGGCGGCCGTCCTGGCGGGCGCCTCGACCATCCAGACCACGGTGAACGGTGTGGGGGAATTCACGGGCCTTGTGCCGCTCGAGGAATTCGCCGTGGCGGCCGAGATGCACATCGGCGTTTCCACCGGCATCGACCTTTCGTCCCTCAAGGAGCTCTCGGAACTCGTTTCCCGTTCGATCGGCCTCGCGATCCCCCGGCAGAAGCCGGTCGTGGGCGATTCGGCCTTCGCAATTCCCGAGACCGAGGAAATTCAGCAGGTCTACTGGGAGCTCCACCAGGAGGGGAGGTTCGAGGAGGCCCTGGTCTACCCGCCCCGGCTGGTCGGCAACCGCCACCACCTGTCGATCGGTCGGCGCTGCAACGAATTCACGGTCCTCTACAACCTCTCGCTCCTCGGCAGGTCCGCGAACGGGCAAACCGTCGCGGAGATCGTGTCGGCGGTACGCGAGCACATGTCCCGGCGCTCCGGGTTTGCCCTCATGACACAGGAGGAATTCGGGAGTTTCGTCCAGGAGCGCGGCTTCGACCTCACCGCAGCGGAAACCGCCTGACACGCGTATCCGCGTGGTGCCGGCACTCCATGAAACGCGTCCCCGCCTGACTCGACAAGGCGCTGGACCTCACATCCGGCGCACCGGATCCCGTGCCGACCCGTTGCGAAGCGGCGGTGACCGCCGGCGGCCCTGAGCCTGGTGCGCCAGCTGGAAGCCGACGCAGATGGAGAGCGCGTGGCACCATCCGGTCGACGACGGCAGTCACCTCGTCTCTCCCGAGGGACATCAGGCGCGTCGCCGTGACAAAGGTCGTTCAGGACATCGATCACAAGCAGAAGGTCAGCTTCCACCCACGGCCTTTTCAATGCCATGGTCGCCGCCCCCTCGGCCGGATGATCCGGATGTGATCGTCCCCGTGTCAAGCCGTCTGCCAGGCTTGCCAAGGCGGCCCTGACGAGATTCAGGTGTCTGCCTGCGGCGTCGAGAGCGCACAGGGCATTGAGCGTTCAATCATTGAGAAAATCTTGAATGTCTGTGCGACACAACTCGATTGATTGTATGGGGAGGCATTCATATGGTACGGCGACGAAGCATGGTCAGCGGACTGCCACGATGACGCCCTATGACGCTCTTCCAGGAGGTCTCCACGACGACCCCTCCCGTTCCTTCACGATGGCCTCGCGCTACTACACCGATCCGTTGATCTTCGAGGAGGAAAAGGAGCGAATCTTCGCCCGCTCATGGCTCTTTGCCGGACACGAAAGCACGCTCAAGGCACCTGGCAGCTATCGGGTGGTGGAGATCGCCGACGAGAGCCTCGCTCTCGTCAGGGGGCGTGATGGCGTCCTGCGCTGCTTTTACAATGTCTGCCAGCACCGGGCTCACCGCGTCCTCAAGGGCAGCGGCACTCTGGGGCCCGTCGTGACGTGCCCCTATCATGCCTGGGCCTACAATCTCGACGGGTCCCTGAGGACGGCGCGCGGCTGCGAGAACGTCCGCGATTTCGACAAGTCGGCGTTTTCGCTGAAACAGGTCAGGGTCGACACGATGCTCGGCCTCGTCTTCGTCAATCTCGACGCCGAAGCCCTCCCGTTCGGCGAACAGTACGCCGGGCTCGAGGACGACATCCTGCGCTGGATGCCCCGGGCCGCGTCTCTCGAGCCGGCGTGTCAAAGGGATTTCGCGCTGAAGGCCAACTGGAAGGTGGTCATCGACAACTTCCAGGAGTGTTACCACTGCGAACCGGCGCATCCGGCCTTCGTCGACATGGTCGAGATGCCCACCTATCGCAATCGCACGCACCAGTACTGGTCGGCCCAGACGTCGGACAAGCCGCGCTCGAACAGGAGCACGGCCTACGATTTCGAAACCGGCGACGTCGACTTCGGCTACGCCGGCTACTTCGTGTGGCCGAACCTGACGATCTGGCTGATGCCGGGCGAGCCCAATCTCATGACTCTCCAGATGCTCCCCGACGGACCCGAAGGCTGCGTCGAGCATCTGCACTGGCACTCGCTGGGCGGAGAACTGACCCAACAGTCCGAGGCGGCGATCGACTACGTCGTCGACGTGCTTCAGCCCGAGGACATCGCCCTTTGCGAGAGTGTCCACGCAGGCCTGAAATCGCGCGGCTACGACCGTGGCCGGTTCATCGTCGACAGCGGCCGCAGCCACATCAGCGAGCACGCGGTGCACCATTTCCACAGGCTGGTCATGCAGGCCATGGAGGGCGGACCCCTGCCCGTTCCCCAGGCCGCCGAATGACCCAAGAGGTCGATTTCTACTTCGGTCCGGGCAGCCGCTACTCCTATCTTGCTTCCACGCAGCTGGGGCGCATCGAGCGCGAGACGGGTTGCCGCTTCCGCTGGCTGCCGTTGCAGAGCGGTCCGCTCATCTCAGCCGGTCGCAAGGACCCCTTCGAGGGCGCGGCCGGCCAGTACGACTGGGACTACCGCAAGCAGGACGCCGCGGCGTGGGCCCGTCATTACGGGATCGACTACCTGGAACCGGTCGACCGCCTGGCGTTCGATCCCCTGTTGGCCGCGCTCGCCTGTCTGGCCGCCGAACGCCAGGGCGCCGCGGAGTTCTTCTCCCGAGCGGTGATGTCGCTCATCTTCATCACACCCGGAGAAAGGCTGGTCCAGGAGGACTTCGAACAGGCGGCTGACTTCGGCGGCCTCGATGTCGGGAGATTCCGGAGCGACATGGAGAGCGACAACCTCCTCCATGACATGGAGGCGAGAGTCAAGGAAGCCGCCAGGCGCGGGGCGTTCGGAGTTCCAACTTTCTTCCTCGGCGAGCAGATGTTCTGGGGCAACGACCGGCTCGTCCTCCTGGAAGCGGCTCTCAGGGAACGCGCCTGACACCTTATTCGGCCGCCATCCTCCCGGAGTCGGCGGCGCCGAGCCAGCGTTCAAAGAAGCCCGGCAGCCACGCATCGACCAGGTGATCGTACCTGCCGGCGTCGGCCAGCTGTTCTTCAGGCTGTTGGGCGCCCCGTTCGTCGAGTTCCTCCGCCCCCTCCTTCATCCACTCGCCGATCATGTCGATGGTGCATTCCGGATGAAACTGCACGCCGTAGACGCTCGGGCCGCAGGAATACATCTGGTTGGGGAAGTGCTCTGTCACACTGGTGGCGAGAAGTTCGCATCCCCCGGGAAGATCGAAACCCTCCCCGTGCCACTGATAGACATGGCGCAAATCACCCAGCACCGACCGTCCGGACTCCGTGGGAACCAGCTGCGTGAACCCGATCTCGTGCCAGCCGTCCTCATGCGGTTTCACAGCAGCTCCGAGGCTGCGGGCCAGCATCTGGGCTCCAAGGCAGACCCCGAAGAACGGCGTGCCCGCCTCGAGGACCCGGTCGATCCAGCGCAGTTCGGCGGCGATGAAGTCCAACGTGCCGTCATCATTGGCGCTCATCGGGCCGCCGAAGATGATGGCGCCGGCGATATCGTGGAAGTTCTGGGGAAGAACGTCACCGGTCTTCAGGCAGCAGCGCACCTCCTCGTGGCCTCCTTCGCGAAGGATTCGACCGATGCGACCGGTGGTCGACCATTCGCCGTGAACGACACAGATCACCTTGCGCCGCACGGGATCCCTACCACGACTCATGGCACACGACCTTCAACGTCAGACACCCCCCTTGGCCTGGAGACACATAGCCGATTCCCCGGCCGGCGCATAGCGGCCGCCCACGGTGTCAGACCGTTCTCGAGCCGGAGACGGGTTCGACGGGCTGGACGCGGAAGCCGGCCTCCCGCAGACGCCCCGCAATCCGTCCGATGTGATCCCGGTCGAGGGTTTCAAGGACGATATCGAGGTCGGCAAGTTTGACCGAGAGATTGGAGAACGCCCTCTGGTGATGCACCTCGATGATGTTCGCTCCGGTTTCGCCGATGATGGCGGACACCCTGCCCAACACACCCGGTGCATCGGGAATCTCCAGGCCGAGACGGACCATGCGGCCGTCTCGCACGAGACCGTGCTCGATCACCATCGACAGCACCCGGCTGTCGATGTTGCCTCCCGACAGGACAAGGCCCACCTTGCGCCCGCGGAAGCGTTCGGGCCGGGCGAGAAGGCAGGCAAGAGACGCAGCCCCTCCGCCTTCCGCCACCGTCTTCTCGATTTCCAGATAGGTCTGGACGGCGTGTTCAAGCTGGCCTTCGCTCACCAGGACAATGTCCGACACGAGATCCCGGACAATCGGAACGGCATTTCTTCCGGGCGTCTTCACGGCAATGCCGTCGGCGATGGTGCGGCCTCCCGCCTTCACCTCCAGTCCCTGGAGCTGCTGATACATCGACGGGAACATCTCGGCTTCGACACCGACGATCTCCACCTCCGGACGGACGGCCCTGGCGGCAATGGCGATGCCGCCGATCAGCCCCCCGCCACCGATCGGGACGATGATGACATCGAGGTCCGGTGCATCCTCGAGCATCTCGAGGGCAAGGGTTCCCTGCCCTGCCATGACGTGATCATCATGATAGGGATGGACAAAGACGAGATTCTCGTCGGCCGCCATGAGATGTGCGGACACAGCCGCATCGTCGATGGTTTCGCCGGTCAGGATGACCCGGGCGCCAAAGCGCTCGGTGTTCTTGACCTTCACCACTGGCGCTCCCTCGGGCATGACGATGGTCGCCGGAATGCCCAGGCGCTGGGCATGGTAGGCTACGGCCTGGGCATGATTGCCCGCTGACATCGCGATGACGCCGCGGGAGCGTTCCTCGTCCGCGAGAGACGCGATCTTCACCAGGGCGCCGCGGTCCTTGAAGGATGCCGTGAACTGGTGATTCTCGAACTTCACGAACACATCGGCGCCGCTCATTGTCGACAACGTGCGCGAATGGACACAGGGCGTCCTGACGACATGCCCTGCGATCACGCGTGAGGCCTGGTTGATGGAGTCGATCGTCACGCTCATCGTTCGCGCTTCCCCCGATCTGCCTCGCCGTCGGCCATGACGAGACTGCTCGCGTCCTCCGGCGTGTCGATATCCACCAGAACGGCTCCGTCGTCCATCGCGACTTCTATGACGTAGTCCCCATACTCGCCGATCAGGTGCCTGGCGCCGGCGTCGCCCGTCACCCTGCGCATCGCCTGGAAGAAGCTGCTGTCCCACAGGACGGGATTGCCACGGCGGCCATTCCACGTCGGCACGACGATCGCCTTTGCTTTCGAACCCTGCCATGCACGGACAAGGGAACGCAGCGCCGGTCCGGTGACAGCCGGCATGTCGCCCAGGCAGACGAGTGCCGCGCCGCAGGAGGCGGGGAGCGCATCGAGTCCCGCCTTCAGTGACGTGCTGAGCCCCGCTTCGTGCTCGCTGTTGTCGACAAACGAGACGGGACAGCCGGCCAGAGCCGCACGCACGGCGGAGGCCTGATGGCCGGTCACGACCCGAATGGCCGCAATTCCGGCCGAAAGAAGCGCATTCACCACGTGACGGACCATCGGCACACCATCGATCGTCATCAGGAGCTTGTTGCGCCCGCCCATGCGCCGGCTGCGGCCAGCCGCCAGGACGATCGCGGCCGGCATCTCCTTGCGGCTTCCCGCCACGGGAAGGACACCCGAAGGCCGCCCCTTGAGGAGACCGCCGACACCCATGGCCTGTATGTCTGCGCCGGTCACGTGGATACCTGCAGCGAGCCGCCCCAGAACGAGATCGAGTCCGTTGGGTTGCGGCGACCTGGCACACCCCGGAAGACCGAGAACACGGGTGCTGCCGATATGGGCGAGAAGCAGCAGATTGCCCGGATCGACCGGCATGCCGAGGTGATCGACCACACCCCCCGCGGCCTCGACCGCGGCCGGGATGACATCCCTGCGGTCCGAGATGGCAGAGGCGCCGTAGACGAGAACGACGTCGTGGCTCGTGGCCATGCGGGTGATGGTGTCCGCGAGGTCCGGAGTCCGGTGGGGGGTTCTGACGCTGTCGCCAAGCATTAGTCCGAAACCCTCGATTCTCGCAGTCACTACACTCACGGTGCGGTCGAGAACCCGGGACTTCACCGCCGGCGAGGTGGACATGACAAGGCCCGTGCGCCAGGCGCTGAAGGGGGCGACTGCGAGTGCCGGGGTCTCCAACAGGCCGATGCAGGTGGAAACGGTGGTCGCTGGAACGGCGAAGGGAATGATCTTGATGGTCGCCACTCTCTCACCCTCACCCACCGGCTCGAATCCGGGCAACGTGGCAACCGTCACCGCTTCATCGACACCGTTCACGGCCTCGAGCGCAACGGTGTCGACCGTCACAAGGCCTGCCTGTCGGGCGACAATGTCGACCCGGCCCCTTGAGGCGGGCTGCACCAGGAGATGGGACCCCGCCAGGGCACGTGCCATCCTGGTTGCTGCTTCATCTTCCAGGACATCTCCGGTCTCGGGCATGGCGACGAAGAGCGAGGTGACACCGGCTGCCAGAAACTCGCTGACAAGCGCCTCGTCGAGACGGCGCCCCTTTCTCACGGAACGCCCATCAATCGTGACACTATGGGCAAGAATGCCGCCCAGAGCGTCACGCACCGGCATGTCTGCGAACTTCATTGCAGTTTTCCGTTCCGGGCGGCGACGACTTCCGCCATGATCGAAAGTGCGATCTCCTCTGCCGAGCGCGCCCCGATGTCGAGACCGACGGGGCCGTGAATCCGCGCCATGGCAAGACCGTCAAGCCCCTCGTCCGCAAGACGTTCCAGGCGCCTGGCATGGCTGCGCCGGCTGCCCAGGGCGCCGATGTAGAAGGCCGGCGAATCGAGCGCGGCGATCAGCGCCGGGTCATCGATGCGGGGGTCGTGGGTCAGCACCGCCACGGCCGTGCGGTGGTCCGGTTTCAGCCGTGCCAGTGCATCGTCCGGCCAGGCCTCCATCACGCGTACATCGGGGAATCGCCGCGCGTCAGCCCAGGCGCGTCGGGGATCGACGATCACCGGGTCCATTCCCGTTGTTCTGGCAAGAACTGCCAGCGACTGCGCGACATGAACGGCGCCGACGATGATCAGCCGCACGGGCGGATTGAAGACATGAAGGAAGAGTGGCCGGCCCCCCACGTCCAGCGTCCGGGACTGATCGAGCCGGAACGCTTGGCCGACGTCCCGGGCCAGGTCGGCATCAAGAGCATCGTCGCGGCAGATCAGCCACGATTCGCCGCTGTCAAGCCAGGTCGCGTGAATGACGCCCTCCCGTTTCCTTCGAGCCTCGTTGAGGGCCGTGAGCGTGGCGCCCTTCATATCAGTGGTGCGACGAAAACCTGAATCGTACCTCCGCAGGTGAGCCCCACTTCCCAGGCACGTTCGTTGGAGACGGTAAACTCCAGGGTGCGCACCCTTCCGTCCCCTATCGCCTCGCGCGCACTTTCGACGACAGCAGCCTCGATGCAGCCGCCGGACACGGAGCCCCGGAATGAGCCGTCCTGGCGCACCACGAGCTGGCTCCCCACAGGACGCGGGCTCGACCCCCATGTTCTGGTCACGGTGGCCAGCGCTACCCGGTGGCCGTCCCCGGACCAGGCCTCGGCGGTCTCCAATATGTCCTCCATCAAGCCGCTCTCAGCCATCCTGCCATGTCCTCCGCAGATCCGCGTCCCGGTCTGGCAAGAACCTCCGCCAGGTCTTCGAGACTCGCGAGATTATGGCATGGAAGGAACCCGTCAACATGGGGCAGCATCGTGCGAATCCCCCATGTGCGGGGCTGGAATTCACGCCAACGCAACAGGGGGTTGAGCCATACCAGTTTCCGGCACGAACGCCTGAGCATCGCCATCTCGGTCGCGAGGCTGCCACCGACATCGCGGTCAAGGCCGTCGGTGACGAGAATGACGATCGTGCCCTGGCCGGGAAGACGCCGGCCCCAGCCGCGATTGAAGGTCCCCAGGCACTCGCCGATGCGGGTGCCGCCGGACCAGTCCTCCACGCGCGCCGCAACCGTGCGCAGGCCCGCCGCGGCATCGCGCGTCGCCAGATCGCGGGTGATATCGGTCAACCGGGTGCCGAAGGTAAAGGTATGGACCTTCATCGCGCCGGCAGTCCATCGGCGGGTGCCCGCATTGCGGCCAAGCGCCGACAGGGCATGGGCGAAACAGATCAGCATGCGGGCGTAGTCGATCATGGAACCGGAAATGTCGCACAGCAGCACCACCCCGGGCGGCTTGTCGACCCGCCGGACGAGAGGCAGCGTGATCATGCCGCCGGGCTGACGCACACCCCCCCGCAGCGCGGCCCTCAGATCGATACGACGGCCGGATGGCGAAGGCCTGAAGCGGCGGCCGGCAAGCGGGGCAAAGGCAACCGACATCTGTGCCACCGCCTGGCGCGCCCGCGCCATGTCGTCTTCGTCCATGTCGGCAAAGTCCATCGTGCGCAGTGCCTCGGCGGCCGACCAGGTTCCCTGTTCACCGGTTTGCGGACCATGTCGCCCGTCTTCCCTGGTGCCGTCCGCCGGTCCCGGGGTCGTGGCGCCGGCTTCGACGACGGCTTCCTCCAAGACCTTTCCGTCAGCGGATTTCCCCGACCAGAAGCGATGAAAGATCGTGGCAAAGAGATCGCTTTCGTGCGCGTGCGAGACAAAGATCGCATGCCACAGCCAGAAGACGTCCTCGCGCCGGGTGACGCCCGCCAGGTCCAGGGCGCGGAGGGCGTCAGGCACCCTGTCTGGTCCCGCCGCCAGGCCGGCGGCACGCAGGGAACCCGCAAAGCGCACCACGTTTGCCAGGAACGCGCTCACGTGCCGGCCTCCTTCAAGAGTACCTCGATGCCGGTGTCCCTGATGGCCCGGACATCGTCCTGGTGCTTGAGCAGCACCCCCAGCGAACTGTCGACAATCCCCGGTTCCAGCGACCGGGTGTTGAAGTGCTCGAGAGCCATCGCCCAATCGAGGGTTTCGGCAACTCCGGGAGTCTTGTAGAGGTCCTGGCGGCGCAGCGCCTGGACAAACCTGACGATTTCAGCACCGAGCCGGTCCGCGCATCCGGGCACCTTGCGCTCCACGATCTCGATCTCCCGCTCGGGCGAGGGGTAGTCGACCCAGTGGTAGAAGCAGCGACGCTTGAGCGCGTCATGCACTTCGCGTGTCCGATTCGAGGTGATGATGACGATCGGCGGCCGTTCGGCCGTCACCGTTCCCAGTTCGGGAATGCTGACCTGCCAGTCGGACAACACCTCCAGAAGGTAGGCCTCGAAGGGTTCGTCCGTGCGATCGATCTCGTCGATGAGAAGGACAGGCGGACCCTCGTCATGGGGACGCAACGCCTCGAGAACAGGCCGGCTGAGCAGGAATTCGTCGCGATAGATCGCACCGGAGACCGCATCGCGATCGACCGACCCGGCAGCCTCCGCCAGCCGGATCTCCACCATCTGGCGCGGGTAGTTCCACTCATAGACCGCCTGGGCCACATCGAGTCCCTCATAGCACTGCAGACGGATCAGTCGACGGCCGAGCGCCGTCGCCAGCACCTTCGCCGTCTCCGTCTTGCCGACCCCGGCCTCGCCTTCGAGAAACAGCGGTCTTTCCATGGCAAGCGCAAGGTAGATGGCGCATGCAAGATCGCGGCCCGTTACGTAACCTTCCGATTCGAGAAGGTGAACGGTCTCGTCAATCGACCCGGGGAAGAGCCCGGTATCGTCCTTCACGTGCTGTCGCATCGAGCGTCACCCATCCATGCCGCGACTGCGCCGGCCAACGCGTGGATACCGTGACCGAGAGAGAACTCCTGGCGCAACCGGCACCGGCCTTCCGTCATCGTGACATGCATCGATCCGGATGTCCCTTGTCGGCGGTCGTAGTGGAACACCAGCGCATCGTAGGCCCGCACTCCGCTGCCGGCGAAGGCGACGACGCCCGGCGACGAGGTGCGGAGCTCGGCCATGTCGATTACAAGACCCGCCTCGCCAGGCAACACCGCGACCTCGCCATCGAGACGGCTCTCCAGATCGAGTCCCGCTACCCCCGCATGGTCGAAGAGGGATACGGCATCGAGTCCGGAAAGACGGAATCTCATGGCGTGACCATCACGACCCACGGGCTCGACCCTGAATGGTTGCCCTGTTGGCAGGCGAGCCACGGCGCTCTCGACCACCACCGTGCCGTCGCCGGGCCAGGACAGCATCACTTCGACATCGTGGAGCGGCAGGGGAGCGTCGAGTCCGGCGATCGTGAACGTCTGGGCAGACGATGTCTCCGGCGGCAGGAGGTTGGTGAAGGTGGTGGTGCCGGAGGCATGCCGCACCTGGACACCAGCGACCGTGGCAGAGACGTCATTGACGTCGACAGAGAGATTGGCGCCAGACTCCTCTCCTTCGAACCAGAGTGTTCCCGTGACAGCCACGCCTCCACGGACATCACTGAAGGGTGCACCGTAGAGAGGGGAGAGGTCCGCCGGCTGCAGTCCCGGGATCTCGAACAGCGCGCTGGCTGTCCTGACAGATGCTTCGAGACGGTCTCGTTCCGGCATGTAACGGGCATCGATGGCACCGACAAATCGGGTCTTGTCGGTGTGGAGGGTCATCGACAGGCGCGCATCGTCGCCTTCCGGCCACACTGGCGTCGCCACCACGTCCACTGACATCCGGGTAAAGCGTTGCGGGTCTCTCAAGTCATCGATCTTTCTCACGTCGGCACTGAACTGTGGCCAGGGCGACAGGCCCGAATTGTAGTTGAGGAGGGCACGGATATCCCTGACCCTCAAGTCTGGTCCCCTGACGACGAGATCACCACCTTCTGCCTCCATGGTTGCCTGCAGGTAATGGGCTCCAAGGCTTTCGAGGCGGATGCCGAGATCCGGCAGGATCCCCTCGATGATCGCGGGACGCGGACTGTCATCGAGAACGACAGCATGCAGCGGTGTATCGCTGACCTGCAGACGCAGATCCCAGGACAGGTCCTTTCCCAGCTGCTCCAGGACAAAGAGAGGGAGTGACTCCTTCTCGAGCTTGACGGAGACCGGCCCCACCAGGCGTATGGGACCATGTGTGAACGTCTGCAGGTCGATCCAGCCGGTGTCGCTCTGGCGAATCTCGATGCCGCGTTCCATGACATCGATTCCGAACGGCAACTCCAGGTCCACGCCACCTGCGACGATGGCATGACTGCGAGCCTCGCCGACATGCAACAGAGCCGATGAATTGCTGCGCAGGAGGTGGTCGCCGCTTCCGGTCGCCAATGTCAGCGGCAGATCGAGAGTGACGTTGTAGAAGGTGGCGTCAGCCAACGCCACCTCATCCAGGAGACCGTGAATGCCGATGCCTCCTCGCCATGCATCCGGCCCACCGGCGACGTCGGCCGATCCGGTGACATGGCCTGACACATCGCCCTCCATGACGAGATCGAGATCCGGAATCCTGAGGGCAACAACACGGCCGGCACCGTCGAATGCAACATCAGCCGTGACGAGTGCCCGGCCCCGGCCCCGGCCTGGCACCTCACCCGATGTCTCGAGGGCTACGGTGAGTTCGGCACCGTCGCCCTGCCGCCTTGCCTCCAGCAACGCCGTCCCCAGGGCAAGGTCAAGGCGCAGGCCATCGCCAAGATTGAGAACGATGGGCAGCGGCGCGCCAAGCGACGCCCGCAATCGACCACCCTCGACGGAGAGGTTCACGGCGGCGCTCGCACTCTCCATCGCCAGCCACGGCCCCAGATGCAGGTCGGTCGTCTGCACGACACCGTCGCCCGTGATCGTCCAGCTTGCCGGCTCGGAAACATCGGCTGTCCGGGCGTCGAGTCGCAGGGCGGCATGGAGCGACGTGCCCGAGGTCACCATCCCCTCGACCTGCCAGACCTCGCCATCGCCCGTGACACCGATGTCGGCGGTAAGGGGAACCCTGCCGCCGGAGAGGGAGGCTGTCCCCTTGAGGCCACCGCCGTCGACGGTTCCTTCAATGTCAAGGCCGCCTGCCGCGAGGCCAGGCCACGCCAGACGAAACACGGCCACCGGCTGACGGCTCGTCAGGCCCTCCACCACGATGCGGCCACCGGGAAGTCCGGCGCCCCTTGTCTCGCCATCTGCCTTCGACGCGAATTCAATCACCACCTGGTCATCGACACCGTGCCAGGTGAAGGCAAGGTCACCGGCGCCCTCCAGTCCCATCAGTGCTGCCTGCCATTCCCCCGTGCCGCTCAGCCCCGGCCGCTGATCGGTGAGTTCCGCGTCAAAGCGAAGGATGATGGCGCCCCATGGTCCGGAAAGGTCGACATGCGTGTCCTCGGCGACGACGTCTGCCGCCAGCGCGGTCATGCCGGCAGCCATCTGCGACAGGGTGGGCCAGTCGGCCCTCCACCCTCTGAGTGTCAACCGGTCGAGGTGGCCGCTGGCCAGTCCGCCGAGACTCCACTGGGCCTGGGCCTCGTCGAGTGTGCCTTGCGGATTGAACGTGACGTTGGTCATGGTGACGGTCCCCAACGTCACCTCCGCCACCTCGAAACCGGCAATCGCATCGCCGAGGCTGCGGCTGATCAGCCATCCGGCAATCTCGTGACGGGCGCCATGAAGACCGGCGATCGTGGCCGCGCCGGCGACAAGCACGGCGAACGCGACGGTTCTCCCGGATCGTTTGAGCCATCGGGGCATGGCGCCATCATGCCCGATGCGCGGCCGCAACGTCACGGCGGCCGTGACGATTCAACGCGGGTCGATGGGCGTGAGCACCCCAGTCGCGCTTTCGATGTCTTCGGCGGCATCGAGTGTCATGTCTTCGCGGTACCGGTTGCCGATGACCTGCACTCCGAGCGGCAGGCCGTCGGCGAGTCCCACCGGCACGGCGGCTGCCGGCAGGCCGAGAAAATTGACGGTCGTCAGCAGCCGGTTGGCAACAAAGATCTCAGCCAGCCGTGCGGCGCTCACAAGATCATCGTCCACCGGGAACTGCGGCTCCGTGGACACCGGACCGAGGACCAGAGGATAGTCCTCGAGGAAGAGGAGCCATTCACGCAGCAGGGTCTGTCTCTCGCACAGCATCGCGAGATAGGATTCGAGGTCGAGCGTCGGCACGTTGGTCCTGATGAAGTCGAGCTTGCGATTGATCGCATGGCCGCCATGGCGACGCATGTCGCCTTCCATGTAGAAGGTCAGCTCGGTGGCAATCTGGCGTTCCCAGCACTGCATGGCGTCGCCAATTCGCGGAGGCTCGGCCTCGACGACATCGTATCCGGCTGAAGCAAGTGCGTCGGCGGCCGACGTCACCGCTTCGCGTTGGCGCGGGTGTACTCCCAGGGCGCCGGGGTCAGGGGTGACGGCAACCCTGGGCTTGCGATCGGAAGGCGAAGGTGCAACCGGTGCCGGCACCCACCACGGATCACGGGGATCACGGGCCGCCATCACCTCGAGAGCAAGGCGTACATCCCTCACTTCGCGCGCCATCGGTCCCTGAACCGACATCAGTTGGAACATGGGCGGGCGTTCTGCTGCCGCCGATGGATTGAAAGCCGGAACACGTCCGAGCGTCGGGCGAACGGTCGCCACGCCGCATGCAAAGGCGGGATATCGCAGGGAACCGCCAACGTCGTTTCCATGGGCGATGCAGCCGATACCCACGGCCAGGGACGCGCTGCCGCCGCCTCCGGACCCACCGGGCGTGACATCCCGGTCCCAGGGATTGAGCGTGGCGCCGCGCAACGGATTGTCGGTGAACCAGCGGAAGCTGAATTCCGGGGTGTTGGTACGGCCGATGATGATGGCGCCGGCGTTCCTCAAGTGGGCAACGACGGGAGAGTCGGCGCTAGCCACATTGTCCGCGAAGGCCGGAATGCCGTTGGTGGTCGCCTGTCCGGCCACGTCGACATTTTCCTTGATGGTGACAGGGACCCCATGCAGTGGCCCCACGGGAGTGCCGGCCGCCAAGGCGTCATCGGCTGCACGCGCAGCACGACGCGCCTCCTCGTCCTTACGCACGGTGACGGCATTCACATGCGCGTTGACCTCGTCCATGCGGGCGATGTGACTCTCCACCACCTCGAGAGCACCAACCTCCCGGCGACGGATCGCCGATGCCGTCTCAACGGCGCTCCCTTGCCACCAGTGACCCATGAACGGCACGCCGGTTCGTGTCGATCAGGAGCGCTTCAATTCCTCCACGTCATCCGCATCGGGCATGACCACGAACTCCGGATAGGCCTCGATGCCAAGCTCGGCGGAATCCTGGCCAATCTCCTCCACGGTCTCGGAGACCCGCACGCCAACCGTCTTCTGGAGCAGGAACCACAGGGCGAGCGACACGGCGAAGACGAACGCGCCGATGGCGAGCACACCCAGAAGCTGGACCCCGAAGTTCCCGCCGGCGGTGATGCAGACGGCCAGGGTACCCCACACGCCGGCAACGAGATGGGCCGGAACCGCACCGACCACGTCGTCGAGCTTCACCATTTCCATGACCTTCATGCCGAGAGTGCAGACGATGCCGCCCACTGCGCCGATGATGATCGCCCAGTAGTGATCGACCAGATCCGGACCGGCCGTGATGGCGACGAGACCGGCGATGGCGCCATTGAGACCGGCCAGCAGATCAACACGGCCGAAAATCGGACGGGCGGTGCTGATCGCCGCCATCACGCCTGCTGCCGCGGCGAGATTCGTGTTGACGAGAACGTTGCTCATGGCGACCGCATCGACCGCACCTCCAAGAGCAAGCTGTGAACCACCATTGAAACCGAACCAGCCCAGCCAGAGGATGAAGACACCAAGCGTCACCACCGGAACATTCGACGGCGGGGTGGGCTTCACGCTGCCGTCCGCCCGGAACTTGCCCCGGCGCGCACCCACCACGATGGCGCCGGCAAGGGCTGCCCAGCCACCGGTCGAATGAACGATGGTGGAACCGGCAAAGTCCTGGAAGCCCCTCTCGCTGAGCCAGCCACCACCCCAGGTCCAGGCACCGACGATGGGGTAGATGATGGCGGTCAGCACCGTGATGAAGGCAAAGAAGGACCACAGCTTGACACGTTCGGCGAGGGCGCCGGAGACGATCGAGGCAGCGGTGGCGACGAAGACCATCTGGAAAAACCAGTCCGACATCACCGAGTAACCGTTGGACACAACCGTTCCGACCGCTTCCTCGTCGCCGTCGAGCAGGGCCAGCTCGTCGGCTGAAGGTCCGTAGAGGAACGTGACGGTGCCGATCCATCCGGAGACATCGACGTACATGAGGTTGTAGCCGATGAAGTAGAAGGCGAGCCCGGCGATGGAATAGAGGCCGATGTTCTTGAGGCAGATGACCGAGGCGTTCTTCGTGCGCACCGAACCCGACTCCAGCATCGTGAAGCCGGCGCACATCCACATGACCAGGGCGCCCCACACCAGGAAGGAGAAGGTGTTGAAGACGAACTGCGATTCGTCAGGCACCGCCGCTGCTGCCTCGCCTGGCACGGCAACCAGCAGAATGGTTGCCCAGAAAAGACCCTGTCCCACGCGGCGGACGGCACGATCAATGATCTGGTTCATGAACACCTCCGATGACATCGGCGGCCGCATGGGCTTTTCGGCCACCTGACACGCGAAATCTGCGCCTGAATATCTGGTGCGAAGCCCGTCGCACACGATCCGGACAATCTCGTGAATGACGGTATTTTTTCGCCCGATTGCTGTCAACGGACTGCTGAAGAGTCCTCCACAGGCGGTGGCCCCGAGTGTCGGCAGCTACCACCAGAAGTCGGGAGAGTGCGTGAGAACTTCGTTTCCGTCGGCATGGACAATGACATTCTGCTCGTGCGCGGCCGTGCCGGTTCCTTCACCGTCAAGAAAGACCTCGACACCGAGAACCATGCCGGCTTCGAAGCGCTCGTGCGCTTCACACATCTCGAGGCCGATGTAGGGATGTTCCCAGTAGAGACCGGTACCGTGTCCATAGAGCGGCCACTGGACGCTCATCTGGCTGGAGCCCTGGCGATGGCAGGCCGTCAGCCGATCTCCCAGGCGCGCCACATCGTGGACCAGAACACCCGGTCGGATGGCCTCGATCAACGCGTCCACGATCGTCACGCAGTTCTCGATGAGGGACCGCTGCCGGTCTGTCGGCCTGCCGCCGGCGACCGCCGTGCGGCCCGGATCGAGCCAGTATCCCTGGTAGATGATGCTGTCGAGCCAGCCCCTGACCAGATCGCCCGGGCGTGGCACGTCACGGCTGGCCCCGGTCAGTGGCTCCGACGTCCAGCGGCTGATGTGACGTCCGTGGGCCACCGGAATCATCTGCGATACCGCACCGGAACGGCGCAGTTCGCGGATCGCCTCGCCCACGGCCTCTGCCTCGGACTTGCCACCCACGAGACCCGCCATGAGCAGGTCGAGGGAACGTGTCGCGATCTCGCCGGCTTCGCGAAAGACTTCCATCTCGGCCGGGCTCTTGATGCGGCGGGCCCGCTGGATGAGGGTGTCATCCTCGGTCCAGGCGACATTCCCGGCGGCTGAGCGGATGAGCCGCCAGTACTTGATGGGCAGGAAATCGGCCCCCACGAGGGCGACGGTGCCATCAACGGCGCGATCCGCCAGGGCCCGGCCGGCAGCGGACATGGGATCGTTGTGACCGCTGACATGCCCCGTGGCAAGACGATCACGGCGCGGCTCGGGATCATCGATCAGGAGTTGCGGTTCGCGGCCTTCCTCAAGCAGGACGGCCGAGAACGAGCGTGCCGTGTTGAGCAGGTTGTCGACTTCGTGACCCGACGCCGGCGAATAGTGATTGGCAAGGTAGAGCACATCACCGCAGCGGTCGTAGGAACCACCGCCGCGACCGATCACAAGGGCCGCGGCATGGCCGCGCCGACGCATGTCGTCGTAGACACGGCGCCAGCGTTCCTCGTATTCCTCTCGCTCAAAGAGAGTCCCCATGGCTCGGCTCAATCACCGCGAACCCTTCGCAGGCCAACGCCGAGACGACGGATACCCTCGTCGATTTCCTCGACCGTCGGGAAACCGAAGGCGAGACGAATGACCGCACCGGCATCGTTCCTCACATGGAACTCCGAACCGTCGACAACCTCCACGCCCTCCTCAAGGGCCACATCGACGAGCCGGGCGGGATCAACATCGTCGGGCAGCTGGACCCAGATAAAGAGGCCGCCTGGCGGCCGGATGACGGAACACGCGTTGCCCAGTTCCCGCCTGAGAGCGCTCATCATGGTGTCGCGCTTGATCTTCAGCGCCCGGTTGGCCATGGCGACATGATCCCAAAGTCGGTCCTTCAGGTACGCATGGGTGATGGCGGACGCCAGGGTGTTCGGTCCCGCGTCATGACGTCTCGCCAACACCCGATCGAGCATGGGCGGCCGCGCCACCAGGTAGCCGAGGCGCACGCCGGGAGCGAAGATCTTGGAAAGCGAACACAGATAGATCATCGAGGGGGACGGGTCGAGCGCGTAGAGCGCCGGAGGGACGTCGCCGTCGAAGTGGACGTCTCCGTAACAGTTGTCCTCGACAATCGGAACGCCATGACGCCCGGCAATGGCGATCATCTCCAGGCGGCGGGACCGCGGCATCACCGTGCCGGTCGGATTCTGGTAGGTGGCAAGGGTGTAGATGCAGCGGGGCCGACGTCCCTGATGCGCCAGCGACTGAAGGGTCTCCTCAAGGGCCTCCATCACCATGCCGTCGCCATCGACCGGAACGCCCACCATCTCGAAGCCCATGGAGCCGAAAGCCTCGATGCTCCCCGAGTAACTGAGTTCCTCCATGATCACCACGTCGTCATCGCCCGTGCACAGCGTCTCCACCGCCAGGGTGACGGCCTGCATCGACCCATTGGTGATCAGCACGTGATCGGGATCGACCGTGATCCCCTCGCGGTCCATTTCGCGCCTGGCCATCAGCTGACGCAACCCTTCGTGACCGAGACTCCCGGGATAGGTGGTGAGATCCACCGCCATGGTGCGCATCACCTCTGCTGCGGAGGCGGCGAAATCCGCCGCCGGAAAGGTTTCCGGATTGGCGTTGCCGCTGGCAAAACTGATCAACCCCTGGTCCATGCTGACTCTCCGGTTCCCTCCTCTCACAATAGCTGCGACGGGTCTGCGGAACATCCCCCACCTTCAACGGCGAGACCTTCTTCCACGGGATCGAGGAGTCTATTCTCTCCCGATGAAGGGAGCGCCTGGACAACTGACGCGTTACGAGGGCGCCGCGGGGCGCGCCCTTGCCGAGCGCTACGAATCGATTGACCCCGACGCGCTCCATGCCTGGTTCGCCGATCACCTGCCGCCACCACCGGCTGCCGTTCTCGACGTGGGCGCGGGATCGGGCCGCGACGCCGCGTGGTTCGCCGCAAGGGGCTACGAAGTCGTCGCCGTCGACCCTTCGGAGACGATGCTCGCGGAAGCGTACCGGAGACACCCGACACCGCGAGTCTCCTGGATCCGCGACAGCCTGCCGTCGCTCAATCGCACAGTGGGGCGGGGCCTGAGTTACGACATCATTCTGCTCAACGCCGTGTGGATGCATGTCCATCCCGATGAACGCCAGCGCGCCTTTCGCAAGCTCGTCAGCCTCCTCAAGCCCGGTGGACTCATCATCTTCGCGCTGCGTGTCGGCGGCAACGACGCCGACGATGGCATGTTCCCCTCCAGCGCGGCCGAGATCGAATCTCTCGCCCGCCGGCACGGTGCCATGGCACTGCCCGGGAGCACCACACCGGACAGTTTCGGCCGTCCCGGCGTCAAGTGGGAACAGGTGGCGCTGCAACTCCCCGATGACGGTACAGGCGCCCTGCCCCTGCTCCGCCACATCATCCTCAACGACAGGAAGTCATCGACCTACAAGCTCGGCCTGCTCCGCGCCGTGGCGCGGACCGCCGACAGCGCCCCCGGCATGGCGCATCATCCGGACGACGACACCGTAACCGTGCCTCTCGGTCTCGTCGCTCTCAACTGGCTCAGACTGTACAAGTCGCTGATCGAAGCCGGACTGCCGCAACGCCCCGGCACCGATGGCCTGACCAATCTTGGATTTGTCAGGCAGGGCTGGCGCGCCATCAGAGATCTCCCGGCCTTCGACCTGCGCGTCGGCCAGCAGATCTCGGGTTCCCACGCCCGAGGCCTGCACCGGGCGCTTCAAGATGCCGCCGCCACGCTTGTCAGGATGCCGATCCACTACATGACCCTCCCCGGTTCCGACAAACAGGTGTTCGAGGCTCGCCCGGCGAGAGCAGGCACAGCGCCGCGCTCCGTTCTCGTCGATCGGGAGTATCTGGCGCAGTTCGGCGACCTTCGCATTCCCGTCCATCTGTGGAACTCCCTCATGCGCCATGACGCATGGATCGAGCCCGCACTGATCGCCGAATGGATGAAGCTGATGACGGACTGGGCCACGACACAGGGCAGAGAACTCGATCATCGGCGCGTCGAGGCCGCCATGCGATGGTCCGATCCCGACCGCGATGTCGGGTTCGCTCGCAGGGTCTCTCATGAAGTCTTCGAGGAAGGACGTCTCTATTGCGTCTGGACGGGCCGCAGGTTGGACAGCAAACGACTCAACATCGATCACTGCATGCCGTGGGCGGCATGGCCGTGCGACGCCCTGTGGAATCTCCTGCCCACCGACAGGCGCGTCAACCAGCACCAGAAACGCGCCCGGCTTCCCTCGGCGGATGCTCTCGACGACGCCCGGGACCGGATCTGCACATGGTGGCAGGACGGTTACGTGAAACGGGCGAGCGACCGGTTCTTCGCCGAAGCCCGCGCCTCGCTGATGCTCGATCCATCCGGGATTGCGGATGCCGACAAGGTCTTTGAAGGACTTCAAAGTCGCCGGCAAATGTTGCGCACTGAGTACCGGATCGAGGAATGGACGCCGCCATGACCCCCAAGATCACGCGGGATGGCAAGACCTGACACGCATCGCTTCCGGCCGATGGCGGACAGACGATCGACGTCCGGCGGGAACGGTGTATCGGTCGTCCGGTGGGGGATACCACCTGCCTTGTCCGTGTGAGGTCGTTGTTGTCGGCATGAGTCGTCCGGTCTGGCTGATCGCGGCGCACGCCGGTGGATGAGGAAGCGCCGAGTCGCGCACCATTCGTTCCGTTCCGTCACAGTGTGCCGGCGGCACGGGATCACCGCTGATGGAACTGTGGATTCCGATCACCGTGGCTGCGGCGTTCCTGCAGAACGCGCGCTCGGCCCTGCAGAAACATCTGCGCAGCAGACTGGATACCGTCGGCGCCACCTATGTCCGCTTCGTCTACGCGGTGCCCTTCGCCCTTGTCTGGGTCGCCACGCTGCTTGTCATCGGCGACCACCCGCTCCCCCTCCCCGACAGCACTTTCCTGGTCTTTGCCGGCATCGCCGGACTGTCTCAGATCCTCGCCACCCTTTTTCTCGTGGCGCTCTTCTCGATGCGGACCTTCGCCGCCGGCACGGCCTATTCGAAGACGGAAACGGTCCAGGCCGCCATCATCGGCCTTCTCATCCTGGGTGATCCACTGAGCGTCGGGGCGCTGGCCGGCATCGTCATCAGTCTTGTCGGCGTGCTGGTCCTCAGCGTTGCGCGCGCCGCCGCAGGCGTTCGGGAGTTCTCCGGCCGCGCCATTCCCATCGGCCTTGCGTCCGGGGCGCTCTTTGCCCTGACGGCGGTGTCGGTGCGTGCCGCGTCTCTGTCGCTGGGTGGCGACGGCTACCTGATGCAGGCAGCCTTCACGCTTCTCATCGTCACCACCTGGCAAACCGTGATCATGACCGCGTGGCTCATCGCGCGGCAGCGGCAGGTGCTCGCCGAAGCCTTCCGCAGCTGGCGGGTCTCCGGTCTCGTCGGGCTGACCGGCATGTTGGCGTCGGCCTGCTGGTTCACGGCCATGACCATCGAGAACGCCGCCTACGTGCGCGCCCTGGGCCAGGTCGAGCTGGTGTTCACCTTCGTCGCCTCGCTGCTGATCTTCCGGGAACGCACCAGCATCGCGGAGTTCACCGGAATTCTGGCGATCGTCGCCGGGATTCTTGTCCTCGTTCTTGGACGCTGACCCTCCCCACCCCGAAGTCAGGCTGCAGCGCCGGCGACAAATCCCTCGCCCACATGGGTGGCCTTCCAGCACTCGAGCTGTTCGACGTTTTCGGTCATCCAGCGAACCAGATTGGGATGATCATCCAGCGGCAACTGGGCCCACTCATGGAGATGCATTGGCGCTGCTACCGCGATATCCGCAATCGTGACAGCATCGCCGGTGAGCCATGGATTGTCCGACAGGCGATCATCAAGAATGCCGGAAAGCTTGTGGAAGTTGTCAGCCTCCCCGGCGAGCACGGCAGGATCGGTGGTATCGCCGAGCAGCGGCTTCACGCAGTTCTCGACCAGGTAGATGTAGCAGGAGGGAAACCACGAGGCGGCTTCCCACAACAACCAGCGATTGACATCGGCACGGGCTGCGGGCTCCACGGGATAGCAGTCCTCGCGACCCGTCTTGTCGGCAGCGTACTGCAGGATGGCGTTGGACTCCCAGAGCACAAGGTCACCATCCCTGAGAGCCGGCAGGGCTGCATTCGGATTGATCTTCCGGAAGGCCTCGCCCGCCTGCTCACCGGCGAAGTAGTCGACCTTGGTGAGATCGTAGTCGGCATCAAGCAGTTGCAGACCGGCCAGCACCTTGCGGCAGTTCACCGTGATCGGATCAGCAAAGAGTTCCATCGGGTCGTCCCTCACAATCATGGTTGCAGCCATACTATCGTGGCAGAATGGTCGAGGGTACGCCATTCTTCGGGAACCGCACGATGACACCTTCGCCAGGCACCGGGCGCTTCAACTATCTCGGCCCATCGGCAGAACCCTCCCTCTACCGCAATGGCAAGGTTCTGACCCGGCGTGACCGCGATGGCAGCGACGACCACTGGGTCGGCGTCGACCTTGAGGAGTACCGGATGCCGGTCTGCGACGCGCGCCAGCTCGATGCCGCGCAACGACCGACGCTCACGCGCAACGGATTCTGCATGGCGCGAAACCCGCTGGCGCATCCCGATTTCGACTTTCTCAGTCACGACGAGGTGGTGCGCCGCTACTATCCGGAGTGTGCCGATATCGTGCGCGAGGCAAGCGGCGCTTCCTTCGCCGCCGCCTTCGATCACAACGTCCGTTCGGCCGGCGGCAAGTCCAGCCGCAGCCGCATCAGGGGCGGCTAGGAAGTGCAGGGACCGGCGAGCGTCGTCCACGGCGACTACACCCTCGCCAGCGCACCGCAAAGACTTCGCGACCTGACGCGACCGCCCGGCGAGAACGACACGCTCTCCACGGTGCTTGCCGCCGGCACGTCGTTGCTCGACAGGGACGAAGTCGACTGTGCTCTCGACTCCGGTCGGTATGCCATCATCAACGTATGGCGTAACGTGAGGCCGGAACCGGTCGCCACCTATCCCCTGGCGCTGTGTGACGCCACCAGCGTGAATCCGATGGACCTGGTCGTCTTCGAGATTCACTACGCCGACCGCATCGGCGAGAACTACTTCGCCAGACATGCCGACGCTCACCGCTGGTCCTATTACACGGCGCTCACGCGAGACGAGATCTTGATCCTCAAGCAGTGGGACTCGGAAGGCACGCTTGCATCGTCCGGAGGTCGGCGCGGAGACGGCGATGCCACCTCCACGTTCAGTTTTCACAGTGCCTTCGAGGATCCTTCAACACCGGACGACGCACCCGACCGCTGGAGTATCGAGGTCCGGTGCGTTGCGCTCTGGTCCTGAACCCGGAGGAGACATCCCATGCTTGCCCCTGAAGGACGCGTCATCATGGTGTCCGGCGCCAACCGCGGGATCGGCCGCGCCATCGCCGAACGCCTCCATGATGCCGGCTACTCGCTGAGCCTGGGCGTTCGCGTTCCCGACTCGCTTACCGACATGACCGACGGGTGGAGTCCCGACCGCCTTCTCCGCCACCGATATGACGCCGAGGACAAGGACACCCATCGCTCGTGGGTGGATGCCACGGCATCGCGATTCGGGCGCATCGACGGTCTCGTCAACAACGCGGGCATGGTGGTGCGGGTCACGGTCGAGACCGACAGGGACGAGGATCTCGACCGCATGTGGGCCGTCAACGTGAAGGCGCCGCTGTCGATGATCCGCCTCGCCCTGCCGCATCTCAGGAAAAGCGGTTCGGGTCGCATCATCAATGTCGCCTCGATCGCCGGCAAGGCCGTCTACAACAACAATGTCGGCTATGCGATGACCAAGTTTGCCGCCGTCGCCCTCTCCCATGCGACCCGTCATTGCGGCTGGGATGACGGGGTACGCTGCACGGCGCTGTGCCCAGGGTTCGTTGCCACCGACATGACGGCCGATGTCACCACGTTCCCCCAAGGCCAGATGATGGAGCCGGGCGATATCGCCGAACTCACGGCCACCCTGATCGCCCTCTCCAACACCGCCTCGATCGCCGAACTCGTCGTCAACTGCCGCAACGACGTGACCCTGTGACTTCCCACCCGGCGCCCCGGAGCATGGGCCTGGACGACACCGGTGAGACCGTGTTCACAGTCCGCTGCCGATCAGAAGCCTATTCCTCGACCTGCTGAAGCGAATCGCGAACGACGTTCAACGGTACCGGCCTCAGCGGCATGCGGGGGCGGCTGAATCCAATCGCTTCCATGCTGTTCCCGGTCTCTTCAGCAACTAGCCGGGCCAACGACCAGCCGCATGTTCGAGCCTGGCAGGGACCCATCCCGGCGCGGGTCCAGAGCTTGACGCCATGGATGGTGTCCATTCCCTCTGTGATTGTCTCCCTGATCTCGCCGGCCGTTACGTCTTCGCATCGACAAATGACCGTTTCGTCCGGGAGACGTCCGATCAGGCCGGCTGGAGGCATGAACCGGCGATTGAGTCCCCTGGCAAATCTGCGGGCACGTTGCAGGCTCCTCGCCAGAGTGCGTCGTTCGAATGCGGTTTCCTCGTCAAGAATGTGCCCGGCGGCTGCAAGGCCGGCTATGCGGCCCGAAAGAGCGGCGGGAACAGCACCGTTCACGCCGCATACTTCACCGGCCGCAAACACCCCGGATGTGTCTGTTGCGCCGCAGTCTTTCTCCACAGTGCAGCACCAGCCGCCTGCCTCTTCATCAAAGTGATGCCGGCATCCCAGTACTGCCGTGAGTTCTATCTGCGGCTGAAAGCCGAAGCCGACGAGCAGCGAATCAATGTCCGGAACAACGCGTCTTCTTGCGAAATCGGGCTGACCCTCGGCATCGAGTGGCGCCAGTTCAACCTCCCTTACCCTTTTCTCACCTGACGCCGCCACGACGACTTCACCAAATCGGAGCCTGGTACGGGCCGCAAGGACCGGAAACAGCAGACGCATCGTCTCCAGCCACTTGTTCGGATGTGCTGCGAGGAGGGGCAGCGTGGACAGGAGAGAGGACTGTGCCTCGACCACTTCCACGAGCGTGCCGCCAGCCTTGAGGATGGCTCCCGCAACTGGAAGGAGAAATGGTCCGCTGCCCGCCAGCACGGTGCGTCGGCCGGGCGGAACACTCGAGGTCTTGGCCAGACGCTGGGCAGCGCCCGGTGTCATGACACCGGGGAGGGTCCAGCCTGGAAAGGCCTGAACCCGATCGTGCGCTCCTGTCGCGGCGATGACGACTTTCGATTCGATGCAGACAGCATCATCGGCATCCCGGGCATGGAGCACGAAGCCCGGGACCGCCCCCCACACTTCGGTTGCGAGCAGCATCTTCACACCGGCAGCAGTTGCTCCGCGGATCCTGGTCTTGCCCCGCATGACCTGTGCCGATCTCGCGAAGACGGATCCCGCTCCCAGTGGTTGCATGTAGTACTGGCCGCCAGGATGGCTGTTGGCGTCCACCACCACGACATCAAGGTTTTTCTCCGCTGCAGCCTGCGCCGCCGAAAGACCTGCGGGCCCTGCTCCCACAACGACGATGTCACAGGCGTAGTGCCGCTTCATGACCGATGGGTCTCGACCACCATGCCGTCCTTCACCTCGGTCAGGCATGCCCGAACGTTAGGACGACCGTCGACCGAAAGCAGACATGCAAAGCAGACTCCCATCCCGCAGAACATTCCGCGCGGATGCCCCAACCGGGTGCTGCGGTGGACGACAAGTCGGCCGGTTTCGATCATTGCTGCCGCAACGGTTGTTCCCGGGGAGACATCAAGCAGCACGCCGTCGATCGAGATTTGCAGCCGCTTCATGTCGATGCCGGGCGCTCGCAAGAGAATCGATCAGGCTCATAGAGTGTCGTGTCGAAGGCGGGATGTTCGCCACCAAGCATCTGACCGATCAGTCGCGCGATTGCCGGTGCCCTCGTGAAACCGGTGCCACAGTCTCCTGCGGCAACCCAGAGACCCTCAGGTCCGAGGGGGCCTATGAGGAAGCGACTGTCGGGCGTGACGGCCTCGAAGCGGACCCAGGAGCGCAACAGATGGGCACTCCACAGATCGGGAAAGAGAAAAAGCAACATCTCGACGGAATCCCGGACAAAGGCCGTATCGACTTCAGGAATGCGGTCTGGTGCGCCGTCACTGACACATCCGTCCGCGAGTACCGTATTGAACAGCACCTGCCCGTTCCTGGATTGCTGGATCTGCGTGTAGCCGGCCTCGACACCGCCGTCGCTTTCACAGGCACCGACGACGCGGCGGATCGAGGGAGGAATGCGGACCGTCGCAAGGCACTGAGCCTTGCGAGGCCGGACTGGCAGATTCATCCCAAGACTGGCTGCGAGCCGCGCCGTCCAGGGGCCTGATGCCAGCACGATGTGTTCGGCCGACATGTCGGTCGTCGCACACCGTACACCCGTAATCTTGCCCTCGCGTTCGATCAGCGAGTCCACACGGCAGCGTGTCTCGAGGCGGGCGCCACAATCGCGGGCCCGGTTGAGAAAGGCACGAACCGCAAGAAACGGATTGACCACTGCGTCGTCTTTCGACCATGAGGCTGCCATGATCGGACCGGTCAGCGACGGTTCCACCTCGAGCACTTCGGCGGGATCCAGGAGTGTCACATCCAGCCCGGCATTTCGCTCGACGTCGATCCAGGCCCGCGCCGTCGCAAGGTCCTCTTCGTTCAGGATGAAACGAAGCTGACCGCACGGGTTGTGCTCGAAACCCCCGACCTCTTCGTCCAGTGTCCGCCATGCCTCGCAGGCCCAGGCGAGCAATGGCAGTTCCTCCATGTCGACCATGTGAGAGCCGATGCAGGCCAGACTTGCACCGGATACGGCGGCGCCTGGCATACCCTGTTCCACGATCATCACGTCGTGGCCGAGCACGGCCAGTTCCGCACCGATTGCGGATCCGACGACGCCCGCGCCTACAACAATGACCTCGGCCGTCCTGCTCAAATGGCTTGCCGCCGGAAGGCGGAAGGCGCCGCATGCCAAAACCGTTCGACCGTCATCTCGGATGCCGTCACGAACGGTCCCTGCAATCCGGTCTCCCTCGCCGCTACAATCGCGTTTTCCACGTGCGCCGGATCGGGATATCCAAGGCCATGGCTCTGTGTCGCCCCACCCCGGCTCAACACCCGGATATCCTCCAGCTGTCGTGCCTGATCTTCGCGACCCAACTCCGGCCTTGCCGCCAGACAAGCTTCAACTGCCGCCTCTGAGTCGGCGAACGCCAAAGTCCAACCGGCAAGAACGGCGCAGACAACGTCCTCTACCAGAGTCTCGTTCTCCTCAACAAAGTCACGCCGTGCAATCAGGCCATCCTTGAGAATGCCGATACCCTGGTCCGCCGCCCGCAGAAGACGGAACTCGCCCCGGCCCGGCAACGCGGCCTCGAGCTGATGCAGTTCATGATAGCTGGTCATCTGGGCGCATTCGGCTTCGCCGGCGAGATAGGCGGCGACGGTATCGGCAACCGGAAGCCTCGTTACCTGATTTGCATCAAGACCTGCTCTCGCGATCATCCATTGCAGTTCCAGATCCTCGTTGCCGGGCCAGACCGCGACACGGCATCCGGAAAGGTCAGCCGGACTCTCTATGCCGCTGGTCCGGGATACCGGATAGACAAGGGGGCTTTCCTGCTGGATGGTGAGCAGCCAGACAAGATCCGCCGGCGCCCCGGATTCCAGAATGTGTGCCGGGCTTGCGACGGCAAACTCGCATTCTCCCCGCAGCAAGGCTGCGGCCGGCCCGATCGACAAATCGGCGCCCTGGCAGATGATGCGTGGCCCCTTCCCCCGGAGGCGGGATTCCCGTCCCGCAAGGAGATAGCCGGCGAACTGGGCCTGTGGGAGCCACAAAAGACGAATGCGCACGTCCATAGGTTCAGGCCCAATTCTCCTTGAAGCGGACCAGGCCGACGCTGCCGCGAGCAACGCCGGCCGATGTGTCGGTCCTTACATCGAACACATGACCTGCTTGTACTCCGCGGGAACCATGTCCCAGAACCTGTTGGTGAAGCCTTCCTCGAGATCGATCGTCGATTCGATGACTCCGGCCTCATGTATGACGTTCTGAGAGGTTTCCCAGTCCGCGAGGACCGACTTGCCGAAAGCGCCCTCCAGCGTCGGACCGGCACAAATCAGATCGGCCATGGCCTTGATCTGACCGATCTGACTGTCGAGAGTCAGTTCCTCATTGTACTTCAGCACAATCTCCGCGGCCGCGGCGGGATCAGCCAGGGCGTCCCTCCATCCGCGCATGGTCGCTTCAACCGCACCCTGAACGACATCCGGCTTCTCGTTGATGATCTTCTCTGTCGTAAAGAGCCCGCCTGATATCAACGCCACCCCGTAGTCCTCCGGATTGAGCAGGACCAGGTCCTCGGGGCCGAAGCCATTGTCATAGACCTGGAGAAGCTCGTTGAAGCGCGTGACCTGCATCACTTCGTACTCGCCGTTGAGCCAGGCGATGATGTCGAATCCCTGGGAAATGATCTGAACATCTTCCTGACTGACGCCTGCCGCATTCAACATGGCGAGGAACTCGTGCTCGTCGCCTCCGAACCAGAGTCCGACACTACGACCTGGCATGTCGCTGACGCTGGAGATGCCGGAATCCTTGCGCGCAACATAGGTCGTGGCGCTCTTCTGACCAAACTGCATCACCATCACCAGCGGGACGCCGTTCGAGCGCGCAGCGATGATCTGGTTGGGATGACCCAGACCGAAGGTGTCGGAACCTTGCGCCACGGTGACAGCCGGCTTGATGTCGGGCCCGGCCGGCAGGAGTTCGATGGTGACGCCGGCTTCCTCGTAGTAGCCCTTGTCGTGGGCCACGATCGGCCCCGCAAACTGTCCCTGCATGACCCACTCGAGGCGCAGCGTCTCGTCGGCCCGCGGGCTTGCTGAAAGAGCCGCTCCCACGACGAAGGCAAATGCGGCCAGTCCGACCGTCGTTCTCGATTTCATGATGTCAATCCTCCTTGCTTCCCCATCTGGACAGCCTTGTCCACGGGGTCATTCTATCACCCTAATGGTCCTCTCGCATGGAACTGTGCCAGGGAATCGTCCGCTTTTCGATCCAGGCGATCAACGCGAAGAAGAGAATTCCTATAATGGCCGACAACAGCATCGCTGCCCACAGACGTGGCATGTTGAGAGTGCGGTAGGTCGTCATGATCACGAAGCCCAGACCTTTGTCGGCCTGCACGAACTCCGCGACGATGGCGCCGATGACAGAAAACGTGACGTTAAGCTTCAGACCGACGAAGACGTAGGGAAGCGCGTTTGGAAGACGCATCTTGAAGAAGCGCTGCCACTCGCTGGCGGCGGATACATGGAATACGTCCATGACCACCCGGTCATAGGATTGCAGTCCCTTCATCATGTTGAGTGCCAGAGGGAAGAAGGAGAGGAAAGCGGTGACAGCGATCTTCGACTGCATGCCATGCCCGAACCAGAGGATGATGATCGGAGCGATGGCAACCACGGGAATCGTGTTGGCGGCGATGATGTAGGGCAGAAGACCGCGTGCGAGGAGACGCGAGTAGGCGAATGCCGTCCCAAGCAAGGCCCCCAGCACGGAGCCGATGACAAAGCCCGAGACCGCCTCGACGAAGGTGACTCCTCCGTTGAAGAGCAGGGATCCGGGCTTCGACACGAAGGCAGCCCAGATCCTCGTCGGCGCCGGCACGATGTAAGGCGCAATGTCGAAGAGGTGGCAAATTCCTTCCCACAAGCTCACCATGACGATGGCTGCCACGATCGGTGGTCCCGCCGTGCGCGCCAAAGTCCCGAACTGTTGGGCGATGCCGGCCTCATGTCGACCCACCGGTCGCGCGCTAAGCGTCATAGCCCTGCTCGAGTTCGCGGGCGCCAATGCGGACCAGCTCGCCGAAGGTTCGACTGTCACGCACGAGGAGGCTGCGTGGACGTGGCAGGTCGACCTCGATATTGCGGACAATGCGTCCCGGCCGCGGTGACATCACGATCACATTGTCCGACAGAAAGACGGCCTCCCGGATGGAATGGGTCACAAACAGGACAGTAATGCCGGTTTGTTCGAAAACGCGCACCAACTCCAGATTCATGCGGTCTCGCGTGATCTGATCGAGCGCACCGAACGGCTCGTCCATCAACATCACGTGCGGCGACGTCGACAGCGCGCGGGCAATGGAGGCTCGCTGTTTCATGCCGCCGGAAAGTTGCGAGGGCCACACCGCCTCGAAGCCGCTCAATCCGACAAGATCAATCAGCCGCCCGGCCTCCGCTTGGCGCTTCGCCCGACCGAGTCCCTGGAGTTCCAGCGGAAGGGCGACATTGTCCAGAACACTGCGCCACTCGAGCAAGGCAGGTTCCTGAAAGACAAAGCCGATCTGGCGTGCGCGCCGGGCAGAAGCGGGCGTTTGGCCCTCGATCAACACCCGCCCGGTTGTGGGTTCTATGAGATCCGCCACCACCCTGAGCAGGGTGCTCTTGCCGCAACCGGAGGGACCGATCAGTGAGGTAAAGCTGCCGCGCGCAATGGCGAGATCAACGCCTTGCAGGGCTTCCACCACCGATTGTTGCATTGGAATGTCATAGGTCACCGAAACATCGCTCAGCTCCACGAGTGGCGCCAGTGCGATCCCGGCTGTCACGATACTGTCCACGATGGTTCAGGCGCGCATGACGCATCCCGGATGAGGGTCACGTCACGGGCCATGTGCCCACCCACGCCTGTGGCGACATGAAACGCTTCACGCGGGCGCGACGCTTCCGCGAAATCAACGTCCATCCGCGAGCTCCCAAAGGACATCGGCAAGAACGCGACTGCCATCCGCGACGTGATGGGGTTCGGTCCATTCGCTTTCGTTGTGGCTGATCCCATCCCTGCACGGAATGAAAATCATGCCGCTGTCGCAGTGGTAGTGAAGTTGCCGGGCATCGTGCCCGGCGGCGGAGTGGATTTCCCGCCACGACAACCCCAGCCGTTCCGCGGCGGTTGATATCGATTCGCGGAGGCTCCCGGGAAACTCGAGTGACGGCGCATGCGCGATTTCCTCCACCGCCACCGCGCAGGCCCCTTTGTTCGAATGGCAGCAGTCGGGTATTGCATCACCCAACCGGCCAAGTACGTCATTGTCGGGATGCCTCAGATCGATGGAGAAGTAGGCCTCCCGGGGAACGACCGAAGGAGCATTCGGCTTTACTCGGAACAGACCGACCGTGAACATGACGTCTTCCGGATCGCCCGCAAGCCCTGAAAGCGCGTCGATCATGCCGACAGCGGCCAGCACGGCGTCCTTGCGGTCCCTGCGCGGGGTCGTGCCGGCATGCGCCGCCTCGCCGCTCACTGTCACACGAAATCGCCGGCTGCCCTGGATGCCGGACACGACTCCGATGGACGTTTCCTCGCGTTCCAGGATCGGTCCCTGTTCGATGTGGGCTTCAACATATGCGTGAACCGGAAAACCCAGCGGACGACCGCTGACGTCCGGCTCGGCAGCGAGGACTCGCGCCAGGGCTGATCTGACGCTGGTGCCGTCGACGTCTTCGACCGCGAGCATGCCGTCGAGCGCCCTCTTTCCGGTGAAGGCCTCCGAACCCATCATTCCCGGAGCAAAGCGGGAGCCCTCCTCGTTGGTCCAGGCAACAGCCTCGACGGGGCGTCGGGGCTTCCCGGCAGATGATGCAAGTGCGCAGAGTGCTTCCAGCGCGGCAAGCACTCCGAAGGTGCCGTCGAACTTTCCGCCTGTGGGTTGTGAGTCGATGTGGGAGCCCGACAGGACCGGAGCCGCTGCCGGATCGGTACCTTCCAATCGGAAGAAGAGGTTGCCAATCGGATCGTTGAGGACAGTCAGTCCAGCCTCGCGAGCCCAGGCCGCCAGAACCTTCCTGGCGGCGATTTCTTCAGGAGAAAGCGCCTGCCGGTTCACACCACCGGCAGACGTGGCGCCAAATTCGGCCAGGCGCATCAGTCGACGCCACAGGCGGTCAACATCAATCAGATCGGAAGGGTGCATGCCGTGCTGTTTCCCTGGCGGCATCACCGTGTTCTCATGATCTGGTTTGGATCGGCACGCGGATCCCGCGTGCCCCAGTGGCCGGATTCGGCGGCGACAAGAAAGTCGGTCAGGAGGCGATTGAACAACTCCGGCTCTTCAAGATTGATGGTATGGCCACTCTTCGGGAGCACCGCGAGACCGCTGGTACGAATGGTCCGCTTCAGGAAAATGCCAGGCTGCAGGCAGTGATCGTCTTCGTCTCCACATACGATGAGCGTGGGGACCGAGATCCGGGACAGTTCTTCTTCGAGATCGAAGAGCGAGGGTCTCCGCGACTGGACTCCGCGCATGGTGTTGGCGGCGCCCCGTTCCGAATGCCTGGCCAGCCGTTCGGCGAACAGGCGCCATCCAGCTGGGTCCTTGGCCTGAAACTGCACGCGCGATGCGCCTTCGGCGTAAGTCGCAGCGAAGTCGACCGCGCCGTTTTCGAATCCGTCGGCGACCTCGCAGGAAATCCTGCGGAAATAGTCTTCATGCACCTTTTCCGCGCCATAGCCCGTACCCGCGGCGACGAGCGAACGAACGCGCCCGGGACGCAGCATCGCTGCATGCAGGACGGCGAAGCCGCCCATCGACAGCCCGACCAGATGAGCGGAGTCGTGCTCGCACGCATCCATGACAGAAAAGATGTCCCGAGCGGCTCGCTCCTGGGAATAGGCATCAACAGACGCCGGAATGTCAGAGGGCGGGTAACCACGCGCCGCAAACGTGATGCATCGGTGACGCCGGGACAAGGCGTGCACCTGGGGTTCCCAGCTCCAGTAACTTCCTCCGAATTCATGCACGAAGAGGACCGGCGTTCCGACCCCTTCGGTCTCGAAGTACAACCTGACGCCGTCATCGCACGTTGCGTAGGGCATCTGGCGCGCCTTCACACAATCGAGTGACGCGACGAGATGCCGCCGTCCACCGTGATGACAGTGCCACTGGTGTAACCGGAACGATCGGATGCAAGGAAGACAATGAGGTCCACGATCTCGCTGACCTTGGCGGGGCGTCCCAGGGGATAGGACTTCAGCAACTCCGTGAAGCGTGCCTCGTCGCCGAAGAGGTCCCTGGCGCGGATCTTCAGCAGTTTGTAGATGCGCTCGGTATCGACAGGTCCGGGATTGATGCCGACCACGCGAATGCCGTCATTGAGGCTCCGCCCGCCCATCGCACGAGTGAAGGCGATGAGACTGGCATTGCCGGTTGTACCCGCGACATAACCAGAATCAAAGACTTGTCCGGCATTCCCAATGTTGTTGATGATGACTCCGTTGCCACGCTCTCGCATTCTGCGATAGACCGCGCGCGTCAGGTTGATGTAGCCGAAGACCTTGAGCTCCCAACCTTCGCGCCACGCCTTCTCGTCAACGGCGTCAAGGCTTCCACCGGGGATGGCGCCAGCGTTGTTGACCAGAATGTCGATGTCGCCAATCGCTTCCAAGAGCTTCTCGACCGCACCGGATCGTGTGAGGTCCATCGGGTGAACATGTACCGTGACCCCTGTCCGGTCGTGGAGGCGCTTCTGCAGATCCCTGAGCCGGTCAGTACTGCGCGCGGTCAAATGCAGGTTGACGCCCTCCGAGGCAAAGGCGTCGGCCAACCCCTCGCCAATGCCCTGCGAAGCACCGGACACGAGAGCCCATCGGCCAGTCAATCCGAGTTCCACATCTCCTCCTGCACGTCATTCATCGGTGTTGCTGCCTGCGCGGACCCGATACTCACCATGTCAGTATAGAGTCCGGACGGCCGTCGCACTCCGGCTCCATTCGATGGCCTCTTCGAGATGACCGCAAAATGCGTCGATCCATTCCGAAGGAACTGTCGTGCTGACCTTCACGAAGCGGTCTCCACAACGGGTCGAATGGTAGCCGCCATGTCGGATGAGGATACCGCGCTCCAGATAGAATGCACAAAGGCTATCAGGTGCGAACCCGCCCTGACAGGTATCGATGGCGAGAAAGTTTCCATGTGAGGGGAAGACCGTTGTCTTCAGTCCTTCGACACGATCAATCGACTGCTTGATTGACGTCTGGTTGGTCCTTTGGCGATCCTGGACGCCAGGGAACCACTCTGCCTTGTGACGCAGGCCCGCGAGCGCCGCGCGCTGTGCGATGAAGGATGAGCCAAGATTGTTTGGCGGGGCGGAAGCAAGCAGATTGATGATCTCGGGAGAGGCAACCACCGCCCCGAGCCTGAGGCCTGCCAGTCCAAGCCACTTGGAAAAGCTGTAGGTGGTGATCGTCCCTTGCGGAAAGTGGCGAGCGGCCAGGGTGTGTCCCTCGGCAAAGTCGCGATAGGTACAGTCGTGAACAAGATATGCGCCGGCATCGCGGGCGATCGAGGCAATCTCTTCGATCTCGACGGCTGTCTGGATTGAGCCCATGGGATTGTTCGGATCCACAAGATAGATGAGGCGCGTTTTCTCCGTCATCGCCTCGCGCAACTGTGAAGGCTTCATGCGAAAGCCCGCATCGCGGTCGTAAATCGACAACTCGACAACGCGCGCCTGCCGGCTGGCTGCGAAACGCCTCGGCCACAGCCACCCCGGGTCGGTCACGACGAATTCGTCATCCGGGCCAAGCAGTGTATGGCAGGCATGGTAGAGCCCCTCGATCGCACCGTCGGTGACCATGACGGAAAAATCCCGGTCGAGGCCCAGGTCTTCAAGAATGGCTCCGCGCAATTCCTCAACGCCCAGAGGGGGTGCGTAGCGATGACACTCGCCTGAATCGATGCAGTCGATCATCGCCTGGCGGACAGCCGGACACGGCTCGAAGTGATTGGTGTTCTGACCGAGCCACATCAGTCCCGATCGCGACGCCAGGGCGTCAAAGTGCCTGTTGCGTTCCTCGAGTTCGTTGCTCCGCTCCATCGCATGCTCCCTGGCCACCGCTCGGGAGATCCCTCGCTCATGCGGGTGGCCTTGCCTCTGCACAGACCTTCCCCGGCCTCAAGGATCGCGGGCTATGCTCAAGGTCGGAACACCGTTGAACACAAGAGACACGTCGAGGAAGGCAGATCATGGCCGAGTATAGATACGCTGGTCTGGACGTCCACAAGGAGACGATTGCGGTGGCGCTGCCGGTCCGGGAGGAACCGGTGTACCGAGGCTAGAATGACGAAGTCGAAGAGGTTCCAGCAATCGCTGAAGTTGCGCCCGCAGCGCGGAGCGTCGGCGGCCAGCGCGGCGCTCAAGACCCGACGCATGGACAATTCTCTCCATTCGATCCTGCAGGGCGCCGCCGCCGCAGGACCCTGCGTTCCGGGGAGATTGACGGCGATTCGGAGGACAGGGAGACTGCCCGGCATCGCTGCGGGGAGGCCCGAAGATGTCGGTTGCGGCAAGGTTCGATGCACGATCCACCGATGGCGGGGAGGTCGGAAGCGCCATCGAGCGGCATGGCTATGCCATCGTCGAGAACATGATCGACGCTGACGAGCTTGCCTCCCTGAGCGGGGAGCTCGATCACGAGCTCGCCGGCCAGGCGACGGGCGAGAGCAATTTCCTGGGAGCCCGGACCCAGCGCCTCAACAACCTCTTCATGCGCGCGCCGACCACGCGCGGGATGGCGCTCCATCCCGTCCTTCTCGGCGCCGCGGACCACATCCTCCTGCCGTGGTGCGCGCGCTACCAGATCACCTACACGGGCACCATGCACCTGCTTCCCGGAGAGACCGCCCAGGCCCTCCACCGGGACGCCTTCTTCTACCCCTTTCGCAATCCGGGTCCGATAACGCAGCAAGGTTCGCTGTGGGCCGTTACCGAGTTCACGCGCGAGAACGGCGCCACACGCATCGTCCCGGGAAGCCACCAGTGGGACGAGGAACGCCGGCCCCGCGCCGATGAGATCGAGGTGGCGGAGATGGCCGCCGGGTCGGCCATCATCTACGCCCACAGCCTGATTCACGGCGGCGGCGCCAACGCCACGGCACAGCCGCGCACCGCCGTGGCGATCAACCTCGCGCTGGGCTGGCTGCGCCAGCAGGAGAACCAGTTCCTGACGCTGCCTCCCGACAAGGCCCGGGAACTGCCCGATCAGCTGCAGAGGCTTGTCGGCTACGACTTCGGAGCCCCGTTCATGGGCGCGGTCAACGGCCGCAACCCGCACCACCTCCTCGAGGAGCCAGGCGGTCCGCCAGGGCCGCGCAACGACCCCGAACTCGACCGCGCCTACCGCGAACGGGTCCACTGGCTCAAATGCGAGGTGGTGCCGCCGCCGCCCGGTGTCCTGCCGACGGACTGACGCCCCTCAGGTGTTCTCGCCCACGGTGCCCACGCGCGTTTCCTTCCGGCGCGGCCGCGTCACGCGGCGGCCGCAAGCTTGTGGAAGCTGTCCGCCTTGCAGGCGAGAATGGCGGGATCGCGCTTGTCGCCGAACAGCGGCATGGCCCGGCAAAGCAGTCCTCCTTTGCAGACGTGTCGTTCGTACCCGGAAGATACAGTCCCGCAAACTCCTTGGGGCAATTGACCGCAATGGAATCGGCAACGAGTTCCTAGCACGTCTGTGCGGTTGTCCGGCGTCGATCAGTCTCTCTGGCGTCGCGGCGCGGCGAAAGGTAAGGTCCGCCGGCAGCGGGCTGACGGCGGGCGACAGGGGTATCGGCGAACAGATGAAGCTACGTGCGCCGGCAATGGTTCGCACCGGGGCCTTCCAGCACGTGCGGTCCTCCGTAACGTCCTCGCTCCACCGGAACAGCAGGATGCTGACGGGCCGTGACCGCGATGGCAGCGACGATCACTGGCAGGCCGTCATCTTCGGGGACCTCGTCGCGGTTGCCGGCCATGCGATGATGGAGCCGGGCGACGTCGACGCGTTCGTGATCACCCTGCCTGCGCTCTCCGATCATGCCGCTGTCGCCGATCTCGTCGTCAATTGCCGCGACGACGTGACCGCAGCCCTTTCTCTCAGGGGAGATTCGACATGACACGAGCCACACGCCACGACTACATCGTCATCGGTGCAGGAACCGCCGGGTGCGTGCTGGCGGCGCGCCTCAGCGAGGATTCCGGGGTTTCGGTGCTCCTTCTCGAGGCTGGAGGTTCTGACAGGGCGCTCGCCATCGCCATGCCCGCTGCGGCGCCGCTGGCAGCCCGCGACCCCCGTTTCGGCTGGGGCTACGTCGGCGAACCCGAACCCGGTCTCGGGGGCCGCGGAGTGCTGGCCCACCGGGGCCGCGTGGTGGGCGGATCGTCATCGATCAACGGCATGGTCGCCAACCGCGGCAATCCCCTGGACTACGACCAGTGGGTCGTCGAGGGTCTCGCCGACTGGTCCTTCGCTCATTGCCTTCCCTACTTCCGCAAGAGCGAGGCCTTCGATCGCGGCGCCGATTCCTGGCGCGGCGGTTCGGGGCCGCAGCATATCGAGACCTGCCGGGCCGATCATCCCTACGATCAGGCCTTCCTGAAGGCCGGCGAAGAGGCCGGCTACGCCGTCACCGGAGACCAGAACGGCCACCGGCACGAGGGATTTCACGTGGCCCAGAGCTTCACGCGCCAGGGCCGCCGCTGGAGCGCTGCCTCGGCCTTCCTGAAGCCTGCTCTCGGGCGGGCGAACCTCGAACTCGTCACCGGGGCCCTCGTCCACCGGATCGTCTTCGACGGCAGGCGGGCAGTGGGTGTCGAGGCGGAGACAGCAGGCGGCGTCACCCGCTTCGAGGCCGACCGGGAAGTGATCGTCTCGGGCGGCGCCATCAACTCGCCGCAGATCCTGCTCCTGTCGGGCGTCGGCGATCCTGCGCATCTGGCCGAGCACGGCATCCCGCTCGTCGCGGACGTCCCGGACGTGGGGCGCAATCTCGAGGATCACCTCATCGCGCAGGTGAGCTACCGGGAGAAGCGACCGCTGTCGGCCTCCCATCGCTTTACCGGCTGGCGAAAGCTGGCAACGGGGCTGGAATGGCTCGTCACGAAGCGCGGCCCCGGGGCCTCGACCCTCACCGAGACGGGTTGCTTCTTCGCAAGTTCCGAAGCCGCGGACTACTGCGACCTGCAGCACGAGTTCTATGCCATGACCGGGTACTTCGGGGGCGATCACGCCAGCGTGGACCCGGGGTTCATGTTCTCGATGGGCCTCATGCGCCCCAGGAGCCGCGGCCGGATCTGGCTGAAATCAGCCGACCCCCGGCAGCATCCCGCGATCCTCTTCAACTACCTCGATCACGAGGACGACCGGCGCGCCATGACCGAGGGCCTGAAGCGCACACGCACCATGGCGGCGCAGCCGGCCTTCGATCCCTGGCGCGGTGAGGAGACGATTCCCGGCCGCCACGTCCAGAGCGACGCCGATATCCTCGCCTGGCTCGCGGAGGAGGGCACCACGGAGTTCCACCCATGCTCATCGTGCCGGATGGGCACGGGCGACGATTCGGTGACCGACCACGAGGGCCGGGTCCACGGCACGGAAGCGCTGCGGGTCGTCGACGCCTCGATCATGCCCCACAACGTGACCGCCAATCTCAACGCGCCGGTGCTGATGCTGGCCGAGAAAATCGCCGATGCCGTCGCCGGCAAGACTCCGCTGCCAGCAGACGAAGCGCCCGTCCACAGGCCGGGGCAGGGAGAATCCCGGTGACAGCGTCGAGCAGGAACCTGCTGTGCAGCGGGGCCGCCCGCAAGTTCATGGCGGCAGCGCCCTCTCCGCCCGTGGACGACATCGTGCCCTCAGACGTGCCGGCGCTGCGCAGGGAGACCCTGGAAGCCTTCCAGCCGAGGATCGACAGGGCCCTGGAACGCTTCGGGCCCTCGGTGGAGGACGTCGTTCATGGCGGCGTGCGCTGTCTCGAGATCCTGCCGCGCGAGTCACGCGGTCCGGGGACGATCCTCTATTTCTTCGGTGGCGGATACATCATCGGCAGCCCCGAGGAAGACCTCATCGTCAGCGCCGCTCTCGCCTCCCTGTGCGGCGTGCGCGTCGTGTCGCCCGCCTACCGGCTGGCTCCCGAACACCCCTGTCCGGCGGCCATCGATGACGGCATGGCCGTTCATGCCGCACTCGCCCGCGATCCGCGGACCGGCCCGCTGGCGATTGCCGGGGAATCTGCGGGAGGCAACGCCGCCCTCTCTGTCCTGAGGCGCCTGCGGCGCGATGGACAGGCGATGCCGGTCGCGGCCGCCCTGCTGTCGCCCTGGTGCGATCTCACCCATGCCGGCGACAGTCACCGCACCAACGACGGCCGCGATCCGACCCTTGCGATGGCCTTGGCCCGACAGGCCGCCCGCTTGTATTGCGGCGGTCTCGAGCCTGAGGACCCGGACGTCTCGCCGCTGTGGAGCGACTGGGACGACACCTTCCCCCCGGCGATCATCACGACCGGCACGCGCGATCTGCTCATGAGCCAGTGCGTGCAGCTTGCCCAGGTCCTGCGCGGCGTCGGGGCGCCGGTCGAACTCAGGATCTGGGACGACCTGTGGCACGTCTTCGAGTTCTACGACGAACTGCCGGAGGCCGAGCGTTCACTCGGCGAGATCGCCGCCTTTCTCTCCTGTCACTTCGAGGACGCCCGCATCAGATCACCGTCGTAGCGTTCCACCGGCGGGCGGCGTCGGTGACGGCCTCGATCGAGGGAAAGGAATCGGGCGCCGTCATCAGGGCCCGGGCCATCTTCAGGGCGCGGGACTCGGCTGCGGCGCGCACGTCGGCATCGGCGATGTTCTCGAGATCGATGTTGTGGGCAAGGCCGAGGATGCGGCGGATCATCTTGGCAGCCGCAAACCCGAGCGTGTCCCTGAACAGTTCCGCCATGTAGCGTTCCTGTTCGCTTGCCAGGTGCACGCGGGCCACCGCGTCGTCAAAGAGGACCGCCGGATAGGCGTCGCCCCTTCCTTCCCTTCGCCACAGGGCGAGGAACCTGGAACGGAATCCGTTCCAGAACTCCTCGACACTGTCGAGAACCCAATTGCGGTAGGCATCCCTGGCGCCGGGGGTGCTCTCATGACCAATCTGCGAGAAGTAGTTCAACAACAGGTTGGCGATCACGGCTCCGGTGTCGAAGCCCATCGGACCGACGAAGGCAAACTCCGGATCGATGATCCGGGTATCGGTCTGCGTCACCATGATGGAGCCGGTGTGAAGATCCCCGTGGATCATGGCCTGGGCCGATGACATGAACGTCACCTTGAGCCGCGACACGGCAACCTTGAGATCGCTGTCGGCGCGAATGGACGCCGCCAGCCCGTCGAGTTGCGGCGAGGTCCACCGGTTGTTCTCAGCGACCATGTAGGGTTCGGTGAAGATCAGGTCCTCGGTGATGCCGCACAGTGCGGTGTTGCCAGCGAAGTCGGCCACCAGCTCCTTCTTGTCGGCTGCCGCCATGGCAAGGTCCGAGGTGTGGAACAGGGTCGCAGCGGCAAACGTCGACAGGGCCTCGGCAAACATCGGATAGACAACGCCGTCGATCATGCCGTGGCGCATGATGATGTGGGGCTCGAGGAGTTCCATGACGATCAGCGCCATGTCGGCGTCGTAGTGGAGGACTGTCGGAGTAAGCCCAGGGGCATGGCGGGCCTGGCGGACAAGGGCAAGATGCTCGAAGTGCGCCCGCGTCAGGGGCAGCGACCAGCTCTCGCCAACCAGGCGAACATAGGGGAGCGCCTGCTTGACCGCGACGCCGCCGGCGGGGCCGCGCACCTTGAAGACCAGATTGAGATTGCCGTCACCGACCTCCTCGACGGCCCACCTGTCGGGTGTGCCGCCAAGGAGATCACGGATCACCGCAACGCTGCCCAGCAGTGCGGGAAGGCTCTCCGGCGTCTGCGGCACATAGGCCTCCGGCACCTCATTGTTCACGCCATGGCCTCCTCACTCTTGAACCAGACCCGGGGAACATTCGCCAGAGTCGGACAGGCTGTCCAGAGCCGTGTATCGTTATGAGGGAGACGGCGTCGGGAAAGCCGGAGACGGGTGGATCGGGACGTTTACGCCCGCCTGCATCTCGTGTAGCGTCGCCCGTCCGTCCCTGATCGCCGGGAGCTTCTGGTTTGCATGCATCAGGATCGGGTGCCGGCCCTGGGCGGGCCGGTGTGTCTGTTCCTCCAGGAGTGTTGAGCGTGCGCCAGGCGATCGTCAGGGGTGATCCCTCGACCTATCCCGACTGGTTCGACGGCAAGAGGCGGCAGCGGCCTCTCATCGTGGCCCGCTGGGTGCCGATCGCCATGGTCGGACTGCCGGTGGCCGTTCTCTTCGCCATCGTCGTCTACCCCACCATCTGGATGTTCTATCACTCGCTGCGCGACACCAACATCACGGGCCTCTTCACCGGAAATCACGCGTATATCGGGTTTGCCAATTACGGCACAGTGTTCAGTTCGGACCGGTTCCAGGACAGCCTGGTCCACCTCCTGCAGTACCTTTCATTCGGCGCCGTACTCCAGGTCATCCTCGGTTGTGTTCTGGCGCTGACACTCTACGAAGTCGTCAAGTCCAACCTGTGGCGCACCATCATCCTGATTCTGCTGGTTCTGCCGATGATGCTGCCACCCTCGATCGTCGGCGTTCTCTGGCGCTTCCTGCTGACGCCATCCAACGGCGCCGTCAACCAGGCACTCCTCGATCTTGGCCTGATCGCCTCCCACATCGAGTGGTTCAATGCCGGTGTTTCACTGTGGTCGATCATCATTGCCGACGTGTGGAACTGGACGGCGCTGCCGTTGCTGATCATCTATTCCGGACGCGTCAGTCTGCCCCCGGCGGTCTACGAGGCGGCACGCGTCGACGGCGCCAGCCAGTGGAAGGTGGTGCGGCGCATCACCCTTCCCATGCTGAAGGAGGTCATCGCCATCGCCTTCATCCTGCGGTTCACGGACGCCTTCAAGTTCGTCGACCTGGTGTATGTCATGACATCCGGGGGCCCGGCGCAGACATCCGAACTGCCGACCTACATTGCCTTCCAGCGCGGAATCCGCGAGTTCGCAATCGGCGAAGCCGCTGCCTATGCAATCATCATCTTTGCCATCTCGGCAATTCTCGTCACGCTCTTCCTGCAGTACATGAAGCGCGTCATGCGCGCCCAGGGACTCGCCTGAGCAATGGCTGACCAGGCACGACCCGACGATCGCTGGCGGCACGTCCGCGTGCTGTTCCTGGCCTTCCTGGGGCTGTGGCTTCTGTTCACCCTGTTCCCGCTCTACTTCATGATCATCACGGCTCTCAAGACGACCGCCGAAACCAATCTCACGGTGCCGACCTTCTGGCCCGAGCTCTTCGCATTCGGCAATTTCGCCGCGGTCTTCGCCGAAGCCACCAACTTCGATGCGCTCATCGACAGTTTCGTCATCGCCACGATCAACACCCTGCTGTCACTGTTTCTCGGCACGCTCGCCGGCTACGCCTTCGCCCGCTTCCCGCGCCAGGCCGGGGGAGAGAACCTCGCCTTCTGGATTCTCTCGAACCGCATGTTCCCGCCGGTCGCCATCCTGGTGCCGATGTTCTTCCTCTTCGATTCGACACCGTGGGGTACCGATTCGATCTGGTCGCTCATCATCCTCTACCTCGTCTTCAACCTGCCGCTGGCGACCTGGCTGATGATGGTGTTCTTCCGCGATGCGCCCCGGGAACTGGAGGAGGCGGCCTATCTCGACGGCTGGACTCCGTTGCGCGCCTTCCTGCGCATCACCCTGCCCCTGGTGTTGCCGGGGATGATCTCGGTCGCGATGCTCTGCTGGATCTTTGCGTGGAACGAGTACCTGTTCGCCAACCTGTTCGTCGGCACCGACGTGCGTACCTACACCATCGTCATTCCGACGTTCACCCACGGATCCCAGACGCTGTGGAACCTGCAGATGGCGTTCTCGCTGATTGCCATGATTCCGCCTGTGACCCTGTTCATTCTGCTGCGCCGCTACATGGTGCGCGGCCTGTCGCTGGGAGTGGTCAAGGGCTGATGGCGCGACTGGCGATCGAAGGACTGTGCAAGGGCTGGGACTTTCCGGTCATCGACGATCTCTCGCTCGACGTCGAGGAGGGCGAGTTCCTGGTCATCGTCGGCCCATCGGGTATCGGCAAGACCACGCTGCTGCGACTCGTGGCAGGCCTCGAGACGCCGGACCGCGGACGCATTCTGGTCGGTGACCGCGACGTCACGCGTGTTCCCCCCTACCGGCGCGACGTGGCAATGACCTTCGAGAGCTATGCCCTCTACCCCCACATGACGGTAGCCGCGAACATTGCCTCGCCACTCAAGGCGCGGCGACTTCCGGAGGACGAGATCAGGCGGCGTGTCGGGGAGGTGACCCGCCTGCTGCGCATCGACATGCTGCTCGAGCGCAAGCCCGGAGAGATCTCCGGGGGCCAGAAACAGCGCACCGCGCTCGGGCGCACCCTTGTCGCCGATCCCCAGGTCTTCCTGCTTGACGAGCCGATCAGCCATCTCGACGCACGCATCCGTCACGAATTGCGCAGCCAGTTCCATACCCTGGAAGATCTGCGCCGGGTGGCGACCGTCTATGTCACCCACGACTATGCCGAAGCGCTGTCGCTGGGGGACAGGATTGCCGTCATGGGGAACGGCGGCCGCCTGGTCCAGGTCGGCAATCCGCGCGAGCTCTTCGAGCAGCCGGCGACACTGTTTGTCGCCGAACATCTCGGCCAGCCGACCATCAATGCCATCGAGGCCGAACTTGTTGATGTGGACGACCGTCTCGAGGCCCACGCCGGATCGCTTCGCCTGCCGATTGCGCCGGCCCACCGTGCGGCCCTGACAAAGGTGCAGCAACGCCAGGTCACCATCGGTCTGCGGCCCCAGCACCTGCGCCCGTCGGATGAACTTCCGCAAGGCGTGGCGCTCGAGGGACGTATCGACATCTTCGAGGCTCTGGGTTCCACAGGTGTCATGATCGTGGATGCCGGTGGTGTCAGGCTGACGGCGCTCACCAGCCCCGAGCGCACGTTCGACCACGGAGCGGACGTCACGCTGGCATGGAACCCCGAGGCCCTCTACTTCTTCAGCCCGGTCGACGGGCGCAACATCCTGTTGTGACATGTCGAACGTGACGTTGAGCAAGGTCAACAAGATCTACGGATCCGGACGAACGGGCGTCCACGCGGTGCGCGACCTCGACCTCGCGGTGCCCGATGGAGAATTCATGGCGTTGCTGGGACCGTCCGGGTGCGGAAAGACCTCGACACTGCGCATGATCGTCGGCCTTGAACCGATCACGTCCGGCGACATCCGCTTCGGCGACCTGCGCGTCAACGATCTCGAGCCCAGGGAACGCAACGTGGCCATGGCCTTCGAGACCTATGCCCTCTATCCGAACTTCACCGTCGAGGAAAACCTTGCCTTTCCTCTCGAGGTGCGCGGTGTTCCACCGGCAGAAAGGCGCCGCCGCGCCCGGGAACTGGCCGAACTCCTGCGCATCACCGAAATCCTCTCGGCCAAGCCGCCGGTTCTCTCCGGCGGTCAGCAGCAGCGTGTCAGCCTGGGTCGGGCGCTGATCCGCGAGCCGGCGGTGTTCATTCTCGACGAGGTGATGAGCCACCTCGACGCCCACCTCAAGTTCCAGATGCTGTTCGATCTCAAGCGTCTTCACCAGGAACTCCGGCGCACCATGATCTACGTCACCCACGATCAGGTGGAGGCACTGGCGCTGGCGGACAGGGTTGCCGTGATGTCGAATGCCGAACTCCAGCAGGTCGGCGACCGCAACACGCTCTACAACCGTCCCGCCAACATGTTCGTGGCCGATTTCATCGGTGAACCTCCGACGACCTTTATCCCGGTGGAACGGCGCGATAGCGCAGAGTGCGCCCGGCTCCACGCGACCGGTGCGGAACTCGTCTTTGACGTAGCCGCGGAGCGCATACCCGACCTCGATGCCCATGGCGGGTGTGAATTCATGGTAGGCATCCGGCCGCAGAACCTTCATCTTTGCGACCACGGAGCGACGATTGGCGGCAAGATCGTGATCAACGAGTACCTCGGGGAGAGATCCATCCTCTCGTTCGTGACAGGGGATGTGACGCTGCAGGCACTGGCGCCTCCGGACACCCGGATGGCTCCGGGCGAACATGCAGGCTTCAGCCTCGATCCTCGTGACGTGATGATCTTCGATGCCGAAACCGGAGCGCTTGTGACCTGACGGTCGCTCGTGCCCATCATCCGGGGCAGGGCGTTTCCTGTCCCGACATTGACCAGGAGAAAGGAAGAATCCCATGGGTGTTTTCAGTGCATGGACTCGACGCAAGTTCATGAAATCCGTAGCCGCCGGCGCTGGTGCCGCGGCCGGACTCCAGCTTCCCGGCAGGCTGTCGTGGGGCGCGCAGTCCGTTCCTCCCGGAAAGAAGCTCTTCAATGACGTCGAGCTGACCTACTTCCAGGACTCGAACTGGCTTCATGCGCCGCTGTGGTTGTCGGAGCACCTGATGAATGAAGCCGGAGTCGGCATCAAGGGGCGCGAGAACTATGACGGTGGCGATGCCGTGGCCAAGATTCTGCCGCAGCTCCTGTCACGCAATCCAAGGTTCGACTGGGTGCAGTTTCCCTCGCTCTTCTTCGGCGCCTTCGCCGAAACCGGGCAGCTTGAGCCCCTGGACGACTATTTCGCCCAGTACGAGGGCAGCGATGCCTATCTCGACTGGGTCATGCCCGCCTACCGCGAGTTCTATACGAAGTGGGCCGGCAAGACCTATGGCGTGATGCTCGATGGCGACATTCACATCCTGCATTACCGCAAGAGCTTCTTCGAGAACGCGGAACTGCAGTCGAAGTATTCCAAGCGTTTCCAGACCAACCTCGAAGTGCCGAAGACATGGCCGGACTTCCTCAACGTCACGCAGTTCATGACCGAGGAACTGGGTTCGCAAGGCATCTACGGCACGTCGATGGTGGTCAATCCGCCGAACTTCGGATGGGGCTTCTGGATGGACATTGCCGCTTCCGCCGGCGTCAACTACTTCGACGAGAACATGAACCCGGTCATCAACCAGGGCAAGGCGGCCGAGTCTCTCGACATGTACCGGGAGATCATCAAGTTCGGACCTCCCGGCGCCGAGGCGATGGACATCGGCACCACCATTCAGCGCTGGCAGTCGGGTTCCGACGTGATGTCGGTGTGGTGGATCGATCTGGCGGAGTTCACGGTCCAGCAGCAGGGCATGGAACGCGCCGAAGATCAGGGCGCGGCTGTCGTGCCCGGCTGGGTCCATGACGATGGCGAAGTGGTCCACCGGGCAATCAGCCTGTGGTGCCGGACGGCCTCCATTCCGGCGAACCTGCCCCAGGACATCAAGGATGCGGCCTTCTACTTCATCTACCGCATGTCGCATCCCGACTACTCCGACAGGATCGTCGCCGATCCCTACTGCGGCTCCGATCCGTTCGGCGCATCGCACTACACCGATGCGGCGGCCCAGATGTACATCGAGCCCAATCCGCAGCGCGGGACGAACGACATCTATCCGACGAACGACGGTATCTTCCAGACCTTCGGAAGGGCCCGCAATCATCTCGATGCCGGCCTTGCCAACGTCGAGGTGGGCTACCCGCAGTTCTTCTGGGAAGGGGCTCCGGAGTACGCCGATGCCCTGGGACGCAACATCTCCAAGGCCATTTCCGGTGAGCTGACCTCGCAGCAGGCGCTCGACGAGGCGGCCGAGGAGTGGGTGCAGATTGCCCAGAAGCTCGGCCTCGACAAGCAGAAGGCCCAGTACCGGAACTTCATCGACGGCGCCCGGTCGCTCGGATACAAGATCTGACACCAGGTCCCGAAGGGCCCTCCCGGCCTGCCGCCGGGAGGGCCCTTTTTCATGTCCAGGCGAACCGGTCGGGCCGGATTTCCTGAACCTCGTACCGGAAGTGGCGCCTTCAACACCTGGCAGCAGGGTCGCACACAATGAGAGAGCACATTCCTGACACGATTGGAGAACCAGGCTCTCGCTCGACCGGCAACAGGTGAGGTCAACGAAGAGCGAGCCAAAGCGGGCGCCGGAACATTATGTTGTCAGGAATCCGGGGACCAGGATCACAAGGGCAATGCCTGCTGTTCGGCATACCCTTCGCAACCACTCCGCTTCGAACCGAAGGGCGTGCCGTATCAGGGCCCCGTCGAACAGCGGCACATTATGCGTCCCCCTCACCAGGGATCGCCTGAACCACCGCACGGACCTGCTTCAGCGCAAGATACATGCGCGCGGGGTCGCTCGCGAAACTCGCGAAGCCGAAGCTCTTATACCACCCCGTGCGACGGACGAGTTCCGACTCGCCGCCGTCCGAGATCACATCAAGAACGATTGCATGACATCCGGCCACGTCGGCAATCATGTACGCCTTTTCGAAGACATGATGCATGAGGATACCACCGAGACCCTTGCCCTGTGCTGCCCGATCTACCGCGACTTGCCCCAGGAACAGCACCGGAATCTCCCCATGAGCGGGAGCTCCCCGCGGGCGCCGCTTGAGTTCGTCCACATTCATCATGCCGAGGTTGATGGCATGGTAACCTAGAATGCCTGGGCGCCCTTCTTCGACGACGACATAGACGCGGGTCATGTCGTCCTTCTGCTGCTTCCTGGCGCTCAGCTTGAGGTAGTTGTTGAGACGATCAACACCGCAGTCGAAACCGGCGCGGTCGTGCCGTGCCGGGTCGAAGTTCTCTATCCTGAGAGCCGGGTGCTCAGTCGGCATGAACCACGCGCGCGCGGTAGTTGCGGGCAGCCTCAAGCGCGCGCGGAGTTGGGGCCGGTGGGGCATCGAGGGCCGCTGCGAACATCTCGGCGTCCTCGGGAGTCAGCGTGTGCCGAGACTGCCTGTCGATTACGCGCGTGGCCTCGCGCTCAATCGCGGCACGCAGGAACGCGGACTTGTCCACGGCCAACGCGAGCGCCGCCCGCTCGATCAGACTCGCCAGTCGACCGTCGTGGCGTATCTGGGTCGTCCTGGTCTGCCTTGACGGGATGCTCGATGCAGGGTCGAGATTCAGCATGCTTGCCTCCTTGCGAGGATGCTTGATGTAGTGCGTTTTGCACTACATGTCAAGCTCAAAGTGAATCGTCATGTGAAACCTGAAGGTACTCGTGGATGAAACGAAACCGGCTACGAAAGGACCATGGTCCGGCGCAACGCACAGCGATGGATCAGAATGCTCTGGAAACATGGCATCCATTCCGCCCGGCATAGTCTGCCAGACGTCGTCCGAGACGACATCCCGGGAAGCAACAAATGTTGCAACGCCATGGCAGGGCCGTGCCCGGCTGGGTCCATCACGATGGAGAGGTTGACTACCCGCAGTTGTTCTGGGAAGAGGCGCCGGAGTACGCCGATGCCCTGGGACGCAGTATCTCCAAGGCCATTTCCGGTGAGCTGACCTCGCAGCAGACGCTCGACGAGGCGGTCGAGGAGTGGGTGCAGATTGCCCAGCACAGGAACTTCATCGACGGCGCCCCGTCGCTCGGATACAAGATCTGACACCAGGCCCTTCCGGCTTGCCGCCGGGAGGGCCCTTTTTCATGTCCAGGCGAACCGGTCGGGCCGAAATTCTCGCAACAGAGGCGACGCCGATCCCCCGGTGATCTCGTCGGCGAGCAGGGCGCCAATGGCCGGTGCCAGCGTGATGCCGCTGTGGGTGACGGCGACGAAGAGATTGTCGCACCCGGGAAGCCTCCCGACGATCGAGCGGCCGTCGGCAGGCATCGGACGATGTCCGACCCGCGCCGTCATGCGCGTCATCACGTCAGCCGCATCGACATCGACGAACCAGTGCTGTGCCCTGTCGGCGAGGTAACGCCGCGCTCGCAGTTCGTCGGGCAGCATCCCATCCGCGGCATCCGCACCCATCAGCAGCCCCCCTCCCACATTGGGGCGCGTGTGCAGTTCATCGTCGCCCTCGGGAAAATAGACGACGTGGTTGAGCCACGCCTGTGCTCCGGCGATATCAGCCAGCAGGCCAGGATCACTGCCGACCGGACGGGAGGCCGTCTGGCTCCCGAGCGCCATGGCCGCGAGATCACCGGTCCTGGTCCCGGCGGCAATGACGATCCTGTCGGCATGGATCGGACCACGCTTGGTCGCAACTCCGTCCAGCACGGGAGCGGTGCCCAGGAATCCGGTCACCGGCGTCTCCTCGTGGATGGCGCTCCCCTGGCCAACAATGCCTTCCGCGAGGTGACGGGCAAGGCGCGGCGCGTCGAGCCAGCCATCCAGAGGCATGAGAAGTCCTTCGGCCCCGTGGCCGAAGGCTATGCGCGGCTCCAGGTCGGCCAGTTCGCGCCCGCCGACGCGATGACAGGGATAGTCAAGCTCACAGAGACGGTCGAAGGTCCGCTCGAGATCGTCAAGCCCGGTGGTGGTGTCCGCACCCGCCCACATCAAGCAGCCCGGCTGCCGATGACCGGTCGCGTTGCTCCCCCACCGGGCAGCCCAGCTCCGGTGGCCCTCCATCCCGGCAACGTTGAGGCGATGATACTCCTCTTCCAGCTTGGAGGTTGCATTGAGCCAGGCGAATGACGTCGATGTCGTGCCGCCGGCGATCCCTCCCCGTTCGATCACACGGCAGGACGTCCCCTTCCCGACAAGCTCATGGGCGATCGCAAGTCCGACCAGTCCCGCGCCAATCACCACGCAGTCGGTTCGTTCAGCCATCGTGCGCCACACCAGTCATGCGCATTCTTCCAGCACGCATACGACCATTGAACAACGCGGGCGACAATCAGCCAATGTGGATGGCCGGACAAGGGTCCTGGTTGCGTGCGGCGCTGCTGTTGCCGCCTTCAATCAACGTGGAGTACGCCTGCTTCGCCCTTGCGCGGGGATTCCAAGCGCTGTTCGGCCGACCTGCCGGCGAGATTGCAGCCGCGACTCAGGATGTCGCCTGGGACTCGTCGGTCCCGGTCGGGCTGATGGCCGGCATGCGTCCTGCGACGTGGGCGGCGAACCCTGAACCCGCCTCCGCGTAGACGTTGAAGACGGTCGATGCGCCGGCCTGTTCGAGCGGTTCGACATCATCCTGGAATCTGGCTGTAGCCGCGACCCGACCTCCAAATGAGGCGGCCTTGAGCTGGTCGATCACGGCAAGGTTGGCGGCAAGGTTCGGCAAGGTCAGCATGACCAGTTCGAGTGTATGAGCGATCTGAACGCGATCCCAGAAATCGGCGTCACCAGGGTCGCCCAGCAACACCTTTCGTCCTCTGGACCGTTCGCGCTCGACCGTGGCCTGATCGGTGTCCACCCCGACGACGGTCTCTCCATGCAGTTCACGCATCGTGTCATATGCCGCCGATCCAACGCGGCCCATGCCGATGACCGCAATCGTCGCGGCACCGATATCAAGAGGCCGGTCGTCTGCAACGAGGTCGGATCGTTGCAGGCGCTTCCACACCGTCCTGTAGCGCGCATAGATGCGGTCGCTGGCGACGTTGAGCCCGGAAGAGATGACACACGAGAAGGCCAGCGCGACCGCGATCACGATCAGCCAGTCGGAGTCGATCCAGCCACGTGCGACTCCGATGGCCGCGACGATGAGTCCGAACTCGCTGAAGTTGCTGAGATTGAGCGTCGCCAGAAACGACGTGCGGGCCTGGAGCCTGAACGCGGTCAGCAGGCCGAAGAACAGGGCCGACTTGAACAACACGAACGGTGTGATCGCCGCACCGATCAGGAGCGTCTCCAGGGTCAGCTGACCCGACAGGCCGACGGAAAGGAAGAACGCGAGCAGAAAGAGGTCCTTGAAGCTGAGCATGGTCTTCGCCATCTCGTCGGCCTTGGCGTGATTGGCGATGAGAACGCCCAGCACGAGCGCGCCGAGGTCGCCCTTGAGTCCGACGAGCTCGAACAGCTGCGCACCGCCCAGAGCAAGCAGAAAACCGTAGAGGACCATGAGTTCGCCGTGGCCGACGCGCTGGAGCACGACGATCAGCAGTGGCCGAAGCGGAAAGACGAGCAGGACCAGCAGGGCCCAGTAAGTCGGCCACTTTCCCACCGAGATGGCCAGAAAGACCACGGCAGCCAGGTCCTGCACGATGAGAATTCCGATCGCGATCCGGCCGTGGAGCGCCGCCGTCTGGCCCTTGTCTTCCAGCACCTTCACGACGAAGACCGTGCTGGAAAAGCTCAAGGCAAAGGCGATCAGAAGAGACTGGAACAAGTCGAGGTCGGCAAGGAACGGCGCCCCGAGTGCGGCGGCAACATAGATGGCCGTTACGAAGAGCGGCACGATGATGGCCATGTGCAGCCCGGTCACGGCCCATACCTGCGGTCGCGCAAACGTCCGGAGGTCGAGCTTCAGGCCGACGATGAACAGCAATAGCGTAATGCCGAGGTCCGACAGTTTCCGCAGCATGTCGCCACCGACTATTCCGTGCAGGTTGAGCAGGAATCCTGCAACCAGGAAACCGACCAGGGGTGGCAGCCCGACGGTTCGCGACAGCAGACCCAGAACGAAAGCCATGGCGATCCACGCCACGTCTCCAGGGGAATCGCTTTTGAAGAGTTGGTGACGTTTTGGTTTTGAGGATTCAGAC
>JAPPGE010000081.1 GCA_028821455.1 bacterium | reverse complement strand
GTCTGAATCCTCAAAACCAAAACGTCACCAACTCTTCAAAAGCGATTCCCCTGGGCGCAGCCAGTCCATCTCGTCTTCCCTGTAGGCGAGGCGCAGTGAACCGCACCCATGCCAGGTCACCGGCTGCCCCGACTCCCGTTCGAGGTCGCCCGAATAGAGGCGGATGTTGTAGTCGACGCACTTGCCCAGCGTGAGGCTTGATGTCGAATGGGTGATCTGTCCTGCCGCGTGCCACGTCGAACCCGATGTGAGTTCGGCCTTTTCCAGGAGAACCACATCCCGGCAGCCCTCGGCGACGAGCCCGTGGGCAAGACCGGTTCCCATGATGCCGCCGCCAACAATGACGATGCGTGCGGTTTCGGGGATGGCGGTGGCCATCGATGGAGAGGGAGTCACTCTCGGGAGAGCGCCAGGATCATGGAAAGCTGACACAACGGCAAACCGGTCTCCTCGGCCCACGCATTGAAGGCGGCCGCGACCTGGCGCTTGGCGACCTTGCTCGTGGGCGGGCGGGTAACGACGTTGTTGTCGATCAGCGCTCCAACCACATCGCCGGTCAGCACGAACGTGTCCTTTCCTACCATTCTCAGGAAGGAAGGACCCGAATTGCCGCCGAGCTGCCTGAATTCCTTCGCCAGCACCATCCACAATCCGACGATGTCGCTGCCTGGCCAACCGGCGATCCACGACCCGAATCCGCCGTGCTCAACGGATTTGGCAACCATGGACGTGGCGTTGCTGCGAACCGCCGAGATCTTGGTCCAGTGGCGGATGAGCGTCCTGTTCGCCATCAGCTCGTCAAGATCCTCGTCACTCATCATGGCCACCCTCTTCGGCGCAAAACCGTGGAAGGCTTCTTCGAAGGCGGGCCACTTCGAATCAACGAGAGCATGCTTGAGACCGGCGCGAAAGATGCGCAGGGACATCATCGAGAGGTAACGATCATCGCCTGTGCCGGCAAGGTCCGCCGCCGACTTCGGCCGGGGAAGCCGGGCCTGGAGATTCCGGTGTCCACCAGAGCGGTTCGTCGCCCGCTCGAGAAGGGGTCCGAACCGGACGACCATCAGGCAGGCCTGAACGACGCCACCGCAGCGACAGCCGCATCCCGCAGCAAAGCATGATCGGCGACCGCGAGCACCATGTCGTAGCCTCTCTCGAACATGGCCACGGGGCCGTCGAATGGCGCCGGAATGCCGCCGAGCAGACGTCCCGATTCCCTGATGCGGCGCTCCGCCTCGTCCAGAAGTTCGCGGGCTTCCGGAGAGGTCTGATCATGAAGCCGGTCGATACTGCTCGAAAGGTCGTTGCGGCCAATGAAGAGAACGTCGATACCCTCGATGCTGCCGATGTCGGAGAGGTTGCCGACGGTCTCCTCGGTCTCGACCTGGGACAGCACAAGGACATCCTCACCGCGATTGCGGATGAAGGCATCCTTTTCGTAGCCGTAGCGCGCGGCCCGGACGTTGCCGGGAGCGACTCCGCGTACCCCGAGCGGCGGCAACCTGCAGGCTGCCACCACCTGTGATGCCGCCTCGGCGGTCTCGACGAGTGGCACCATGATGCCGTCGATGCCGGTATCAAGGGCCTTCTTGATGAACTGGGTGTCGTTGTCCCTCACCCGCATCATGGCTGTCCTCGTGCCACCCGAACGGATGGCCTGCAGCTGCGTGATGGCGGACAGGGCATCGCCAGGACCGTGTTCCTGGTCAATCATGATGAAGTCGAAGCCGGCGCCGGCCATGATCTCGGTCGCGATCGGGCTCTCCATGTTCACCCATGCTCCGAGTTGTTTCGCACCGTCCTTCATGGCGTTGCGAATGAGATCACCTGTCGGCACGGTCGCTGTCTCCCCGGGTCTGTGTTCCCCTGGTGTTGCCGGTTGTCACCGGTCGCAGCAGGAATGCCGGCACGAAGGGACCCTCGCCAAAGGGAACGGCGCCGGCATCTTCCATCTCTCTCTCCTGGGCTTCGCCCCGGGCGGCCTCGCGGCGGCGCGCCGTCGCATCGTCCTTTTCCCAGGTTCGCCGGTCACGGCGGCGGCGCCCCTGGGGCCGGTCCGGCGCGCACGCGAGGTCGGCGTGGCGGAGGCCCTCGATCTCGACCACCGGCACCTGACGGGAAATGAGTCTGGCAATGGCATCGAGCGCATCGCGATCCTCGGGCGTCGCCAGCATGTAGGAACAGCCCCTCATGCCGGCGCGGCCTGTTCGGCCGATGCGGTGGACATAATCCTCGGCGTTGACGGGAACGTCGTAGCAGATGACATGGCTGACACCGAAGATGTCGATGCCCCGCCCGGCCACGTCGGTGCACACCATGGTTCGGGACTCGCCATTCCTGAATGCGGCAAGCGCGGTTTCCCGGTCGTGCTGTGACATGTCGCCCTGCATGCGCACGGCATCGATGCCGCGGCGAACCAGGGAGCCATGGAGGGAGTCGACATCCCGCTTGCGGTTGACGAAGATCATGGAACTCGTCACCTCCTGCATGTCCAGCAGGCGGCGCAGGGCACGTTTCTTCTCGCGACCATCCTCGACGATGACAAGGGACTGATCCACGGTGTCGGCCGGCGAGTCCGGAGGCGCCACCGCCACCTCCTTGGGATTGTGGAGAAACTTCTCTGCCAGCTTGCGGATCTCGGCGGGCATCGTGGCCGAGAACATCAGCGTGTGGCGCAGTGGCGGCAACATGGTGCAGATGCGCTCGACATCGGGAATGAACCCCATGTCCAGCATCCTGTCGGCCTCGTCGATGACGAGGTGTTTCACACCCATCATCAGAACCTTGCCACGCTCGATCATGTCGAGCAGACGCCCGGGTGTGGCGATCAGGAAGTCCACATGACCTGTCAGCGCCTGTTCCTGGGCCCTCATGTCGTTGCCTCCCACAAGCAGCGCCGCCTCGAGATCGGTCAGGCTGGCGTAGATGCGGAAGTTCTCCATGGTCTGTTGCGCCAACTCGCGGGTTGGCGAGATGATGAGCGCCCGCGGCATGCGCATGCGCGCCCTGCTCCCCATCAGAATGTCAATCAGCGGCAGCACGAAAGCCGCTGTCTTTCCGGTTCCGGTCTGCGCACAGCCGAGGAGATCGCGGCCCTGCAGGGCTACCGGAATGGCTTTCTGCTGGATTGGCGTGGCTTCGTGGTAACCGGCCTTCGCGATGGCCGCCAGGACTTCAGGACCAAGTCCCAGGTCTTCGAATTTCATGCCTGTCCGTGTTCCTGATCGAGTGGGGCCGTGATGGGGGCAATGCAACGGCCGCTGCGGGGCGGATACTCCGTTGATGCGGTCGAGGTCAACCAGTGTCCTCAAAACACGGGCGGAAGAATGATGGGATCGAAATCGGGTTCGTCCGGATCGCGACGCGGGAAGGCGGCGATGGCGGCAGCCCTCACGGCCGCGTGGAACGAGGAAGAGCCGGGCACGAGCGGCGCCGCGGCCGTGGCCCTTGCCCTGGCGATGGCCCGTCCACCGTGACACAGGGCGATCACGACGACGCCGTGGCCGGCGATCGGTGTCATGTCGCCGCTGCAGGCGCCGTCCGCCGGCACGGTGGACGGTGCGTGAACCACGAGAGCGAGGTGGAACACGGGATCGTGCGGACCCGAACGATCGATGGTCAGGGCATCGAAGGGCATCCAGGCGATATCCTCCAGCGCCGCCGCGGCCTCGTCGGCCCACCGGGCATCCCCGTCGGCCGCAGCCACCCGCATGACCAGTCCCTGTGGCGACGATGCGATCCAGTGCATGAGGCCCGGCGAGAAAAGCGGCTCCTGACTGACGTGGGTCACGAGTGTCCGCGATCCGTCGCCGGCGCATCCGAGGAGAACGAGGACAAGGCCCATCGCTGCCAGGAGTCCCTTGGGCCTGCAGTCAGATATCAAGTTCACCGACATTGCCGGCATGCTGCCTGATGAAGTTGAACCGCTCCTCGGGACGGCGCCCCATCAGGTTCTCCACGATCCGCAGGGTCCGTGTGCGGTCATCGTCTGCGATCTCGACACGGAGCAGCAGACGGCTCGCCGGATCCATGGTCGTTTCCTTCAGCTGGGCAACCGGCATTTCGCCGAGTCCCTTGAAGCGGCTGATGTCCACCCTGCCCTTGCCGTTGAAATGATGTTCCAGGAGATGGTCCCGGTGCTGGTCGTCGCGAGCATAGACGATGTCGGTGCCGCGTGACAGACGGTAAAGCGGCGGCACGGCTAGGTGAAGCCGTCCCTGGTGAACGAGTTCGGGGATCTCCTGGTAGAAGTATGTGATGAGAAGCGAGGCAATGTGTGCGCCATCGACATCGGCATCCGTCATGATGACGATGCGGTCGTAGCGCAGATCCTCGTCGCGATAGTTGTTGCCGACACCGCATCCCAGGGCCTGCGAAAGGTCCTTGAGTTCCTGGTTGGCGCGCTTCTTGTCGGCAGACGCACTGGCCACGTTGAGAATCTTGCCGCGCAGCGGCAACACGGCCTGGGTCTCCCTGTTGCGTGCCTGCTTGGCGGACCCGCCCGCCGAATCGCCCTCGACGAGAAAGAGTTCGGTTCCGAGCGACTCGCGGCGCGAACAGTCCGCCAGCTTGCCCGGCAGCCGCAGCTTGCGTGCCGGAGTCTTGCGCCGGGTCTCCCTTTCCTCGCGGCGGCGCTGCCGTTCGCTGTAACGATCGAGGGCCGCGCGCAGCAGTTCGTTGGCGCTCTCCGGATCACCGGCGAGAAAGTGGTCCACATGATCACGCACCGCACTCTCGATGAGACGGGTCATCTCCGGATTGACCAGTTTCTCCTTTGTCTGTCCCTGGAATTGCGGGGACCTGACGAATGCCGACAGAAGGATGACGGCCCCGCCTGCGGCATCGTCCGCCGAAAGCTTGTCGGCCTTCTTCGCTCCCACCCTCTCGCCGTAGGTGCGCAGGGCCCGGGTCAGGGCGTTGCGGATACCGCTTTCATGGGTGCCGCCCTGGGACGTGAAGACGGTGTTGCAGTACGTCGACACGTAGCCTTCGCTGTCAGCCGGCCACGAAATGGCCCATTCCACCCTGCCCGCATCATCTGCAAGGGAGGCGTTGCCAACGAAGGGCCTGGCGTTGATGGCGGCACGATTGCCAAGAAGAACCTCAAGATAGTCGGAGATTCCGCCAGGGAACCGGAAGACGGCTTCTGCAGGCGTCGTGCTGTCGGCAAGAACCGGGTCACACGCCCAGCGAATCTCGATTCCCCTGAACAGGTAGGCCTTGGATCGCGCCATCCGGTAGAGGCGCGCCGGCCTGAACGCGGCGCTGCCGAAGATCTCGGGATCGGGACGAAAACTCACCCTTGTGCCGCGCCTGTTGGAAACCCTGCCCGCCTCCTCGAGACCCGTCACCGGTTCTCCGCGCCGGTAGGTCTGACGCCACAGCGTGCGTTCTCGTGCGACCTCGACCGTCAACCTGTCGCAGAGCGCATTGACGACACTGATGCCGACTCCATGGAGACCACCGGACGTGGTGTAGACGTCGCCCGAGAACTTGCCGCCCGAATGCAGCGTCGTGAAAATGACCTCGAGGGCAGACAGTGAACGGTTCTTCGGGTGGGGATCGGTCGGTATGCCCCTGCCGTTGTCCTGGACGGAACATGTGCCGTCGGCCGCCAACTCGACATCGATGCGACTGGCAAAGCCCGCGACAGCCTCGTCCATGGCGTTGTCAAGGACCTCGGCGAAGAGATGGTGGAGGCCGTGCTCATCCGTACCGCCGATGTACATGGCCGGGCGCCGCCGCACGGGATCGAGGCCTTCGAGAACCTCGATATCGTCCGCGGTATAGCTTGAACCCGGTCCGGGCAAACTGTCGAAGAGATCATCCATCGCTTGAGGTGGACCATAACGCGAACATCGTCATGATTGCAAGGGTCGGTACAACTCCATATGGTGGAATCCATCACACTGATCTCCAAAACCGTGGGGAATGGAGCTGGCTCCAGGATGTCGACGGCAACATCGCTGTCAGTGTCGGCGCGTTCTGTTAGGGTGAGCGTCAGTCGCGTCCGGAGCCGTTCATGAGGGACATCAGGATTCACCCTCTGCATTTTGCGTTTGGCGCCTTCAGAAAAACCTGGGCAGGCATCGATTCCATTCTGCGTCTGTCCTGGTTCCCGGTCCTGCTTGTTGCCGTGGCGGTCCACCTCCTGACCCCTGGCACACCCGTCACCGGGGACACCGGCATGCCGCCGGACGGCGTTCTGCGCCTCGCCGTCCTCGCCGTCGCCGGCCTCATGGTGCAGGCCATGATCGCCGTGGCGTGGCACCGCACCATGCTGGCCGGGTTCGACCCCTCGAGGGTGCGCATCTATGTCCGATTCGGGTTCCGCGAGTTTCTCTACGGCATCATTGCCGTCTTTCTCGCCATCATCGTGTTCATGGGCCTCTACGTGGTGACCGGCATGGTGGCCGCACTTCTGGCTGCCACATTCGGCGTATCCGGTCCGCTGGGGCAGGTGGTCGCCTTTCTGATCGGCATGGTGCCGGCCATTCTCATCGTCGCCCGGTCCTCCCTCGTTCTTCCGTCCATCGCCGTGGGCCAGGGGGCGGACCTCATTCGCAGCTGGCAGGTCACCCGGGGCTACGGAGCCCAGATATCGGCAACGCTGATCCTCGTGTGTCTGCCGCTGGTGGTCGTCAGCATCGTCCTGATTCACCTGAGCGGCATGTTTGTCGAGCGTGGTCTCGGTGGCTTTGTCGGGCTGGTCGTGAACTATGTGAACATGATCGTCAACATCGTGATGATGTGCTTCGTCGTGACAGCGCTGAACCTGTTCTTCGCCGAACTCCATCGAGACAAGGCCGACGAGGAGCCGCAGGCATGATCGCCAATCCTCCGCCATGGCCCGGTGGCGCCCGTTGCGCCGTCGCCTTCACGTTCGACATGGACGCCGATTCCATCCTTCATCTCGATTACCACCGCACGGCCGACACCAGGGTGGCCGCACTGTCTGCCCTGCGCTACGGACCCGAGGTCGCCGTGCCGCGGCTCGTCGACCTCTACGCGGAATTCTCCATGCGCCAGACATTCTTCCTTCCGGCATGGTGCATCGAGCGGTATCCGGCGGCGGTGGACAGGATCCTCGAGGGAGGCCACGAGATCGGCCACCACCACTACCTCCATGAACATGCCAACGAGATGTCGGCTGCTGAAGAGCGCTCCTGGTTCGAGCGCAGCGTCAATGTCATCGTCCAGGCGACGGGCCAACGGCCGGCCGGCTACCGCGCCGCCGCCTACCGTTTCTCGCGAAACACGCTCGACATCCTCATCGATGCGGGCATCCGCTACGACGCCTCGCTCTTTGGCGACGATGTGCCCTATGTCCTGGCAAATGACCGCGGATCGGTTGTCGAACTGCCGAGCCACTATGGCCTCGACGACTGGCCCCATTTCCAGTTCTCCCGGGAGTTCGGGACCCTGATGCCGATCAAGTCGGCAGCAGAGGCGCACAGGGTCTTCCGCGAGGAGTTCGATGCCGCCTGGGAGTACGGCGGCCTGTGGATTTCGGTGTGGCATCCCTTCCTCAGCGGACGCCTTGCCCGGGCTCGGGAGATGAGGAATCTCATTCGCTACATGCATGAGAAGGGCGATGTCTGGTTCGCCGCCCTCGAGGACATCGCCTGCCATGTCCGGCGCCTCGAGGAGAGCGGCTCCTGGACACCGCGGCGCGACCGTCTTCCCTATTACCCGGGACCCATTCCGGAACTTGGTGACGCCGGGCCGGCGAACGTCGAACCGGCGTGAAGACGACCGATCCGATGTCGTGTTCCGGAAAGGGAATGTCGCAAACACGCAAATGCGGACCGACATTCGGTGCATGGTTCGGGGTGGCTAGTCGGATTCGAACCGACGGCCTCCTGGACCACAACCAGGCGCTCTGACCAACTGAGCTATAGCCACCACAACGACCTGCCGTTCTCTACGACGCCAGCCGTCTCCAGGTCAACCCGACACGCCGGACCCGACATGATTCCTGCCGACAATCTCCAGAACATGGGCTCTGAAACCGCGTTCGCCGTTCTCGCCCGCGCCAACCAGCTCGCCGCCGAGGGGCGCGACATCATCAATCTCGGGATCGGCCAGCCGGACTTCCGCACGCCGGACCATATCGTCGAGGCGGCTGTCAAGGCCCTGCGCGACGGCCATCACGGCTATACCCCGGCTCCGGGCATGATGCCCCTGCGCGAAGCGGTGGCGGCCGACATTCTGAAACATCGTGGCGTCGAGGTGTCTCCGGAACAGGTCATGGTGGTTCCGGGAGGCAAGATGACGATGTTCTTCGCCATCCTCATGTTCGGTCAGCCGGGCCACGAGATTCTCTACCCCAATCCGGGTTTTCCGATCTACGAATCCATGATCCGCTATACGGGCGCCACGCCCGTTGCAATCGAGCTTCATGAGGACAGGCTGTTTTCCTTCAGCGCCGACGAAGTGCTGTCGAAGCTGTCGGATCGCACGCGGCTCGTCATCATCAACAGCCCGGGCAATCCAACCGGCGGCGTCATCGACGACGATGAACTCGACCGCCTCGTTGCCGGTCTCGAGGACTTCCCCGAGGTGGCCGTGCTGTCGGACGAGATCTATTGCCGTCTTGTGTTCGACAACAAGGCCCACCGCAGCCTGCTTGGCTACGAGTCGATCCGCGACCGCCTCATCCTTCTCGACGGCTGGTCCAAGACCTACGCCATGACCGGCTGGCGGGCCGGCTACGGCGTGTGGCCGAAGAGTCTCGTGGACTACATCGACAAGATGATCGTCAACGCCAACTCCTGCACCAATGCGGCAACGCAGATGGCCTGCATCGCCGCCCTCACCGGCCCGCAGGACAGTGTCGAGACCATGCGCCAGGCCTTCGAGGAGCGCCGCGGCGTGATCGTCGATCTTCTGAACGCCATCCCGGGATTTCACTGCGTTATGCCCGGTGGAGCGTTCTATGCCTTCCCCAACATCGCGCGCACGGGGCGCAATTCCTGGGAACTCGGACAGGCGCTGCTCGAGGAATGCGGCGTGGCCGCGGTCCACGGCACCAGTTTCGGCGCCATGGGCGAGGGATTCCTGCGCCTCTCCTACGCCGCATCCATGGAGAACATTCGCGAATCGGCCCGCCGCATAGGCGACTATCTCAGCTGAAACTGGCGGCAGCCTCCGCGCCAGGTCTCACCGGCCTGTTGGTCGGTGCGGCATGCGAAACGGCGCAAGGCCGCCGGTGGGCCGAGGATGAAGACACCTGTGCCGGTCGGCGCTGGACAGTTCGCCAGGCGCACTGATTCGCTGGAACCAGACCCTCGACAGCTTTCAGGGAATTTGGCTGGCTGGTGTCCGGTGCCTTCTTCTTCAAGACGTGCATGAAGCGACAATGCGGATCGTCGAGTGCCCTTTCTCTGATGTTCTTCAGTCGAGCGGCCTTCGCTACAGTGCGAATTGCTTCGGTCCGCGTTCGCGGTTCCGATGCATGTTACTGTTCGGGAGAGTTCGGGAAAGACAGTGGAAACGGAGGATCTCGTCTCGCGATGCGTCTCGGTCGACCTTGAAGTCGATCCGAACGCCGGCAGAATTCGCAGCTTTGCGGCCATCCGTTCCGATACGAGCGCTACCTGCATCTATCGCGGTGGCAACCTTGCGAAGGCCCTGCTCGCTATCGATGCGTATTCTTCCGGCGCGGACTTCGTGCTTGGCCACAACGTCATCCAGCACGATCTTGTCCATCTGCGAGAGGCGAACTCCGAACTGCAGATCCTGGCGAAGCCGCCGATCGACACGTTATGGCTCAATCCGCTCGCTTTTCCCCGCAATCCCTATCATCGCCTTGTCAAGCACTACAAGGACGGCCGACTGCAGGCAGGGCAATCGCTTTTGGATTTTTCATGCAGCGGCACGGATGAGATTGAGCAG
>JAPPGE010000019.1 GCA_028821455.1 bacterium | reverse complement strand
CGCAAGCACCTGGACACTTCTGGGATCGATTTCGGGTCCGGGCCGCGGGCCCTGGCAGAGGGCGGCAGATTTCATCCGACCTACCGCATTTACGTACCCGAAGCATTCCTGCCCGAGACACCGCAAGCGGTGGACGGCGATGCTTGACCGATACGTGGCGCAGGTTGGCCTGCTCCTGAGCACGCTGCAGGATATCGCCAACGAGACTGTATTCGCCCTCAAGGGCGGCACCGCCATCAACCTGTTCTACAGGGATATGCCAAGGCTGTCCGTCGACATCGACCTCACCTACCTGCCGATCTCAGATCGCCAGTCTTCGCTCAGGGACATCGACGACGCCCTCGACCGGGTCGTCAGAGCAATCGTCCGTCGTAACCCGCACGTCAAGGCGCGTCGCGTCGCAGGCGGTGGAAACGCCGAAACCCGCATCATGGTGAGCGACGGCCAGTCGCAGATCAAGATCGAGACCTCCCCGGTTGCACGAGGGGCGGTGTATCCGGCGACGACGATGATCGCTTCCGAGGCAGTGACGGAGCTCTTCGGGTTCGTAGAGACGACCGTATTGGCGTTCGAGGATCTGTACGGCGGGAAGCTTCATGCGGCGCTCGATCGGCAGCATCCCCGTGACCTCTACGATGTGAAGCTTCTGTATGAGAACGAAGGCCTGACAACGGATCTCTTCCGAACGTTCATGGTCTATGTGGCGAGCTCCGGCCGTCCCATGCACGAGCTGCTGGCGCCGACGGCGCCTCTCAGGGAAGAACTGTATGGCGAAGAATTCGTGGGGATGACTCGCCAGCCCGTCTCCTGGGACGCCCTGATCGAAACGCGTCGCCGTCTGCATGCTGACATCGGTTCGCGGTTGTCCGGCGAAGTCTCGGCCTTCCTGATCTCCCTAGACGATGCAGAGCCAGACTTCGGCCTGATCGGTTTGCCCGAAGCCGCAAACCTACCCGCCGTTCGATGGAAGTTGATGAACCTGGAAAAGCTGAAGCGCGCAAATCCCCGGAAACACGAGACCCAGCGTGATGCGCTTGAACGACTCTTCCAGTGAGAAGGGCGTGCCCGGAAGTCGTTCTGGACAAGGTTACGGCACCCCTGGATGCAGTGAACCGGCTACCATGGTCGGGTGGCGCTCTGTCGACAAGGTTGAGCAAGAACTAATCTGCGACATTGGCGCTGGCTCGCGGGAGCTCCCGCCAGGAAGGTGACCGGCCGGGAATGCACCCCTTCGTTAATCGGACACGCGCGGTATGGAATTCACCCTGCGGTGGACGCATACTTGATCCGACAGGCGATGCAAGGGGGAGGCAAGGAGGTGCACACGGCCATCATCGACCATCCATCTGCATGGAAGGGGAGCGATTTCGCCGGCCCCGACGATGTCTCCTTCGATCTCGAAGATCGACACCGGGATGCGCTGTGGTCCGTCATCCACCGGGCGCGGGATTCCGGGCGGACCCTCCAGGAACTGACGGAAGCGGAAACGGCGATGCCGGAGATCTCGGAGGATCTTCGGGCATTGCGTCATGAGCTGATGGAGGGGCGCGGCCTTGTCCTGGTGCGCGGCTGGCCCGTGGACGAGATGACCCATGACGAGCTGGGCATGGCCTACTGGGCCTTCGGCACTGGTTTCGGGCGCGGTGTCTCGCAGAGTCCGATGGGTGACCGGCTTGGTTACGTGACCGACGTGTCCAGACCCGGCAAGCGGGAACGCGGATACCGCAGCGCCATGGAGCTCGCCCTCCACACGGATTCGGACGACATCGTGAGCCTCCTGTGCCTTCGCGAGGCGAAGTCCGGGGGCGAGAGCCGACTGGTCAGCTCGATTGCCGTCTACAACGAGATTGCTCGCTCCAGGCCCGATCTCCTGGAACCGCTCTTCGCGGGATATCGCTATCACTGGTTCGGCGAACAGCCGCCCGGACAGGGAACGGTGACGGACTACCTCGTTCCCGTCTTCGGCTACGAGGAGGGCCGCCTCTCGTGTGTCTTCCTGCGCGAGTTCATTCGCATGGCTGCCGAGGAAACCGGCATTCCACTCGACGCGCGCCAAGGCGAAGCCCTCGATGTGTTTTCGGAGGTGGTCGAACGCGACGCGATGCAGTTCCGCTTCCATCTGCGCCCGGGATGGGCCTCCTTCATCAACAACTACACGGTGCTCCATTCCCGCACCGCCTTCGAGGACTGGCCGCAGGACGACAGGAAACGTCTCCTCCTGCGCCTGTGGCTGAAGGCGGACCCGCCCCGGCCCGTCGTCGCAAACCAGAGGCGCTACTACGGTGACGACGGGATGCACGTCGACGGCCGCACGGAAACCTGGTTTAACCCCGACCGGCAGGTCGCCCGCTGACGTGAAGCCCCCTCTTGGCCTCATCGTCCTGTCGGGCGACTACCTGCGCATTCACGTTGCGCTGATGACGGCGGCGGCCGCCGCCTCCATCGATCGCCGGGTCGTTTTTTTCGTCACCATGGACGCAGTCCCACTCCTCCTGGGTTCCGAGGGGTGGCGGCGACTCAAGGGCGCCTCGCGAGACGACGACATGAAGGCAAGGGGTGTCGCTGATATCGAAACCCTGCTGGACGGATGCCGGGCACTCGATGTGTCCTTCATCGTGTGTGAGAGTGGCCTGCGCGCAACGGGGTGGGATGCTGACGCCCTGCGCGACGACACCGAAGTCGAGGTGGCGGGGCTCGTGACGTTCATCCATGCCATCGACCACGGCGAAATGGTCAGTTTCTGAAGGTGAACGGGAGGATCTGATGAACCGCCTGACGCAGGAATGCACCCCCATCATCGATGTCGGCACACTCTTCGGTCCGTCACCTGGCCCGTGCGTCCAAACCGACCGCGCCATCGCGCATGCCCTCGAGACTCAAGGCAGCTTTGTCGCCCGCGGCGCCTGGCCGGGGATCGATCGTCAGGCCTCCCGGCTCTGCGCCTTCTTCCGCATGACGAACGACTCGAAGGAATCGTGCGCCGTCAGCCGCTTCCGTCCGGAAAACCCGAACATCTACCGGGGTTACTATCCCATGACGGACAACGAATCGTGGTCGAAGCGGGAATCCTTCGACGTCGGCCCCGAACCGCCGATGACATCGCCTGACGTGCCAGGCGCCGAGTCCTTCCGCGAACCCAACATCTGGCCAGGGGACGAGCCCTGGCCGGGCTGGCGCAAGGCGACTCTTGCCATGCTCAATGACCTGCGTAACGTCGGCGTGACCCTGCTCGCTTCCGCGTCGCGGGGGCTGGGTCTCGACGAGGATGTCATGGTCTCACCGGCGAGGGGACGCAACGCAACCCTGCGCTTCCTTCATGGCGACGTCGCCGGAACCGGCGAGGGCCCCCATGTCATCACCACCTGTCACGTCGATACCGGCATTCTCTCGATCATCTGGCAGGACAGCATTGGCGGACTTCAGATGCAGGGACCGGACGGGACATGGCGCGATGTGCCCGTCGTCACCGACGGGCTGTCGGTTCACTGCGGCGATCTCATGGAGGTGCCGAGCAACCGCCGCCTGCGGGCCACGCCGCACCAGGTTCTGGGCGGGCAGGATGCCGACCGGTGCTCGATGGGAATCTTCATCGAACCCGACTTCGAAACGGTGGTCGCACCACCGTCAGGCGAGCCGGTGAGCTACGCCCGTCATCTCGTCAACCAGTTTCCCGTCCGATTCCAGCAACCGGAAAGACAGGTCACAACGTAAGGCGCACCCATCTCAGGGTGCCTACAGAAGCGTGTCGATGACGCGGTCGGGTGGTTTGTGACCGTCGGCGAAGGTCTTGATGTTGATGAGAACCTTCTCGCCCATATCGATCCGGCCTTCGATCGTCGCCGAGCCCATATGCGGCAACAACACCACGTTCTCGAGGGCGACAAGCATCGGACTGACGGCAGGCTCGTGCTCGAAGACATCGAGGCCGGCCCCGGCGATCTGGTTGGCCTTGAGCATGCGGATCATCGCCTGCTCGTCGATGACTTCGCCACGCGAGGTGTTGACGATGACGGATGTCGGCTTCAGCAACTTGAGTCGGCGGGCCGACAGGAGATGGAATGTCGCCGGCGTGTGGGGACAGTTGACGGAAACGATGTCCATGCGGGCCAGCATCTGATCGAGACTCTCCCACCAGGTCGCCTCGAGTTCCTGTTCGGCATAGTCCGGCAACCGCCGCCGGTTGTGGTAGTGGATCGACAGGCCGAACCCCCTGGCGCGCCGCGCCACCGCCGAACCGATACGTCCCATGCCGACGATGCCCAGACGCTTGCCCCACAGGCGGTGGCCGAGCATGTGGGTGGGACTCCATCCTGACCACATGCCATTGCGGATCAGCCGTTCCCCCTGGCTTACCCGGCGAATCACATCGAGGATGAGGGCCATGGTCATGTCGGCGGTGTCCTCGGTGAGGACACCCGGCGTGTTGGTGACGGTGATGCCCCGTTCGCGGGCCGCGGCAAGGTCGATGTGATCGACACCGGTGCCGAAATTGGCGATCAGTCTCAGGGTGTCGCCGGCCTGCGCCAGAATTCCCTTGTCGATCCGGTCGGTGAGCGTCGGCACGAGAATGTCGGCCGTTCTGACGGCCTCGGCCAGTTCCTCGCGCGGCATTGGATGGTCATCATCGTTGAGCCTGGTGTCGAACAACTCCATCATGCGCGTCTCGATGACGTCGGGGAGCTTTCTGGTTACGATGACAACGGGTTTTCTGGGTCGAGCCATGCGCTTTTTCACTGCCTTGACGACCGGGAACAAGCGGGCTCCCGTGGTCCGGTTCCCTACCAGATACAGGGCCAACAGGCAACGCGGAGCGTTGTTCCTGCTGCCGTGCCTCGCTCTCTGCGCCGCCTTTGCGCATTCCCTGGCGGCCGACGATCCGGCGGCGTTGCCACGGTTCGTCTCGCTCAAGGCCGACGAGGTCTACATGCGCGTCGGACCGGGCAAAGACTATCCAGTCAAGTGGGTCTATGTCCGCAAGGACATGCCGATCCAGATCACCGATGAGAAGGACGTCTGGCGCCTCGTCCGCGACATAGACGGGGAAGAGGGCTGGATTCACCGGGTGATGCTGTCGGGCACACGGACCGTGATCGTCGCCGGAGCAACGATGGCAACCGCCCACGACCGCCCCGATGCGGCGAGTGCCCCCGTCTTCCGTGCGGAACCCGGTGTCATCGCCAAGCTCGGACCCTGCGAGGGAGGCTGGTGTCAGGTCACCGTCGCCGACGCGAAGGGCTGGATGGCGATGGGGACACTGTGGGGCGTGGATCCCCAAACGGTTCCCGAATAGAACCGCCCAAACGCTCCTTGCTGTCGCAGGATCGGTTGCCTCGACAGAGGATCGCTCGGAAGAATCTCCCTTGCGCCGACCCGGTTGGAGATGGTGGATGCCGCCTACTCGAACTGGCTTTCCCGCCACCTGATGGCGGCACTCAGCCCCTTTTCCTTCTTCACCGCCTCGAACTGCCTGTACTGTTCCGTCTCGGCCGAATCGAGGATGCCGCCAACCTCAACTCCGTAAGCGATGGCGCTTCTCAGTCCGGCGATTTCGGCGCTCCGGTTGATGGAGGCCTTGGTGGTCTGCAGGCCCTCGAGGGAGATGGCCGCCGCACGACGCGCATAGCGCATGGTCTCCTCCTCGAGGCGGTCATCGGGAAACACCTTGTTCACCATGCCGAAACTGCGCGCCTCCTCGGCAGTGATCATGTCGCCGGTGTAGAGGAGTTCACGGGTCCGCTTGAGACCGATGATCCAGGGCATGATGACCGCCGGCGGGGCCGTCGAGAAGCGGATCTCAGGTTCACCGAACATCGCGGTGTCGCTGGCATAGGTAATGCAGCACATCATGGCGAGTTCGCACGATCCCGCAAGGCAGTATCCACGCACCATGGCGATGACCGGTTTCGAGCAGTCCCAGGGCCCGAACTCGAAGTCCGCGCAGTCCTTCAGCATCTTGCGCGCACCCATCGGACCCCGGCCATATGTCTCGCCCCAGGCATACTTGAGGTCGTATCCCGCCCCGAAGTGTGGTCCTGCGCCGGTCAGGATGATGACCGATACGTCCGGATTGTCATCGAGTCGGCGAAGGGTGTCGGAGAGTTCCTTCATGAACGGCGGATTGATGGAATTCATCTTCGGCGCCCGGTTGATGGTCACCGTGGCAACCTTCCCTTCGATGCCGCATAGCACTTCACTGGTCATGGTGGTCATCCGTCCTCTTCCGCCTGCCGTTGCCAGATACAATCCGCGATCATGGAGACCCAGCCGTCGTCGAGATAGCTGACATCATAGGTACATGAACCGGTCACGCCGGCGAAGGCGCCCGTGCCACCGGCAAGCTCTATGCCGCCCCCGCCCCCGGTCTCGATATCGCCGCTGCTGCGTCTCGATATCGTGTACCACTGGTCTCCCGAAGCATCGTCGGCCGTGCAGGGGGCTTCCAGCGTGAAGTCCTGCCCGGACGTCTTCGACGAGACGACGCAGGTCACGCGGAAGTGCGTTCCCGGAGCGAAGGGCCCGTCACTGGCATCGACGATGGAAACGACGCCCTCAAGGGAGCCGCCGGTCACCTGTGTGCCGGCCAGTTCGATGGTGGTGTAGTCCTGGACATAGGTTCTCAGGAACCTGAAGGTGCCCTCGTCGCCGGCCGCAGCCGCAGACGCGCTCACGGCACCCGCAACAAGAATCGATAGGGCGAGTTTCATCGGCATTCCCCCGGTTAACCTGCCGCCATCACGTAGTGGACGGCGACGCTCCTTGCAACCCACTTCATCATCCGAAGCGAACCGGACGACACGGAATTTCGCGCCAGCATCAGGACGGTGCAGCGGCACGTGAACCGCGTCCGCCCAGCCCGGAATGGATCTGGCGACCCACCAGGCCCCGTCCTTCCCGGCCCTCAGAATGTTGAGCGCGGCGCTCTGGTCGCGACCAACACGCACGCCGCGCACCGGTATCTCTCGTTGCTGCCAGGGTCGTTCCTCGCCCCGTAGCGCGAGCCGTGCCCACAACTATCGGGCGGGATTCGCACCCGCAAGGAACGCGCACCTTTCCATTAGGCACGTCGCATTTGCGCTTGCCAGTGACAGGACGATGCTGAAGGCATTCATCTTCGCGCATGCCGCCGGAACACGGCACACGTTCTTCCCGTCTCTCCCCGAAGTTGGGGACGCGCAATCCCTGGACACGCCGTACAGTCCGGACTCGCGTCGTCGCCGCGGGGACGGATCCGCACATGCAGCGAGCGGGAACACGGGATGTTGCATGCCCCTGCTGACAACTCCCAGCGAAACCAGGCTCAGGGTCTCGTGTCAGGATCGTCTTACGGTCTTCGACAGACCGGTGTGATCGTCCTTGTCCGGCGGCGGCGCTTGTCGGTTCATGCCGGCTTCACGGCAAGCCTTGCCCGCATGAATGCCTTTGCCGGCATCGCCCATACGGATCCCTTCGCGCCGTACGCCGGCAAGCATGACCGATTGGCACCGCAAGCGAACGGCAACGTGAACACCCTGCAAACCGCAAACAGAATCGGTCCCGGCCATGCCGACAGGGCGGCCGGCCCGCTGTTCGCGCCAACTGTGACCCGCGATAGCATCGTGTGATTCGGCGCTCGAGAGGCGTACGCCACCTTGATCCGGCTTCTTGCTTGCCGACCTTAGTCCGCACTGGCCACCGCTCCACTACAACTCCGCGGCCGCATCCGGCACCCTACCGCCGCTCAGGCCCGCTGCTGCAACAGCACCAGCGTGCTACGCCGCTGCTCCGCGCCCGCTCCACTCAATCGACGTTCGGCATGAGGACCGCCACTTGTCCGTTCTCCCGGTTCGCCACCGGCTTCACATGCAGCGCCAACAGGTCCCGAGACCTGGCATTGTCTTCCGGTGCCACGACAGACGGTCCGGCGTTCCGGCGGCACAGCATGCCATTCCCGCCAGGCAGGTCGCGCACGGTCGTTCGTTTCCACGATGTGTCCGCTGCGGTCGAACTGGACGATGCCCGTCTGTGGACGTCCCCGGCCATGCAAGCAATTGTTGGTTGGGTTTGGTGACATGCGGTCAGGTGCTGTCGTCTATCCGGCCCTATGGGGTGTGCATGGAGGACGCGGACCGGGGCCAGAACACTTACGCGAGCTCGATCGTTCTGCGGGCATAGGGTGGTCTTTCCCGACCCTGTCTCATTGACCGTTTGTCCTTGCCCGTCCTCCGTCATGCCCACATCCCCGACGGCTTCCTGGGGCGTGCCACCCGATCAGACGCCGGCATCCGGCATACCGAAACCGTGGACTGACCCGACCCGGTGATCTGCCGTTGAAGGCACGAAGGCTGTCCGTCATCGCTGAGCGTCCTTGTGCAACCAGGCGGTCGGGCTTGATCCGACGATGCGCAGAAACTCGCGGTTGAAGTTGGACTTTGTCTGAAACCCGGATGAGAACATCGCTTCCGTGACCGTCTTTCCTTCCAGCAGGGCCGACTTGGCCGCCTCGATGCGGGCCGTGTTGACGAACCGCGAGACATTTTCACCGGTCGAACGGTTGACCGCAGCCGAGACCTGCTTGGCCGGAAGGCGCAGCTTGCGCGCCAGTCTCGCCAGGGTCAGCTCGGGATCGAGGTAGGGGCGATCCGTTCTCATCAGTGTTTCGAGCTTCTGCATCACCATTGTGTCGTTACCGGAGGGTTCGTCGCGTGATGTGGCCGGCCTGCGTGAATCCGTGACGCGGGCGCTTGAGAGAATGAGAACTCCGACCACCAGGAGGTTGGCGGCGGAATAGAGACTGATGATCCATGGCATCAGATGCCGGGCCCCGGTCTCGATCGCGACGGCGACCAGCACGTCGGTCATGGCGGACGCGATCAGCGCGACGCCTATGATCTGCCAGATCCGCCGGGGCCACTCCCCGGCCTCGAGGATGGAGTGGACTAGGCTGTCGCTGCTGCGCCAGGTGACCCACAGGATCGCGGCACCGTATCCCGCGAACTGCACCGGGATGAGCACGTCGAGGATCGGGGGATGGAAAAGGCGTGCGAACAGCGCGGCGACCGGGCCTGCGAGGTGAGCGACGTCGCGCCAGCGGGGATGCCGTTCGGCGGTCATCCGGAAGGCGATCCATGCGGCAGGTGGAATCAACGTGGCGGTCAGGGGCTGAAGAGTCGCCGTTCCGCGAATTCCGTAGTGCTGGTTCAGCGAAATGATCAGAGCCTGGAAGGCGCACAACCCCAGGAGCGCCGCCAGCGGGACATGTCTGCGATCCGAAAGCAGGAGGCGCAGAAGCATGAACGCCAGAACGAGCGCCACGACAAGAGGGATGGGAAGACTGGGCACCAGCGTCGATCCGATGTCCTGGAACCGGTTTCAGGCGTCCTCGAACCGGTTCAAGGACGTCATTGGGCGAGAATTGCAGCAATGGAGAGTCGTCGCAATCCAACCTGGAGTCGATCCATGCGAGTCGTGTCCCTGCTTTTTGCGTTGTCGCTGATCCCCGCTCTTGCAGCCGAGACCGATCCGGCCGGTTACCGCACGCTGTCGATGCCGGCACCCCATCACGGTCGGATGCTGGAGGGCGCGATCTGGTATCCGACCGACGAGCCGGGAGACGAGGTCGTGATCGCCGGGAACGCGGTGTTTCACGGCGTGACCGTCTCCGAGAACGCGCCGATGGCCGACGGACAGCACCCGCTGGTCATGTTGAGCCACGGGCTTGGCGGTCATGTCCGCTCTCTGGCATGGCTGGCAGCCGGCCTTGCCGAGCGCGGAGCCATCGTGATCGCTGTCAATCACCCCAACTCCACCTGGGGAGACTTCGACCTGGAAGCCATGCTCGAACACTGGACACGGGTTCAGGACCTCTCGCTCGTGCTCGACAAGACCCTGGCCGATTCCGATTTCGCCCAGCATGTGGACCCGCAACGCATCATGGCCGCCGGTTTTTCCTATGGCGGCTGGACAGCCCTCTCCATGGGAGGCCTGCGTAGCAACCAAGAAGGTTTCACAACGTACTGCCGGGAGCACCGTGCTCGTTCCGCCGTCTGCCAGGATCTTGCCCGGGCCGGGATCAACGTCGGCGCGCTTTCCGCTGAGACATGGGCTGCGTCCTATGCAGACGACAGAATCACCCATGTCGCCGCCATCGATCCGGCCCTGACCTGGGGACTGAATGCAGGCCATGCCTCCGATCTGGTCGGACACGTCACACTGATTGGCCTGGGGAAGGGTGACGACCGGCTTGCCGGGACCGACTTCGATGCCAGCGGATTTGCAGGATTGCTGCCCGATGCCGACATCCTGCGCCTGGCACCGGCCAGTCACTTTTCCGCCCTGTCGCTCTGCAAGCCGGGAGCCGAAGCGATCCTGGAAGCGGAAGGGGACGATCCGGTCTGCACCGATCCCGACGGCACCGACCGCGCCGGCGTACACGCTGCCATTATCGACAGACTGGCGGCCGACCTGGATCTGTAGAACAAGCGAGGCTTTGAATTCCCCTGGTTGTCCGGCCCCTTCGGCAGGTTGCTCACAAACTGATCCACGTCCTTGGCGTCGCCCCGCATTTGCGTCTCCTTTGCGCGCTGCACCTGGTGTGTGGCGCGCTCCCGCCCTCTGAGCTAGTCCGAAGTTCCAGAGCCGATCAATCACAAGTGTTTGATATGAATGACATTCGACAG
>JAPPGE010000024.1 GCA_028821455.1 bacterium | reverse complement strand
CCCCCCCTTTTTCCCCCCCCCCCCCCCCCCCCTCGGCCCCCCCCCCCAAACCCCAACCACCCCCCCCCCCCCCGCCCCCCCCCGCCCCCGTGGCCCCCCCCCCGGGGGGGGCCCAACCCCCCCCCCCCCACGGCATGACGTGGTGTCAGAATCCGGCCTTGACTTCCTCGTACATGGCCTGGAGTTCCGGCTCGTTCCGGATCGTCGCCTGGAAGATGCCGGACGCGATGTAGCCCTCGACATCCTCGGGCGGCAGGCCGCGCATCGTCAGTTCGTCAGCCGAGAAGGCCTCGTAGGTCTTGGTGTTCGAATGACCCATGCCGTAGGACCGCACCCAGAAGTCACCCGTCGACGGAGCGAGGAAGGCGTCGATGAGATCGTAGGCGCGGTCGATCTTGTCCTCGTCGGCAAACGACATCAGCGTGATGCCGCAGGTCCAGGTCATCGGACCTTCCTTCGGATTCATGAACGCCACCGGGATGTCTTGCTCCATAAGGGCGAGCGGTGTCGAGTTCCACGAGGCGGCCGCCACCAGCTCGCCTGAGGCGAGCGCCTGCTCCCAACTCGTGACGTCATTCGTGTAGTAGCGCAGCAGGGGCCGTTGCTCGACCATGAGCTGCTTGGTGACCTCGACTTCCTCCGGGGTCATGTTGAAGGGATCGGCAGCGCCCGAATAGATCGCCGCCACCATGACGCCGTCGATGAGGCTGTCGATCATCGACAGCCTGCCGGTGTACTTGGGATCCCACAAGATCCCCCAAGTGTGGGTATCCGGATCGATGTACTCGGGCGCGAGATCGGTCCTGAAGGTGACGGAGGTGAGGCCCCACCAGGCGCAGACCATGAGCTGCTGGCCACCGATCATCATGTCCGGCACGTTCTTGAGGACGGGAATGACATCGTCCCAGTGGGAGAGCCTGGTGGTGTCGACCGGCTGCAGGAAGCCGAAGTCGTTCCACTTCTGCACCTTGTAGGAGCACGGCATGGCGACATCCGCCCGGAAGCCGGCCACCATCTTGGCCTCCGCTTCCTCCTCGTCACCCCACAGGGTGAAGTTCGGCGATGCACCGTACTTGTCGATGTACTCCTGGTGCATCTCCGGCACTTCGTAGCCGCCCCACGTAAAGCAGGTGGGATGCTCGTCGCCCTGGGCGAGGGCCGGGTGTCCGGAAAGCGGCGCGACCGTCATGCCGAGACCCACCGATGCCAGCCCTGCCTTGAACTCGCGTCGCGAGAGCTTGCCCATCTTCATGCGATCGACGAACCGTTCCACATCTTGTCTGGATTCCATTTGACCCTGATCTCCAATGTCTTGTTGTGTTGCCGGGAATCCCCGTGCACGTGCCCCACACCATAGGGGGCCGCGTGGAGACAGACAACGCCGTCAGGGGTGGCCACGCGAAGATGCCTCGCCCGGCGACGTCGCATCGAAGACCCTGAGCACCGTTCAGGCGTCCTCGTCTCCGGCATCCACCATGGCAACCCATTCCTCCTCGGTGATGGACCCCAGGCGATCTGCCTCGGCGCGTTCCTTCTCGCTCAGCACTGTGGAGACCGTATCGATCCGCTTCCAGCCCGCGAACGGCGTGTCGCCGTCACTCCGCGGGACGTGGCGTGCCGGCTTGACCTTCCGGTAGCGATGGACGTAGCGAGGGCAGTTGACCCAAAGACCCGTCACAGAAACGCGAATCGCAAGCTCGGCCTCCTTCCACAGGCCGGTGAGCGCCGGATCGTCGCTGACCGTCGCCACGCCCTGAAGCCGCAGCCTGCGCGGCACCTCGAAATCGATGAACAGCATGCCGACCTGGCCCTGCCCGCCGATGTTGCCCATGGAAAGGTACATGCCGTTCCCGTCGTAGCTCGGAAAGAGGACGGTGTGGGGGTCGGGCACCTTGAGAAACCCTGGATCACCACCCTTGTAGGACACGGTCGGCCGGTGTTCGTGATCCAGCGTTGCAAGGAACACCATGTCGCGCCCCTCGATGAAGCGCCTCGACGCGTCGTCGATCGTCTCCCGGAAATCGGATTCTTCCAGGTAATCGGCCATGGCGCGGGTTCCGAAGAGATCCTGCAGTCTTCGGTGGTCCTCGGCATACATGCGGCTCATCGCTGGGGCTCCTGCAATGGATCGAAGACGGTGTGGAATCCGAGTGTGCCGCAACTCTCGAGCCTGAACCAGCGCAGCAGGACGCTGCCGAAAGCAGTCGCCCTCGCCGGCTTCGAGTCAAGTCGGTACGGACGCCAGATGTCGCGGCGCCGATGAGCCACGGCCGGCCGGGCAACGTTCGCGAGCTGCATCACGTCGCCGGGCGCCGCAATCTCGCCTGGCGGCGGGGAGCGAGGCAATTCAAGGGGGACGGCATCAGAGATGACATGCCTTCCACCCTGCGCGAGGCATTGCCAACGCGATCAGGAGCCAGGGAAGACGAATGGTCGCGGCTGCCATGGCGCTGGGAATCGAAGATCGTCGAGCTCTGGATCGACAAGAGCGGCCTCGTGTGGTCCTGCGGGCTTCCGCCAGGCGTTTGTGCCCGTTCCAGCGCATTTTGTCGGGGACGCGATGGCATTGAACGGGCTAGACTTCTCCCTGAATTCACCGTCCGGATCGACTGCAAATCGGGAGACAATCATGAAACGGGGATATATGAGTGCCGTGATTGCCGGCAGCCTTTCGCTTGTCCTTGCGGGCGAGGCCGCCGCCACCGAATGGGACGTCTCGCTGTGGGGGAAACGCCGCGCCTTCACCGAGCACGTGGAAAAGCTGGCCGAACTGGTCAGCGCGAAGACGGACGGCGGGTTCACGCTCAATCTGTCGTACGGCGGCCTCTCCAAGAACAAGGAAAACCTGGACGGAATCTCGATCGGGGCCTTCGAGATGGCCCAGTTCTGCGCGGGTTACCATTACGACAAGAACCCCTCGATCACCGTCCTGGAGCTTCCGTTTCTGGGCGTGTCTTCGCTTGAGCAGGAGGTGAAGGTCTCGCGGGCTGTCTACGGCCATCCCGCCGTTGTCGCGGACATGGCCCGCTGGAACGCAACGCTCCTGATGCCGTCTCCCCTGCCGCAGTACAATATTGCCGGTGTAGGCGAGGCGCCCCGGACGCTGAAGGACTTTGAGGGCCTGGCTGTTCGCGCCACGGGCGGAATCGGCAAAGCCATGAAGGCGATCGGCGTCGTCAAGGCCGTCGCCTTCGCGCCACACGCCCACATGTCCTTCGGAACCGTCGAGAGTGCCACCTGGTGGACGACGAACCTCAATCCGGGAACGGTCAACTGTCCCGTCGTTGTGAACACCGATGCGCTGAACGCGCTCTCCGAGACCGAGCGCGAAGCGCTTCTCGGCTCCGTCGACGAGGCGCTTGCGCACTACATTTCCTACTACAACGACCAGACGATGGCCGAATGGGGTCCGACGCTCGAGGCGAAGGGGATCGAGACGATCACCTTCACGGATGACGAGCTTGCGGCGTTCCGTGAAACGGTCGCGGGTCCGGCTGCGACCGCCTGGGTCGAGGAGAACACGGAGCGCGGCCTCCCCGCGGCGGAACTCCTCGATCTGGTGACCGACATGGTCGCGGGAGACTGACCCCGCGCATTCCCGGCGGTCCTTGAACGGCCGCCGGGAACGGTTCAGGGGGAGAGCTGAGGTGGCAGGCGCATCGTCGGTCCTCGAAGACGGCACGGTCTTGAGCAGGCTGGACCGTCGCCTCTACCGTCTCGAATCGGCCCTGGCACTCGTCGGCGGAGTGGCCGTCTTCTCGTTGATGCTCCTGGCCGTCGCAAGCGTCGGCGGCCGCAATTTCTTCAATCATCCCATTCCCGGCTACGTGGACTGGATCGAGCAGGCGATGCCGATCATCGCTTTCGTCGGCATCTCCTATTGCCAGCGCCTCGGCGGCCATATCCGAATGGACATGCTCGTCGGCAGGCTCCACGGCCGCGCGCTGTGGGCCGCGGAGTTCGCCGCGACAGCGATGATCCTCGCGCTGATGGTGCTGATGGTCTGGGGGAGCTGGGCGCATTTCGAGAGGTCCTTCGACTGGCACGAGCCGCTCTGGAGCCGCGATTCCAGCCTCGACATCCGCCTGCCGCTGTGGCCCGCCAAGCTCCTCGCGCCCGTAGCCTTCGCCGTTCTCTCTGTTCGGCTCTCGCTACAGCTCTGGGGTTACGGCCGGGCGTTCCTGTCGGGCGCCACGCGACCCGTCGCCGTGCCGCTCATCGAGGACGCCCGGACGATCGCGGCCCGGGAGGCCGGCAGCGTCTCGGGCCTCGAGGACGGTGCGGCGGGCGGCACGCAGTAAGGCTCGCCGCCAGTGGATTCCATCGATATCGGCCTCGTGGTGTCCGGATTCCTGCTTGCCATGGTATTCCTGGGCGTCCGCGTCGCCTTCGCCGCGGCCATCGCCGGCATGGCGGGCCTCGTCTGGATCTTCTGGGCCAAGCAGGGATACGACCCCGAACGGTTTTTCTGGGCGCTGACGGTGGCGGTGAAGACGGCGGGTCAGGTGCCCCATTCCAAGATCGCCTCGCAGGCGCTGTCACTCATCCCGACGTTCATCCTGATCGGCTTCCTCGCCTACCATGCCGGACTGACCCGGTCTCTGTTCGAGGCCGCCAAGAGGTGGGTCGGGTGGCTGCCAGGCGGACTCGCGGTCTCCACAGTGTTCGCGACCGCCGGCTTTGCGGCGGTATCAGGCGCGTCGGTGGCGACTTCGGCCGTCTTCGCTCGAATCGCCATTCCGGAAATGCTCGCCAACGGCTACGACAAGCGCTTCGCCGCCGGCGTTGTGGCGTCGGCCGGCACGCTGGCGTCCCTCATACCGCCGTCGGCGATCCTGGTGATCTATGCAATCATCGTCGAACAGGACGTCGGCGCGCTGCTCCTGGCCGGGTTCCTGCCAGGCGCCTTCTCCGCTCTGGTCTACGGCGGGCTGATCGTCGGACTCGCCGTCGCCTTCCGGGGTTTTGGCCCGCCGAGCGGCGGCTTCACCTGGATGGAGCGGATGCGGTCGCTTCCGGCAGTCATGCCGATCTTCTTCGTCGTGCTGATCATCATCCTGTTCATCTACAACCCATTCGGCGGAGACGCCTGGGGGACACCGACCGAAGGCGGCGCGCTGGGCGCCTTCGTGGTCCTGGTGATGGCGCTCTGGCGCGGCATGCGTTGGCCGCAACTCAGGAGCGCCCTTGTAGAGACCGCGAAGCTCTCCGTGATGATCTTCACGATCATCTGGGGGGTTCTGATCTACGTGAGATTTCTCGGCTTCGCCGATCTGCCCGGCACCTTCGCGGAATGGATCACGTCTCTCGACCAGAGCCCGTTTCTCACGCTCGTCCTGATCCTGTTGGCCTACGCCGTGCTCGGCATGTTCATGGACGCGATCGGCATGCTCATCCTGACGCTTCCGGTCGTCTATCCTGCCGTTATCGCCCTGAACGGCGGCGAGGCCGTCGCGGCGGCCGACAGCGCCTTCGGAATGTCCGGCGTCGGCTGCGCGATCTGGTTCGGCATCATCGTCGTCAAGATGGCCGAGCTATGCCTGATCACGCCGCCGATCGGGTTGAACTGCTTCGTGGTGGCAGGCGTGCGCCCGGAGCTTTCCGTGCAGGATGTCTTCAAGGGGGCAGCTCCCTTCTTCGTTGCGGATGCCCTGACCATCGCCGGCCTGCTCTTCTTTCCCGCCATCGTGCTGCTCCTGCCGAACCTGCTCCTGGGCGGGTGAGCCCGCGGTGGCGGCCCGGTGTCATCATCGCCCAGACCTGCCTCGGCGATCGGAGCGGAACGCGATGAACTGGCGTCGTGAGAAGCGTCTGCTGCCCGGTTCACGGTCCACTACACAGCCTGGAATGCCGCAAGCCCAGGCCGTCTTGCCATGGAACGTCCCGATTGCCGGGGTCGATCCCTTGTCTGCTCCTTCACGCCCCGTTCGGTACGGTTGACACGCACAAGGGGAGCAGCAGATGAACCATGAAGGGCAGAGGCGGCATCAGGTGATGGCGAAGTGTGGGGCGGATGGTGTCGACGGTTCCACGCATCTCTTGAGAACGCGGAGCACAGGTCCGCATGGCAGGGCACTCTTCAGGGCACAAGTCACCCGAGGTGACACTGGTCCGGGACCGCGCCGCGGGCGTCACGCAGACCACACCCGATCATCCGGTCAGGGAAGCGGCTCATGCCTGTCGAGTGAGCGCCCCGAAGGGCTCATTCGAATCGCCGGCATGCTCGCCAACGGCTGTCGGGCGGTAACCGGCACGCCGTACGGGATCACCGGGAATTCCTGCGAAATCCCCTTGCCACCACGTAGATCTCGGATGACTGCTGGCGGCTGGCTTCCGGCTTGACGTGGTGAACCGTCCTGAAGTTGCGCCGCAGGGCGGCAAGCAGGGTGTTCCCGGCGCCGCCGCGCAGAACCTTCACGACAAGGCAGCCGCCGGGGGCCAGCACCGTCGTTGCAAAGACATGGGCCTCCTCGGCAAGGGCCTGGGTCCGCACGTGGTCCGTCGAACGGTGCCCTGTCGCTGGTGCAGCCATGTCCGAAAGGACGAGATCCGCTTCGCCGCCGAGCGCCTCGAGCACGATGTCGCACGTCTGCCTGTCGCGGATGTCACCGCCGACGATGGTCACGCCGGAGAGACTCTTCATCTCCAGCACGTCCACCGCGATCACGGGCGCACCTGCAACCCGGCTGGCGGCAACCTGGGACCAGCCTCCGGGAGCCGCGCCAAGGTCGACCACCCGGGTCCCGGGCCCCAGCAGGGAGAATCGCTCATCGAGCTGAATGAGCTTGTAGGCCGCCCGCGACCGCCATCCCTCGCGCCGTGCGCCCTCGGTCCAGACGTCGTTGACCTGCCGCTCCAGCCAGCGGACCGACGAAGAACTGCGTCCGGCTCGCTTCTTCAGCCTCTGCTTCAGGCGCCGTCCTTGCGGGCGCGTCACGTTTCTGCGGCCCAATGTCACCCCCGGCCGGCGGCAGGGTGTCCATGGAGCGTTGTTGCGGTTGACACCCCACACCCGCCTCATCTAGCGTCGCCGCGTCCCTTGCTGGGGGATAGTTTAACGGTAGAACCTTCGGCTCTGACCCGAATAGTCCTGGTTCGAATCCAGGTCCCCCAGCCACACCGCACCGTCACCGGGCCCACCGGTCAGTGTTCGACGTTGGCCCAGATCTTTCTCTTCAAGACGTAGTAGAGCCCGGTCAGCACGAGCAGGAAGAGGACGACCTTCATCCCCATTCTCTTGCGATCCTCGAGTTTGGGCTCGGCGGCCCAGGCGAGAAAGGCCGTGATGTCCCGGGCGAGTTCGTCAACCGCCATGTCGTTGCCTTCCGCATCGACGAGGAGGCCTTCATAGAGCGGCGGCGCCATGGCGATGCTGCCGCCGGCAAAGTAGGGATTGTGGTAGAGCCCGTTGTCGTCCGGTTCACTCTGGTTGTAATCGGGGTCCATGAGCAGGGAGGCGATGTAGTTGGCGCCGTCGACACGCGCCTTGACCATCAGCGAAAGATCGGGAGGCAGCGCACCGTTATTGAGTGCCCGCGCCTCGGTGTCGTTGCGGTAGGGCCCGGGAAACGTGTGCTGCAGTTCCGCCGGCTTTGTGGTCTCGTCGCCCCACTCGTCGAGATCGCCCGGGACCTCGTATCCGGCGGCGAGCGCCTCCGCCTCGTCCTCGCTGAGGCCGATGGCCACGAGATCCCGGAAGCGGATGTACTTGAGGCTGTGGCAGCTGTGGCACTGCGTGGTGAAGACCTCCAGCCCCCGCTGTACCTGCTCACGGTCATAGGTGCCGAAAATCCCCTCCCAGGACCACGAGAACTGCTGAGGCGATACGCCTGGCGAAGCCGCCCAAGCCGGCACGGCGAAGACGAGCAGGCCGATCACGGGAAGGATGCGCTTCATCATCTCGCTCCCCGCCCCGAAGATGCCGATCCACTCCCTTCGAGGACCGCCGTGGCAATGCTGGCGGGCAACGGACGGGGTCTCTCGAACCAGCCGATCAGGGGCAACAGGATCAGGAAATGCAGGAAATACCAGGCAGTCGCGATCTGGCCGATCACGATCCAGGCCCCTTCAGGCGGATTGGCGCCGACAAAGCCCAGCACGATGATGTCGATCACCAGGATCCAGAAGAACCACCTGAACACGGGACGGAAGGCCGCCGAGCGCACCCTGGAGGTGTCCAGCCACGGCAGGAGGAACAGGATGCCGATCGACAGCGCCATGGCAACGGCGCCGCCCAGCTTCGATGGAATGGCGCGAAGGATTGCGTAGAACGGCAGGAAGTACCATTCCGGAACGATGTGCGCCGGTGTCTTGAGGGGATCGGCCGGAATGTAGTTGTCCGGATGCCCGAGGTAGTTCGGGGCATAGAACAGAAAGACGGCGAAGACGAGCAGGAACATCCCGGCGCCGAAGGCATCCTTGATCGTGTAGTAGGGATGGAAACGGATGGAATCCTGGGGACCGGTGGCGTCAATGCCGAGCGGGTTGCCGGACTTGGTGTGATGCAGCGCCCACAGGTGGAGCCCCACCAGACCGACGATGACGAACGGCAACAGGAAGTGAAGGGCATAGAAGCGCACGAGAGTCGGGTTCTCCACCGAAAAGCCGCCCCACACCCATTCGACAAGGGGTTCCCCGACAAACGGCAGGGCCGACAGCAGGTTGGTGATCACGGTCGCCGCCCAGAAGCTCATCTGCCCCCAGGGCAACACGTATCCCATGAAGGCGGTGGCCATCATGGTCAGGAGAATCACCAGGCCGATCCACCACAGAACCTCGCGCGGGGCCTTGTAGGAACCGTAGTAGAGCCCCCTGAAGACATGGAGATAGACGACGATGAAGAAGAACGAGGCGCCGTTGGCGTGGGCGTAGCGCATCAGCCAGCCGTAGTCGACGTCGCGCATGATCCGCTCGACACTGTCGAAGGCCATGTCCGCATGTGGCGTGTAGTGCATCGCCAGCACGATGCCGGTGACGATCTGGATCACCAGTGCGATTCCGGCCAGTGACCCGAAATTCCACATGTAGTTGAGATTGCGCGGCGCCGGGTAGTCGATGAGGTGGTGGTTGGTCCAGCTCAGTATCGGCAGCCGGCGGTCGAACCAGCGCACAAGACCGTTGTTCATGAAATCCGCCATGGTCGCTCGCCCCGGTCAGCCGATGACAACGGTCGTGTCATCGGTGAAGACATAGTTCGGAATTCCGAGATTCTCCGGCGCCGGCCCCTTCCTGATGCGACCGGACGTGTCGTAGTGGGAGCCGTGACAGGGGCAGAACCAGCCGTGGTACTCGCCTTGATTGCCCAGGGGAATGCACCCGAGGTGGGTACAGATCCCGACCATGATGAGCCACTCGGGTCGAAGGGCCCGCTCACTGTCGGGTTGCGGATCCTTGAGATCGTCCATGTCGACGTCGCGTGCGGCGGCGATCTCGTCTGCCGTGCGATGACGGATGAACACCGGTTTGCCCCGCCAGCTCACCGTGATCTGCTGGCCCTCGGCCACCGGAGCCAGGTCAACCTCGATGGTGGCCAGCGCCAGGACATCCGCAGCCGGGTTCCACTGCGCGATGAACGGCCACGCGGCGAAACCAGCGCCGACAGCCGTCACGCTGATGGTCGCGACACTGAGAAAATCGCGCCGGTCCACCTCCTGCGCGTCGGGAGCGTGCTCCGCCATGATCAAGAAATCCCTTAAGTCCTGTTCCGGCGTCCCTTCCGGGCGGGCCATGAATATACCGCCCGCCATGGCCACGCAAGGCAGTGAATGTGGAATGGGCTTGCGGACATTGACGGTCTGCGACATGACTGCCGGGAACAACCGCCCGGAATGGCCTCCCATGACAACAGACCGGCCGGAACTCGCCGGGTCACAACAGCAGCGCGACGCCGCGTGCCGCTGGTTCGGCAGTCTGCGCGACCGCATCGTCGCCGCCTTCGAATCCATCGAGGCTGCCGACGGCGGACCGGGGTGCGATCATCCCCCGGGGCGATTTGAACGCCGTCAATGGACGAGGGACGGCGGCGGCGGCGGAGTCATGGCGATCATGCGCGGCAGGGTCTTCGAGAAGGTGGGGGTCAACGTCTCCACCGTATGGGGCGACTTCGACCGGAAGTTTGCCGCGGAAATCCCGGGCACCGCATCGGACGACGCCGGATTCTGGGCAACCGGCATCTCGCTTGTCGCCCACATGCGCTCGCCGCACGTGCCGGGCGTTCACATGAACACGCGCCACATCGCCACCGCGGGCAAGGCCTGGTTCGGAGGTGGCACCGATCTCAATCCACCTTTGCCGCGCGACGAGGACACGAAGGACTTTCACGCCGCCCTCGCGGCCTGCTGCGACCGGCACCCGTGTGCCGACTACGCCGCCTTCAGCCGCTGGGCCGATGACTACTTCACTATCCCGCATCGCGGCCTCAAGCGGGGTGTCGGCGGCATCTTCTACGACGACCTTGCCGCCGACGAGGAGTCAATGGCCTTTACCCGTGATGTCGGGGAGACGTTCCTTGCCATCTATCCGCACCTCGTTCGCCAGCGCATGCACGAGACCTGGACAGACGCGGAACGCTCACGCCAGCTTCAGTGGCGCGGCCACTATGCCGAGTTCAATCTCGTCTACGACCGCGGCACCCGCTTTGGCCTGATGACCGGAGCCAATCCCGAGGCCGTCCTGATGTCCCTGCCGCCGGTGGCGACCTGGCCCTGACGACCCGACTGGCGCGGCAAACGATGTCCTGGTCGCCGGCCGGTCACCCCTCCTCGACCAGTCGGGTGAGCTTCGCCACGGCCTCGTCGAACGATGCCGTCATGGTGATGGCATCGAAGAACCTGCCCTCGCCGTCCATGAGGTAGATGGCGGCCGTGTGATCCATGGTGCAGGGGAATCGCTTTTGAAGAGTTGGTGACGTTTTGGTTTTGAGGATTCAGAC
>JAPPGE010000043.1 GCA_028821455.1 bacterium | reverse complement strand
GCGTGTAGCGCGGATCGTTGCCCTTGCCGAGCCAGGTGCCGAGCCGCAGCGACCATGCCTCGTGAAACCGGCTGTGCAGGATGCCGAACGTCACATCGTCGTCGCGGGCGATGACGACAAGTTGCTTGTCGGGGCAAATGCGTACATCACACCAGACGAACAGCCGGTGTTTGGAGACGTGCGGCGTCACGATGAATCGCGACGCGCCCTCAAGCGCTTCCCACATGGCCGGCACCGGTCTTCTGTGTCGGTACCAGTAGACGCGGTTTGCGTTGACCCGGCTCTGCTGGCGTATTGGATAGACGCGTTCCTTCAGATACCGAAACGGTTCTTCGTAGAGTGCCGCTTCGCGCTCGGACATGCGCGAGCCGAAGTCGATGATCCACTTGTCAGCCGGGCGGCGGGTTACGTCCATGCCGTTGATCCAGGGCTTCAGGACGTCAGCGTTCGTTCGGCCGTTCGGATTGGCTGGCAGGCACAACCATTGGCGGGCCAGTTCACCAGCGACATTGAAGGGACCGCCCTTTTCGTCAGCCTTGAAGGAAGCACTGGCGTTGCTTGCCAGGGGTTGGGCACCGGTGACATCGATTCCGACGCCACGACGCTGCGCCGTCAAGTCGGCATGGATCCTGTCCACCATCACGCCGTTGAGCCGCGGCGCTTCCAGGGGTCGGTCGGCAGCGTGCGAGAAGCAGACCAGAGAGACCCGAACCGCCGCACCGTCGATCACCCACGGCTCGTCGCTCCATGCGTCGAAGATCCGGCAGTTCTCGGTCGCCGCCCGCAGCGCCCGGCGGTTTGCTCCACCCCGAATGCTGTTGGTGGCGACCAGTCCGGCTCGCTCGGTCTTGCCGCATCCAACTTGCCGCCCGGCCCTTTCGAACCAGTAGCAGACCAGGTCGGCCGGCCCCGGCACGCGGCCAGCGTAGATGCTGAACATCTTTGACACGTAGTCTTCGCCGAGGCTCGAGATCAGGCGGTTGCCGCCGAGGAACGGAGGGTTGCCGACAATGGCATCGGCGTCCGGCCAGTCGGGTTCGCTGCCGTCCGGCGCCAGGATCGCGTCCCGGCATTCGATGGTCTCGAGAGGATCGAGAATGGGATCGCTCGCGTGGCTGAATCCGTTGCGCCGCATCCACTGGATCTCGCCGATCCATACCGACACGCGGGCGAGTTCCGCCGCGAAAGGGTTGATCTCGATGCCCTTCACATTGGCCGGGCCGACCGCCGGGAAGCCGCGCTGAAGGCCGAGGGTCTCCGCTTCCAACTGGACCCGATGCTCGATGTCCTTGAGCGCGTGCAGCGCCAGATGGAGGAAGTTGCCCGAGCCGCACGCCGGATCGAGTACGGTGAACTCTCGTAGCCGTCCAAGGAAAGTCTCCAGTGCCTGTTCCGCCCGTCGCCTTGCCCTGGTCCGCGCCGCCGGCGAGGCCGCCGCGGCGGCGCGTTCGACCAGGCCCGAGATCCCGGTCTTCGCCGTCTCCCACTCCGCCAGCAGGGGCCGGACGACCACCGGATCGATGATGGCCATGATCTTGTCGCGGTCGGTATAGTGCGCCCCGAGTTGCGACCGCTTGTCCGGGTCAAGGCCGCGCTCGAACAGCGTACCGAGGATCGACGGATCGATCGGTCAGTCCAGTGCTGCCGCCTTGAGCGCGGTCTCGATCCCGTCCCGGTCCAGCGGCAACGCCGCGTTATCGTTGAACAGCCCGCCGTTGAACCAGGCCACGGGCTCGTATCCGATACGGCCTCCGGCGGCCATCGCGCCGAACAATTCGCGCGCGAACTCGACGAATTCGTCCGGCCGCCGGCGCGCCTGTTCAAGCATCCGGGTGAACATGTCGTCCGGCAGCAGGCCCACGTCTTCAGCGAACATGCAGAACACGAGCCGGTTGACGAAATGAGCCACCGTCTGCGGATCGTGGCCCCGATCCCGCAGTCCCTGGGCAAGTTCCGCGAAGGTCGCCGCCGCCCGCTCTGTCACCGCCTGGCGCGTCTCGCCGGGCCGCAGCCGCTGCGGATCCGACATGGCCCACTTGAGCTTGTCGCGGACCGCGTCGTCGGCGAGATCGTCGAGCGTGAACTCGTGCGTCTCGCTGACGCAGTTCGTCCAGTTGGTGCGGATGCGGAACCGGGCCATGTCGGAGACGATCAGCAGCGGCGGGTTCTCCAGGGCGAGCGCGTACTGCCGCAACTGGTCGAACGCCGCATCGAGGTCGGCGTGACGGCCCTTGTATTCCCACGCGAAGCAGCCGCGCCTCCAGACGTCGGCCCAGCCGTCGCCGCCGCTGTCCTTGCGGGCGCCGTGCTCAAAGCCGTACCAGACGCCTTTCGGGTCGGCCTCCGCCGGCGTCGGCTCGCCCAGAAGATGGCACAGATCGATGAAGTGCTCCTGCGACGCCGAACTCTCCTTCAACTCCGACACACGCCACTTGGCGATGAACTCGCCGGGCGTCACCGCGCCATCCGCGTTGTGGATTGGCGGGAACATCTGCGCCCGAATGTGGTGGTGCCGGTCATCGAAGCACGACTCCTCTTTCAACTCACGATGCAGGCGCTTCGCGTGAGCCTCAAGCCTGGCCCGGGACACCACGCCACACGAGCATCGCGGAAGCAATGCCGCTGTATCGCCGGCAGGTTCTGAAGCAAGGATGCAGCGGAGGGATTGACGACGGTGCCTGCCGGGGGCCACCAGACTCTCGGATACCAGCCATTGCAGTAACTGTGCGCTCAACGCCGCCGCCGCCGTGCGTATCGCCATCACGGTCTTTCGCGCTATGATTTCCCGTCTCTTCCCGGGGACCTGGCTCCGGTCTTTGCCCCTCGACCGGGACCAGCGCCGCCCGCCGTCCGCGATCTTCCGGCGGGCGGCATTTTTCCGGTTGGATCACGTTGACGCCATCGCCCGACCTTCGGGCAGGTCGGGTTGTCCGGCAGAGGTTCGCCCGCTCGTTCGGACTGTGCGCCCTGTGCCGACGGCAGCCGGCATCGGTGCGCTGGCGCGCGGACCGGCGATGCAGTTGTCGACGGCGCACACATGCGCTTCAGGGGAGGCGCCAGCCACAGGTTCGGCCCCGGCCACGGACGAGCAGCCGCTTGAACGCGCCACGCGCGGCGGCGATCCCGGACAGACCGGCACGGCCCAACGCCATGGCGGCGCCGGAGTCAACGCAACACACCACCTGCGAAGGTCAACGCATAGAGCGAGTATTCTGCCTTGCGAATCTCTTCGTGGCCGGAAAACGCAACCAGATCGCCATTCCAGGTCAAGCGATAGTCAAGCTCAGCGTCACGGAAGACTGACGGACCCCTCACCGGAAATGCCTCGGGAAGATTGCGAAGGGCGGATCTGAGAAACCTGTAAACTCGTTGGGCCTCATCAACGTCGACATTCGAATCGACCCCACCGGAATACGCCATCGTCCAGACCGGCTTGCCAGACCGGAAGACGGCTTCCAGCCCCGAGAAGCGGGCCAGTCCGTAGTAGATGTCGCGGTAGAACCAGTCGCCCTCGCGGAATTCCAGTTGCATGCTCTGTGCCAGAAGGGGATTCGGCATTGTCGTGTCGTCGTCGGAGCCTGCATAGGTGTTGCGCTTTGCGGTCGCCAGGAATGGCGCGAGACCGTCCGCAAGGGGAACGATGTTCATGTCGGGCATGGTGACGGCCAGTGGTTGTCCGGTTGGCCGAGCCTACCACGTCGCAGGGGAACGCCCATCCGATTGAAGAGGGTGCCGGGGTCCGAAGCGGCCGCCTTGCCCGACCTCCCGGTGGTCGCTATCGGGCACCAATCACACTGGCGCTGAAAAACAGGAGACATACGCCGCATGGACGGAACACCGGTCAACCCGTGGTCCCGGTCGCTGAAGCTCGGCTGCAAGCAGGCGGAAATCACCGGTGTTTGGATTCGATCAGAAGGTTCACTGACGATCGACCGCCGGCTCGCCGAGCAACTCCGACATGACCTCGCCGATCCGCTCGGCGGCGGCCTCGGTTTCTCTGTCTCCTGTGTGGGCGTAGCGCAGGGTCATCGACAGCTGCCGGTGACCGAGAAGCCGGGCCACCGTCGGGAGCGGCACGCCCTGCATGACGGCATGGCTGGCAAAGTTGTGACGTAGGTCATGGAGACGCACATCGGCGATGCCCGCACGTCGGCGGACGAGCGCCCAGAGATACAGCTGTTGCGGTTGCGGCCGAGACGGGGTTTCTGGCGAAGGGAAGACATAGGCGCTTTCGGTCCTTGGCTGTCGTTCGATGATCTCCCGTGCCTTGCTGCTCAGATACACCGTTCGCGGACCTGTCTTGCCGTCGACAAGATCGAGAGTTCCGCCACCGAATTCCTGCCATGTCAGGGTTCGTATCTCACTGAGGCGACACCCCGTAAGGGACAGCAGACGGATGATGTCGGCCTGGGGAGCACGCGATGGTTTTTCCGTGACGCAGCGATCCAGTTCGTCATGGAGGCGGCGTATTTCGGCGCGCGAGAGGAACCGGCCGGGTCTGCGCCCCGGGTTGCGGCGGACACCGCTCGCCGGGTTGGTGGCGACGTAACCATGGACCTTTGCGTGGTTCATGATCTGGCACAGCACGTCAAGCGTCCGGTTGGCGCCGCCGGGAGCCGTCATGCTGTAACGATCGAACCAGAGATGCACGGACCGCCGGTCAATGCGGTCGAGCGGCACGTCGCCGAACGCCGGCAGAAGCTGCTTCGCCATCATGGTATCGGCATGGCGGCGGGTGGAGGGCTTTTGACGTTCATAACACTCCGGCTTCCAGACACCGGCAACGAAGTCCCGGAACAGGGGAATAGCCGCGGCCGGCGTCTGCCTCTGCGTTCCCGAGGACTGGATGTCGAGGCACCTGGCGCGCGCCTCGTCGACCGTCATCAGCGTCGTCCGGCCAAGTGTGCGGCGCATCGAGGATCCACCACGGCGGTCGAGGTGGACGAAGGTCCGGTGCGCGGACGGCCGGACACGCACACCGAGACTCGCGACCCTCGTGTCCCAGACCGTGTATTCTACCGCTGCCGCGCGCAGGTTCGCGACGTTGCGGTCGCTGAGGCGCATTCTCCGGGGCATCGCTCAGTCCTCCCCACCGAGAACGGGCGCCAGGGCTTCGGCGGCCTCGTGCACGGTCGCGTCGGCGAGATGCGTATACTTGAGGGTGGTGGCCGGGTCGTTGTGGCCGAGAAGCCTGCCGATGGTGAGGACCGTCTCGCCGTGAGCGAGCGCCACCGAGGCGTACGTGTGACGCAAATCATGACAGCGGACATCCGCGATGCCCGCGTCGGTTCGCACGTCGCGCCAGAAGTTGTCGAGCGTTCCCCTCGAGAGATGGCGTTCCCCACGAGGGGACGGGAACATCCAGCGGCCCCGCCGGGGCAGACCGTCGAGTATCCGGCGCGCGGGCGACGACAGCCAGACCGTGCGAGGGCCCGTCTTGCTGTCGGTGAGGTAGAGTTTGCCCTCGCGATAGTGCGGCCACTGGAGGCTCAGGATCTCGGACTTGCGGCATCCGGTAAGGAGCAAGAGTCGTACCATCACGACCAGCAGAGGCTCGTTCTCGCTCCTCCTGTCGAGAACGCGGCTCAACCGGCGGATCTCGTCGTGGTCAAGGAATCTCTCGCGGTGGCGCCGGCGGTAGCGCTTGATGCCGGCGCAGGGATTAGAGCCCTCGGGGCGATAGCCGTAGATCTCGGCCTGGCGCATGATGACCGAGAGAACCGGCGCCGAACGGTCCGCCGCCACCGGTGTTCTGTGAAGAGAGGCAAACCACCTCTGGACGTCGGCGCGCGTGATGTCCGTGATCGCCATGCCCTTGAACCAGGGCAGGATCTGCCTCCTCAAGTAGCCGAGATTGACCTCAAGGGTGCCCGGCTTCCAGTGGCGGCGATAGCGCCGGAAGACCTCCTCGGCCACGGTCTCGAAGGGGACCGGAGCGACGGGCCCTGGTTCATCGCCGTCGAGCCTCGACGCCAGCAAGGCGCCGGCCTTCGCGCGAGCCTGCTCCAGGGTGATGTCTTCGGCATCGCCGATGGCGTGCCATTGGCGCTGGCCGTCGATCTGAGCGTGAAGGAAATACCGCTTGCGGCCCGAAGTGAGGATCCGGACACCGAAACCCTTGAATTCGAGGTCTCGGATGTCGCGGGGTTGTCTGCCGGGCTTGAGGGTGTCGACGCGATGCTGCGTGAGACGGGCTGCTGCCATGACGTTCTCTCCCTTTTTTGTTGCACCGGGGGCACGGAAACGTCATGCTTCCGCGTTCCGGGCGTTGAATCTCGAGAGAGAAAACATCGTTATAACAATTAGTTACGACTTTGTTTTAGCACCGAAGGTGCGGGGGCGGTGTGCGCTATGCCGACGAGGCGACGGGCCTGACGGTCGAGGGCCGGGCGCGGACGGTCGTGGGTCACAGCGGCGACTACGAGGAGTGGGGCGTGAGCGGCCTGGTGCGGCTCGATCCCGGTGCCGCGGGCCTGGGTCTTGCGCTCAGCGTGCGCCCGGCGTGGGGCGAGACGGCGAGCGGCGTCGAGCGTCTGTGGCAGACCGGCATTGCCCCGCAAGCGTCCCGGCAGAGCGGGCGTCTGGAGGCGCGCGTGGGCTACGGCATGGCGTTGCTGGGCGGCCACTTCACGGGGACGCCGGAGATGGGTGTCGGGCTCTCCGAGGCTGGCCGCGAGGTGGCCCTGGGCTGGACGCTGGGACTGGCGGAGACGAGGCGGGTGTCGATCCACTTCGGCCTCGAGGCGACGCGCTGGGAGCCTGCGAACGACAACGCCGCACCGGAGAACCGGATCGGGCTCAACGCGATCATGCGCTGGTAGAACCCGGAGGAGGCCTCCCCCCAATCGGCTCGGCGCTGGGCCCCTGTGCCGGTTCCCTGCCCGTGCGGGAACCGGTTCTGCTGCCCGGCAGGCCCGACCGAACGGATCGACTGACCGGCAGCAGTCGGGAACGGACGCGCCAATGTCAGGGTCAGGTGGCTGGTCCGTCGCCTTCGCGCGGTCCTCAATCCGATCCCTCGAGGCGGGACAATCGGACCACCGGGTTCCGCTGGCACCGCGGCGCTCGACTCCGGCTTAACCTTGGGGTCCCGAAGGATCGAGCCACACCGATGTGTGTGGTTCGGTTTCAGCGACGTGGAGCGGCGTCATGGCGGGGACGGATGACGGCTCTGCATCGATCTGCCCTCAGTCCGTGGCGTATGCCGTTCAAGGGTGACTTGGCGCCGACGGACGGTCTCACGAACAACAATCCCGGTTTGGACGTCAAGAACATCGCCAACGATGTTCCAGGGCGCGGGTCCGGACAACCACTCGTTCGGCGCCGGACACGGCCCGGCTGTCCAGCTCGGCGCTTCACAATTCGGCATTCGGATGAGTATGCTCTTCGCGCCAGGCAGGGAGGGAGCACGTTGAATACCGGAACGTGGCGTATCAGGGCATTGGCATCGGTCGCACTTTGCCTCCTCATGCTGGTCTGCCTTCCTGCCGGGACCCGGCCGGCACTGGCGCAGGAGGCCTGTCCGCTTCCTCCCGGCGCAATGCCTCCCGCGGACCCGTCCGTGACAGCGCAGGAGGTTGAAAACGGCACCGGTTCCCTGAAGAAGTTCGCCCTCTCCGTGAGGTCACGGTCCAGAGAGCATGCCCTGCAGGCCACGACCCTGGAACAGGGACTGCATATCGGATGTCTCATCAGGCAGGAGGGCAGTGTCTGGCGATCCGGTTCCACCTACATCGTGAGCCTGACGCCAGACGGCAGGGTTCTCATTCACGCCAAGGACATGTCCCTGGCGGGCAGATTGCTCAACCCCCTGATTTACGCGGAGATCCTTGTGCAACTGGGCGTCGACCCGGCGGCTCTCGCCAACCTGGCGTCTCCCGATCCCGATGCGCGCAACGGCGCTTTCGCCGCGATCTTCGCCGCATTATCGCAGGAACCGGACGGGGCGTTCGATGCCACCAGCCCCGTACCGGGCCTGCGGCCAGGCATCCCCGGTGCTTCCGGCTACGCCAGCGTGTACGTCTCCCCCAACTTCCGGACCCCGATCGTGTTGCTCACCGGATTCGACCTCGGCGAGTCACACCTGGTTCCCATCAGCGCCGAGACCATCGATTACGGCGACCCGACCATCACGGCCAGCGACGTGGTGGACCGCAGGACCCTGAAAGAGTTCGTCACGCAAGCGGGAAACTACATGATCGAAATCCAGAGGTCGGGCGATGCGGCCGCGGCCTCGCAGGCGAGGATAGCCTTGCGCGATCCGAACGGACCCTGGCGGCACGGTTCCGTGTATCTCTATGTTCTGGACACCGTCACCAACATCATCACGTTCCACGCGGCATTTCCGGACAGATTCGAGAGTCGGCCCCTGGTGCCGACGGTTCGCGATGCGGTGACCGGGGAGTTCATTCTGCCGCAGGTCATCGCCGCGGCGAAAAGCAGTCCGGACGGCGGCTTCGTGGAGTACTACTTCGACGATCCCACCGACGACACCGACAGCGCCGATATCCCCAAAGTGGGCTATGCGAGACAGTTCGCCAGCCAGATCCAGAGAACGGACGGAACCATCATCCCGGTCAACATCATCGTCGGGTCGGGCTTTTACGGGAGAGCTGCGCCTGAGGCGGTTGCCGGCCAGCACGACACGGTGATCGAGTCCGTTCTCCCCCAGGTGATGCGCGCGATGACGGCGAGCACGGTGGATGCGGTGTCGCGCCGCATCGATGCGGCGGGTTCCGCTGAGGCGGCGGCGCAGGAGATGAGCCTGGGCGGCGCCTCGACGCTCGAGGACGTGCTGATGGCCAACGGGCAGGCGCTGGCGAACGGCACCTTCGATCCCGGCCAGCTGCTGGCGGGCTCGTCCTTCACGCTGCCGCTGGGCGCGGCGGAGACCCAAGGCACAGGCCCGCTCGGCAACCTGACGCTGTGGGGCAGCGGAGACTGGCGCAACATCTCCGGCGGCAACTCTCAAAGCGTCGACTACGACGGCAGCGTGCTGAGCGCCAACCTGGGGATCGACACCCGGCTGAGCGCGGAGCTGCTGGCAGGCGTGTCGCTGGGCCGCTCGCGGGGCACGGTGGACTACACGGCCTCGGGCGTGTCGGGCGAGTTGACGACGACGGTGACGAGCCTTGCCCCCTATGCGGGCTGGCAGGCGCCGGGCGGCATGAGCCTGTGGGCGATGGCGGGCCAGGGCTGGGGCGAGGTCGAGATCGAGGATGCGTCGGGCACGCAGTCGAGCGACCTCGTGCAGCGGATGGCGGCGGCAGGCCTGAGCGGAACGCTGGTGTCGAGCGACGAGATGATCTCGGGCGGCACCACGCGTCTGCGGGTCCGGGGCGATGCCGCCTTCACGGAGACCGAGGTTGATGGCTCGGGCACCATCGCGGCGGTGGAGCTGGAGGCCGGCAGGCACCGCCTGATGGTCGAGGGGAGCCACACCCGGCATCTGGAGTCGGGGGCGCTGTTCACGCCCTCACTCGAGGTCGGCATGAGGAACGACGTCGGTGACGGCGAGACCGGCAGCGGCGTCGAGGCCGGGGGCGGCGTGCGCTATGCCGACGAGGCGACGGGCCTGACGGTCGAGGGCCGGGCGCGGACGGTCGTGGGTCACAGCGGCGACTACGAGGAGTGGGGCGTGAGCGGCCTGGTGCGGCTCGATCCCGGTGCCGCGGGCCTGGGCTGGACGCTGGGACTGGCGGAGACGAGGCGGGTGTCGATCCACTTCGGCCTCGAGGCGACGCGCTGGGAGCCTGCGAACGACAACGCCGCACCGGAGAACCGGATCGGGCTCAACGCGATCATGCGCTGGTAGAACCCGGAGGAGGCCTCCCCCCAAACGGCTCGGCGCTGGGCCCCTGTGCTGGTTCCCTGCCCGTGCGGGGTTCGGCAACCGGATGGCTCAGGCACCGAACCTGCTGTCGCGCAGGGCCGAGCGGTATGGATTCAGACTCTCCGACATGCTCTGGCGACACAAGGAACCCTCGCCCGGCAACGATCCCTGTCAACATGTGATGGCCAGTCCGATGCTGATTCACGTTCAACCGCGGCGGTTGATGAGCTCACGGCCACATGGCGTTCCCGGAGAGCGCGTGGTGCAGCCGGTCGAAGGTCCACACGTCGATCCCGTCGGCCGTCCGGAAAGACCTCTTGCCGTCATAGACGAGGACGCGCCGCACCAGGCCCGCCAGTTCACCGACCGCGCGCAGCCCTGACAGCATTCCGGTGTGATAGCGTGGCCGGGACTTGACCTCGACCGCCATGAACTCACTGGCCCGCCGGAGCAGGAAGTCCACCTCTGTTCGGCCTCCGGTGTGCGGCGCCCAGTAGTGCAGATCCTCGAACAGTCTCCCCTTCTCCCCGTGGACCCGCAGCAGATGCAGGACCCAGCCTTCAAGGAGTGCGCCACATTCTTCGGGCGCGATCGGTCCATGGACTTTTTTCACCGCCCGCACCAGGCCCGGATCGGCCCAGTAGAGCTTTGGATGACGGCGCTCGCGCACCCGCAACCGCGGCTGGAAGCCGGGCAGCCGGAAAACAACCAGTGTGTCTTCCAGGATGTCCAGATAGTCCTCAACGGTGGTCCGTGCGACACCACAGTCACGCGCCAGACCTGAGACATTGATGACCTCGCCGTGACAGAGGGCGGCAACGGGGAGGAACCGAGCGAACCCCGGCAGGTTTCTGACGAGTCCCTCGGCACGGATCTCTTCGCGGAGGTAGAGCCGGGCGTAGCTCTCAAGCACCGCACGTCTGTCGCCCGCAACCCAGACAAGGGGGATGGTTCCCGTGTCGAGCGCAACGTCAAGATCGAAGTCATCGCCGAGTTCAGCGGGGGACAACGGGTGCATGGTTCGGTGCGATGCCCGGCCGGCAAGCAGGTTGACGCCAGTTGACTTGAGCTTGCGCGCGCTCGATCCAAGGAGAGCAAAGTTGAGCTGGCGCATCTCGATGTGGCGATGCACGTCGTTGAGAAGATTGGGGAGGCGCTGGATTTCGTCGACCACCACCCAACTGCCGGGTTCCGCTGTGTTGGTTTTCTGATTATCGCAGCGCCTGATTCCCGGATTGATTTGCGTCGC
>JAPPGE010000027.1 GCA_028821455.1 bacterium | reverse complement strand
CTGCTCAATCTCATCCGTGCCGCTGCATGAAAAATCCAAAAGCGATTACCCTGGCTGGTGCACACCAGGGCTGGACACCAGGGCTGGCTGAAGGGATCATGCCGTCGCGATTCCATCCCGGCACGCCCCTCCCGAAGGGGCTGGACCGGGAGGAGGTAGTGCGATTGCTCGCCACGACTGAAGGCAGTCAGCCTGCCGATGTGCGCGACCGTGCCATCCTGATGGTGCTGATCGCCTACGGCTTGCGCTCCGGCGAGGTCGCCGGTCTGCGGCTCGAGGATCTTGACTGGGAGGAGGAGACCCTTCGGGTTCGCCGTTCGAAGCCGGGGCGGACGCATCACTATCCGCTCTCGCGCGGCGTCGGGCAGGCCATCGTACGTTATCTTTGCGAGCTGCGGCCTCCGCGCCCCGAGCGGACGCTGTTCCTGACGCTGAACGCGCCGCTGCGACCGCTGACTCGGGACGCGATCGGGCATGTTGTCAGCAGCCGCCTCGACCGCCTCGGCATCACGGGCAAGCGTCGCGGTCCGCATGCCTTGCGCCATGGCGCAGCGCAGCATCTGCTCGATCAGGGCCTGTCGATGAAGGAGGTCGGCGACTATCTCGGCCACCGCAGCATCTCGGCCACATCGGCATACGCCAAGGTCCATCTCGGCGCCCTGCGCGAGGTCGCCGACATCGACCTGGAGGGTCTGGCATGATTCTCCAGGATGCCATCGACCACTATGTCGCGTGGCACCGGGCCCACGGCGCGACGTTCGCCACCAGCGCGCGCATGCTGCGTGACTTCAGCAAGCATGTCGGCGGAGCCATCGACTGCGACTCGGTCGCCAGTGCGGACGTTCTTGGCTTCCTTGCCGGCAACGGTCCACTCACCCGGTACCGCGCCAACAAGTACGGCGCCCTGGCCGGGTTCTACCGCTACGCGATCAGCCGCGGCTATGCAACGCACTCGCCCCTTCCGACACCGGAAGACGAACCACGAACACCCCGATCGGCGGCGCCCTACGTCTATACCCATGATGAACTGCGCCACCTGTTCAGCGCCATCGACAGCAGCCGGCAACGCCCGACCCAGCTGGACGCCGACACCCTGCGGACGCTGCTCCTGGTGCTCTACGGCGCCGGACTGCGCGTCGGCGAGGCCCAGCGCCTGGCACTGGCCGATGTCGATCTGGACGATGCCGTGCTGACCGTTCGCCATACCAAGTTCTACAAGACCCGGCTCGTTCCCGTCGGCCCGCAACTCGTCGGCGCCATGCGGGTCTACGTCGCCAAGCGCCTCAAGCGCCCTTTGCCGGAGGGCTCGGCATCAACCTTCCTCGCCAACCTCGATGGCTCGCCTTTGGTCACGAGCACTGTCTTCTACGCGTTCGCAACGGTGCTCAAGGCTGCCGGGATCCATCATGACGGGCGAGATGGACGGCAGGCGCCGTGCCTGCATTCACTGCGCCACGCCGCGGCCGTGCATCGGCTGGAAGCGTGGTACCGCCAGGGAGCCGATGTACAGCGGCTGTTGCCCGTCCTCTCCACCTGGCTCGGTCACGCCCATCTCGACGGAACCCAGGTCTACCTGTCGATGACGCCCGAGTTGCTGCACCAAGCCTCGGTTCGCTTCGACGGCTATGTCAACGGAGGCGATCATGAGTGACCTCCGCACGCTCGGCGCCTGGCTGCGCCGGTTCCTGACCGAACACATCGTCACCGAGCGCAACCTCGCCCGCAATACGCAGAAGAGCTATCGGGACACCTTCGCACTCCTGCTGCCGTTCATCGGCGCCAGGGCACGCAAGCCGGTCGACCGGCTTGCGATGCACGATCTCACCCCGCGACGCGTCCTGCAGTTCCTCAACCATCTGGAGACAGACCGTGGCTGCTCCCCACAGACTCGCAATCAGCGCCTGACGGCGGTTCGCGCCTTCGCCCGCTTTGTCGCCAGTCGCGACCCCGCCCACCTGGAGTGGAGTGCCGCCATCCGCGCGATTGCCTTGAAGAAGGCCACGCCAAAGCCCATCGGATGGCTCAGCAAGACGGAGATGAACGCCCTGCTTGATGTGCCCGACCGTGGCACACCGAGGGGCCAGGTGGAACATGCCCTGCTGCTGTTCCTCTACAACTCCGGCGCTCGCGTCTCCGAAGCGACTGGCCTGGTGGCGGGAGACCTGCAAATCGGGCGTCGCGACGGTGGCCATGCACTCGTGACCATCCATGGCAAGGGCGGAAAGCGCCGCCAGTGTCCGCTCTGGCCACGCACGGAACGTGTCCTCGCCAGGCTGGTGCTGGAGAGGACGCCCGGTGATGCCGTCTTCCTTAGCCGTCAGCACAGACCGTACACCCGGTTCGGCGTCTATCGGCTGGTCGAGCGTTGTGCGGACCGCGTGCCGGCACTCGCCGGAAGGCTGGTGACACCTCACAGCATTCGGCACACGAGTGCCTGCCACTTGCTTCAGGCCGGTGTGGATCTGAACACAATCCGCGCTTGGCTCGGTCATGCGAGCCTCGATACCACCAACATCTATGCCGAGATCGATCTTGAGATGAAGGCCAGGGCGCTGGCGCTGTGCGATGCTGCAGCAGAGACCGCAACTGATCGCTCGTGGAAGACAAACAAGGGGCTGATGGCCTTCCTCAACGCGTTGTGATGGTGGAACATTATGTTGCGGAGAACGGCGCGGGCTTCATGCACAGGGGGCCGATCCAGCCGCTCCGCAACATAAATCAGGCCGCAACATATGCCCAGCACCTCTGGACGGGAATGCCGTGATAGACGACGGGCAGCGCGGCGATGAGGCCCTGGCCGCCATCGACGCAGATCATCTCGAGGCCCTCGCCGGTGAGCCCGCGGCGGTGCAGGGCGGTGAGGAAGTGCTCCCACTGGGCGGCGCTCTCGCTGCCGGCGAGCTGGAAGTCGATGATCTCCTTGGTGCCGTCGTGGCGGATGCCCAGGGCCACCAGGACCGGCCTCTTGAGGGCGCCGGCGCCGGTCTTGCGGGCCAGCACCACGCCGTCGAGCATCAGCGCCTTGTAGGCGTTCTTCAGCGGCCTTTGATGGAACGCCGCGACCGTCTGTCCAGGGTCCTGGCGACCCGGCTCTGAGGTGGCGGCCGAGACCGGGCGCCCGAGCAGGGCGAGCAGGACCTCGCCGACCTTGCGGGTCGACAGCCCGAGCACGAAGCCGGCCAGGATGGCGCGGTCGATCTCCGGCGCGCGCCGGGCATAGCTCCTCAGGATCTCGGTCGGGCAATAGTGCCGGGTGCGCGGCACGCTGAGCTCGATGTCGCCGAGCTCGGTCAGCAGATGACGGGAATAGCTGCCGTAGCGCCGATGGCGCAGGGCGCTGCCATCGAGGGTGTCGAGCCAGCGGTCCACCGCCTCGGCCATCCGGCGTTGGGACTCGACCAGTCGCGCAATACGCGCCGCGGTGACGGGAAAGTGCGAGCCATCAGGGGCGGTCCTTCAACGGCTCGACCTCGACACACACGCCACCCGCACGATGGAGTTGGCGGTGCGCGCCCAGTTGCGCACCCATTCCGGACGGCGCGACGGGTCATCGTAAATGGCCATGATGCGGGGGCAGTCCGACGCCGACAGATGGGTGATCGATTGCACCGCCTGACCGCCGTGCGGCGGGAATGCCAGATAGATGATCAGGATCGCCTTGGTCATTCCCGTCTCTCCGGAATGTCGATGTTCAGTGCGGCGAGCATGATGTTCATCATGTCACCCCTGCATCATCGCATCCTCGCCTCGGAGCCGTCACGTACGCTCACGGTGCCGTCCACGCTCCTTACCAGGTCGCGGTGCCTCGGCGGTCGGTCTGGCCGGGTACTCTGGCGCTTGCGCGCGATCCGCTTCGCCTTCGCAATCTCGCGGACGTCACCGCGGGTCAGGCGACCGCCGTAGGTCTTCGCCCGGTGGCACTCGATGTGCACTGGCTGGAGGTTCGAGTCGTCGTCCGTGCCACCAAGGCCGAGAGGGATCGCGTGATCGATCTCGTATTCGTCATCATCCGCGATGGTCCGCCCGCAGATTCCGCACATTCCACCGTATTCGGCGATGATGCGAGACCGACGCTCCGGAGACATCCGGCGCCGGATCATGCAGCCTCCGGAGAACGGACGATGTCGGCGTCGGTGATGGCCTCGATGGTGCGCACGAACAAGTCATGCGGCTCGAACTGGCCGAACTCCCAGCGCACCACCACCGATTGGTGCACGCTCACGAAACTCGCCGGTCTCACTTGGGAGATATCGGGGCGCTTCCGTGCGGCAATAATGCGTTTTGCTCTTATCATGCGTAACGCATAACAAATTGATTATCGAAGTCAATGCGCAATGCATAATTGGTTGTGATACACTCTATGCATGGAACCTTGGGAACGACTCAGACAAGCCCGCGAAGATGCCGGCCACGCCAGCGCCTCCGCTGCTGCCGAGGCGCTAGGCGTGATTCCGTCGACATATCTCGGACATGAGAATGGCAGCAGGGGCATCCGCTCTGTCACCACGGAGCGATACGCTCGCGGGCTCGGGTGCGACGCATCGTGGATTCTGTATGGCGAACTGTCAGTACAGGCAAGGGCTGTGCCTGCCTCGCCGGTGCCGAGCGAAATGGTGGCGGTCCCGGACAGAAGATTGGCAGAGGTGTTGGCCGCCCTGGCCGACACGTTCGAGGAATACAATGCCAGCGCCCGGCGAGATCTCATCGCCCGCTTCTGGATTGCCTTCCCCGAGCTGAAGGAGAGAGTGGATTCTGGCGCGGGTCGTCGCCTGGCTCGGCTGGCGCGTGGTTGAGGACCGCCGAAGGGCGGACCGCTGAGTGGCGCATATGTAATAGGAGTCTGGCGCGCTGACCAAAGACTCGAAACCGGCGCCGGTGTGAAGCAGCCGCCAAAGCCACACGGCGGTGAGTTCGCCGATGATCTGTCGAAAGGGATCGCGATTCGAAACAGACGGCTTCCGGAAAGATCTGTGCGTCAGGGCGGGAGTGGCAACGATGACGGAAAGTCTTGACGAGCAGACCTGCAACCTCTTTTTCGGCATTCGTCGCTCAGTCCGGTACCACGATCACCGGCGGCGCCTTGCGAGATCTGGAACGCCGTCACCGTTGCGGCCACAACGGTCGGCGGCTCGGCCGGTGCTGCGAGCTTCCCGGCCGAGGCCTCGCCAGACTGGGTGCCGGCGGCGGTCTCCGCGCTCGTTGCGGTGGCGGCGCCATTGACCTGTCGGTCGACACGGCAGTCTGGTGCGCCAGTTCATCATCCTCGAGCGGGAATTCGCTCACGACTGCAGTCTCGACAACGAGCACGAGCGTCTGCGAATCGAGGCGATGGAACCGAGTGTGGTCAGTTTCCTCGACGTCATGTGTCACTACGAGCTCCTGTGGTCTCTTGGGGAGGTGAGGAAGCTGCCGCGCATCCCATGGCACGGCGGCGAACCGGCTGAGACAGACATCCTTCGGCTGTCAGAGTCCTGGCCCGGCCTGGATCTCTCGGAAGTCGCGGTCGAGTTCGAGAGTCCGAGCGAGCCAAGGCTGGAATGCATACAGAGGAGCGGGAAAACATGCTGGCGGGGCTGACAGTTCACCGCCATCGTCGATGGTGACCGGGAACGAGTCGGCGGAGAAGACGATATCGACAGCCACCGGCTCGAGGGCAGGCGATGAGCATTCCGGGTCTCGCCTGGTCATGGTGCGCCCAGAGCCCGCGCCAGACCCAAGGCAACGCCGGCGAGGGCGATGATCGCTCCGACAATCCCGGCGGCCTGCATCCACAGGGCGCGGTAGAGTGCCGCCATCATGCGGTTTTCGAGTGCGTCCAGGTCCGCCCGTGTCGCCTCGCGCAGCGCGTCGACGTCAGCCTTGGTGGCAAGTTCGCCCTGTCCCGCGCGAACCACGTTGGCAACGGCCTCCGCTTGCGCCCGATCCATGCCCGCCTTCTCGAGATCGCGAGCGGCGGCCAGCGTGTCGAAGGCGACTGTCATCCGTGGCCCCTTCCCGAATGTCGGAACAGAGGTGGAACGTACCGCGTGGCGTCATGCGATTCAACCAACTATGCCAGCGACCGCGCATGCCCTTCGGGATGCTGGCTCTCGCGCCGGTCGAGAAGATGGTGCCGGAGGACAACCGCGCGCTCCGGCTTCGAGAGAACGCGAATCAGGCGGTGTTCGCGTGCCATCTCAACGGGTCGATCCGGCATGTGAGCCAGTGGGAACGCTGCGAGCAGCTTCCGCGGTGCCGGCGGTCCCGATGGCCTTGCTGTCGTTGTCGATGCTGTCGTCGGTCGGGTTGAGCGTGAAGTCGCCGCTGGCGCTCGCCTGGCTGATATGGATGGCGATGACGAAGTTGGCCACCATGGCGTTATCGGTGTCCTGGTTGGCGGCGCTGCTGCCGACCACCGCCGTCACTTCCTTGGCGGCCCCGAAGCAGATGCCGGTGAGCGTCACGGTCACCAGCGCGATCTTGGAGCCGACATCCTCGTCCATGGCGCCCCTCAAGTTGTTCCTGCCGGTGTCGGCATCTACCATCAGCGTTGGGCGCACCACGATTGCTGCTGATGCTTCGCTCGCGTTGTGTGATGGGCGCAGGCTTGGGGATCGGGTGTGGCGACGCGCGTTCCCGTTCCTGTTCCCTGTCACCCTCGGGGGGTTGCCGGAACGGGAACGCGTTCAGCCGGCGTCTTCGACGAGGCGCCGGCAGGATCCGGACACCCGCTTGATGCATCCGTCGGCCATGAATGTGTGCAAGCGGGAGAAGACGGTGGCGATGCGTGCTGCGGCGCGCTGTCGGATCCGGGCCTGTGACAACGATGCGACGGCGTTGGCGAGGATCTGAACCGACAGCTCGCAAGCAATCGACGGAACGAATGCGTGAAGTTCGACATCATCAAGCGATCCTATGGTGCAGCAGCCATCCTCGATCCAGAGGCGACCGCCGGCACTGTCAATTCAGAACTGCGTTGGGACTCGACCAGTCGCGCCATACGCGCCGCGGTGACGGGAAAGCGCGAACCATCAGGGGCTGTCCTTCAGCGTCTCGACCTTGACACACGCCACCCGCACGATGGAGTCGGTGGTGCGTGACCAGTTGCGCACCCATTCCGGACGGCGCGACGGGTCATCGTAGATGGCCATGATGCGGGGGCAGTCCGACGCCGACAGATGGGTGATCGATTGCACCGCCTGACCGCCGTGTGGTGCGAGAGCCAGATAGATGATCAAAATGGCCTTGGTCACTTTGCCATCATCGCATCTTCGCCTCGGAGCCGTCACGCACGCTCACGGTGCCGTTGACGCTCCGTACCAGGTCGCGGTGCGTCAACGACCGACCGAGCCGGGCGCCTTGGCGCTTGCGCGCGATCCGCTTTGCCTTTGCGATCTCGCGGACGTCGCCGCGGGTCAGGCGGCCGCCGTAGGTCTTCGCCCGGTGGCACGCAAGGTGCACAGGCTGGAGATTGTTCTCGTCGTCCGTACCGCCAAGGCCGTGAGGGATAGCATGGTCGATCTCGTGCCCGCCCTCAATCGGGCGCCCGCAGATCCCGCACATGCCGCAGTACTCGGCGATGATGCGGGCCACGCCTGCGCAACCGTTGCTGCGGCGGCACTCGACGTGAATCCCTCGACATATCTCGGACATGAGAATGGCAGCAGGGGCATCCGTCCTGTCACGGCGGAGCGGTACGCTCGCGGACTCGGGTACGACGCATCTTGGATTCTGTATGGCGAACCCTCTGCACTGGCAAGAGCAGTGCCTGTCCGTCCGATAATGAGTGAGGAGGTGGTGGTCTCGGACAGAAGACTGGCAGAGGCGTTGGCCGTCCTGGCCGACACCTTCGAGGACTACAATCCCAGCGCCCAGCGGGATCTCATCGCCCGCTTCTGGATTGCCTTCCCCGAGCTGAAGGAGAGAGCGGACTCTGGTACGGGGCGTCGCCTGGCTCGGCTGGCGCGTGGTTGAGGGCCGCCAACGGGCCGACCTCTGAGCGGTGCATAATGTAAGTAATGGGAGTCTGGCGCGCTTACCAAAGACTCGAAACCGGCGCCGGTGTGAAGCAGCCGTCAAATCACGCGGCAGCGGGCTCGTCAGTGATCTGTCGAAAGGGATCTCGATTCGAAACAGACCGCTTCCGGAAAGACCTGTGTGTCAGAGCGGGAGTGGCAACGATGACGGAAAGCCATGACGAACGGACCTGCAATCTCTTGTTCGGCAACCGTCGTTCAGTCCGGTACCACGATCACCGGCGGCGCCTTTACGAGATCTGAAACATCGTCGGCGCTGCGGTCGCGACGATTGACGCCTCGGCTGCCGTGTCGAGTTTCCTGGCCGGGTCGCGCCGGACTGGGTGCCAGCGGCGGTCTTCGCGCTTGTCGCAGTGGCGGCCGCCATGTGGCGGACGCCATCGACCTCTCGGTCGACACGGCAGCCTGGTGCGCCCAGTTCATCATCCTCGAACGGGAGTTCGCTCACGACTGCAGTCTCGACAACGAGAACGAGCGTCTGCGGATCGAGGCGATGGAACCGAGTGTGGTCAGTTTCCTCGACGTCATGTGTTACTACGAGCTCCTGCGGTCTCTCGGGGACGTGAGGAAGTTGCCGCGCATCCCATGGCTTCAGCGCCTGGCGGTGAACCGGCTGAGCCAGACATCCTACGGTTGTCAGAGTCCTGGTCCGGCCTGGATTTCTCGGAAGCTGTGGTCGAGTTCGAGTGTCCGGGCGAGCCAACGCTGGAACGCATGCAGAAGACGGGAAGCCATTCCAGCGGGACCGACAGTTCACCGTCATCACCGATGGTGACTCGGAACGAATTGGCTGAGAAGACGATATCGACGGGCACCGGCTCGAGGGCAGGCGACGCGTGTCTGGGTCCAGCCCGGTCATGGTGTGCCCAGAGTCCGCGCCAGGCCCAGGGCAACGCTGGCGAGCGTGATTATCGCTACGACGATCCTGGAGGCCTGCATCCACAGGGCGCGGTAGAGTGCCGCTATCATGCGGTTTTCGAGCGCGCCCAGATCCTTGCGTAACGCGTCCACGTCGCCCTTGGTGGCAAGTTCGCCCTGTCCGGCGCGGACCACGCTGGCGAAGGCTTCCGCCTGCATCCGATCCATGCCCGCCTTCTCGAGATCGAGAGTAGCGCCCAGCGTGTCGAAGGCGGCTGTCACAGCAATTTGAGAACTGCAAACAGAACACCGGCGACGGCGATCTGGGCCGGTATCATCTTGATGACAGCGGCGCTGATTTCAGTCCGAAGGTCGGACTTCGAGGCAATGCTGCCCACGCCGGTACGGCTCGTTGCGGTCACCCACGGAACGCCATCGCCAGCACGGCAGCGAGTGTCGCCAGGCTGATGGCAATGTTGATCCCGACGATCCATCGCAGACCGGTAATGTCGCCGCGGACGGCCGCGAGATCCGCCTGCGTAGCCGTGCGCAGCGCGTCCAGGTCGCCGCGCGTTGCCAGCTCGCCCTGCCCAGCTCGAATCGCCCCGGCCACGGCTTCGGCGTGCGCACGGTCCATGCCTGCCGATTCAAGATCGCGTGCGGCGGCCAGAGTGTCGAAGGCGGCTGTCATTCGTGGTCCCTTCCCGAGTTTCGGAACAGAGGTAGAACATATCGCATGGCATCATGCCATTCAACCAACTATGCCGGCGACCGTGCATGCCCTTCGGGATGCTGGCTCTCGCGCCGGTCGAGAAGGTGGTGCCGGAGGACATTGGCAGGAGATGAAAAGGGTGTAGGCCAAGGGAAGCGCCGTCTCCCGTGTCGTAACCCGTGTGGATTGTTCGCCGTCCCGCCACACTTCGGTTCATCCCATCAAGTCCGACCGAAGTGGGGATTCCGACTCCATTCATGTCGCCCTGCCACATTCGAGGCATCAAGGGTCGGGAAGGGCGGAGTTCTTCTTCACATGAGCAAACCAAACTCGTCGATCTTGGCGTCGAGGGCCCCGCGACGATGAGAGGGCGCCTCACCTTTGGAGCAACGGGGTCTGACTCGCGATCAGGTCGCGTTCCTCGACCTGGCGGTCGGTCTCATAGGGACTGGCTGTGTGGGCATGGATGTGGGTCATGCCGTGCATTCTCGCGTGGTCCCACTTCTCATGGCCCGGGCCCATGCGCCTCTGCAGGTTGCCGGTCTCTCCGATGTAGATCGCCCACCATCTGCCGTTTGGATCCCGCATGGCGAAGATGTAGTTTGCAGGCACGTCGTTCCAGTCCGCATCCGTGCCGTAGACCTTTGTGTTGTGCAAAGGCATCCCGTGGAATGTAGGATCTGCTGGGATCGCGAGTCACTGTGACTAGAGGCACACCGTCCGGCGCTTCAACCAACTATGGCTGGGACTTCGGCCTAGACTGCCCCTGACGCAACTCGGGCCGGACCCGGCAAGGTCCGGCCCGAGGCTCCCCGATGGTTACGAGGCCGGTGGGGAAGGCACCGGGATGACGGCACTACCGCCCGCGCCAGGCATCAATCGGTCTCCTCTCGAACTGGAAATTGGAAACCACCGCGATGAATAACTTCCGCATCACCGTATGGTTCGCGACCAACCGCAACCGGAAATCGAACTCGCCGCCGGAGTTCGGATCCCGCATGATGAGTGGCAGTGAGTTGTTTCGCCTCGGCTGTGTCGACGTGGAGGTGAAAGCGAGCGCCGTCAATAGGCCGTGGAGGGCCAACGACTGGCACATGACTATCGGCACACCGACGGTCTTTCCAAACATCAGCGCCGGTTTGAGAGCTTTCGCGGCACAGTACCATAGCACGCAGGACTTTCTCTGCTTCATTCCGGGGTTCCTTTACTCGTTCTGGGACTCAATCAAACGTGCTGCCCTGCTTGCGGCGCTATACTCCGGGAACCCAGAGGAGCCTCTGACAGCCATGGTCTTCTCTTGGCCGTCGCAAGACAGCGTGCTTGCGTATCCGAAGGATCGGGAGATGGCGAGCCGCTCCGGGCCAGCCATTGTCAGCGCCATGGATCATCTGGCGAATTGCGGCGAGCATCGCTTCCACCTGGTGGCACATTCGTTGGGCGCCCATGTTAGCGACGGCCAGGAAGTGCACTTAAGTGATGAAGTCGAGCTGACGGCGGTT
>JAPPGE010000055.1 GCA_028821455.1 bacterium | reverse complement strand
ATCCGTATCCCACCTTGCGCCAGGGCATGAACAGAAGACCCACGGTCAGCAAGACACCCGTGACTCCCAGCGCGCCGAGCATTGGCGGCCCCCAGGCGAAGGCGTTGATGGAATTGATGATCGAATTCAGACTGTCCATCGTGTTCTCCCGCTCCCCCTCGTTTTGATCAGGTGCGTTGACCAGGCATTGGGGGGATTGATTTCAGTCTGCAGGGTACCTGACAGGCAACATGGCCTCCAAGTACTGCCATCAGGGAGATGAGCGATCCGTCAACAGGGTGCGGCAAGCGCCGATCGTGTGGCGGCGGAGAACCCCACGAGCACGCGACTTCCGGAGACGAACAGCGGTCGCTTCATGACCGCGGGCCAGGCCCTGATGAGCGCGGCGGTCCGGGCTTCGTCGAGATTCCGCTTTTCGTGTTCCGGCAGTTTGCGCCACGTGGTGCCGCGCCGGTTGATCAGCGCCTCATGACCGCATGCGGCAATCCATGATTCGACATCGCCGAAACCGTCTTTTCGGACATCTTGGAACCTGTGGGGAATCTCCTGCTCCACAAGCCAGGCAAGCGCCTTCCGGCAGGTATCGCAGTTCTTCAGGCCGTAGACGCTGATCACGGGTTGGCCCCGCCCGCAAACGCCGGATCGGAAACGGGAATGTGCAGGGTCAGGCACGGCAGCCAGCCGGCGGGAACGGAAATGCGGTCGTCGTGTGTGGTGCCGTCGATGAGATCGACAAGAAGATGGGTGTGAGGACCCTCGGGAGTCACCGTGCTCGCAATGGGGCCGGTGACGGTGATCTCGGCCAGGCGCGAACGGAACAGGCGGGAAGGACCTGCCTCGACGATCCCTGCCAGCGCCGGATGATGGGTGCCGACGAGCCGTTCGCCTTCTGCCTGGATCAGGGTGCGGTGAAGTGAGGGGTCATCGACGATGATGAGCGCATCCACGGTGATGGCACCGGCACCGATATCGAAGAGCGCGGCACGGCCCCGGGAGCCGGCATGCCGGAGCACCCTGTGACACGCCATCCGTGCCGATGCCTCTTCCAGGCAGAAAAGGTATCCGCGGGTCCGGCCGGCGATGTCGTAGGGGACGCAGAGGATGCCGTCGGTCGGCATGATCCCGATACTGCCGCCCGGACACGTGCCGGTCATGATTCCCGCCTTCTCGTGCCAGGTCACAGGTTCGTCGCCGGGAGGGTGAAACTCCGCGATCACACCGCTCACACCGACGCTGAACGAAACGCCGGCTCTCGATCGCCAGAAACTCAGGAGAGATTCGAATTCAGTCCGGTCGAGAAGGGCCGTCACGAACGCTTCCGGTACTGATCGGCGCCGAAGGAAACCGACCAGCTCTCCGGCGTGAAGCCGGTGACGATGTCGGCCGAGGCGGCGATGTCCCGCTTCACGGCCGGACGCTCGCCGATGACGCCATACCAGCGCTTCACGTTGGGAAAGTCGTCGAGATCCTGTTCCTGTCGTTCATGAAGCCGGCACCAGGGAAAGATCGCCATGTCGGCGATCGAATAGGCGCCACCGGCAACGTGGTCGTTCTCGCCGAGCTGCCGGTCGAGGACGCCATAGAGCCGCGAGGCCTCGTTGCGGTAGCGGTTCTGGGCATAGGGCAGGACCTCGGGGCCCGACGGATTCATCGGGGCGTAGGCAAGGAAGTGATGCGCCTGTCCGAGCATCGGCCCGAAGCCTCCCATCTGCCAGAACAGCCACTGCATCACGTCCCATCGCTGCTGTGGTTCCGCCGGCAGGAACCGGCCGGTCTTCTCGGCGAGATAGAGCAGGATCGCTCCCGATTCGAAGAGGGCGAAGGGTTGGCCTCCCGGGCCCTCGTGGTCAACGATGGCCGGGACCTTGTTGTTCGGGCTGATCTTCAGGAAGTCCGGATCGAACTGTTCGCCCTTGCCGATGTCGATGATGATCAGGTTGTAGGCGAGTCCGCACTCCTCGAGCATGATGTGGACCTTCTGCCCGTTCGGAGTGTGGTCGAAATAGAGATCGATCATGGACGTGATTCCCCGGCGCTGTTCCTGAAGGCTGCCTCCCAGCGCCCGCCGGTTCAAGTCCTTCACGCTCCATCCCCGGCTCTGGTAGGATCCACCGGGATGAGAAGGGCATGCCATGGCTGACGTCTATCTTCAACCGGTTCACCATCCTTCGGCGTGGACCTCCGCCGGTCTTGGATCCCTCGACGCCATCAGGGTCAACTGGGATCAGCGCCACATCGACGCCCTCGATGAGGCTTGGCGCGAGGTCGACCGTCAGGGACTGACGCTTGACGAGATCGGGCACCATCACTTCCGGTTGCCGGCCATCGCCGACGACCTGCGCGACATCTACGAGGAGATCATGTGGGGCCGCGGCATCGTTCTCGTTGACCGTCTGCCGGTCGAGGACTGGCCGCTCGGCAAGGCGGAGATCATCTACTGGGGGCTCGGCACCCACTTTGGCACGGGCCAGTCCCAGTCGGTGATCGGCGACCGCCTCGGTCATGTCGTCAACGTGGGCGGCAAGGATCACAAGGAGCGCGCCTATCGCAATTCCCTGCCGTTGACCCTTCACACCGATGCCTGCGACATCCTGTGCATGCTCTCCATACGCAGGAGCATCGAGGGCGGGGAGTCCCAGTACGCCAGCGCGCTCGCCGTTCACAACACGATCCTCGATGAGAGGCCGGAGTATCTTGGTCCTCTCTATCGCGGCTTCCGCTACCACCGGTTTGGCGAGGAAGGGCCCGGCGAAGCCCCGGTCACCGAACATCACGTTCCGGTGCTGTCGGAACGCGAGGGATGTATCAGTTGCCGCTATGTCGCCGGATACATCTACATGGCTAGCGAGGAACTCGGCGAGGACCTTCCGGATTTCGACCGCGCCGCTCTTTCCTATTTTGATGATGTGGCCCTGCGCCCCGACCACATGCTCGAGTTCCAGATGGAGCCAGGCCAGCTGCTGGTCTGCAACAACCTGACGACGCTTCACGCCCGCCGGGGGTTTGACGACCCACCGGGAGAAGACGAGGGGCGCCTGCTCCTGCGCCTGTGGCTGACCGCCCATGAAGGTGATCGCCGGCCCGTGAACGACTCCATCGAGATCTATCGCACTCACGGCATCCGGGCGCAGGAAGGCCGCCATGATACCCGCTACCGCGGTGACGCCACGGAGATTCTGGGCGAGGTCCTGAAGTACTGATCGCGCCTCCGGAACCAGGGGAAAGGACGCCCATGAGGGCGATCGGGATCATTGCCAATCCGGTGTCGGCCCGGGACATACGCAGGATTGTGTCCCACGCCGGGAACCTGCCGATCAATGATCGTGCCAACATCGTTCTCAGGTTGTTGACGGGATTGGCGGCGGCGGCTGTGACCGACGTGGTCGTCATGCCAGAGAACGGTGGCATCCGCACCCAGCTCATGCGCACCATAGAGAGGGAACGGCGCATGGGAACCCTTCGACTGCCGGCCGTCACCTATCTCGACATGCCCGTCACATCGACCTTCGCGGACAGTGCCGCCGCCGCCCGGAGGATGGACGACATGGGTGTCGGCGCAATCGTGGTTCTGGGCGGTGACGGGACTCATCGGGTCGTTGCCTCGTCTTGCGGTCAGATACCGATCGCCGGGGTTTCCACCGGGACCAACAACGCCTTTCCGGAGTTTCGCGAACCGACCATCACCGGTCTCGCCGTCGGTCTTGCAGCCAGCGGCCGCGTTCCGGCCGACATCGCCCTTGCCCTGAACAAGCGTCTGGTGGTGACCGTCAACGGGCGCCACGAGATTGCGCTTGTGGATGTCGCCGTGGTAGCTGAACGCTATGTGGGAGCGCGCGCCATCTGGAAAACAGAGAGTTTCCGCGACCTGTTCGTCACCTTCGGCGAGGCGGACGGCATAGGCATGTCCTCCCTGGTTGGACTCACCGATCCTCTCGACCGGACAACGCCCGAGGGAAGACGGATCAGACTGGCGCCCGCCGGCGCTGCGCCGCGCACACTCGCCTTCCCGGTTGCCCCCGGCCTGATGGGCAAGGTTGGAATCCTGTCGGTCGAGACGATGGCGCCTGACATTGCCTGCAGGCCTTCGGTCAACTCGGGTTCCATTGCCCTCGACGGCGAACGTGAACTGACCTTCGGTAAAGCCGATGACGTCAGTATTCGCCTCGAGATCGATGCCTTCAGAACCGTTCGCGTCTCCCATTGCATGGCCTTTGCGGCCAGGCACGGACTACTGGTCCATCAATCGTGCTCCCCCTGCCACGAAGGAGAATCCCGATGAACAATCCGTTCCCCCTGTCCAGGGATGGCCTGCTCACCGCCTACCGTCGCATGAAGACCATTCGTGAATTCGAGGAACGCCTGCACGTGGAGTTCGCCAAGGGCGACATTGCAGGGTTCGTGCACCTCTATGCCGGCGAGGAGGCTGCGGGCGTTGGAATCATGATGCATCTCGAGGACCATGACCGCATCGCATCGACCCACCGCGGGCACGGCCATTGCATCGCCAAGGGTGTGGACGTCAGGGCCATGATGGCGGAAATCTACGGCAAGGCGACCGGAGCGTGTGCCGGCAAGGGCGGGTCCATGCACATCGCCGATCTTTCGAAGGGCATGATGGGCGCCAATGGCATTCTTGGCGCCGGAGCACCGCTCATTTGCGGCGCCGGCCTGGCAGCCCAGAAGCTGGGTCACGATGGAGTCGGCATCACGTTTTTCGGCGACGGCGCCTCCAACCAGGGCACGGTTCTTGAATCCATGAACCTGGCGGCGATCTGGAATCTTCCGGTGATCTTCGTGGTGGAAAACAACGGTTACGCGGAATCGACCTCGGTGGACTATGCGGTGGCCACCGATTCCTATGTCGACCGGGCCGCGGGTTTCGGCATGCCCGGCATCACCGTTGACGGCACCGATTTCTTTGCCGTCTACGAGGCCGCCGGCGAGGTCATCCGGCGGGCCCGGGAAGGCGGCGGGCCGTCCCTTCTCGAGTGCAAGATGATCCGCTTCTACGGTCATTTCGAAGGGGATGCCCAGACCTACCGGGCACCGGGCGAAATCGAGGAGAACCGCGCACACCGCGATTGCCTGAAGATCTTCACGGGAAAGATCCTTGAAGCCGGCGTCGTGGAATCCGGTGAACTCGCCCGCATCGATTCCGAAGTGGTTGGCCTCATCGACGACGCGCTCGAGAGCGCGCAGGCGGCGCCTCTTCCCTCGGCCGCCGAACTGACGACCGACGTCTACGTAACGTACTGAACGCTTCCCGCCACCTGAGGAGCATGGGGATATGGCACGCACACTGAGCATGATGGCCGCAATCAACGAGGCACTCGATCAGGAGATGAGCCGGGATCCGACCGTTGTCGTACTCGGAGAGGATATCGTCGGGGGTACCGGGTCACCCGGAGAGGACGACGCCTGGGGCGGCGCCATGGGCGTCACCAAGGGCCTCATCCACAAGCACCCGGGGCAACTCATCGACACGCCGCTCTCGGAAAGCGCCTATATCGGCGCCGCCATCGGTGCCGCAACCTGTGGTCTGCGCCCTGTGGCCGAACTGATGTTCGTTGACTTCATGGGTGTGTGCCTGGACCAGATCTTCAACCAGGCTGCCAAGTTCCGCTACATGTTCGGCGGCAAGGCGGAAACCCCGGTCGTCATCCGGACGACCTGCGGTGCGGGGTTCAGGGCGGCAGCCCAACACAGCCAGATGCTGACCCCGGTCTTTACCCACATTCCGGGACTCAAGGTCGTGTGCCCCTCCAATGCCTATGACACCAAAGGTCTCCTGATCCAGTCGATCCGCGACAACGATCCGGTGATCTTTTTGGAACACAAGAACCTCTACGATCACGAGACCGACGTGCCGGAAGAGTCCTATGCCATCCCCTTTGGAGAGGCGAACATCGCCAGGGAGGGGACGGACGTGACCATCGTCACCTACGGCATGATGGTGCCCTATTCCCTCGAGGCCTCGGAGACACTGAAAGGCGAGGGCATCGACGTCGAGGTGATCGACCTGCGCACACTCTCTCCCATTGATCTCGACACGGTGTTCGAGAGCGTCGAGATGACTGGGCGACTCGTGTGCGTGGATGAGGCCAATCCGCGTTGCTCCATTGCTTCGGATGTTGCCGCGGCAGTGGCCCAGGAAGCGTTCGGGTCTCTCAAGGGGCCCGTCGCGATGGTGACCGCTCCCCACGCACCCGTTCCGTTTTCGTCGGCGCTCGAGGATCTCTACATTCCCTCGCCTGAGCGCATTGCCGATAGCGTGCGCCGGACCATGGGAGCACACCCCTCATGAGCGATGAGATTGTCCCGATCCTCATGCCGAAATGGGGTCTCTCCATGAAGCAGGGAACCCTTTCGTCCTGGCTTGTCGAGGAGGGCAGCGAGATCTCGCCCGGCGACGAGATCATGGATGTCGAGACCGACAAGATCGCCAACGCCGTGGAGGCAAGCGACGGCGGACTCCTGCGCAGGCGCGTCGGCATGGCCGGCGAGACCTATCCGGTTCGGGCCCTGCTCGGCGTGCTGGCGCCAGCGTCGGTCCCCGATTCGGAAATCGACGCCTATGTGGCATCCTTCAAGGCGCCGGTGGCCGAGGAAACGGACGACGAAGAAACGGCCCCGCTGTTCCTTGATCTTCCCGTGGGCCGCATCCGCTATGCCGAACGGCCCGGTGACGGAATACCGGTGCTGCTGGTTCACGGCTTCGGTGGAGATCTCGACAACTGGCTCTTCAACATCGATTCGCTGGCCGAGGCCGGTCCCGTCGTTGCTCTCGATCTGCCGGGCCATGGCCAGTCGGTCAAGTCCGTTGCCGCGCCGTCGCTCACGACCATGACGGACGCGGTGATCGGCCTCATGGACTCCCTCGGCGTAGCCCGGGCACACCTCGTCGGCCATTCCATGGGAGGTCTCGTCGCCGGCCGGACCGGCATCGATCGGCCGGATCGTGTCGCCTCGCTCACCCTCATTGCCGCGGCGGGACTTGGAGAGGAGATCAACGGAGCCTATCTCGACGGTTTTGTTTCGGCTGCATCGCGCCGGGACCTCAAGCCGGCACTGGTGCATCTCTTTGCGGATCAGGCGCTGGTCAACCGTTCCATGGTCGAGGATGTGCTGAAGTACAAGCGCCTCGATGGTGTCGGCGCCTTCCTTGAGGCTCTCAGGGACGCGCTCTTTCCGGGAGACCGTCAGGCCATGCACATCGCCGACGACCTCGCGGCGATCGGATGTCCTTGTCACGTCATCTGGGGTGCGGAGGATGCCATCATCCCGGCCAGCCACGCCGGGGCGCTTGAGGGGGCAACCGTGATCGACGGCGCCGGACACATGGTGCAGATGGAAAGGGCGACTGAGGTCAACCGGCTCATCCTCTCCTGGACACACGGTTGAGCAAGGGCCCGGCTCAATCCCTGCAGACCGGCATCACAGTCCGGCGCTGCCAGTGAACGCGGAGGAAACGGGGGTCATGACGAAGCCGGTCAATGTCACATTGTATCGATGGGCAGGAGCGTGGGGCCCGTTCCGTGTGAAGATTCCCTGCGGTGAATGCGCTCTGACCAAGGACGTCATCGCCGATGTCGTGGAGACCGAGCTCGGCGGTGTGCCGGTCGAGGTCGATACCCGCGACTGGTTGACGCATTGGTGGAAACCCCTGCCGAAGGGCGGCTGGCACGCTCCCATTGTTCTTGTGGAAGGGCGTCTTGTCAGCCAGGGGGCAGCGCTCAATCGGGGCGTGCTCACCCAGGCCATCATCGAGGCCCACGCCAGGCGTACCCCCCTTGCCGGGAACAGGCTGTTCGGCAAGGCAACCTGCCCGCACTGCGTGCGCGCCAAGGACTATCTCGACCAGGCGGGGATCACCTGCACCTATCATGACGTCGTGCGTGAGCCGGCAGCGCTCTACGAGATGCTGGCACGGGTCAAGCCAATCGTCGGGCCCAAGACACCGATCACGGTGCCGCAGATCTGGATTGATGGCGACTATGTCGGTGGTGCTGACGCCCTGGGCGATATCCTCGGACGTGTGGTCGAGCCCAATCCGGACCGCGGTCAGTGTTCGATTTCACCTGGACGCCTGACAACGGCCCGGCGGCCCGCTTGAGATATCCGCCGCCGGGTCGGGCACCTTCCGGCGCCGGTCCCGGCCCATGATCCGGCACCTCGATCGCCTGGACGACAGTCGCTACGCGTGGATCGTGGTGGCGGCCTCCTTCCTGATGCTCGTGCTGGGGAACGGGGCCCTGTTCCTGCTGATCGTCTCCATGAAGGATATCGCCGCCAGCTTTGACTGGCCGCGTTCGGTTCCCTCGTTTGCCTATTCCCTGCAGTTCATCGGAGGCGGGGTGGGCGGCATTGTCATGGGCTGGTGGCTTGACAAGGCTGGATTGGGATGGCCGGCCCTGGTGGGCGCCGTCATGATCGGGACAGGCGCCGTGCTGGTCAGCATGGTGGCGAACCAGTGGGAGCTCTATCTGGTCTACGGGCTGGTGATCGGACTCCTTGGCCAGGCAACGCTCTATGTGCCTCTCGTGGCCAATACAACGCGCTGGTTTGTGCGGCGGCGCGGCATTGCCGTGGGACTGGTGACCAGCGGCCAGAGTGTCGCCGGCGCGCTGTGGCCGCCACTCTTCGAACACGGACTGGCAGCGTGGGGATGGCGCGATACCTATTTTGTCTACGGTGTCGCCAGCATGGCCGTGATGGTGCCGCTGTCTCTCTTTCTGCGGCGTTCGCCCCGTCCCCTGGCGCCTTCCGGGGCGTCCGTGGAAGCAACTGTGCCGGGACAGGGATTCCCTTCCATGGATCCCCGCGCGGTGATGGTTCTGCTCTGCGTCGCCATTGTCGGGTGTTGTGTCAGCATGTCGCTGCCCATTGCCCACATCAAATCCCACGCTACCGATGTCGGGATAGCGCCTTTGGAGGCGGCATCGATCCTTTCCGCCCTCCTGGCAGCAAGTTTTGTCTCGCGGGCTCTCGTGTGCGGACTGATGATCGAATGGATCGGCGCCCTGAAGACCCTCTTTGTGTTTTCGTTCATCCAGACGGCGACGCTGGGACTGCTCCCCTTTCTCGAAGGCTCCGCATCATTGATGATCACGGCGGCCATCTTCGGTTTGGGGTTCGGTGGTATTGCGCCGACCTATCCCGTGATCATCCGCGAAACCCTCCCCGAACAATGGACCGGGCGGTGCACCGGCATCGTCGTTCTCTTCGGCACCTTCGGCATGGCCATCGGCGGCTGGTTGGGCGGCGTCGGTTTCGATTTCACCGGCAGCTACAACGTCCCCTTCCTCGCAGGGGTCGCATTCAACGCGGTCAATCTCATCGTCGTCGGCTATCTCATCGTCGCCTTGCGTCCGATCCCACCGGTCGTGGCTCCCGCCCACTGACTATCCGGGTCACCCGGTGCCTGGTGTCAGCCGATGATCTCGAGATTCGCCGCACCGCTGCCAGCCAGCATCGTGACACCGTCCTCCAGCATCAGCCAGGTGCCGCCAACGACCACGCCGCACCCCGATCCGGGCGGTGTGAGGCAGGCGTGCAGCACGAAAGTCATGCCCGGCTGCAGACGCTGGTCACTGTGGCGGCCGATTTCCAGGGTTTCGAGCCACAGCGGCGGGTAGGCGATGCCGATGCCGTAGCCGAATCGCATCATGGCGGCATCTTCGAGACCGGCATCACGGACCGCCACGAGAGACGCCTCCTCGACCTCCGCCGCCGGCGCGCCGGGCCTCATCGAAGCGATCCCGTCCTCGAGGGAACGCCGTGCCACCTCGTAAAGGTCACGCTTCCCGGCGGAGGGTTTGCCTGCCGCCATGGTGGTGATGGCAACGGCATGGTAGCGCTCGTGAACACCCGCCAGTTCGACGTGAACGAGATCGCCCGATTCGATGACGCGATTCCGCGGGGTCGCATGGCCGCCTTCGCTTCTCGGGCCGCTTGCCAGTTCGACGGGGATGGCCCAGTAGTCGCATCCCCGCCGGCGCATGGCATGTTCGATCTCGGCCGTCAGTGCGATCTCGGTCATCCCCGGCCTGAGCGACCGGCGCATGGCGTCCAAGCCGGCTTCGGCATGGCGGCCGGCCTCGCGCATGAAGGCGACCTCCGCGGGCGACTTGATCCAGCGCAGGGCGCCGATGAGGGGCGTGATGTCGGTAAATCGCGATACCGGGAGAGACGCCGCGAGCGTCTGGCCCCACTGCCAGGAGAGGCAGTGGGATCGCATTTCGATGCCGATCCGGGCGCCGAAATGGGACTTGTCGTGCACCAGTTCGGCCATCATGGCGGCTGCGTCGTCGTGATGCAGGCGGTAGGTGCGAACATCCCTGATCCATGTGGTTTCCATCGCCAGGGGCAGATCGACGTCACGCACGACGAGACAGGGATCATCGTCGCTGTCGGTGAAGATGAGGGCCTGGGGACTATTGACGGCGACCCAAGAATCATAGCCGGCGATCCAGTAGAGGTGCTCCGGCGCCACGCATAGACAGACATCGATCCCGTCTTCTCTCATCGCTTCGCGGGTGCGTTCGAGCCGGCGACGGTGTTCGGCTTCGCGGAAGGAGGCAAAGGCAGGCATGGTTGGTGTGGGCCTCACATGGACGTCATGGGTGTATTCGGGTCTGACCCCGGGTGACATTTCTTCCGTACAAATCGCGCTGTTACAATGAGTTAGACATGATGTCAAGGGAGGATGGCGGAATTCCGGGCATTTCGCGCGCGATCCGTGAAGATCGGCGCATTTCGACACCTGCCCTTCTCCAGGAGATGAGCACGAGATCAGGGTCATCAGCCCAGCCTGATCTTGCGGCTATGACCTCATTGGAACCGAGTTCACGGATTGACGCCAGATTAGCCGGTGGGTGACGTAAGCATTTATGTGTCAGGCGGGAGTGGGGTACTCCGAGTGGTTCACGACAACCGCAAGAAGGAGCACCCCGATGCCACAGCGAGCTGTGACGATAGAGAGCCTACCGCAGGCCTTTGAGGTGGTGAAGGAGATGCAGGCAGAGGGTCTGGAGTGGGGCGAGGGCTACCGCCCGCTCGGCCGCCAGGCGCTGGTCGAGATCATCGAGGGCCGGATGGCCGAGGCGGTGGACCGCTGGCTCGACACCCTCGATGGCAGCGCCCTGCGCGACCGGCGCAACGGCAGCTATTCCCGTCACTTGCTGAGCGAGCTCGGCGACATCGAGCTCAGCGTGCCGCGCACCCGGCACTATTGCCCGACTGTTGTCTCGCACATTGATTGACCGCGAGTTTCCCGGATTGTTTCGCGCGACTG
>JAPPGE010000102.1 GCA_028821455.1 bacterium | reverse complement strand
TGCTCAATCTCATCCGTGCCGCTGCATGAAAAATCCAAAAGCGATTGCCCTGGGTTGACAACGCCCTTTGCCTCGAGCATTGTGTGTTCAGATGTTGTGCGCATTGTGTTCTCTTGTCTTCAGTGACTCTCAAGTGACGTGTGATCAATGCAATTCTCAACGGTCTCCGTGCTCGGACACGGAGGCCGTTTTTTCGGTGAATTTCGAACTTTGCGGCGCCCCTTTGAGGTTGGGCGCAATCGACCCGGCCCTGGGCTCGGCAGGTTTTTCAAAAATGCGGCTTCCCTGCTCGGCGACCACAAGTTCGCCGAGTACTGACTTTCCATCATGCTGAGGAGCTTGCGGCAGCGGTTTGCGAGTGAGGCGCTCACCCACGCGGTGAGGTTTCCGGAATTCGCTGTCGCCATCGCGGATTCAGGCTGACAAGCGGTACGAACCGGGCACGACGAGATACAAACACCGGTCGATCACGATGTCGGCAATGGTCCGGAGACCGGGGCACAGTCCTTGCTGGCCGCTGTGCAGATATCATCGACGTGCCGAGCAAATGGCGCGTATGTGAGTCCCCGGTTGCGTCGTGTCGACAGTGGGGTAGCAACTCACCGGCCCAAGGAGCCACACGACCGGGGTGCAGCGCCATGGTCGGATCCGCATCCTCCCCTGCCAAGTTCTGTGGTGTCTTCAAGCCACGCTCTACAAGCGCTTCGAATCGAATCTCTTGAGGAAGGGCCGCCGAGAGCATGACGCATCCAATTCCGGGAACGCCGCCCCGCGGAACCGGGTTCATTGCGGCAATCGCAGCCGCGTCGTGGCACCCCGAGCATGTACACATGTTCCCCGTTCAGGCGGGGATGCGGGGGATGACGGCAATCGGAAGGGATTGCCTTGAGCACGACATCGTTCGATACCTTCAAGGGCAGCTGGGGCCGATCTTGCCAGCCTCGATGCGCGATTCTGTATCGTCATGCTGTTGCGAACCTTCGCCTTGGCCGGAATCGTGGTTGCCGCGATCAAGCTGTTGCAGCCGATTCGGTGAGAGAGGTCGCGCACTGCGGATTCTGTCGCAGGAGAGTGCGCCAAGAGTTCCGCCCCGGCCGATGAGTGGATTGATGGTGACGCGGAGACCCGTCGCGATCATGCCAGGTCGGAGTTCTCCGCCGACCTCTCTCCGGTTCGGCGACCCGGATTCGCCCGTTTCATCCGGGGTCGCGATGCCTCGATGAAAGTTCGGAGATCGTCGAGGCGGTGAAACCAGAACAACGCAAGGCGCTCGGCTTGCGCCGAGGCGAGATTGTCGGGCTTGAACACCCCGCTCAGGACGGCGGCCGGAACGAACCCGCGGCCACCAAACGCGGCAAGCCACGCCCGGGCCTTGCCGGCGGCTTCATGATTCACCCGTCTGGACGAATTCGCCTCGCTGTTGGACACCTTGTACTCGAGGGCCAGCACACGGCGGTCGTGGAGACCGGCCACCATGTCCGCACGGCGGTTGCCGAGCGTACATGCGGAGCAGAACTCGCCTGGCTCCGGCGCATCGCGCAAAGTCTGGATGTCCCGGCGGGCGACTTCCTTGAATTGCATGCCCCGCAGAAGGTCCATGACGGCTTCCTCCTGTCTCGATTTGGCGTCACTTCCGCGTCGGGTCCGGACCTTCTGTGTCGCTGCCAACGCCGCGGAGGCGACCGTGGCAATCGTGCGTTCGGCGCCTCTCGGGTCCCGACCCTGGACGATCCATGGAAAGCGCTTGGAGTCGAGAACATGGAGAACGCTGTCCCTGACGCGCCTTGCCATGGAGGGGTCGCTGCGAAGCGCGGCGGGCGAGATCCTCGCATTCGCCAGCATCGTGAGGTCGTCTTCGGAGATCGGCGGTGCCGTCAGATAGCGGAATGCCATCCTGGTTTCGGGATCCTTCATGATGGCGGCGAGAACGTACGGATCCAGCTCGTCCTCCGCCAACTGCTCGATCTGGTCGATCAGACGATCCAGGACCGGAAGAAAGGCATCGAAGAATTGCGCGTAGAGTTCACGCGGCTCGTCCAGGCGTTCCTTGCGGAGCAGGTCTCCTGCGAGGGCGGCGTCCTCTCGGAGCTGTTGCGCAGACCAGTGAGGCGGCTCAAGCATTCAGGTGTTCGGGCTTCGCGACAGTGATGCGCTGCACCTCACCCGGCACTATGCTGCCGACAACCCGGTGCGGCTATGGTCGCTGAGCCCGGCCAGGAGTCCGGCAACCGAGATATCTTCATCCAGTGCTCCCCAGTGATGCCCCTTGCCCCGGCGGATGAGTTCCCACCGATTCCTTTGTTGCGGGCTCCCGCGCAGATGACGGGGAAACCATGCCTGCGGCACCGACAGTTCACGGCCATCATCGATGGTGAGCCGGGACGAATTGGCCGATAAGACGAATTCGACAGCTGCCGGCTCGCCTTCAGGTGTCAGAGTACGCATGCCATGCCTCCAGGAGGGCGTCATGGTGTTGCTCAACGAGCTTGCCCGGTTCCCTGATGTCCCCGGCGCGCAACCGTCGGCTTGACGCCAACTCTACAGCAACGAGCCAGAATTTGGCCAACCTCTCGCCGGCGATGGCGTGAACGTGCGGCGACGCGCGCGGATCACTCTCGTTGCCTTACAATGGGAACCGGTACAGCCCGACTCCGCATGACCGTTAGTACAGGCGATGTCTCCACATGCTTTCAGGCAGCAAGGTAGCTGGTCCACTGTCGGGCAGCGGGCTAGGAGCATAGAACCCGCAAGCGCGTCAGGAGGTCCCGCGACGCTTGCTGATCCACCACACGGCTGTGGCGGTCCAGACCCTGGCACGGATGTGCGCATCTTGCCGTTCGCTTCGAAGGGATCGCCCGCCGGTTCGCCCCGCGTCTGCATCCTCCGGATCGCGAGAAGCGCCACCTCACCGTGCCGTACGATGCCCCGGGGCAGCCTGATCGGCCGCACAACCCTGCTGTCGGCCGGTCTCAGGCGCCGCCCTCGAACTCGACCAGCATTCAGGCCGGCGCGCCTCGCGATCCGCCACACTGCCATCGCTGACTGCCCTGACCCTCATCCCCGTCCGCCCGGCAGACTGACGGCGGCATCGTCGAGCCTGTTGACAATCTGTTGCCATGTGGCCCTGGCGTCCCGCAAGTCCCAAATGATCATGGTCCGGTTGTGCGGCGCCGTCAGATCGGTCGTCGCCAGCCACCGCTGCGTCACTTCGCGCAAGTTGGCGACGAACGTCTCGGCGCTGACGACCGCTCCTCGCCTTGCAGCCGCTCCCGCCACCTTGGTCTTGACGGCCACCCGCACACGCGGGGAATTCAGATCAAGGCCGGCCACGCTCCGAATGAGCGACGCCGCCCTGGTGCGCCACGCCCGGCAGTCGTCTCCCGCCGGCACCGGCCGACGGTGGAATCCCGGTGTCTCCCCGTTCCACGGATTCCGACCGGTGCGGGCCGGGTGCGCCCTGTCCCGAAGACGCCGAAGCCGGCAATCCGCGCGTCCTCGCTCCGCGCGAGAGCCTCGGCGATGACCGCGAATACGGCAGGCAGGTCGTCCAGCCCAATGAGAATTCCCCATTCGAACCACACGTGGGCTGGGTCATGATGAAAGTGCGACAGTTGCGACAGGGCAAGGCGCAGCCTGAGATCCAAGAACAGGTCCAAAGCTCGCCGTCGTAACGCTTCACGCGATCGAGTGTCAGCACTGTGCTGTCGCGGGAGACGTCGAACATAGGAAACCCTGGCGATTTCGCGGATTCGTCGTGTCCAGTCTCAGTCCGCGTCGCGTCAGGTCGGACAGCACCGTTTCCACAAAGAGATTACGCTCTTCTGCGATCGACCTGGCCGCCACGAGAATCTCATCGCCAATGTTGAGCGTCGTTCTCATGCCGGAGGAGATGCCGCAGTGAATTCATGATGACCGGATGCATTGATACACCGTTCTTCCTGAGGGTGTGCATCAAGACATGATGCACATGATACATATCTGACCACAATCACAAACACCGGATCCGGCTCGCCACCGACGCGGCGCGGAACCGCCACGGCAAGCGCTCCCCGACCCACCTGGTCAAGCGGACACGCACCGTGCTGAGAACGATCAGCACCGCCGGATTTCCTGGGGATCTCGGGTTTCCGCCGGGGGAACCACCTTGAGGAACTCAGAGGCGATCACGTCAGCCAGCCCCTGGCCCGCATCAACGACCAGAGGCATGTCCGTTTCGTAGGCATTGATCCGAAACCGGCTGACGCCGAGACCGTGGATGACCATTGATGGGAGAAGGCTCGAGGTTGCCGACGCATCCTGCTCACCCTGGTGAGGCGCTCGCCTGACCCTGCTTTGAGCCGCTCGACACGAGCGTGGTCGATAGACGTTCGAACGTGTCCCGGAATCAGATCGAGCCGCTGGTGAAAGGCGAGACCGTGCTTGGCGTCGTTACCGCGATGCGTCTCTCGAAGTGGTTCGGCACTACTGTCGGGATCGACCGGACAGCGCGCGCACCTGCTCGCACGAGGCCACCGATCTGTCCGGCATCACGCAGGCTGAGCGCGGCCTGAGCGGCAATCGGCAGTTGCCATCCCGACATGCCCGATCTTCGGGTGGGCCACAGTTGTGAGGTCGACATTGCGGCCGACCAGGCTGCACCAACCATCGTCCCACAGTCCGAACTGGCAAGCTCGGCACAGCAACTCAGACACGAGACCGACCCCGGCAACCGTGCCCGCGCCTGTAGCGTCTTCATGCGCTGTGAGCCAGATTGCAACGCGAGACCCGAACGCAACTTGATGCCGGGTAGCAGGCCGAGACAGGTGGCTGAAGACATGGTTCGCCTGCGGCGCTTCGCCGCTACTGTTCCGGTGGCGTGAGCGTCGCCGGTGTCAGCGCATCGAAGATCCCCGTCAAGCGTCCATGCGAACCGTCGTCTTCGGCGAACAGCACGTCGGTCGAGCCGACTACACGCCGGGGGTTGCCATCCGCATCCGGCACGTTCGAGAACAGTCCCTGCCACGTACCGGCGTCGCTCACGATGTTGCGGTCGGGATGCGCCACGGTAATGGCGGTATCCTCGAAGGTTCCGCCAGCGCCGATCAAGGCCTCAAAGTGCACATCGTAGCCAGCCGGCGATGCGGCGGGATCGGGAGTCCGCCATGTCAGGATGGGATAGAGGTGGCGACCGGGATCGGTCTCGATCGGATCAAGGCACCCAAGGCAGCCGGCGAGGCGGCTATTGTCGAAGTCGGCGATCAACGAGATCTGTCCCACAAACTCCGTGACTTCCGAAGATCCGGCCAACTCGCCCCAGGCCCCTCCGTAGTTGTACGTATAGAGGCCGCCCATCCCGCCGAGATAGGTAGCCGTGCCCGCAACAGGGAGGTCAGGCGGGTTCGCCGGATCGAGTTCCGGGCCATCGAGAAAGACACCGCGCGTGGCAGAATCGACCTCCCAAACGGAAACACCAGGCGGGTAGGTCAACCACCAACCGGCCGCGAGGTAGTCGGCAGGGTCGGCATCGTTCCACGAGACGGTGGCGTAGGCCAGAATCCTGCCTTCGTAGTGGTTTTCCGCGAGCAGCCATTCACGGCTGGAGTGGCCCGGCTGCATGGGTCGCGGGAGGTAAATCCCCCACGACGCTTCTCGGTGCCGGACGGTATCGAGGGTGCGGGATCGGCCGTCGTGGTAGCGTACCGCGACACTGAGGACATGGTCGACGAACGACGTGTGCGCTCGAAACGATTGAGCCTCGGGCGCAAGCTCCGGGATCTCGATCGGCGGCAACGACCCGGCCTGGTCGCTGCCGCCACACCCGCCGAGAATCATTGCCACTCCGGCCATTGCGACGACGAGCGCTCGCTGGAACTTCATTTGGTTCAGTCTCCTCACTGGACTTCACGGATTGATCTGCCCTGGTCTCGGGGATCGCGGGCTATGCTCGATGTCAGAAACCCCTGATCACAAGACCACATAGAGTAACACAAGCCATGGTCGACTATAGCACCTGCGACGGTCCGGACATCCAAAAGGAGATGATCGTCAATGTCCAGCGTCGTTCCCATGCTGCGGAAAACACCACAATGATGCCCAGATGCTTTGAGGCGGCGGAAATTGACCCCATGCCAGCAGAGCCGATGCAGTCGCTCATGAAGATGACTGTCGAACTCGACGATGGCCTCACACGCGCCGCAAAGACCTGTGCCGCCGACAGAGTCGAATCGCTCAGCGATCCGGTTGGGCGCGGCCGGGCGGACTGTGTGCCGGGGGAACGTGTACAACGCCCCCTCTATGGGTTTGCTAACCAAGGGTGGCCGCCCGGTGCCTGGTGTCGATATCGATAGCCCGGCCGCACTGTACGATGTGATGGATGCACGCCATTGATCGCGGTCGACACGAACATTCTCATCCACATCCATCGATGACGAATCACCCAATCGCTGCGCAGGTCTCAAGCACCTGGCGTTGCTTGCGGCCTCAGGGAGAGCACGGAGCATTCCGGTGCTGTGCCTCGGTGAGTTCCTTTGCGTGGTCACGCACCGGCGACCGTTCGATCCGCCGCGCAATTCGGCAGAAGCCGGCGAGGCCCTGGCGCGGTCGCTGTTGACGGACAATGCCTCGGCGCTCACGCCGACTCCCGGCTTCGCGGGACGATTGAGCGAGGCGGTTCTCGAAGCGGGCGCCACCGGCAATGCTGTCTTCGACGCCCGGATTGTGGCCCCGTGCAGGGCCTGCGGAGTATCAGCGCTGCTGACCAAGGAGTTTCGAGGCGCCTCGACAATCCACAATCCAGCGGCTGGCGAAGCGGTGACCGCCAGTCCACGATAGCGACCTCCGGTCGACATCGTCCCACTGGGCGCACGATGCCGCGTGGCGGTCGAGGAGGGCACCGGAACTGCAGGCGGACCGGGCGCCGGCACGGTCCCAGCTGGCGCGAAGTGCGCCCAGGCAGTGGCATCTGCAGGTCATCCGGAACTCCTCGTTGCGGAACATGCGGGACTTTGAGTCGCCCGCAGGCTTCAACGAACGACCCGGGTGCCGGCAGAAGCTCGACTGTCGGGAAAGCGACCGAGCAACTGGTGAAGACGAGATCCGGCATGTCTGAGAGCATACGCGGAAGCAGACGAAACGCTTGGGCTGCCCGTTACCGGACGGACAGCCTGACCTCCCGTGAGGCGAGGTAGCTCATGACCTCCTGGTGAACGTGCAGAACGAAGATCACCATGGCAGGCGCTTGCGCGCTCACCGCTGCGGACGGGCGCGAGACCGCGCTGTGGGACAGCGCCGCGCCGGGTCCCGGAATGCGTGCACGACAGAACGGGCGCAAGACCTGGATCGTGAACCGGCGCTCGGGTGGCTCGGTCATCAGGCGGATAATCGGTGCGCTCGACACGTTGACGGTCGAGTACGCGCGGCACGCGGCGCGGGCGATGTTCGCCGACGCCGGTGCCGAAGGAGCGGACGTTCCCGCCGGGGTTCCTCGCCGACTGCGCCGAACGCTGGAAGCCCGCGACGCTAGGCGCGCACGCGGACGGCGTGCACCGGCACATCCTGCCCGCGCTCGGTGATCGCCGCGTCGATGCGGTGACGGCAAAGGACATGCGCAACTGGTTCGACGATCTGTCGGTCACGCGGGCGGGATCGACGAACCGGGCGCTGGCGGCGCTGTCGTCGATGATGAAGCATGCCGAGGCGCTCGGTCCGCGGCGCGAGGACAAGGGACTGCAGCGGCGCAAGACCGGCTTCGAGGCGCACTATCTGACCGATGACGAATTCGCCGCGCTCGGGCGGGTGCTCGACGGCGCGGAGCCGGTCGGACATGCCCCGCACCTGGCCGCTCTCCTCGATGGCTGCGATCATGGTCCGGAACTTCTTCCCGATGGCCGTCCGTCCCCGGCGGTCGGCAGCGCCCGACGCATGGCGCGCGCGGCTGAGCCGGTGAGTCTCCTCCACGCACCCCTGCATCGCCTCGGCGACGGCCTCCGGGGCCATCGGTTCGTCCTTGATGCCCGCCGTCAATCGCTCCTCGATCTCGACGCGGCGGATGCCCCGGCCGGCGGTGCACGCGCACGTCATAACGTGGTTCGAGCAGCAGTAACGGACTTGGCCGCGGACGCCGCATTCGAGCAGCCCGGACAGCAGGTGCCGGGTCCGCTGGGTGGCGTTCATCCGGTTGGCGTGCGCCTGCCGCGATGGCGGTGGCTTACTTCCCGGCAATCTCCCTCTGCCGGGCCTTCGCGGTCCGCCACAACTCATCATTGACAATTCGCAGCTCCGGTGCCGGCGCGATGATCCACTCCTCCGGGGGGTTGATCCACGCCACCCACTTGCCGGTCACCGGGTTCTTCAGGAAGCGTTGGCGGTTCCATACCAGCCGGCCGATGTAGAGCTCGTTGTGAAAGATGCCGGTGCCGCGCCCCGCGTGGCCGCGAAGCGGCGAGTCGGTCCAGAGCTTGCCCGCCGTCGGCGCGGGTACGCCGTCCGCGTTCAGGCGCTGTGCAATCGCGCGCGGGCTGGCCCCGTTCGCGAACTGCCGGAAGATGCGCCGGAAGGTCTCCGCTTCCGCCTCGTTGATCCTGCGTTCGCCCGGATCGGCACGCCGGCGTCGTCGTGGCGACGCACCATGTCGTAGTCGTAGCTCCGCCCGCCGCCCGACTTACCCGCCTTCACCCGGCCTCGGGGGCCCCGGCGAGTCTTCGCCGCGAGGCCCTTCAAGAACAGCGCGTTCATCGTGCCCTTGAGCCCGACGTGCAGCTCGCTGATCTCGCCTTTCGCGAGGGTCACGATCATCACGACCGCGAACTTCAGGTGCTTGCAGAGCGCCGCGACGTCCGCCTGATCGCGGCTCACCCGGTCGAGGGTCTCCGCGACCACGATCTCGAAGGAGCCCCGCCTCGCGCCCTCGAGGAGCGCATGGATGCCGGGCCGCGGGACCGTGCTCGCGCCCGAGACGGCCGCGTCGCGGTAGGCGCTGGCGATGCCAAACCAATTCGCAAGGACATTGCCTACACTGAATCATGCATTTGTCACCTACATCTATCTCCGGCGACGGCATGCCGGGACAGGTACATGATGCAAGAAACTTCGCGCTGGCCGCCGATCCGGAGCCGATGGGGCTACGCAAGCCCTTGCGCCGTGACTGCAAGGGGATGGCCAGCCAGGCGTCTGTCCACGGTAAGCAGCTGCAGGCCCTCTTCCTGGGCCTGGACCAGCAGCAGCTCGTCAAACGGATCCTTGTGGTCAAGCGGCACTTCAAGCTCGCTGGCGGCATGGCGCATGGTCATCGGCAGGAACGTCACGTCCTGTTCTTCCAGTGCCGCGACAACCTCCTCCGGGGAGAAGCGGCCCTTGCGCTCACCCGACCGGTGGCGGGCATGGTACTTGAGACGCATTTCCCAGACTGAAACCGCGCTGACGTAGAAATTCGTCCCTCCCGCCGCCAGCACCCGGCGGTCGGAGTCCGGGAGCATGCCCGGCCTGTCCATGAAGTCGAACAGGTAGGACGTGTCGAGCAGAATGCGCATGGTCCGTCGGGCTATTCGTCGTCGAGACCCAGAACGCTCCGGCTGAAGGCAGGGTCGTTGAATGCCTCCGGCCAGCCGTCACCGTCACCCTCGATCCCGTGACGCTGCCGGAAAGCCTCCAGCTTGCCGAAGTCGATTCCGCCGCGCCGGTCACAGCGTACCAGTTCGGCGGTCGGCCGTCCGTGCCTCGTGATGATCACGCGCTCTCCATTGCGGGCGGCGGCGACCAGTTCTGAGAGGCGTGCCTTTGCCTCGCGGATGGGAAACTCCATGTCGGATCGCTCCCGGCTCGGGGATCACTCACGCCAGTATGTCGCCGCTCTGCCCCTTAATCAAGACTATATCGTGACCATAACTGATCCCGGGCGCTGCCGGCTCTTCGCCGTGTTCCGGGGCCGCCTGACGCCGGGAGTCGGCAGCACCGTGACAGGCGTCCCGGCCGCGCGCCATGCCACGTAGCCACCGCCGGCCGTGGCCTGGATCACCATGGAAAAGCCGCCCACGGCCTGCACTCAGGGAGCAAGTTCCGCACTGCCAACCTGCTGCCCGCGTACGACACGCACTGGCGCAGCCGGGCAGCCGGTGCACCACTCAGGATGGCCATCGTCTTCGCCCAAGAACTGAAAGTCAGGGTGTCACTCTCCTTGGTGATGGATGCGGCGGGAGCAGAATCTGTCGTGACCGCCAGCGCCTGATGTCGACATGCCTTCTGCACGGCATCGATTCGTGCATGTGGCTGGTCGATGTTCTGCAGCGGGTCTCGACCCATCCCGCCCGGAGCGTGGTCCAGCTGACACCGCGTCTGTGGACGGACCGCCACGCCTGGAACCCGATGACATCCGACCTTGGCAGGGCCGTGCCGGCGAAAGAGCCGCAAGCAGCCTGAGTTACAGGCTGGTCAGGGGTGCGGGACACCCGGTGTCAAGAACGTCGCGAAATGTCCGTTTGTCTTGAAGGCACGCCTCAAGTAGCGCGGTTGGTGCTGTTGCGCGGATCGAGGCATTCTCTGTAGTCTCTCGGACGACGGAATTCACGGGCGGGTGAAGGTGACGTGAAAAGCCTGGAAGATACCTTTGGGGAAACGGAAGCTGCGGCCGGGGTGGCGGTGAAGGCGGCATCGCGCGTGCTGTCGCAGGCAAGGGCCATGGTCAAGGCGGCGCAGACCGGCAATGTTGCTGCCATCAAGCGTGCCGGGCAGAGCCTCGATGACGCGGTGTCGGACCTGGTCGAGCGGGCGGAGGACGCCTGCGAGAGCTGGGATTTCGGCGAAGAGGAGGAACAGGACTACTTCGAGAAGCGGTTTGTGGAGGAATTCAGGGCCGCTGCTTCAGGCGGGGGGCTGAAACTCCATGAACGCGATGGCCTTCTCACATGCTATCCGTCGGTCCTGCGGGTGCTGGCATCGGAGCGGGCGGTCCGGGTGGACAGAAAGAAGGTGTCGACGGTGCGGCCATCCTTTCTGGTTGACCTCCTTCTGAAGGAACAGCAGAAGTCCGCCAGTTTCCAGTCGGCGAGGTTTCTCGAGTCGCTCTACAACGTCTATCGCGACGTCACGAGCGAGGCGCCCCGTGACCTGGTAAGCGGGCGCGTGGTGCCTCTGATGAGGATGTACAGGCTGATGACGGCGCTGCCGGGGGCGGCCAGGGACTATGGCCGCAGCGACTTTGCGAGGGATCTCTACATTCTCGATTCCGGAGGGCCCCGCCAGACCAGGAGTGGCGCCGAAGTCTCCTTTCCTTCGTCAACGGGAACCCGCCGGCGTTCGTCCGACATCTTCACGTTCGTCGGACCGCAGGGAGACAGCGCCGAATACTACGGCATCGCATTCACCGGGACTTAGCCCGCATCCGTCACCACTGGGAGTGACAGCCTGATTGTGGGCCCTGGACG
>JAPPGE010000065.1 GCA_028821455.1 bacterium | reverse complement strand
CTGCTCAATCTCATCCGTGCCGCTGCATGAAAAATCCAAAAGCGATTACCCTGGCGCGTTTCGAGCCTGGTGCCGCCCGGGAGTGGTCATTTTCATCCATTGCCGGTCCCGAGAATCCCCGGGCATGGCACGGCCATGACGTGGTCTCCGGAGAGTCAGGGGACGCGTGTGCCGGGCCTCGAGGCCAGGGCGGCAGCGAATCGTTCCTCTCCGAGGTCAACGAGGCGCAGGGGTGGCGAGGGATCGTGCGGAAACCGGAAGAGGCACGCGCGGGCGCCGTCGAGCATCGATTCGGGGACCTCGAACCGGGACGGACCCAGCGACAGGCCGGCGCCGGTGGCCTTGAGCAGTGCTTCCTTCATGGTCCACAGGCGATAGAAGAGGTGGATCCGCTCGGTGCCGGAGACCTGGGTCAGCCGTTGGCGTTCCCGCGGTCCGTACACCCGGCGGGCGAGCCCCGCGAAATCACGATGCAAGGAGCGCTCTTCCACATCGACGCCGAGATCGTCATCACCTCCGATGGCGATCAGGCCGTGACCACCGCTGTGCGACACGTTGAAACCGATGCCGGAACGCCTGCCGCCGATGATGGCAAAGGGCTTGCCGTGATCCAGATGACCAAATGAAAGGTCTTGCGCGTCGCAACCGGCATGCGCGGCCAGAGTGATGCGCAGGGCCGCCCGGCAGAGCGCGAATGCGTACCGGGCCTCACCCGAGCGAGAGCGTTTCCAGCGCGCTCCTTCGGCTTCGTCGAGCAGGGTGACAGCCTGTTCCTCGCGATCCGGGGAGAGCGCCAGATCCACATGGAGGATGGTCGTGTCGTCCACCGAGCACCAGGGACTCCACCAGCGGTCCGCCGGCAAGGCGGGTTCAGCCACGGTTCCGGGCCACGCGGTCGGCGATGAGGCAGAGAATCTCGAACATGAAGGTTGCCCCGACCAGTGCCGTGTTCCCGCTGGGATCGAAAGGTGGCGCCACCTCGACCACGTCGCCGCCCACGAGATCGAGACCCTGAAGCCCCCTCACCACTTCCTGGGCCTCGCGTGTCGTCATGCCGCCGATCTCCGGCGTGCCGGTTCCAGGCGCAAATGCCGGATCAAGCCCGTCAACGTCGAAGCTGACGTATGTTGGACCGTCGCCGACGACGCGGCGCGCTTCCCGGATGACCTGTTCCGGGCCTGTCGCGGTGAACTCCTCCATGTAGATGACGCGCATGCCGCTTTCTTCGGCGAAAGCCATGTCACCGGCGCCGTAGATCGACCCACGGATACCGATCTGGACTGTGCGCCGGGGGTCGAGAAGGCCTTCCTCGACCGCTCGCCTGAAGGGTGTTCCATGAGTGTACGGGTTGTCGCCGAAGTAACGGTCGTTGGTGTCGCTGTGGGCATCGAAGTGAACCATGCCGACGGGCCGGTCGCTGGCGATGGCGCGCATGATCGGCAGGGTGATCAGGTGATCGCCGCCGGCAGACAGCGGCAGCGCGCCTGCCTGGTGGATCGTCCGGTAGAAACGCTCGATCCGCGCCAGTGAATCCATGAGATCGATGGGATTGACCGGGCAATCGCCGAGATCCGCCACCTGGGCGAGATCATAGGGCGCGAGGCGGGAGACGTGATGCACCTTGCGCATCAGGCTCGACTGGTTGCGGATTTCGCGCGGTCCATGACGGGCGCCGGCTCGGTTGGTCGTGCCGCCGTCCCAGGGAACGCCGACGAGGGCGATGTCGAGGCCGTCCGCATGGCGCGTGTGGGGCAGGCGCATGAATGTCGGGATATCGCCGAATCGCGGAACAACGGATGCATCGACGGGTTGATTGCGGTCTGGACGCATGCCGCGACACTCCCCGAATGTTTGGCCAACCTTGGCGCGAAGAGCATGACGCCGCAAGCCACCATGTCTTGATCGTTGCGGTACGTCGCGACACACTCCGGCGGGCCGGCAACAGGACACGAGGATCGATGAGCGGACGCGACGAGAACATCAAGTACCTTGTCACCGACCTTCCGGGGTTTCCCGACACCGCGCTTGCTGGCATCTCCAGCCGTCTCTTCGGTGTCGAGGGCGAGTACCGTCCGCTCGACTCGGACCGGGATCAGAATTTTCTTCTCACAAGCGGCGATGACCGCTGGATCCTGAAGTTTCATCATCCGGAGGAAGAGGCGTCGGTCGTCGATTTCCAGAATGCCGCGCTTCGCCACATCGCCGTCACGGCTCCGGACATCCTTGTGCCGCAGGTGGTGCCCACCCTCACCGGCGAACCCTTTGCCAGGGCCACTGCGCCCGATGGCCGCGAGAGCATCGTGCGCCTGCTGACCTGGGTTCCAGGGATGAGCGTTGATTCGTTTCCCTCGACGCGCCGGCAGCGTCACGGTCTGGGGACCCTGGTGGCGCGCCTCGATCGTGCTCTCGAAGGTTTCTTCCACCCGGCCGCCCGGCATACACTGCTGTGGGATATCCGCCAGGCGCCGAAGCTGCGCGTCCATACAGGCGACATCGCACAACGTTCGTCGCGCGAACTCGTGGACACCGCGCTCGACCGCTTCATCGGCAACGTCCTGCCCCGCTGGGACCATTTCCGCAGCCAGGTCATTCACAACGATGCCAACCGGAACAATGTCGTCGCCCGTGAGGACGCGCCGGACGAACCCGTCGGCGTGATTGACTTCGGCGACATGATGCATGGCCCCGTGGTCACCGAAGTTGCCCTGGCATGCGACAACTATGCCCTTGGTTCGGACCGGCCCCTTGATGACATCATCGACGTCGCGATCGGGTTCGATTCGGTGCTCGCCTTGCGCGAAGACGAGGTCGACGCCCTCTTCGACATGGTCGCTGCCCGCCTTGCCATCGGCGCGGTCATCGTGGCGCGCAGGGCCGTGGCGCGCCTCGGTTCTCCACCGTACATGCCCGGATATGACCTGAGCGTCTTTGCAGCCCTCGACACCATGTTCCAGACCGGTCCCGACGCCGCCACGGTCACATTCCGCGATGCCTTGCGCATGCCGCAGCGTTGTCCGAAAGGCACGGTGACGACGCCGGAGTCGGATGCGCTCGACCACGAACTTGAGCGGCGCCACCGGTGGCTCGGCCGGCGCCTCAGTCTCTTCTACAAAAGGCCCCTGCATGTCGAGAGAGGCGAAGGCGCCATACTCTACGACGCCAACGGGCGCGCCTTCATCGATGCCTACAACAACGTTCCCAGTGTCGGCCACTGCCATCCGCACGTGGTCAACGCCATATCCCGTCAGGCGGCGGCACTCGGCACCAACACGCGATACGTCTACCGTATCCTCGCCGACTATGCCGAAAGGCTGCAGGCGACGATGCCCGACCATCTCACCTGCGCGATCATGGTGAATTCGGGAAGCGAGGCCAACGACATTGCCTGGCGTATCGCCACACTGCTCACCGGCAACCGCGGCGGCATTGTCATGGAGGATGCCTATCACGGGATCACCGAGGCGATCAGTCATCTTTCGCCTGAACAACCAGAAGCGATGGCGCCGCACGTGCGCACACTGGTGTCGCCGGATCCCTACCGCAACCGGGTTGAGGGGGGCGTCGACCCCGCAGCCTTCTATGCCGCCGATGTCGACCGGGCCATCCGAGAACTCGAGGACGCGGGGTTCGGGACGGCCTGTTTCATGGTGGACACCTCGTTCTGCTCCAACGGTATTCCCGATGTGCCCGCCGGATACCTGCGGGACGTTGCGACGAGGGTGCGCACCGCCGGCGGCATGATCGTTGCGGACGAGGTGCAGTACGGTTTCGGCCGTCCGGGTACGCACATGTGGGGATTCGATTATCACGGGATGGAGCCTGACATCGTCACTCTGGGCAAGCCGGTGGGCGACGGTTTTCCGCTCGGTGTGGTCGTGACCACCGCTGCAATACTCGAGGAGTTTTCCCGGGCCTTGGGACTTTTCTCGACCTTCGGCGGCAATCCGGTCGCCTGTGCCGCCGGCATTGCCGTCCTCGATGTTCTCGAGCGCGAGGACCTGCTCGACAACGCGCGAACGACAGGCGGCTACCTCAAGGCCGGTCTCAAGGGTCTCATGGACCGCCATCCCATGATCGGGGACGTGCGTGGCCACGGCTTTATCACGGGAGTCGAGATCGTCCGGGACCGCGACACCCGGGAACCGGATCCGCAAGGCATGGTGGCGGTGCAGAACCGGATGCGGGAACTCGGTGTTCTGGTTGGCAGGGAGGGACGATTCGGCAATGTCTTCAAGATTCGCCCACCGATGGTCTTTCAGCGCAGCCACGCCGACGCGCTGGTCGCGTCAATGGATCAGGCGATGAACGAACTGGGGAGGTAGCGCTGTGTTCAGTCACATCACTTTCGGCACCAATGACCTGGAACGTGCCCTTCGGTTCTACGACGCCATACTGGAGCCGCTGGGCGTCGTCCGGTTGCTCTCTTTACCCGAACACGGATTCGCCGGCTATGGGCCCGCCGGCGAGAAGTCAGGATTCTTTGTCTGCCGGCCGTACAATGAGGAGGACGCCACGGCAGGGAACGGCACCCATGCGGCCTTCCTGGCGCCGTCAAGGGAGGCGGTCGACACCTTCCACTCACGCGGGCTCGCCCTCGGGGCGACGGACGAAGGCGCACCGGGCCTGCGACCCCACTACCACGAACACTACTATGGCGCCTATCTGCGCGACCACGACGGCAACAAGCTTCAGGCCTGTTGCCATGCCCCCGCGTGAGCCGGCGCCTGACGGCCGTCCTCGACCCGCTCAAGGATCTCCCGGATCGTGGTCACGCCCGCTGACGGCCTCGAGGCCCCTTCGGTGAGCAGACGGCGCCAGGTCCTTGCACCTGGTTCTCCGTGGTAGAGACCGGTCATGTGGCGGCTCATGCGGGCGAGCGGCACGCCTTTGGCCAGATGTTCCTCGAGATAGGGCAGCCACGACAGGACGATGCCGCAGCGTTCCATGGGCGCCTCATCGATGCCGAAAATCAGCCGGTCTGCCTCGGCCAGCATGTAGGGTGACCGGTAGGCAGCGCGACCAATCATGACGCCATCGACATGGTCGAGATGGTGCGACGCCGAGGCGAGATCCCGGATTCCACCGTTGATGATGATGTCGAAGTCGGGAAACCTGCGTTTGGTGTCGTGAACGACATCGTGGCGCAGTGGCGGTACCTCCCGGTTCGCCTTTGGTGACAGGCCGTTGAGGTAGGCCTTGCGGGCATGCACGATGAAGGTGGTGCAGCCGCTTCCTGCCACCGTGGTCATGAATGCGGCGAGCGTCCCTTCCTCGTCCATGGCGTCGATGCCGATGCGGCACTTGACCGTAACCGGCACCGAGACCGCATCCCGCATGGCCGCCACACAGGCCTCCACGAGACCGGCATGGGCCATCAGCGCGGCGCCGAACCGGCCGGAGCGGACCCTGCTGGAGGGGCAGCCGACATTGAGATTGATCTCGTCGTAGCCGAAGTCCTCGCCAATCCGCGCCGCGACGGCCAGTGTTCCCGGATCACAGCCGCCGATCTGCAGGGCCACGGGATGTTCGGTCTCGTCAAAGGCGAGCAGCCGTTGGCGGTCTCCGCGAACCACCGCGTCGGCGACAATCATCTCCGTGTAGAGGCGGGTATGCTTCGTGACACACCTGAGAAAGGCGCGGGCGTGACGGTCCGTGCAGTTCATCATCGGCGCCACAGACAGCTCGTGCATGGATCGTGTCATGTGTCCGTGTCGGCATGTCATGTAGCACACCAGGCGTCTGATTCGACAGCTTCGCTGAAGATGTGCCGGGGGAGGAGGAATCGGGCCGGGTCCCTTGATCCGTGGTGATCGGGTGCCACATAGCAACCCATGACATCCGGATGGGCAATGTGATGGCGAATTATCCCTGGCACGGCACCACCATCCTCTCGGTGCGCCGCGGCGATCATGTCGTCGTGGCCGGTGACGGCCAGGTATCCATGGGAGATACCGTGGTCAAGGCCAACGCCGTCAAGGTCCGGCGGTTGGGGTCGGGTTCCATCCTGGCCGGATTCGCGGGCGCGACTGCCGACGCCTTCACCCTGTTCGAAAGGCTTGAGGAAAAGCTCGAACGACATCCGGGACAACTGGCGAGATCCTGCGTCGAACTCGCCAAGGACTGGCGCACCGATCGCTATCTCAGGCGCCTGGAGGCCCTGATGGCGGTTGCCGACCGGTCGGTCTCCCTCATCGTTTCAGGTACGGGCGATGTTCTGGAGCCCGAGGACGGCCTGATCGGAATCGGATCGGGCGGCAACTATGCCCTTGCGGCGGCCCGCGCACTCCTCACGATCGACGGGATCTCTGCCGAAGAGGTCGCCCGCCGGAGTCTGGAGATCGCCGCCGACATCTGCATCTACACCAACCGTCAAGTCACCCTGGAGGTGCTGGATGCAGGGTGACTTTCCTTGTCACGCTCCTGGCAAGACTGTACGGAGGCCCTGATGACATCGTTCTCTCCCCGTGAGATCGTCTCCGAACTCGACCGGTTCATCATCGGCCAGACCGATGCCAAACGGGCGGTTGCGATCGCCCTGCGCAATCGCTGGCGCCGCCAGCAACTGCCGGATGATCTCAAGGAAGAGGTGTTGCCCAAGAACATCCTGATGATCGGGCCCACCGGTGTCGGCAAGACCGAAATTGCGCGTCGCCTTGCCCGACTTTCCAATGCGCCCTTTCTCAAGGTCGAGGCGACCAAGTTCACCGAAGTCGGATATGTCGGACGCGATGTCGAGCAGATCGTCCGTGATCTCGTGGAGACCGCGATCACCAGCACCCGTGAGGACATGCGCAAGGAGGTCGAGGCGCGGGCGGAACTGGCCGCGGAGGAACGGGTCATCGATGCCCTGGTCGGTGACAAGGCAAGCCAGGAGACCCGCAACAAGATGCGCGATCGGCTGCGTCACGGGGACCTCGACGACAAGGAGGTGGAGCTGGATCTTCAGGACGCCGGCGCCGGTACGTTGCCTACCTTCGACATCCCCGGCATGCCGGGCGCCCAGATGGGCATGCTCAATCTCAACGATGTCTTCGGCAAGATGATGGGCAACCAGACGCACCGGCGCAAGATGAAGGTTGCTGAGAGCCACGATGTCCTGATGGCCGAGGAATCCGACAAGCTTCTCGACGAGGATATGGTGGTCCGCGCGGCGATCGAGGCCGTGGAGCAGAACGGCATCGTCTTCATCGACGAGATCGACAAGATCACCGCCCGGAACGAGCGGGCCGGCGCCGATGTCTCACGCGAAGGCGTACAGCGCGACCTGCTGCCTCTTATCGAGGGGACGACGGTCGCCACCAAGCATGGATCCGTGAAGACCGACCATGTCCTCTTCATCTGTTCGGGAGCCTTCCATCTCGCCAAGCCCTCCGACCTGTTGCCGGAGCTTCAGGGACGATTGCCGAATCGCGTCGAACTCCAGGCCCTCGACCGGCACGACTTCCGGCGCATCCTGACCGAGCCTGAGAACAGCCTCATCATCCAGTACACCGCGCTTCTGGCGACAGAAGACGTCGTGCTCGACTTTCACGAGGTGGCGATCGACGCTCTTGCCGACCTTGCCGCAAAGATCAACGAGACCGTGGAGAACATCGGTGCCCGCCGGTTGCACACCGTCATGGAAAAACTCCTGGAGGACATCAGCTTCACGGCACCCGATCGCAGCGGCGACACCGTCGTCATCGACGCCGCGTTCGTCGAGGAGAGAGTGGGCGACCTGGCGAGAAACACGGATCTGGGGCGATTTATCCTGTAGCCGCCTTTCGGCGCCGCTCGGTACACAGCAGCAACCTCGCTGCCGAACGCCCTGTCATGCCAGTGGCCCCGGGGCAATCTGAGCCGTCATCCACTGGAGAGCGCCGGCCCTCGAGATCCTGCCGCTGAATATGGAGGCCGCCCAGGCGTGGAGAACTGGTCACGGATGATCAGGCGGAGGCCCGGCGCCGATCATGCATTGATGATCTCAGGCGAAGGTGCGGCCGATGTCGCGGGCTTCGCGGATCATGTCCGTGGCCCGGCTGCCGCCGTCGGTCGAATGGTGAAGGAAGATGAAGCCGGCGTCGTCGATGCCGCAGTACTGGAAGACCCCTTTCACAATCTCCGTCTCTATGGCGACATCCTGGCCGGCTGTCGCATAGCCTTCTGAATCGGAGGCAGACAGACCGACGGCAAGCGCCTTGCGGTGGCCGAGCTTCTCGGAGCCATAGGCATAGTCCTTGTTCCATACGCGATCGACCCAGCCCTTCAGCATGGCCGGAAACGACCACCACCAGATGGGGAACACGAGGATGATGGCCTCGTTGCGATCCAGACGCTCCATTTCCCGGCGCACGGCATCACTGTAGACCTTGTCCTCGCGTCCCCAGTCCGGTTCGTCCTCCGGCATCAGCAGCGGTTCGAAACCCTCGCCGTAGAGGTCGGCAATCTCGGTCTGGTGTCCGGCCTCATTCAGGCCGGCGGCGACGGCATCGGCGATCTGGCCGGTCAGGGAATCCCTCCTGGGATGAGTCAGGACGATGAGAACCTTCATGACTGTTCCCCGGGTCTGGAAAGGGAGAGACCTGCAAGGGTCCGGTCGACCCACAGGCGGGTGAGTTTTTCCTGAACACCGTTCTGCAGGAGGCGTTCACTCAAGCCACCAAAGTCGACGCAGTCCATTGGCTGGTCCTGATTGAAGCATGAGAACACGGGCGGGCGTTGCTCGCCGGTCCGCGGATGGACGTGCGGCTGCAGACACTGCGCACAGACCTCCTTCATCATGCACTGCATGGGGCTGTTGATGGAGGCAATGGCAACATGATCTTGTTTGAGCCAGGGTTTGAGAGCGCCCGAGCGCGCTGCCTTGACGGCGGCCATCATGCGGTCCGAGCCGATGGAGATGATGCGGTCGACGTCGCCAAGATCGATGGGCCGTTCGCCGAGCCGTCCTTCCTGGTAGGCAACGAGAGCCTCAACGACATTGCCGACGAAGCTGCGGTCCTGCGGTCGCGCCGCGCGGTATCCCGGTGTCTCCTCGCAGGCCCAGATCACGGCATCCGCCGCAGCCTCGATCTCGTCGGTCTTGTAACGGTCGACCACCTTGCGATACCCGGCACAATAGAGCACCTGCGAGCCGGCCCGGCGCATCGCCTGACCGATTGAAAAGAGAACCGCGTTGCCGAGACCTCCGCCTACCAGGAGAACGGTTCCGGCTGCGGGAATCTCGGTCGGGCTGCCGGTGGGGCCCATCAGAATGACCGGCTCGCCGGGTTCGAGATACCCCATCAGGTCGGAGGATCCGCCCATCTCGAGACCGATGATGCTGATCCTGGTGGCATCCGCCGAGATGCCTGCACCGGTCATGGCCAGCGGCTCCATGGCCAGCAGCGTGCCGTCCCGGCCCCGCGCAGCGCAGGCCTCGAAGTTCTGCAGGCGATAGAACTGGCCCGGGCGGAAGGCTCTCGCGGCCTCCGGCGCCTCGACCTCGACCTCGATGATGGTGGGCGTCAGTCTTGTCACCCGAGTGACGCGGGCGATGAACCGGGAGTCGAGGTCCTGGAAGAAGGTCTCGCTGTCCTGTTTTGCGAGACGGCCCAGCGCGCCCAGCATGTCCGAGATCACCGGCCACGCACGCTTGGCGCCACCGAGCGCCTTGACGACGTTCCCGGCAAAGCTCGGGTGGAGATCGCCGTGGTAGCTCACCCCCCGACCTTCCCCGTCCGTGTGCATCAGGACGTGGGCCTTGTCCGGCTTGACGCTCGCCTCGGGCGTGACAGGCCTGCCGTCGTGGTCGAGCGCCTGAAAGAACCGGCCGTCCATCGACACGACATTCGATTCCCGCGCCAGGACGGTATTCGGACGGGTCCCGGCGGCCACCAGGAGGGCGCGGGCTTCGAGTGAGTGCTCGCTGCCATCGCTGTCCGAGAAGCGGACCCCGCTGACGTGGCGGTGCCGGTCGACCTCGACAGCAACCGGAACCATCCCCGGCGCCAGGCGGATTCCTTCCTGGAGGGCGAGTGCCACCTCCTCGTGGTTGAGACGGTAGCTCGGTGCCTCGGTCAGGTCGCGACGGTAGGCGATGGTGACCCCGCCCCACGAATCGAGATGGCCCAGAAGATCCGGTTCGCGGTTGTCCCTGGCCGCCTCCTGGCGCTCCCGGGCGAGGGTCCTCGCATGATCCATGAAGGTGTCGGCGATGACAGCCTCCTCCTCGCTCCACGATGCCCGCACATGCTCTTCACCGAATTCGGAAACGAGAATCCGGTAGCGTTCGAGGAACCGTTCGACCTGGCGTGGGTAGTAGGCAAGGGCCTCGGTCGCCGTGTCGATGGCTGTCAGCCCTCCGCCGATGACGACGGCAGGAAGGCGAAGCTGGAGATTGGCGATCGACACCTGCCTGGCGGCGCCCGTCAGCTGCAGCGCCATGAGGAAGTCGGAGGCCATGCGAACGCCCCGGGCGAGGGCGTTGGGCATGTCGATGAGTTGCGGACGTCCGGCTCCGGCACAGTGCGCGATATGGTCAAAGCCCATGGCGAAGGCGCTTTCGATGGTCACCGTGCCGCCGAAACGCACACCTCCGTACATCCGGAACGACGAACGGCGTTCCAGCTGCAGGCGTATCAGCTTGAGGAAGTTCTTGTCCCAGCGAACCGTGATGCCGTACTCGGCCACGCCGCCAAATCCCGCCATCACCCTGTCGTCGAGGGATTCGTGGAGTTCCGCGATGTCGCGAATGGGCCGGAATGCCCTGCGGTTGCCGAAGATGTCGATGCCGGAGACATCGGGATCGAGGGGTTCGATCTTGAGCCCGTCGATGGCCACGACCGTGTGGCCGTCGTTCTGCAGATAGTGGGCAAGGCTGAACCCGGCGGGGCCAGTGCCCACCACCAGAACGCGGCGTCCGGACGACGGGCGGGGCACGGGGTGCGTCAGGTTGAGGGGGTTCCACCGGGACAGCAGGCTGTAGATCTCGAATCCCCAGGGCAGGGCCAGGACGTCCTTCAGCGTACGGGTCTCGACCTGCGGAATGTCGACAGGTTCCTGCTTCTGGTAGATGCAGGCCTTCATGCAGTCGTTGCAGATGCGATGGCCCGTGGCGGCGGCGAGTGGATTGTCGATCATGACGACGGCGAGAGCAGCAAGGCCGTGGCCACGGGCCTTCAGCAGGTTCATTTCGCTGATCTTCTCGTCGAGAGGACACCCGGCCAGGGGAATGCGGTGGGCCGAGGTGCGGAAGGACGCGCCCTGCTTCTCCAGCAGACCCTTCGAACAGCTGTCCTTGCCCTGGTTGTGACAGAAGATGCAGTAGTTGGCGTGCGCCATCGCCTGTGCGAGATCCATGCCCCGGTCGGTCAACGCGAAACCTTCCCTGGTGCGCAGGTCTTCAGGCGGGGCGGCAAGCATGGTGACGCCGTCCTTCACCTCGGTGACCACCGGCACCAGGCTGTCGGGGTCCGTCCTTTGGGGCAGGCGGAAGAGGGCACTCTTTCGATACCGCAACATTCCGGCACGCGAACGTGTGGCCCAGGCCGCGAATCGTTCAGCACAGGCGATCTCGTCCGCGTGGCCCAATTCGTCCCCGAGCCAGCCGAGAACGGCCCGCGAGAACTCAAGCTCGTCGAAGTTCCCGCCGATCAGCGCCTCGACCTCGCGCATGAGGGCCTCGCCATCGATGGCATCGAGGTCTTCCGCGAGCCGGACGCGTGCGGCGCGCCGACGCACGAAGACAAGCTTGCACTGGTAGACTGGGTCGAGATCGCGGCTCGCCACGCGCTGGCGATCGAGGTCGCCGGTCACCCGGAAGAGATCGCCGATGAAATCCTCCACAAAGGGGCCAAGATCGACGAGGAGGTCGGAGTGCTCCCTGTCGGAGAGGTCCCCAGGGGCCGTCCGGGCGCTCATCAACCGGTTGAAGAGAGCTACATCGTGACGCCGCAACGCCTCGCTGAAGGCGTGGTCAAGACGCACGAGCCCTTCACGACTGTAGAGGTCGCAAAAGGCAAGCCCATGGGAGAGGGAAAGTTCGTTCATTCAGGTCCGGTCGGCCGCAGCAGCCTCACGATGTAGAGAAATGCGCGGGGAATGAAAAGGGGCGCGATGGAGGTCCGCGTCTGCAGCCAGGGGAATCGCTTTTGAAGAGTTGGTGACGTTTTGGTTTTGAGGATTCAG
>JAPPGE010000094.1:66484-81985 GCA_028821455.1 bacterium | reverse complement strand
GCGAGGCGGTTGTCGAGGATGTCGTCTTCCAGGGAACCCGCCGGCGCTGTCATGTACGTCTCGCAGACGTCGCCCTGCGGCTCCTCCTGCCTCCCCGTCAGAATCCCGCCAAGGGCGACGCCGTAGCGCTTCACGTCCACGACACCGACCTGGTCCTGCTGCACGACTGACCTCCACCCCGGCGCACCATTCCTATCCGATGTTGCCGCTGCTGCGTCGCAGGTGCCGTGCGGGCCCTCAGGCCGTTGCCGCGCTGCCTGGCGAGTTTCCCCACGGCTTGGGCGAACTCCCGGAACCATGTTCTCAGAGCCGCCATGCCGGACTTCGATTCGCCCGCTATGGCGGCGACTCACAACCCATTGCAACTCCGGCAAGACGCTGGTAAGAATTTCAAACTTTTCGACGACTGCCTTGCAGGAATTCCATGCCGCTCGTCACTGTGAAATCGAAGTTCCAGGTCACCATTCCGGCCGGACTGCGCAAGGACATCGATCTTCGCGAAGGCGACCTCATGGAGGCGACCCTCGTCGGCGACGGAATCCTGCTAAGGCCCAAGGACGTGGTGGACAGGATCACGGCGGCCAACCGAATTGCCGCGAGGCTTGCTGCGGCCCGGCCTTCGCCTCGTGACCGCGGGCTCACCGAAGACGAGATCATGAAGGACACGGTCGAGGAGATATCCGCGTCTCGCCGTGAGCGTCGTGCCCGCGAAACATGAGGGTCGTGCCGGATTGCAAATTCGTGGTGGCGGCAGCGCGAGTCGACGGCGTGTGCCGCGAGGTCATTGACAAGGTCGTGCGACATCACGAGGTCGTCCTGTCGGTGCCCATCCTCTCGGAATACGAAGCTGTCGCCGAGCGCCCTGGCCAAGCGCCTCATCGCGACACGTTGAGATTCGTCATCGGAGAGATCGAGCGGCTGGCCGTCACAGTCGAGCCGGCGAGCCTCATGTTCGGTCTGCGCGATCCCGACGACGAGGTCTGTCTGGCAACCGCCGCGGCCGGCGGTGCGATCCTGATCACCGGCAACACACGGGACTTCTCACAGCCGCGATACGGGCCGGTCGAGATATGGTCGCCACGCGTGTTTCTCGACCGGACGGCTTGACCAATCCTTCGCTCGCAGGACGTTGAAGCCGACGCTGTCCGGGACTGGAGAAACCTCGTGTGCGGGCAAGACGACAACGCAGTGCGCGTGCACGGCCCAAGGCTTTGAAGACCCTGACCCAGCTTGCTTGATGTGTTCGTCATCACGAATGACGGCGCCGCAGACAAACCCGTCGCCGAGGGTGTTCCCGAGACCTCGCAGTCCTCTGAAATCCTGAGGGCGAGCGGTCGCCCCGGCTTTGTGAAACCGGACTACCTTGTGCGGCGCCGTGCCAGGGGCCGGTCCAGGATCTCCTTGATCACGAACGCCTCGCGCAGTGCATCCGGGGTGCCCAGGCGCGCGCGTATGCGCGCCATAACTGCGTCGGTGGGGGAAGCATGAGCGTAGGGCTGGGACTCTCGTAACCCGTTCGTGTCCCAGGAAGAGTGGCCGGGGTGTTGTGCACCACGCATCTCGGGCGCGCGTCGCGTCGCGCTCGCTGGCGCCGGGCTTTCCGGAGCGTTGCGGCTCCAGGGGCTCCGCACCGTCTCCGCCCTCCACGGCTGCGGCGGCGCCCGCCCGGTTTCCCTTTCCGACTCCCACACCGCATCCGGCTCCGGTTCCTCGTTGCCGTAGGTACCGTACCCTGGACGGGCCTTCAGGCTGTCGCCGCGCTGCTTGGCGACCTCTTCCTCAACGGCCTGGGCGACTTGCCGGAACCACGCTCTCAGACCCGCCATGCCTCTACCCTCCCGAGCCTTCCAGGCGCTCCTTGAGAAGGCGATTCGCGGTTCGGTGATCGAATACCTCCACGCGTCATCCCTCCTGCGTTGGTGCTGCGTCATCGCCGCCGCCCGCGATGCTGGTTCGCATCCGGGTGTCCGAGATGACGTTCTGCATGCCGTAGTAGTCCATCACGCCGAGGTTGCCGGCCCGGAACGCGTCCGCCATCGCCTTGGGAACCTCGGCCTCGGCGAGGACCACCTTGGCGCGGTTCTCCTGTACCAGCGCGACCATTTCCTGCTCCCTCGCGACGGCGAGTGCGCGCTGGCGCTCGGCCTGGGCCTGGGCTACCTGCTTCTCGGCCTCCGCCTGGTCGATCTTCAGGCGCGCGCCGATGTTGTCGCCGACATCGATGTCGGCGATGTCGATCGAGAGGATCTCGAACGCGGTGCCGGAATCGAGGCCGCGCTCCAGCACCACCTTGGAGATGCGGTCGGGGTTTTCCAGCACCGACATGTGGTTTTCCGATGAACCGATGGTGGTGACGATGCCCTCGCCGACCCGGGCCACGATGGTCTCCTCGGTCGCGCCGCCGACAAGGCGGTCGAGATTGGTGCGCACCGTGACCCGTGCCTTGACCTTGAGCTGAATGCCGTCGCCGGCGATGCCGTCGATGGTGTTGCGCGCCATCTGTCCCGAGGGCACGTCGATGACCTTGGGGTTGACCGAGGTGCCGACGGCCTCCTGCACGTCGCGCCCCGCGAGATCGATCGCGCAGGCGCGGTCGTAGTCCAGCGTGATGTTGGCCTTGTGTGCCGAGATGAGTGCCTGCACCACGCGCGCGACGTTGCCGCCGGCGAGGTAGTGGGCCTCGAGCTGGTCGCCTGAGAGATCGATGCCTGCTTTCTTCGCGGTGATCCGCACCGTCACGATGACCGAGGGTTTCACCTTGCGGAAGCGCATGAAGATGATCTGGAGCAGGCTCACCGTCGCGTTGGAGAGAATCGATTGCCACCACAGCCAGAAGGCGCTCCAGAGGAACACGAAGAACACGATCGCGATCAGGGCGATGACGATCGCGAATATGAGATTCAAGTCGAAAAACATGGCGTCTTGCCTCCTCAGGTCACGACGTGACGTCGCGTGGTTCTTTGTCCGTCGCTGGAGCGACGAACACGATGGGACCATCGATGTGCAGCACCACCACCTTTTCGCCGCGTCCCAGGCTGCCGCTCTGCACCTGCACGTCGCATTCCCCGCCGGCGAAACGGGCTCGCCCCGAAGGCCGCGCCCGGGTCACCATAAGACCTTCCGCGCCGGGATGCACACCGACCTCTTCGGCGTAATGATGATAGCCCGCTTCAGCCGTGATCTCGCTCTTCGGAACCAGCCGGCGCGATTTGCGGATGCGCCCGAGGCCCCAGCGCCCGAGCACCACCGCAAGCACGGGGACAGCCGCTGTCATGGCCCAGCCGGTCACCTCGGCGGCGGCGAACGCGTAGTGGATCGCGGCGCCGGCCGATGCGATCGAGGCGACCAGCAGGATCCCGAACGACACAACGAAGATCTCGAGGACCAGCAGTGTGACGGCGAGAACGAGCAGTCCGAGAGAGAGCCCTAAAGCCTGCCAGTCGACTTCGACCGCTGCCGAAAGGGCGACGCTATCCACGATCGGTCTCCTCGCTGCCGTCGGCCACCGATCGCACGACCACTTCGCCGAACTCGACCGACACCACCTCCACCGCTGCCCCCGCCGGCACGTAGGCGCCGTGTTCGGCCCGTGCGCGGATCGACTCTGCGCCGAGCCGTACCGTTCCGCCCGGGTGCAGCGCCTCGGCCGCCTTGCCGCGCCTGCCCAGCAGCTCGCCGGAACGGGCCTCGATTGTGCCCGCGCTAGTCGCGGTCACCTCGTCCGTCATCGCCAGATGCCGGCGCAGCGCGGTGCTGCGCGGAAGGAACCGCATGGCGAGCAGGGTGCCGACCACCACGATGCCCACCGCGGTCGCGCCGCCGAACGCGGCATCGGTCAGCGCATCGACGAAGACCGGATCGTCGAAGTCGAACGTCGTCTCGTTCGGCAGGAACGCCAGGACAAGACCAGTGAACCCGGCTGCTCCCCCCAATGTCGCGAGCAACCCGCCGCCCACCGTCGTGTAGATTTCGAGGGCGATGAGGCCAATGCCGATCACGATCAGCAACAGTTCGATGTTCTCGATGAGGTCGAGGGAATACTGGGCGAGGAGGAACCCCGTCCCGAGCAGGGCGGCCAGTGCTACCCACAGGCCGACACCCGGTGTCTTCAGCTCGAACAGCAGGAAGAGCACCGCGAGCCCCGCCAGGATTGGCGCGAAGCGCGACAGCGCCCAGGCCGCCCGCTCGATTCCCCGTGGCGAAAGATCCACGACATCGTCCGCGGTGACGCCGAGCCGCTCGTGCATCGCGTCGAGATCGGCGACGTTGCCGGTCGCCATGCCGAACGTCACCGCCTCGAGGCCGGTCAGCGTGAGCAGGCGATCCGGACCGCGGTAGACGATGACCTGAGTCGGATCGTCGCGGTCGACCTCGGGGTGAGCGGCGAGGAACTCCGGGAGGTCGTCCTCGATGACGTACTCAGCTGGCCCGTCCGGCGGGGTCACCCGGTAGAGCGACTGCTTGTGCGCGGTCATCTTGAGCAGCATCCCGCGGTTCCAGCCGCGCTGCTCCGCCGCCTGTGTCAGCAGGGTGCGCACCACGGTCTCGAACTTTTCCGGGGCGTACTTGATCTCTCCTTCCGGGGACTGGAACACGACGCCGATGTCGCCGATGGACGCGGTCTCGCTGAGGTACACCTCCTCGTGGGCGTAGGCGATCAGCGCGCCGGCGGAAATCGCGCGAAAGTCGATGAAGGCGACAGTCCGGATTCCGTCCGCCTCGAGATCAAGGATGCGCTTGAACATGGAGCGCGCGTAGTGGACCGCTCCGCCGTCGGTGTCGATGCGCACGAGAAGCGTGTCGACGCCCTCGGCCTGCGCCTGCTCGATGGCGCGGGCGAGGTAGCGGTCGGAGAACCGGTCGATGACGTCGTCAATCTCGATGTAGCCGACGACGCCATGGTCCGTGGCGGCGGAAATTCCATCCTCGGTGGCTGCGGCATACGCCGCAACCAGCAGAAGGCACCCCGCGAGCCATGCGGCGAGCCCGGGGCGCGCTTTGGTCGCCGTTTGAACCTCTGTGCCGATGGTTCCGGCCCACGACGATGCGAGGCAGCGCACAAGACATGGCAGGAGAACGGAGCGCATTCCGTCAGTTCCCCGTACCATCGCTCTCGAGCATCGCGGTAGCCAGCACGTCGGGCAGTCTCTGCATGACGGGCACGGGAACCGTGGTCGCCTGCGACCAGGTGACCGCGTAGTCGCCGCCGTCGCGCCTGCGGTAGACGAGGAAGAGCCTGCCGTCGTCGGAGATCGCCAGCTCGGCCCATTCGTTGTGGTAGAAGCTGTCGAGGTCCGCGGCCTCCACCACGGTGGCGAGCCGCAGCCGCTGGGGGCGGCTCGCCGGATCCATCACCGTCAGCACTTCAGGAACGGCCGCAGCCGCACGCTCGAGCGCATCGCTGAGCAGCGCGTCGAGTTCGTCTCTCCGTGCCTCCGGAAATGCGCTCCAGCGGATCAGAACCTGGGCGCGAAGCCGGGCGAGGGGGTCGCTCCCGGAGGAGGCGGCTTCATGGTCCGATTGGGCTGCATCCGACATTGCTTCATTGTCGGGATTGAGACGCGTCGCGACAAGTGCGATCGCGACGGAACCTGAACCGCACTGACCACGAATGCGCCACACACCGGGCTCTCGATGAAGGGAGGTGTCAACGAGTTCAGCCGGATAGCCACGCCAGGCGTAGCGCCCCGTTCCGGGCATGGCGCTACAACTCGCATTGGCGAGGAGATCGCCGAAGACCGTGTCGACCAGAGGGATCGACCGGTCCGTTGCCTTCAGGCTTCCCAGAGCAGCCGGACTGGAATCGCGAAGAGCCTGGAGCCGACCCGCTGGATGCGCTCGCCATCGTGAAGAACGATGCCGCAGGCAAACCCGTCACCGAGGGCATCCCTGAGACGCCGCAGTCCCCTGAAGTCCCGGGGGAGCGCCGTTGCCGCAGCCTTGACCTCAACCCCGACGATGTCTCCGGGCGAACGCTCCAGGATGAAGTCGACCTCAATCCCGTCCTTGTCGCGGTAGTGGCTGACGGTTGTCTGGTCGTGGTCGGGGGTCGTGGCCTTGGCAAGTTCTGCGTAGACGAAGCTCTCCAGAAGTGGACCCAGAGTCTGGCGGTCCCTCGCGATTGCGGCCGCGTCCGTACGCCGGAGCGATGCGAGAAGTCCGGAATCCAGAAAATGCAGCTTCGGTGTCCTGACGAGCCGTTTCAGATTGTTGTTGTGCCAGGCGGGAATGCGCCGGAGCAGGAACATGCGTTCGAGAAGCACGAGCCAGCGGTCCACGGTCTTGCCATCCACACCAAGATGCGATCCAAGGCTGGACATGTTGAGCAATTGGCCCGTGGACACTGCGGCGTGCTGGGTCAGGCGAACCAGTTCATCGCGCCCCCCGATCGGAGCAATGTCGGCAACATCGCGTTCGGCAAGCGCGCGCGCATAGGCGTTGAGCCAGGCACGGCGCCGTGCCGGCGTCGTGCGGATGAGGGCCGGGGGAAAGCCCCCGGCCACAACCCGGTCGAGGAGGTCCGCGGAGGCTCCCGTCTCCCCGATGCCCGGGAAATCGCCGGCAAATGCGCGGTCAAGGAAGCGGGACGGTCCAGTACCGGCGAGCTCTGCTTGAGAAAACGGCAGGAGCTCGATGGTCTCGACGCGGCCGGCCAGGGAATCCGGAGAGATCGTTCCCTTGAAGAGATCGACGGATCCCGTCAACAGGAAACGACCCGGAGAGGGATTCTCGTCAACCTCGCGCTTGATTGCCAGAATGAGTTCGGGTGCGCGCTGGATCTCGTCAATTACGGCAGGTTGCAGGCCACGGACAAACCCGACGGGATCGTCCCTGGCGAAGCGCCGGGACTGGTCATCATCCAGGGTGACGAACGTGCGGCCGTCATCTTCGGCGATCCGCCGTGCCAGCGTCGTCTTGCCGGACTGCCGCGGTCCGACGATGGCGACGATACGCGTGTCGGTGAGCGCCAGGCGAACCGGAGCTTCGGCGTGCCGGGGCACGAAGGGGTGGATCTGGGCCGTCCGATTCGGCATGAAGTGCCGTCCAATCCGGAATGAGTGAGCGTCCAATCCGGTATACCCCACTAGACATGCGGGTGGAAGGGCTCGAACAGCGCATTGAGGATGCGTCAGACTCCAAGGTATCGATGGAGGGTGGCGTCGTCGAGTTCGGCGGGGCTGCCGCGCCAGGCGGTGCGGCCCTTTTCGAGAATGACGCAACGGGTGGCGTTGGCGAGGAGATCGCCGACGACCTTGTCGACGAGAAGGATCGACTGGCCCGTGCCCTTCAGGATGGCGATGGCGCGCCAGATGTCGCGGCGCACCGTGGGAGCCAGGCCTTCGGTCGCTTCATCCATGACGAGGAGCTTCGGATTGGTCATGAGGGCACGGCCGATCGCCAGCATCTGCTGTTCGCCCCCGGAGAGGGTCGACGCATCCCGGGAAAGATGCGGCTCCAGGGCCGGGAACAGTTCCAGGATGCGCGGCATGTCCCACGCGCCCCGCCTGGCCGCCACCACGAGGTTCTCGTGGACCGTCAGGTTCGCAAAGCACCGGCGTCCCTCGGGAACCAGGCCGATGCCGGAGCGGGCAATGTGGTGGGGCTGGGCGCCGAGAACGTCCTGCTCTTCAAGGAGGACCGTCCCCCGGCATGGTCTCATGAGACCACACAGTGCCCTGATGGTCGTCGTCTTGCCCATGCCGTTGCGTCCCATGAGAGCCACCACCTCTCCGGCGGCGACGTCAAGATCGACACCGAAGAGCGCCTGGGCCGGTCCGTACCAGGCTTCCAGGTTCTGGATGTCAAGGAGCCGTGTCACGGGTGTTCCACGCCCAGGTAGGCGGCACGCACCGTGTCGTCGGATCGGATCGCATCGGGTTGTCCGGTGGCGATGAGGCGACCGTCAACGAGAACCGAGATCCTGTCGGCGAGGGCAAAGACGGCATCCATGTCATGTTCGACGAGGAGCACCGGCGCGGTCTGCCGCAGGGAATCGAGAAGCCCGATCAGCATGCGCGATCCCTCCTGGTCGAGGCCGGCCATGGGCTCGTCGAGAAGGAAGACCGCGGGCTCCAGGGCAAGGGCGATGGCGATCTCGAGAAGCCGCCGTTCGCCGTGGCTGATTTCGGAAACCCGCTCCCGGTGCCGGGAGTCGAGACCGACCCGCTCGAGGCACGTCCGTGCCAGTTGCCGCAGCTTCCGGTCCCGGGCGACGGGAGCGAAGAACCGCATGCTTTCCCCCAGGCGTCCCAGGTGGGCAAGCATGGCGTTCTCCAGAACCGTGAACTCCGGGATGAGCGACGAGATCTGAAAGGTGCGCGCCATCCCGAGGCGCGCCCTTTGCGCCGCACTCATCTGGCCGATGTCACGGCCCTGGAAGCGGATGGATCCGCTGTCCGGGGCGAGGTCGCCGGCGACCTGGCTGATGAAGGTGGACTTGCCGGCCCCGTTGGGGCCGATCAGCGCATGGATCTCTCCGGTGACGAGATCGAGAGAGACGGCATCATTGGCCCTGACGGCGCCGAAACTCCTGGTCAGGCCGACGACATCGAGCACGACTGGTGCGTTGCCGGATTCAGCCGCCATGGGAGTGCCGGCCGGAGGTGAACCCCATGATGCCGCCACGGGCGTGGAGGACCACGACGATGAGCAGCAGCCCGACCCAGAACTGCCAGTGTTCGGTCATGGAGCCGAGGACCTGTTCGAGGAAGACATAGAGTGCCGCGCCGGCAATCGGTCCCCACAGGCGGGCGACGCCGCCGAGGATGACGAAGATCATGATCTCGCCGGAGGTATGCCAGCTCAGCATGGACGGACTGACGAAGCGATTGAGATCGACGAAGAGCGCGCCGGCAAGCGCCGTGATGGCGCCCGACATGACGAAGGCCACCAGGCGTATGCGGAAGCCGCCGATGCCCACGCTGCGGACGCGGGCCTCGTTCTGTCTGACGGCGTTGAGCGCCAGGCCGAAGTTCGATTGCACGACCCTGGAGACCAGAAAGATGACGATGACAAGGACGACGAAGACGATCATGAAAAACGTCATCGGATCCATGGTGTCGAGGCCGAAGAGGCTGTTGCGCACGTAGATCGGCAGCCCGTCCTCACCACCATAGGCCGGCCACGAGATCGTGAAGTAGTAGATCATCTGGGCGAACGCCAGCGTGATCATGATGAAGTAGACGCCGGTTGTTCTGAGTGACAGAGAGCCGATGAGAAGGGCGAGCAGGGCTCCGCAGACAATGGCGACGAGCCAGATGACGATCATGGAATCGGTACCGCCAAGCGCCACCGGCCACGCCATGAGGGGATGACCTTCCAGTGCGTGGTGGGCGAGAATGCCCGCCACGTAGCCGCCGATTCCGAAGTAGGCCGCGTGACCCAGGGACACCATGCCACCATAGCCCAGCACCAGATTGAGCCCCACGCCCGCCAGTCCGAGGATGGCGACACGGGTTGCCAGGGTGATGAGCCACGGTTCATTCAGGATCGTGCCGGCGAGCGGCACGGCAAGAAGCAGGAGCACGACGGCCGTGGAAGCGAGCCTCGGGGTCATGGCGCGTCAGGCGGCCTTGCCGAAGAGGCCGCCGGGCCTGAGGAACAGGACCAGGGCCATCAGCAGATAGATGAGCATGGAGGCCAGCGAGGCCCCCGTGGCGGCAGCATCGGCCGGCTCGAGAAAGGTGGCGAAGAGTGCGGGGAGAAGGAGGCGGCCCATGGTGTCCGTCACGCCCACCAGGATGGCGCCGACGAGAGCGCCCTTGATGGAGCCGATGCCGCCGATGACGATCACCACGAAGGCGAGAATCAGGACAGGTTCGCCCATGCCGACTTCCACGGACGTGATGGATCCGATGACGGCGCCTGCGAACCCCGCAAGGGCGGCGCCCAGGGCAAAGACCGCGGTATAGAGCGCGCGGATGTTGACTCCGATGGCGGCGATCATCTCGCGATCGGACTCGCCGGCCCGGATGCGCATGCCGAGACGGGTCCGGGAGACGAGCTGGAAGAGGCCGGCAGCGACGGTGAGGCCGGCAGCGATGATGACGAGGCGGTAGAGGGGGTAGTCCAGTCCGCCGGGTAGGGGAACGGTCCCGGCCAGCAATGGGGGAATGTCGAGGTAGAGGGGAAAGGCGCCGAAGACCCAGCGGATGCCTTCCGAGAAGACGAGGATGAGCGCGAAGGTGACCAGGACCTGATCCAGGTGTCCCCTCTGGTAAAGGCGCCGCATGAGGGTCACTTCGACAAGGGCGCCCGCAGCGGCCGCGGCGGCGAGGCTCGCCGCAAGGCCGAGCCAGAACGAACCGGTGGCCGACACCACCGCGGCGCAGGCGAAGGCTCCGATCATGTAGAGGGAACCGTGGGCCAGATTGATGAGCCCCATGACGCCGAAGACCAGGGTGAGACCCGCGGACATCAGGAACAGCATAACGCCGAACTGCAGGCCATTGAGGACCTGCTCGGCGATCAGTGTTGCCGGCATCACGTGTGCTGCCCTTCCGGCGGGCCCACCGGGGTGCCGGCCGGAAGGGCAGGAATGGCTACATGGAACACTCGCCGGCGTAGGCGTCCGCGTGATCCTCGAGGGCGAGCGAAACGATACGGTTGGTGAGGACGCCGTCCTCCATGATCACCTCGCGCACGTAGATGTCCTGTACCGGGTGATGGTTGGGACCGAACATGAAGTCGCCCCTCACGGACGTGAAGTCGGCAGCCCTGAGTGCCTCGCGGAAGGCGTCCGCGTCGCCGACGTCGGCCTTGTCGAGAGCGCTGATCAGGAGATTGGCGGTATCGAACCCTTGTGAGGCATAGAGCGACGGCAGGCGCCCGTAGGCCTCCTGGAAGCTGGCCACGAACGCTGTGTTGGCAGCGTTGTCGAGGTCCTTGGACCACTGCGACGTGTTCTTCACACCCAGTGCGGCCTCGCCCACGGCATTGAGGATGCCCTGGTCGAACGAGAACGCGGGACCAACCACCGGAATGTCGACGCCGGAACCGGCGTACTGCTTCATGAACGAGATCCCCATGCCGCCGGGAAGGAAGAAGAAGACGCTGTCGGCATCCGATGCGCGGATCTGGGCGATCTCCGCGGCATAGTCGGTCTGGCCGAGTTCGGTGTAGACCTCGGCCGTGATGTTGCCGGAGAAGAATCTCTTGTAGCCGGTCAGCGCGTCGTGTCCGGCAGGATAGTTCGGCGCCAGGATGAAGGAGTTCGTGAAACCGGCGTCGCTGGCGTAGCCACCGGCGGCTTCATGCAGGTTGTCGTTTTGCCAGGCGACATTGAAGTAGTTCTCGTGACATCCCGCGCCTGCGAGCTTCGAGGGTCCGGCGTTGGGCGAGAGATAGAACTTTCCCTGGCGCACCACCGAGGGCACCACGGCGATGGCGAGGTTCGACCAGATGATGCCGGTCAGCACATCGACGTTGTCGGACTGCACCATCTTGTCGGCGATCTGGACCGCGATCTCGGGCTTGCGCTGATCGTCCTCGATCACGACATCGATGTCGCTGCGCCCCGACTGGTCGACAGCCAGCATGAATCCATCGCGCACATCCACTCCGAGAGCCGAGCCACCGCCCGACAGGGTCGTGATCATGCCCACTTTCAGGCCATCGGCCGACACGGGTACCGACGCGGCGCACAGAACCAGGGCCGCAGCAGCTGTCACAAGCGCTCTCATCTCCTTTTCCCCCTCACGTGTTGTGGACGGTCATGATACCTCACGAGCCGGCGAACCGGCAGCAAAGTGGGTATCAAGCATCGGCCCTTCATTCAAGGACCGCGCATGCCTGGGCGGGGCTTTCCACGCTTGAATCCGTTTAACTCTGCTTGACGTCAGGCCTCCCCGTGCTGCGCGTGCTTCGTCTCGTTCATCGCCTGCTGCCTGCTGGTGACCCTCAAAGAACCTGGCGCAGCCACGCGCCATCCTTGAGGCCTTCGCCACCATCCAGACGGTGGACGTCCATCTGTCCACCACCGACGGCCGGCACCTTGTCCTGCCGCGCCAAACCCGACCGAACAACGAGCATAAGCTTCTGATGTACCAGCTCGGCATGCCTCGGCCGCAACAACCGGTGCCGCGGGTCTCCGCCGGACGGCACGTCGGCCACCTCTCAGGCAGGCACCCTGTAGTGCCGACCCTTGGAGTACCGATCAAGATTAATCAATGAGTTAGCAACCTCGCGACCCTCGAGTTGCGGAAGTCGGGCTGAGCCCGGTTGCCGCCTTGCCCGTGCGCTGAGGATCGTTGTTGACATGCCTGCTCACTCTCTGCCAATATTGGAACGACGTTTCGACTATCGAAATATTCGTCTGCCAATGGAGGACATCATGAGCGACCGATATCCCTCTTTCTGCGGCCACACCCTTCGCGCCATGGCCGTTGCACTGTTCTGCATTTCGACCACTTCGACCCCGGCAACGGCGGAGGAGGTGGTCTTCGCGTCCTGGGGCGGCGCATTCCAGGATGCCCTTCGCAGTTCCATGCTGGATCCCGCTGCCGAGGCGCTCGACATCACGATCAGCGAGGACACGACCAACGGTATCCAGGACGTTCGCGCGCAGATCAGTGCTGATTCGGTGGTCTGGGACATCACCGAGCAGGCTTTGGATGTATGTGTGCAATTGAAAAACGAAGGTGCGCTCGAGGCACTGGATTACACCGTCATATCGACCGACGGCATCCCGGAGGGCTTGGTCGACAGCCACTGGATCGGCCTGCTCAATTATTCGCTGGTGATTGGCTGGAGGTCGGACAGGTTCGGAGACAGCGGGCCGCAGAGTTGGGCCGAATTCTGGGATATCGAGAGATTCCCCGGAAAGCGGGCGATGTTCGGCAAGGTCAACCATAATCTCGAGGCTGCGCTGATGGCTGATGGCGTCGCCCACAGCGAGGTCAATGCCGTCTTGCAGTCTCCTGGCGGGATGGAGCGCGCATTCGGGAAACTCGCCGAGCTCGCGCCGCATGTGTCAGTTTGGTACCGGGGCGGCTCTCAGGCGGCCCAATTGCTCCGCGACGGCGAGGTCGACCTGATCCACATCGGGAACGGTCGAGCCGAGTCCATCATTGCCGACGGCGCACCGGTCGCCTACACCTGGAATCAGGCCACGTTGGATGCGGACTGCGTGCTGGTGCCGAAAGGAGCGCCGAACCGCGAGTTCGCCATGAAGGTCATCAACGAGATGGTCTCGGCGGAGAGCCAGGCCAGAATGGCGGCGGCCATTTCATATGGGCCCGTCAATGTGACTGCATTCGAGACAGGGATCGTTCCCGCGGATCAAGCGGCGAAGAACAACTCGGCTCCGGAGAACCTCGCGACGCAGGTGATCCTCGATCCGAACTTCTACGTCGAGAACGCGCAGATTCTGCAGGAGCAGTTTGACATTCTGGTTCAGCAATAGCCCTGGCAGGATCGCGGCCATGGTCGAGCCCGACCTCCTGACGACGCCTTCGGGCAGTTGCCTGATATGGGACGGTGGCCACGCCGGCAGCACCAATGTGGTTCTGGTGCATGGATTCACGTGTGGGCCGGAGGACTGGGCGAGCGTAGTCGAGAGGGCTGGCTCGAGCGCTCGATGTCACGCGGTTTGTTTGCGCGGGCATGGTGCGGCTCGGGAGATTGCCGGACCATACTCCATAGAGCAATCCGCCGAGGACACTGTTGCAATCGCACGGCATCTGGGTCTGCAGGATGCCGTCGTGGTCGGCCACAGCATGGGCGCGCGAATTGCCCTTCAGATCGCCTCTCACTGGCCGGAGTTCACGCGGGCAATCGTGCTCCTGGAGGGAAGCTCAGTCCCCGGAGACCCGGACAGGGTCCGCCGTGAGGTGACCGCGGCGCTGCATGCAGGAAAAAGGCGGCAGTGGATCGAGTCACTCTACGCCAACATGATGCTTCATGAGCTGCCGGACGCTGATCGCCACCGATTGGCTGCACGGGCGGAAAACCTGCCAGATCAAGCCATCCTTGACTACTTCGCATCGATGGCCCGCTGGGACCGCTCGAGTTTCGAATGTGCGGTGAAGGCCTCTTCATGTCCGATCGTCGTATTGCAGAGCACATCCCTTGATGATTGCGAAGTCCGGCGAAGCATAAGCGAACAACCGAGGTCGCGTTGGCGGGATGGTATCGAACGATTTCGCCCCGACGCCAGGGTGGTGGAGGTGCCCGGCGCGAGCCACTTGCCCATGCTCGATCGCCCGCATGTCGTAGCCAATGAGATATTGGTGGCAATTTCCCAACAGCGCGACAGATCTGGCGATCGGGGAATTCGAACTCCAAAGGGCAGCGATCCCACCGATTCAATTGATGATCAACCCAGCAAAAGTTCAACCAAAGGAGAAAGACATGTCGCAATCAGTCTGGAATAGGACCCGTACGGCCGCTCTCGTGGCAGCGCTATCCTTGGGGACGAGCGTTACGGCCGCAGTGGCCGAAGAGGTCGTCTTCGCGTCCTGGGGCGGATCCTTTCAGGACGCCCTTCGCAGTTCGATGCTGGACCCCGCATCGGAAGCTCTCGACGTCACGGTCAAGAAACAAACTCCCAAGGGTATCCAGGCCGTCCGCGCCCATATCAGAACGGGCGCGGTCGCCTGGGACGTGACGGAACAGGAACTGCCGACCTGCGAGACGCTGAAGCGTGAAGGTATGCTCGAGCCTTTGGACTACAGCGTGATCGACACCAGCGGTATCCCAGACGAGCTGATAGACAGCCACTATGTCGGGTTCATCAACTTCACGAAGGTCATCGCGTACCGAAAGGACCACTTCGGTGACAACGGCCCGAAGACGTGGGCGGATTTCTGGGACTTCGAGAAGTTTCCCGGCAAGCGTTCAATGCACGGAAAGGTCAACTACAACCTTGAGGCCGCCTTGATGGCTGACGGCGTCCCGCTTGAGGATGTCTACGCCACGCTCGCGACCGATGAGGGCCAGGAAAGAGCCTGGGCGAAACTTGCTGAAATCGCCCCGAAGGTGACGGTCTGGTACCGTGGCGGCTCGCAGTCGGCACAGCTGTTGCGAGACGGCGAGGTGGATGTGATCCACATGGGGCACAACCGGGTCGAGAGCGTGAAGGCATCGGGCATGGACGTGGCGTATTCCTTCGATGGCGGCACCATGGACATCGACTGCCTTCTGGTCCCGAAGGACTCGCCCAACACGGCCAATGCGATGAGGCTGATCAACGAGATGCTCAAGGCAGAGTCGCAGGCCCGGCTTGCGATGACCATGCCGCTTGGTCCGGTGAACACCAATGCCTTCTCGGTGGGCATCCTGTCGGAAGACGAGGCGGTGAACGTCAACACCCACCCGATGAACTATCCGAAACAGCTGCTGGTCGACCCCAACTTCTACATCGGCCGTTTGGATGTCCTCACCGAGCGGTTCGACACGCTCATCCAGCAATGAACATGGGCGGGGCGCGATCTACAGTAGCGCCCCCCCTGATGGTGGCTGGGTGAGAGGGGCGGAGGGGTACGCCGCAGACTGCCGCGGGGT
>JAPPGE010000094.1:0-66474 GCA_028821455.1 bacterium | reverse complement strand
ACCCCGGGCCGTTTTGTGCCCCACCCGGCGGGTCCCCACCCCCAAACCCATAAATTACCTGGGGGGGGCGCCTTCGGCGTGCCCCCCCCCGCTTCATGGTCTCTGGATCAGAGGAGCGGAGGCTTCCGCCGATGACTGCCGAGGGTAAGACTGCCGGACAATCCCTGCCGATTAGTGTCCGCAACGTGGTGAAGGCCTACGGGCCGCTTCGGGCGCTCGACGACATGTCAATCGACGTTCGGGCGGGCGAGTTCATGACGCTGCTTGGCCCCTCGGGTTCGGGCAAGACGACACTTCTGATGGCACTCGCGGGCTTCGTGAGCCCCGAATCCGGCAGCATTCGCTTTGGTGGGCAGGAGATGGTCACCGTGCCGCCCCACAAGCGCGGCGTCGGCATGGTGTTTCAGAGTTACGCGCTCTTTCCCTTCATGTCGGTAGAAGAGAACGTCGCGTACCCCCTGAAGATCCGGCGCGTGTCAGCCGCGGATCAGAAGGCACGGGTCGAAGCCGCGTTGGAATTGGTACAGCTGGGCGGCTACGGCGGACGGCGTGTCCATCAGCTTTCGGGAGGGCAGATGCAGCGTGTGGCGCTCGCCCGGGCAATGGTCTTCGAGCCCCGCATCATTCTCATGGACGAACCGCTCTCGGCCCTCGACAAGAAGCTGCGCGAACAGATGCAAATCGAGTTGAAGGCCCTGCACCGGAAACTCGATGCGACCATCGTCTATGTGACGCATGACCAGCGCGAAGCGCTGACGATGTCCGACCGGATTGCGGTGATCAACCAGGGCCGAATCGCGCAACTCGACACGCCGGAGGCGCTCTACCGCAGGCCCAAGAGCCTCTTCGTGGCCGATTTTATCGGTGAGTCCGTCGTCCTGCCGGTCGTGCTGCACGACGGGGCCGCAACGCTGAACGGCTGCAAGCTCAAGACCACGAGCAGTTTCGGCAGTGCCGAAGGCCCATATCACCTGGTCATCCGACCCGAGTTGCTCGAGCTTTCCCCGGACTCGTCCGACGGATTGATGAATGACCTCTCTGGAGAGGTCCGCGAGGTCATCTACCAGGGCGACAGTGCTCTGGTCCTGGTACGTGTCGGCGTTGACCAGGAAATCAGCCTGCGCGTGCCGGCCAGCCGTGCGGGGTCAGCGTCGATCCCCGATATTGCGCAGCGCATCAGCCTGGGTTTGCACGCCGAGGATACGATCATAGTGCCGGAGACGGCCCTGTGAACATGACTGCGATTGGCGAAGGCGCAAACCGCGCCATCCTGGCCCGGCTCCAGAGCCGCGAGCGACAGTTCTTTCTCAAACTCGCCGCGCCCGCAATCCTCGGCATCATGATCGTGGTCTTTCTCCCGATCCTTTGGCTCTCGTCCCTCTCCCTGTTCGATGCGGCCGGTGACTGGTCGACGGCGAACTACGCTCGTGTCTTCCAAAGCCCGCTCTACCAGAAGACATTTCACGTAACCTTTATCATTTCGATTTCGGTCACGGCCTTCTGCGTACTGCTGGGATACCCACTATGCTATTGGCTGTCTCGCCTCTCGCCTCGCACGTCCGGGATTCTGATGGTATTCGTGTTGGTGCCGTTCTGGACGGCGGTCCTGGTGCGCACTTATGCGTGGCTCGTCCTGCTTCAACGCAATGGCATCATCAACCAGGGACTGGTCGCGTCCGGGATCATCGACGAACCGCTGCAGCTCGCCCATAACCTGACCGGCAGCATCATTGGAATGGTGCATGTCATGCTGCCATTCCTGGTCCTGCCGCTCTATGCGACGATGCGTGCGATTGATGGTGATTTGGTTCGCGCCGCCATTGGGCTTGGATCTTCGCCGCGTGAGGCGTTCTGGCGCATTTTCTTCCCAATGTCGCTGCCCGGGCTCTTTGCCGGTGTCATTCTGGTCTTCGTGCTCTCGCTCGGATTCTACGTGACACCGGCACTGCTTGGCGGAGGGCGCGTTCAAATGCTTGCGCAGCGCATCGAGTCAACGATCACGATCTACGCGAATTGGGGTGCGGCCAGTGCGCTCGGCGTGATCCTGCTGGTTATGGCTCTTGTCTTGATTTGGGCCGCCAATCGGGTGTTCGGCCTTGACAAGCTCTTCGTGAGATAGGCGATGGCGGTACAGGAAATGGCTGGCCAGAAACGGACCGAAGGCCTTTGGCTCGCCGTCATTGGCTCGGCGGTTCTGTTCTTTCTCATCCTGCCGACCCTGATTGTCATTCCAATGTCATTCTCGGACGCGGCGTATCTGGAGTTCCCGCCCAAGGAATGGTCGCTTCGCTGGTACCGGGAGTACTTTGGGTCGGCAGAGTGGATGGCCGCGACGCGAACCTCGATCGTTGCGGCAATTTTGACGACACTGATCGCGACACCCCTGGGCGCGCTGGCAGCCTATGGCCTGCACTGCTCCTCAACGCGCATTCGCAATGCGGCGCAGATACTCGTCGTCATGCCGATCGTGGTGCCGATCATTCTCATTGCGGTCGGCGTATTCCACCTCTATGCCAAGCTCGGGCTGAACTACACACTGGCAGGTGTTGTCATTGCCCATGTCGCATTGGCGTTGCCCTTCGTGATTATTACGGTGCTTTCGGGGCTCAAGAGCTACGATTTCAATCAAGAACTTGCAGCGCGCAGCATGGGCGCTTCTCGGCCACGAGCCATGCTTGACGTGACGCTGCCGCAGGTAAAATTCTCGGTGCAGGCGGGAGCGTTCCTGGCCTTCATTACCTCTCTCGACGAAGTCGTGGTTGCGATGCTGATCTCGGGCGGCGAGTACGCGACCATCACTCGGCGCATGTTCAACGCATTGCGTGATCAGATCGAACCGACTGTCGCGGCAATCTCGACTTGCCTGATCGCGATCTCTGTTCTGGCGTTGATCGGCATACAGCTGATCGGCCGTCGGGGAAGAGGGGAGCGATAGGAATCATGGCCGACTCACGCTTGCTGATATCGTCACCTCAAGGATTAACGTCCGGTGAGTCTGTCGCGCGCACCTATCCGTTCTTCGATCTCTCTTGCTGTTCTGATTACGGTCTTGCGGTAGTTCGGAGTTGTATCCTTCGTAAATCTGGTCAAAAGCCCGGAGAGGCTGACGGCACCTATGAGTTCCTCCTCCGGCCCGAGGACCGCAGCGGAGATTCCGGCAACATCCGGATCCCTCTCGCCCAGACTGACATAGACCCGCTGTTGTCGAATTCTGCTGGCCGCTGCGCCCTTACCCCCGCTGAAGGCTCTCAGGATCTGCCCGGACGAGCCGAGACCGAACGGGATCACGTCACCCTCCTCGACGTGGTCCCGCGCCAGTCGGTTCGAGTTGACGCGGTAAAGGCACACGCCAATGTCACCACGCGGTACGTAGAACGACGCGCTTTCTCCGGTTTTGTTCACAAGGTCGAGAAGGACGGGCCTTACAACGACGCCCAGATTCAAGTTCTGCCGAAATACCGAACCAAGACGCCACAGCATGGGCCCGAGGTGATAGAGGCCGTCCTTGTCCCGCGCAAGATACCCAAAGCGTTCCAGCGAGACAGCAAGCCGCAGTATCGTGGATTTGGTAAGCCCGCTTCGTATTGCCATGTCCTTGAGTGGAAGGGCGGCTGGACTGTCATGAAAGACGTTCAGCAGGGTGAGGGCACGCTCGACAGATTCGACCCCGGAGAAACCGTCATTCGGGCGTCGCTCGGTATGGGTGGCGCCACTGTCGCTCTCCCTCTTGGCCACGATTCTCCTCCACGTCGCTCATCTCGTGTGTGGGCTGGATCGACAGCCGCTCGGCGCCCGATTCAGCCCGGTACGCGGGACACTCATACCGTTAGTCACCCCGATAAGGCAAGCGATCAGAACCAGGATGGCGGTGCCGACTCTCTCAATTTTGGAGGGGCAACAATTGTACCCGCGCTCTGACGGTTTAGGGGGCATGACGCCCGGTTTCGCGGCCTTTCGGCTTTCGCCTGTTGAAAGCGTGAAATCCGGATCTCTGGTGGTATTCGGCGTATCATCCAACCCCTTGCCCCCGGGTCGATCTGGGACAGCAGACGGTCCTGCAGCCCTGAGAGAAGCTTCAGTTGAACAATTGCAACCCTATTTCGAATCTCCATCCGGTTCGGTGGTTGATCTGCATCGCCGCATTACGCGCAAACTTCGCTCAGGCGATATCGGTTTCGATCTCGGCGATATTGGTTTGGTGGAGACACGGCGCGAGACCGCCAGGAAATCGGTAGCCGTCCTGACGACCCAGATCCTTGATCGTGGCGCAGTGCCTGTCGTGCTCGGCGGTGACGGCCTTGCGGCGGACAGCATGTTGCGAGCGATTTTCCAGGCAGCACCAGAGACTGCGCTCATCCGTTTCGCGCCCCAGGTTCCTTCTCCGGATCAGACGGCGATGGTCAAGCGCGGTGCTCTTCTTTGCATTGGAGTCAATGGGCTCCAGCCAATGCCAGCCTGGAGATCAGTAGAGTCTGGAAATCACTCGATTCGCACCTCAACGAGTATCGATGACCGAGGCGTGGAGACAGCAAAGGACGAAATCCGATCATTCCTGGACAAGCAGGGTGCGACGACCCTGCATATCGACATGGGAGTACTGGATACCGGGCACGCCGCCGGGACACCCATTGTCAACATTGGTGGGTTAACGCCTGAGCAGTTCGTGGAACTGCTTGGTGCCGTCAGCGGACACGAATTGGCCGGAGTCGTCATTACGAATACCGCACCTGGGCTGGACGCTCGGGGAATTACGGAACACGCAGCCGCTGCCGGTCTGCTCGCGGCAATTGGCGGGCATTTGCATGAAGAGATGCGGCTATGACGGCACCTCCGGACCGCATGCGCACGATACCGGTCGCGACCTTTTTTGGGGCCAGAACAGGCACGTTGCAGGATCTTACATCGAACCACGTGGCGATGACCGGTCTGCACTGCGACCATTTTGGAGGCCGGCCACCGGCGGCTCGTTTTGCCGCCAGGCAGATTCGGTACTGTGGCACGGAATTGCACTCTTCGGTCGGACGCAATTTGCGCAGAGAGCATTTGGTGGACATTGACGATCTGAAGGTGTTCCCGCTTGAACCGGTGCGAACCGAAGATGTCATCAGCGAGCAATGCGCAAGGGTCATCGATACCGGCGCACGGCTGCTGATTCTGGGCGGTGACTACAGCCTGGCGCCCGCTCTGTTGGGGGGCGCATTGAGAGCGCAGCCCGGGGCCTCCTATGGATTGTTGCGTCTCTCCAGCAACATGGATCTGCAATCGTTTGATGGCGAGCGAACCAACTTGCCTGAACGGCGGATCACAACGTCAAGAATCGCATCAATGCTCGCAGGTGGAGTGCATGATGTTGCTTTGTTGGGTGTGAGAGGCCTGGTCACGACCGAGGAAAGCAACTGCGCCGCCGGTACGCTGCTTGTGACCGCGGGCCAACTCCGTGGGGATGGCAGATCCCGGATCATCGATCGGCTCTTGTGTTGGGCAAACGGCTTCTCGGCAATTTTCCTGAGCATCGACGCCGATGTCTTGGCGGGGGCGGCGGTGGAGCAAGCGACCTTGCCGGAAAGCCCGGGCCTTCCTGCGGAAACGGTTGTGTGCGTCTTGCGTTCCTTGCACAACCTCGCGATCCCGATCGCACATCTTGCCGGACATCGGCCGGACTTCGATCTGACCGGGCGATCCGCGACCGAGGCCGTGGCGGCAATTGGACTTGAACTGATAGAGGCCATGTTGCCCGGGCATGGGCCATGTCGGTAAGGACCACGCCCCTGCCGAGAATGGCCGGCGACCTGACATTCATGCGCGCAAGGCGGGCGACGATCGAGGAGCTGGGTCCAGACAATCTGGCGGTGCTCGGTGCTCCGCTGGAGCGGAACTGGGGCCCGAAGAGCGGTTGCCGGTTCGGTCCCCGTGCGCTCCGCGAAACGTCGGTTTATTTTGGATGGCACGCAAATCCGCAATTCAGTCAACCTGTTGACGTCGACGCCAGGAAGCGAATCGATACATCATCGATTCACGACCGCCTCGTCGATATCGGTGATGTGGCGTTGAACAACGCCGAGGGCAGCCGTGGCAAACAGGCAATAGGGATGACCATTGCGGCGATAAGAACGCGCGGTGCCGCAAGCATTCTGCTGGGCGGTGACGACGAAGTAGTCGCCCCCGCCTTGTCCGGTCTGCGAACCGAAAATCCATGTTCACTGATTCAGATTGGCGGAATTGTCCCGTCATGCGGACGGGATATCGGGGACGACAGATCCTCGGCTTCGCGGCCAGTCGCTGCCGGGGACGTCGCGCTGGCGTCGACGCTGTTCATCGCGCCGGCGCAGGTCCCAACGGCCGAGTTTTGCACCGACCTGGCCAAGGCCGGCGGCCAGTTGATTGAAGCAAGGCACCTTCCCGGTATGAGTTCTGGGAAGATCGCGGACATATCCAAGCGCCTGGCTGCCGGAAAGGGAGCGCTTGCGGTGCATCTCGATCTGACGGCTCTCTCGGCGCCATTGCACGGCATGAGCAATACGCCAAGGTTTGACGGTCTGTCCGTCGCTGTCCTTCAGAATGCCCTTGCCGCTATCGGCCAGGCGCCGGTCGATTGCTTCATCATGACCGGACTTAATCCCACACTCAGCGGCCTGAGCATTGTCAAAACCGGGCAGCGCCTTCTGGTGACCCTCCTGCTTGGTTTCATCTACGGCCGATTGAGGGTGCTGTCGTCCCTTGAAAGAGAAAGTGCGTAGGAAATGCCCGAGGTTCGAGATCCAGGACTGGTACCTGCGCTCAAGGCTCCGTCAGCAACACTGTTCGATGCGCCTTTCGTCCGGCCCGAAGATGTGGCCGGAAACCAGATCGGCGTCGTCGGCATGCCGTCGGATTGGACCCACTCAAGCCGAATTGGCGCGCGGCTCGGTCCTCGGGCGCTGCGCCGGGCAACGACGGAGCTTTTGGCAGCTTCATTCGACTTGGCGTCGACTGACTGTGTCGATCCGGATTCGGGAGCGCAGCTTTCGATGAGGCGCGGCAGGTGGATCGTCGACTGCGGTGACGCAAAGATCGATCCGGCCTCCGTCGAACATACGACCGAGGCGATTGCCAAGATGACATGCACTGTACGCGCCAGAGGCGGCATACCCTTGTCCTTGGGCGGGGACCACTACAACAGCTATCCAGCCTGCCTTGGCTATTCGCGGGCTCTTGCGGAGAAGGAACCTGAGGCTCGGTTCGGATACATTCAAATGGACGGTCATCTGGATTTCTCCGACGAGCTTGGGGCCTGGGGCGCCTTGAACCACGCGACGAACGGTCGGCGAATTTCCGAATTGCCCAACGTCGTTCAAGCCAACATGGTCTGGATCGGAATTACCGGCTGGGTCGATGGCGGCGATTTGGAGCTCATCGAGAACATGGGCGGTCGAGTTTTCTCCTCCGGCGATGTCCATCGACTGGGTGCGGAAACCGTCGCCAGGCAAGCCGTCTCCCATGCCATGCGTGGTGTGGATCGCTTGTACCTTTCCATTGACATCGATGCGATGGATGCGGGTTTCCTCCCCGGAACGGGCTCTATCGTGCATAGCGGGATCACACCGAGCCAGTACTGCCGTATGCTCGACATCATCGGTGTCGCACCTATAGACGGACTCGACATAGCTGAGGTGGCGCCGTCTCTTGACCCCTCCGGCAGAACCGAGCGAATCGCCGCTCACATGCTGTTTCGTGTCCTGCGGAACCGGATGTTCGTGTCATCCCCGGCGCAGTCCGTATGACCACATTCGACGGCACGGTCGAGCTTGGTGCGCTGAATCACGATGGCGTGCCGCTGCCGCGCCCAACCAGGCCCTGGATCGTCGATCTGTCTGTTCTGCAACCATACCCGGGCCTCGAGCCAGGCAATATTGCAGAATTTGAGGCGACGCCGGATTGGTCCCGATGGGCGCTGGCGGACACTCCTGCCGACCCTGCATTTCGGCTTCGCTGGATTGCACTGCGGACGGAGAAACTGCGCCTTCTCATTTGCGATCGGGTGATCCTGGTCCGAGTGAGCTGGCAGGACCTGGATGAGGCGGGCCTCGTGAGCGGCGTGCCAGTGGTTCTGGACGGTGGCACGTATACGTGTCGGCTCCTTTCCGGCGGCTGTAATTTCAGAACGGGCGAAGACGGCCATTCCGGCGGGGCGCCCAACGACAACGAATGGGACCGCTTCGTCGTCGCGGAGGAAGCGGTCGCGGGATTGCCGCTGCCTTCGAATAGCGACCTGGCTGAGCCCCTTGGTGAGGCGCAACGATTGGGCAGTCACAACGGCTTCTGGAATTGGGTGGGTGCGCATAGCTGGACCGCGACGCCCTTTGCACGGCGTGCGTCGGCGCGTTGCTGTCGCGGCTATGCTGCCGCCAACTTCTTTTACCTGAACACGGTCGACCATCGGCATGAGGACATTGGATGGCGTCCTGTTCTGGAGTGTCCGCTTTGAGTGCGCCTCACCCCCATGTCACTGGAGTACGACCGAACTTCATTGCGGGCAGCTGGCGCGAGGGCGCCGACGCGTTGGAGAACGTGAACCCGTCCGACACACGGGACATCGTAGGCACCTATGCGCGTGCATCCGCTCACGACGTGGAGGACGCTGTTTCCGCGGCCAAGGCTGCGTTTCCGCACTGGGCACAAGGCCCGGCAGGGACTCGAGCTGAGGTCCTGGATGCCATCGGGACCGAAATCATTGCACGCAAGGATGAACTGGGCGACCTGTTGGCTCGGGAGGAGGGAAAAACCCTTCCCGAGGCGGTTGCTGAAGCGCTGCGCGCGGGCCAGATCTTCAAGTATTTTTCGGCGGAGTCCTATCGCGCCGAGGGCGCCACCTACAGGTCGCTACGCCCAGGCGTGACGTTGGAGGTTCGCCGGGAGCCTCTGGGCGTCGTCGGCGCGATCACGCCATGGAATTTTCCGCTCGCTATTCCGGCCTGGAAGATCGCGCCGGCGCTTGCCTTCGGGAATACGGTGGTCTTCAAACCCGCCGGGCTTGTGCCGGGGTCCGCTTGGGCGCTTGCCGAGATCATCGCGCGTGCGGGGCTGCCAGCGGGGGCGTTCAACCTCTTGATGGGGCAAGGCGCAGACGTGGGAGCGGCTCTGGCGGCGCATCCGGACGTTGCAGGCGTGACCTTCACCGGATCGACGGACGTCGGTCGCCGAATGGGTGCCGAGATCTTTGCGCGCGGCGGCAGGATGCAGCTCGAGATGGGGGGCAAGAATCCGCTCATTGTGCTCGATGACGCCGATCCGGACGAAGCGACGGATTTGGCGATTGCGGGGGCCTTTCACTCGGCCGGGCAAAGGTGTACCGCCTCGTCGCGACTCATCGTTACTGGCGGCATTCACGACACTTTTGTCGAGCAGATGGTCGAGAAAATGGCCAGGCTTCGCGTGGATGATGCCCGAAAGTCCGGAACTGATATCGGACCCGTGGTGAGTGAGCCCCAACGCGCCATTCACCTTGACTACGTCCATGTCGGGGAGCGGGAGGGTGCCGTCCGTGCCATTGGCGGCGATATCCTCGCTCGGGCAACACCGGGCTGGTATCTTTCGCCCGCCTTGTTCACCTCTGCACGCCCAGACATGCGAATTTGCCGCGAGGAGATTTTCGGCCCTATCGCCGCGGTGATCCGTGCCGGGACTTATGAGGAAGCCCTCGCTGTCGCCAACGACACAGACTTCGGACTGTCGGCTGGAATCGTGACAAAGAACCGCGCACGCATCGACCACTTCCTCGCCTCTGTCCAGGCGGGGATGGCGCAGGTCAACCTGCCGACCGCTGGTATGGACTTCCACGCGCCCTTCACGGGCCGCAAGCATTCGTCCTTTGGGCCGCCCGAGAAGGGCAGCGAATGCCGGGAGTTCTTCACCGTGGCCAAGGTCGTCCACGCTGCTTATGGCGGCTGAAGGAGGGGAGCGTGGCGCCGCTACGGGATGTTCGGGTGCTCGACCTCACCAACGTGCTGGCCGGACCCTTCTGCTGTCACCAGCTCGCGCATCTCGGAGCCGAGGTGATCAAGGTCGAGGTTCCGGGACGAGGCGATCTGGCCCGACAGCTTGGTGCAGACGCGGAGCTGAACCGGCGACTGATGGGGGTTTCATTTCTGGCCCAGAACGCGGGCAAGAAGTCTATCACGCTCAATCTCAAGCACGCTCAGGGCAAGGCATTGCTGAAGAGGCTGGTTGCGGGGGCAGATGTACTGGTCGAGAACTTCCGGCCGGGCGTGATGGATCGGCTGGAACTCGGTTGGGAGGTGCTGCGTGAGGTCAACCCCCGCCTGATCTACTGCGCCATCTCCGGGTTCGGCCAGACCGGGCCGTGGCGCGAACGCCCGGCTTATGATCAGATTGTGCAGGGCGCTTCGGGGATGATGTCGATCACCGGAGACAGCGAGAGCGCGCCGTTGCGGGCGGGCTATCCGGTCGCCGACACGATCGGCGGCATCAGCGCAGCCTTCGCGATTGCAGCGGCTCTGAACGATCGTGAGCGGGGCCGGTTCATCGACGTTTCGATGCTGGAGGCGATGCTGGCGACAATGGGCTGGGTGGTGTCGAACTGGCTCATCGCAGGGGTCGAGCCGGAGCCTCAGGGCAACGAGAATGTCACCGCCGCGCCTTCAGGCTCATTCCAATGTTCAGACGGTTTGTTGAACATCTCCGCCAACAAACAGGAGCAATGGGAAACACTTTGCGACCACCTGGGTCGCCCCGAACTGAAGACGCATCCCGACTACCATGCGCGCGAGGACCGCAAGACGAACCGACGGCAACTGAAGGCGGAACTTGAAAAGGTCCTGACCATCCGCCCGGCACGCAACTGGGCGCGGGAGCTGAATGCGGCTGGCGTCCCGGCGGGCGCGGTGTTCACGGTGCCGGACATCCTCGCCCATCCGCAGATCGCCGAACGCGACATGCTGGCGGAGTTTGGCGATGCTCCGGGGGTGGGGCGCGGAATTCGGATCGTGCGGACGGGTGTGAAGCTGGACGGTGAAGCCCCTTCCGTCGAGACTCCGCCGCCCCGTCTCGGGGAGCACAATGAAGAAGTCTATGGCGCCCTTGGGCTGAGCTCATCGGACATCGAACGGCTGCGGAAAGAGGGGGCGCTATGAACGATGTATCGGACTGGTGGCGCACCTCGATCATCGACATGGCGCCAGGGGTCATAAAAGTTCGCGGGCATCATATCCAGGACTTGATCGGGAACGTGAGCTTTCCGCAGATGATCTGGCTGATGCTGCGGGGTGAGCTGCCCTCGCAAGCACAGTCACGACTTCTGGAGGCGGCCCTGGCGGCGGCGGTGGATCACGGGCCGCAGGCGCCCTCAATCGCCGCGGCGCGGATGGCGGTGACCTGCGGGCTGGGACTGAACGGGGCTCTGGCCTCGACGGTGAACATGCTCGACGACGTGCATGGCGGCGCCGGTGAGCAGGCGGTCGAACTGTACCACATGATCGAGGCCGCGGGCGGGCCGGAGAAAGCAGGAGCGGTAGTCGAGCGATGGCGGTCGGAGCGGTCGCGCTTCGTGCCGGGCTTCGGTCACCGATTCCACAAGCCCGAGGACCCGCGTGCGCCTCGACTGCTGACACTGGTAGACGAGGCGGCTGAGGAGGGCACGGTTTCCGGGCGCTACGCCACCATTGGCCGGGCAGTGCAGCGGGTGCTGAATGCGGCCAAGGGCACGCCGGTGCCGATGAACATCGACGGGGCAACAGCGGTCATCTACGCCGAACTCGGCTTCGATCCACCGCTGGCGCACGGCCTGTTCTGCCTTTCGCGGTCGGTTGGCGTGCTGGCCCACGCCTGGGAGCAGGCGCAGCAGGGCGGGAGAAACAAGGGGCCCACACCTCCGCGATATCGTTGGACTTATGACGGACCCGGCCCAATCGGCTGATCCAGTTGCACGGTGGCCCCGGGAGCAGCTGGAGTTGCTCGGGCAGGGCATTGCCCTGTCGCCGCTGAGGTTGGGTAGAATGAGATCTGACACGTGGCCAACGCGCAATTCCCTGACACGTCCCTCGATGCGCGGGCTGCGTCGCCCGAAGAGCTGCTCCGGCTGAACAGCGGCCGCTTGGCCGTGGAAAACCTGAACCATCGACCAAGGGACTGCGTCTTCGGCAAGGACGCCTGCCTGGCCCGCACGGGTAACGGCCCGGCGAACCGGTCCAGCCTCAACAACATCGCGCTCGCGGTGATCTTCGCCAACCGCCGAAACCCGGCTGCGGCTGCAGCTGGGCCGCCGCAAGGTCATCGCCGCTCTGATCCGGCCCTGAGGCGCCACTGCATCCGGGATCGCCGGAAAGACGCCCGACATCAAGAACGAAACAACCGGACCCGAAACGGTGCCGGTGTCGGCACAGCAACGGAATTCGGCCAGAACTTGCCGATCTGGCCTCCATTCGTCAGCCCCCGAAGGATCAGCCATAGCGTGGGAAATCCTGATGCCGGGGAACCGGCGTGGAACGCTTGCAGACAGGGTTGAAGGGGCGCATTCTTGACCCATACGAATGACGTAGGGGAGGAACTGGGTGGTGCATGTGTTGAGAAAACCGCGCGTCGAGCAGTTGCAGAGGAAGTTGCTCAACGGCGAAATCGGACGCCGCGATTTCCTGGCGGCCGCCGCAACGGCGGGGCTGGCGCCAGTCGCCTCGTCGGTTGTTCCTTCCGCCGGGGCCGCCCAGGGCGACATGATCCACTACTTCACGTGGTCAGCCTACGAGGTGCCGGAGCTGCACCAGTCCTTTGTCGACAAGTATGGCCAATCGCCGAACTGGTCGCTCTTCGCCTCGTCGGAGGATGGCCTGCAGAAGATCCGGGCTGGTTTCGAAGCCGATCTTGCGCATCCCTGCGTCGACAGTGTGCCGCGCTGGCACGATGCGGGCGTTCTGCAGCCGCTGGATACCTCGCGCATCGATCACTGGGACGACATGTTCCCGGCGCTTCACACCATGAACGGCGCGACGATCAACGGCGAAGTCTACATGGCGATCTCGGACTTCGGGCTTTCGTCGGTCATCTACCGCACCGACATCTACGAGGGCGAGGAGACCTGGAACATGCTGTTCGACGAGCGGTATGCCGGTCGCATCTGCCCCAATGCCGGGACGGCGAACCTCTCCATCGCACTCAAGCTGCTGGGTTACGATCCCATGAACCCGACGGCCGAGCAGGTCAGGGAAGCCGCCGACATGGGCCGCAAGCAGCGTCCGCTGGCCCGCTTCTACTGGGAGAGTCAGACCGACATGGAACAGGCGGTGGCCACGGGCGAGTGCGTCGTCGCCTATGCCTGGAACGAAGCCCTCGTCAATCTCCTCGACCAGGGCATTCCGGTAGCCTTTGCCGCGCCCAAGGAGGGAGCCTTCGGCTGGGCCTGCGGTCTCGTGTACCTTGCCTCGGCCCCGAATGACGAACAGATGGCCTACGATTTCATCAACGCGTGGCTCACGCCGGAGACCGGAAAGTACCTCATCGAGACATACGGATACGGTCACGGCAACATCAAGTCGTTCGATCTGGTGGATCGCGCCACCCTCGTGGCACTTGGCTATGACGACCCCGTGCGTTTGATGGAGGGCACCAACTTCTGGATTCCGGTCGATCCGGATATCACCCAGCTCATGTACGAGATCTGGGAGGATGTCATGGCCGGTCTGTAGAGCCGGATCAGTCATCAGCCCGTCATCTTTGAAACAATACAAAGGAGTGACTAGACAATGCATGTGTTGAGAAAACCGCGTGTCGAGCAGTTGCAGAAGAAGCTGATCAACCGCGAAATCGACCGCCGTGACTTCATGGCTGCCGCCGCCGCGGCGGGGGTGGCTCCGGTCGCCTCGTCGCTGGTATCGCCTGCGATGGCGGCCGAGGGCGACATGATCCACTACTTCACCTGGTCGGGTTACGAACCGGTGGAACTTCACCAGCCCTTCTTCGACAAGCACGGTCGGTCGCCGGACTGGTCGATCTTCGCCTCGGCGGAGGACGGATTGCAGAAGATCCGGGCCGGGTTTGTCGCCGATCTCGCCCACCCCTGCGTCGATGGTGTGCCGCGCTGGCATGATGCGGGAGTCGTGCAGCCGATCGACACGTCGCGTGTCAGCTATTGGGACGACATGTTCCCCGCCCTTCATACCATGAACGGCGCCGTGATCGACGGCGACGTCTACATGGTCATCACGGACTTCGGTCTGTCATCGATGATCTATCGCACCGATATCATCGAGGGCGAGGAGTCCTGGATGTACATGTATGACGAGAAGTACGCGGGCCGCATCTGTGCCAGGAACACCACGGCCAGCATCTTCGTTCCACTCAAGATTCTGGGTTATGACCCGATGAATCCCACGCCCGAACAGGTCATGGAAGCCGCTGACATGGCACGCAAGCAGCGTGACCTCGTCAGGTTCTACTGGGACAGCCAGACCGACATGGAACAGGCTATCGCTTCCGGCGAGTGCGTCGTGGCCTACGCCTGGAACGAGGCTCTCGTCAATCTCCTCGATCAGGGGATTCCGGTTGCCTTCGCGGCGCCGAAGGAAGGCGCCTTTGGCTGGGCCTGTGGTCTCGTACGCCTGGCCGCGGCCGAGAACGACGAACAGATGGCCTACGACTTCATCGATGCGTGGCTGGCGCCGGAAACCGGCAAGTTTCTCATCGAGGCCTACGGCTATGGTCACGGCAACATCAAGTCCTTCGACCTCGTGGACACCGAGACCCTCGTGGCGCTCGGTTACGACGATCCCGTGCGCCTGATGGAAGGGACCGCCTTCTGGGTTCCCATGGATCCGGCGATTGACGAACTGATGCTGGAGACCTGGGAAGATATCATCGCCGGCCTGTAGAGGTCAGCGACACACAGACGTTCCCTGACGACCGCTCCGCAACACGCCTGATCAACGGGTGTTGCGGAGCGGCGTCATGTTCTCCTGGCGGCAAAGAAGGTCTTGAGGAGTTCGCTGCAGCGGGTTTCGAGGATGCCGCCGTAGACCTCCGGCCGGTGGTGGCAGGTTGGTTGATCGAAGAGGCGCACACCGTTGTCGACAGCGCCTCCCTTGGGGTCCTCGGCTCCGTAGTAGAGACGCCGGATGCGGGCTTCGGCGATGGCACCGGCGCACATGGGGCAGGGCTCCAGGGTGACATGGAGATCGGCGCCGTCGAGACGGTGGCTTCCCAGTATGCCGCAGGCCTGCCGCAGGGCGAGGATTTCCGCATGGGCGGTGGGGTCGGCGTCCTCGCGCGCGCGGTTGCCTGCCGCCGCGACAATCTTCCCATCCAGCACGACGACGGCCCCCACCGGAGGCTCGCCCCGCCCGGCGGCGGCCTCGGCCTCGGCGAGTGCCATCTCCATGAATGTTGCCGTCCGGTCCATGGTCAGCCTTCTTGCACGTGGCGCGGCGAATCGCCACAGTGAGGTGGCCAAGCACCGCGAAGGATACCATGCCAGGACGTCCCCTGATCGGCCTGACGCTGGACTGCGAGGAGCCCGGTCACTATTCGAACATGCCGTGGTACGCCATCCGGCAAAACTACATGTCCGCCATTGTCGAAGCGGGCGGACTTCCGGTGGCCATCGGCCACGAATCCGGCCTCGCAGGGGCCTATGTCAAGGCTCTCGACGGGGTGGTGGTCACGGGAGGCGCCTTCGATATCGATCCGGCGCTGTTCGGGGCGTCGACGCGCCACCAGTTGGTGACCACCAAGGACAGACGAACCCGGTTCGAGTGGGCTGTCACCGAGGACGCCCTGCTGCGCGACCGCCCCGTTCTCGGAATTTGTGGCGGACAGCAACTGCTCAATGTGGTGCTTGGTGGCACCCTGATCCAGCATATTCCGGATTCGATTCCCGACTGTCTCGCGCACGAGCAGCAGGGGCCACGTACCCGGGCGGGACATACCGTGACCGTGAAGCAGAACACCCTCCTCTATGACATCGTTGGCGTCGCGGAGCTTCCGGTCAACAGCGCCCATCACCAGGCGGCGGACGCGGTGGGAGATGATGTGGCGGTCAACGCGGTGGCGCCCGACGGCGTCATCGAAGGTATCGAGCACACGGGATACCGCTTCTGCCTGGGTGTCCAGTGGCACCCCGAGTACGCCATATCACAGGGTGACCGGCATCTCTTCAGGGCCTTCGTGGAAGCCTGCCGCGGGTGATGGCCGAGCGGGTTGCCAGGCGCATCGCCCATGCCGGCATTGCTTCGAGGCGCGAAGCGGAACGCCTGATCGCGCAAGGAAGGGTTGCGGTCAACGGCGAGGTGCTGACCTCGCCCGGCGTGACGGTGACGGCGGACGACATCGTGACCGTCGATGGCATGCGCATTCCGGATCGACCGCGTCTGCGGCTGTGGCGACTCAACAAGCCGCCCGGCCTCGTGGTGTCGAGACAGGACGAAAGAGGCCGCAGGACCGTCTTCGACCTCTTCGGAGACTCGCATCCCCACCTGATGAGCGTCGGGCGGCTCGACATTGCATCGGAAGGCCTTCTGCTCGTCACCAATGACGGGGATCTCGCCCGCTGGATGGAGTTGCCACTGACAGGCTGGGCCCGGCGATACCGCGTGCGTGTCTACGGGGTCCCGGCGAAGGATGCACTCGAGACCCTGGAGAGGGGGGTGACCGTCGATGGCGTCCGCTACGGTTCCATCACCGCCCGCCTTGATGGCCGCACCGGCGCCAACGCCTGGCTCACGATGACCCTTCGCGAGGGACGCAACCGGGAGATTCGCCGTGTCCTGGGATCGCTCGGTCTCACCGTCAACCGTCTCATCAGAACCTCCTACGGTCCGTTCCAGCTTGGCAAGCTCGCCAGGGGAGCCGTCGAGGAGGTGCCCGTCAAGGTGTTGAGAGAGCAGCTCCCGGGGGACTGGAGACCGAGGCTCGATGCGCATCGTTGCCGGCCGTCATAGACGCCGTCGCCTGGTCGCTCCCGAGGGCACCGGTGTCCGCCCCACCGCCGACAGGGTGAGAGAGGCGCTCTTCAACATCCTGGTCAACAGCAGATCATGGCGCGGGCTCGATGGCGCCCATGTGGCCGATGTCTTCTGTGGTACCGGAGCGATCGCCCTGGAAGCGCTCTCCCGGGGCGCAAGCCACGCCGTGCTTGTCGACAATGCTCCGGCCGCTCTGGACGCAGCCTCGAGGAACATCGCCGCACTCGGTGAAGAGCGCCGCACCATGCTTGTGCGCTGCGACGCAACGAGACAACTGCCCGACATTCCTCGCCCTGTTGATCTCGCCTATCTCGATCCGCCCTGGCGCTCGCGCCTTGCGGGCACGGCACTGGAGAACCTGCGTTCCTGCGGCTGGCTCGGATCCGGTGCCCTGGCCGTCGTCGAGCAGCCGAAGGCCGCAGCCCTTCACGTCCCGGACGGTTTCACGCACATTGATGAGAGGATCGTGGGCCGGGCTCGCCTGGTCTTTCTGCGCCTTGCCGTGGCGTACACTCAATGAGGTCCGGTTAAGGTAGCCTCACCACTGAACAAGCAACGCATCGTCTCTCATATTACGGCGTCAATACTCAGCCTCGCGTGAGCATGCACGCCTCAACCAAGCCGATGTGTGGCAAGCATCGCCAAAGCCGTCACGCGCCTTTGCCATCGGTGCCGGCACTCCGCCCAGAGTTGATGTTGATCGGCCTGATACGATCTGGTGACCAGCCCAACTACCCGGCTCGAATTCTGAGGATCGGCTCGTCCGAAAATTGTATACATTCTTCGGACTCCGACTTTCAATCCGTCCGAAATCATGCTACAGATTTCGGACATGAACAAGACCTCATCCAGTCTGAAGACCGATATCCTGACACGGATCGACCAAGGCGTGTCACAGGGGGTTTGGACGCCGCGCGATTTCCTTGATCTCGGTGCGCGCGATGCCGTGGACAAGGTATTGCAACGCCTGACCAGTGCTGGGACCTTGCGGCGCATCGACCGCGGCCTCTACGACAGGCCTTCGCTCAACAGCCTCACCCGGAAGGATAGCCCGCCGGACCTTCGAGAAGTCATCGACGCAATCGCGCGGAGAGATCAAGTGCGCGTGCTCGTCGACGGCATGACCGCGGCGAACGACCTTGGGCTCACCAATGCCATTCCGGCCAGGATCGTGGTGCATACAGATGCGCGTCTGAAACCGGTCTCTCTTGGACGGCTCGACATCACGTTCAAGCCAACGGCCGCCAGCAAGCTCTACTGGGCTGGAAGGCCTGCCATGCGTGTCGTGCAAGCACTGCACTGGCTGCGGGATACGATGGGAGAAGTGGACGATGATCGGGCGACAACGCAGCGCCTGACCGCACTTCTCCATGACCCAAGACAAGGCCAGAGGCTTCGCGACGATCTGACAGAGGGGCTATCGACGTTGCCGGCATGGATGCAGACCCTCCTGCGCCCCATGCTGAACGAAGCGAAGAGCGCGTCGTGAACTCCTCCTATGGTCGCATCATGGCGGCCGACGACGAGGCTCGCCGTGGCCTGTTCACGACAACGGCGCAGCGGCTGGGGACCACCCCCCAAAATGCGGAGAAGGACTTCTGGGTCTGCTGGACCCTCGACGCGCTCTTCAACGGATTGCCGGCCAAGCCCCGGCTGCTGTTCAAAGGCGGCACGTCCCTTTCCAAGGGGTTCGGTTTGATAAGGCGATTCTCGGAAGACATCGACGTGACCGTGTTTCGGAACGACCTCGGAGAAGCGGTGACAATCGAGCAACTTGAGGCGCTGAGCGGCAAGAAGCGCATCAAGGCTCTCGACGCCATCAGGGAAGCTTGCGAAGCATACATCAATGGATCATGTCTTGAAGGTCTTTCGAAGATTGTCTCTGAAACAGCCGCTCGCAACGGGCTCGACCCGAAGCAGTTCGTTGTCGAAGCAGACCCCCAGGACAATCAGGCCCTCTGTCTGCGCTACCCGACGGCGACGCCCGTCGATGCCTATATCACCAAGATCGTGAAGATCGAGTCAGGTGCGAAATCAGCACTCGATCCAAACTCGGTCCGTGTCGTTCGGCCCTATGTGGAAGACGATGTTCCCGATATCGACCTTGGCGTCGGCAACGTCACCGTCGTCGATGCGGAGCGCACCTTCTGGGACAAGATTGTGATCTTGCACGGGCTGCGCCGCTGGTTTGACATTCGCGGCGAACTCAAGGGCAACGGTCAGCGTGTCTCGCGGCATTACTACGACACATACCAATTGCTCGCATCGGAGGCGGGCATCAGAGCGCTCAAGAACCGCGAACTTGGCGCAGATTGCGTTGCCCATGCCCGCATGTTCTTCAATCGGCCTGACTTTGATCTCGCAACAGCCGTTGCGCCCACGTTTTCGATCTGTCCCGAGGGTGACATGCACGACGATCTGCGGCGCGACTATCGCGCGATGGCGGGCATGATCTTCGGCAAGGCTCCCGGGTTCGAAGCGATCATCACCGCCGTCGCCGATCTGGAAACGGCACTGAATGCACCTCCGGAGGACGGCGTTTCGGACGCTGCTCGGTCCGGGCATGGCCAAGAGAAAGGCAAGAGCCCGTAAGCGGTGCCCTGATCCCAAGAAACATCCGCCTGCGGCCAAACGAGCGTCCAGGTCCGGGTCCAACGCCGGCCGGGGCTTCCGCTATCAGGACGCAGTCTCGGCACGGCTGGCGATTGCAACATGGGCGCACCTGCGGTCCCCGGCAACCGTGATTCCAGAAGGCGGCGACGACGTCGAACTGCGAGGGGAGGAGACCACTTTCATACAGGTCAAGAGCCGGAGCGAGCATCTCGGCGACTATCCCGTAGGCGATGCTGCCCGCTACGTAGAGGAACTTTGGGCTCGCGGGCGTGGGTCTTCCCGGGTCCCCGACCGACTGGGGATCATTCTCGAACGGAACGTGGCCGGCATGCCTCCCATCGGAGAAAGATCGAACAGTCTGGCGACCGGCGGTCCGCTGGCCGAGCGGTTCTCGGATGACCAGAAGACCGACGAAATGCTCTGGAAAACTTCGATTGTCGTCGCGCCGATGCGATGGGCGAGCGCAAGATAGACGCAGTCGTCGATCGGACAGTCGAGCGCCAGCGCCAGACGCACCGCATCGGCGGAGACGGTCTGGTCGACGCCCCAGCGCACCGGCAATCTCCGAAGCCATCAGGCGCGGCGCATGCAGGTCGTGGCCGCTCGTCGCCAGCTCTTCGGCAACATCCGCATCATCTTCGGCGACCAGCCACTTGACCGCCACGCTCGCGTCGACCACGAAGCGCATCAGTAGTCGTCGCGATGGCCGCGGTCGCGGTCCTCGCGGATCAGAGTTTCCGCAGGTGTGTGCTTGCGTCCTTCGGTCAGGGGGCGCCGCTGCTTGATGGTCTCCGCAAATGCCGCGCGCTTCGCCGCCATGTCGTCGTCGGCGGCGCATTCGAGGATGTGGCGCGCCTCGCCCTCCAGGGAGCGGTTGTTCCGCGAGGCGCGTTGCTTGAGGCGGTCCACCACGTCCTCGCCGAGCCGCCGCACATTGATCGTCACCATGGGGTTGCCTCCGGATGCCGATGATCAAATCGCTATCAAGCTGTCGCGGGACATGCAAGATCCGCTGTGGAGCCGGGGGTTCTCCCCACCGGCTACCCGCGTTCCGCACCTGTCACGTCTTCAGTTCGGGCGTGTGTCCCGGGTTGTTCCAACCGGGAGCATACCGACGTGGCGCGGGTTTCGGATCACTGGTTCAGCGGCGGCCGAACAGGCGCTCGATGTCGGCGAGCTTGAGTTCGATGAATGTTGGCCGGCCGTGATTGCACTGCCCGGAGTTGGGAGTCGTCTCCATGTCGCGCAGCAACGCGTTCATCTCGGCCTCCCTGAGCCTGCGCCCGGCGCGCACGCTGCCGTGGCAGGCCATGGTGCTGCACACGTGCTCGATGCGTTGAGAGAGCGCCATGGCCTGGCCGGACTCGGCCAGTTCGTCGGCCAGGTCACGGACCAGACCCTGGATGTCGGCATCGCCGAGGATGGCAGGAACCTCACGGACCACCACGGCACCGGGTCCGAACTGCTCGAGGACCAGTCCCGCTTGCTTCAGTTCATCGCGTCGTTCCGCAAGGCGGCTGGCTGCAACCTCGTCGAGTTCCACCACTTCGGGCAACAGCAGCACCTGGCGTGTGACGCCCTCCTCGGCCATCTCGGCCTTCATGCGCTCGAGAACGAGGCGTTCATGTGCCGCGTGCTGATCAACGATGACGATACCGTCCCCGGTCTGGGCAACGACGTAGGTGTCGTGGAGCTGCGCGCGGGCGATGCCGAGGGGCCCCGCTTCGATGTCTTCCGGGGCTGACGCGACTGTGGGTGGCGGATGGGTGTCTGCCGTGCTGTCGCCCGCCGGTCGTACTCCGGACCGCGGGAAACTGCCGCCGGATGGACTCCGCCAGGCCGCCTGGGGTGTCCAACCTGCCTGGGCATGGTCGAAGAGGCGCCCCGGGAACTGCGTGTCGCCGGGACGCATGGCCGCAAGGGCTTCGCGCGATGCGGTTGTCGACGTGCGATGCCCGTGCTGTTCGATGGCGCGATGGATGGCGGACACCACGAGACCGCGCACCTGCTGACTGTCGCGGAACCGCACCTCGGCCTTGGCCGGATGGACGTTGACATCGACGGCCGCGGCCGGGATGTGGATGAAGAGCGCCACCACGGGATAGCGCTGGGGCGCCAGAACGCCCTGGTAGGCCCCCTTGACGGCACCCAGAAGTAGGCGGTCGCGAACCGGGCGTGCGTTGACGAACAGGAACTGGCCCTGGGTATTGGCCCGGTTGAACGTTGGAAGACCGGCGAAGCCGGTGATGCGAATGCCGTCGCGTTCGCGGTCGACGGGCACCGCATTCTCCCGGAAGTCGTTGCCCAGCACGGTGGCGAGGCGGGCCAGCTGACCATCCGCTCCGTCACCGGGCTCGCTGCGGGCGACGAGACTCTTCCTGGCGTTGAATGTCAGCGTCATCGCGATGTCATGACGCACCATCGCAAGGCGCTTCACAACGTCAGCGACGGCGGCGTTCTCCGCCCGTTCGGACTTGAGGAACTTCAACCGCGCCGGAGTGGCAAAGAAGAGGTCCCGGACCTCGACGGTCGTTCCCGGGTTGCGCACAGCGGGGGCGGGGGCACCGACACGTCCTCCCTCGACGGCGATCATCAGGCCGGCCGCCTCCACGTGTTGACGGGTGACGATGCGCATGCGCGAGACGGCGCCGATTGACGGCAGGGCTTCACCGCGGAATCCCAGTGTCTCGATCTCTGTCAGATCATCGCCTGGCAGCTTGGAGGTGGCGTGGCGTTCCACCGAGAGGGAGAGGTCGTCGGCATCCATCCCGGCGCCGTCATCCGCCACCATGATCGACTCCCTGCCGCCGCCGTTGACGGCGATGTCGATCCGTGTGGCGCCGGCATCGATGGCATTCTCGACCAGTTCCTTGACAACCGACGACGGTCTTTCGATCACCTCGCCCGCGGCGATGCGATTGACCGTTGTTTCGTTCAGGCGTCTGATCACGCTCATCGCGTCGTGTCCCGAGGCCGGGCCAGCCGACCGTGCCCGCTACCCCGCACAGGGTGCCTCTGTGTCCTGCCCGCCACAACCGGCGGGTTGTGGACACATCCGAATCTCGGCAACGGCGCGGCCTAGAACCAGTCCCAGAAACCGCCCTCGTCATCCGATGTTCCGGACTCGTCCTCGGCGGCGTCCTCCTCGATGATCTCCGGAACGGGTGGCGTTGTCGGGTACTCGCCGAAGAGCAGGGCATCGACGAATTCGGGATCGTCCGACAGCACGCTGTTGTCACGGGCAATCGTCGTGCGGATGCCTGGATCCGCGGTTCCGGCACCGGCCTGCCGGAGAAGATCGAGCTCTCCGGCCGTCGTCTTCAGGGCCTCGAGGTCGGTGCCTGTCTCCTCCTGGCGTTCGACGAGCGAGGCCGACTCCTCGCGGGGCTCCAGTTCAGGACGCAAGGGGTAGGGCGGAGGGACGATCAGGGAGACGATCTGCGGCACGGTGGAGACGTTGACGGTGCGGTCGACGTTCCCCGCCAGAACCTCTTCCCTGTCGCATGCGGCTGCCATCAGGGTGGCAGCCACGAAGATCATGGCGCGTGTCAGCATCGCTCAGAAGATGCCCTCGAGGAGAGCTTTTTCCTGTTCTTCGAGAATTGACTCCGTGAAGTTCCCGGAGTTGATCGGCAGGCCAAGGGCGGCCACCGCCTGGATGCGCCGTCTTTCCTTTTCCGGATCGATGAGGACTGCCGTGCGGTCCCCGGGCGGACGAAAGACGTTGAGATGGTCCAGCCAGGTGATGTCGTCAAGGAGGGCCCGGTGTTCGGCATTGACGAGCGCCCGGATTCCGGGTTCGGCAGCCGACGTGCCCGCGGCTTCCATGAGGTGACGTTCGGCAACGGTGGCGCCTGCGGATTCGATGGCTCCGCCAAGGAGTTCCTCTGCGGCTTCCTGCGGCAGCATTTCCTGGGGCCTCGACGCTCCGCTGCTCGGTTCCGGCAGGGAGTCGAGGGTTTCGGGAATCTCCAGGGGCTCGTGGGAGACCACCCTGAACTCGTCGGGCGGGTTGTGAATGAGTCCGAGGGACTCCCGTATGTCTCCGCATCCGGCGATCATGAGGGCACCGGCTACTACCACGGAAAGGCGCTTGATCATGGCGACATCTTAACGTCTGCGGTCCGGACGCAACAGGGCATTTAGGACAAGAACGCCGACGCCGACCGTGATGGCCGAATCGGCAACGTTGAAGGCAGGCCAGCTCCATCCGCCGGCATGGAGATCGATGAAATCCGCGACCGCTCCGTGGATGACGCGGTCGACCGCGTTGCCAATGGCACCTCCTGCGACGAGACCGCCGCCCAGGATCGTCCAGAGATCGTTCTGGCGGGCCACCCACACCATCAGGCCAGTGGCGATGGCGAAGGCGATGGCGCTCAGCCCCCAGCGCAGGATGCCGCTGTCCTGCGCGAGCATGCCGAAGCTGATGCCCCGGTTCCATACCATCACGAGACGGACATGCGGCATGACGTCGAGGGGGTGAAACCCGCGTTCCGCCATGAAGTCGATGATGAAGGCCTTGCTCACCTGATCGGCGACGAGAACCGCGAAGAGCGTGGAAAGGCCCACCGCGATTCCCGGGGTCCATCTCATCAACAGCCACCGCTCCCGGTCACGGCATCTGCACACCGTCCGCACAGGTCCGGATGAGCCGGATCGCTTCCCACCTCGTCCAGGACCTTCCAGCAGCGTTCGCAACGCTCGCCCGTCGCCAGTCCGACCTCGACGGCGACATCGGCAACATCCTCGAGGCGGAAGGCGTCGCCGGGGACCTGGCCTTCCTGCAGCGTGACCCGGGATGCAATGGAGATTTCTGCCATGTCCACGCTGTCGACGATGGCCAGGTCATTGGACGAAACGTGGATGACCGGGTGTGCCTGGAGACTGGAACCGATGCGCTTGTCGCGGCGTTCAACCTCCATGGCCCCGGTCACCACGCGCCGCACACGCCGCACGGACTCCCAGCGTCGAGCCAGTTCGTCGTTGCGCCAGCCTGGCGGCACATCCGGGAACAGCCGGCGATGGACGCTCGCCCTCTCCCCCGGAAAACGGAGCAGCCACGCCTCTTCGGCTGTGAAGCACAGGATGGGCGCCAGCCATGCCGTGAGGCATGAGAACAGGGTATCGAGTACCGTCCGGCAAGCCCGCCGGCGGGACGAATCGGCGGTGTCGCAGTAGAGCGTGTCCTTGCGGATGTCGAAGTAGAAGGCTGAAAGGTCCGTTGCGCAGAATCCGTGCAGAACGACAAACAACGTGTGGAAGTCGAAGTCGTCGCAGGCCTTGCGGACGATGCCGTCGATCTCCTGGAGACGGTGCAGGACCCAGCGCTCGAGTTCCGGCATGTCGGCCACATCGAGACGTTCCTCTTCCCGGAACCCGTCAAGGTTCCCGAGCAGGAATCGAAAGGTGTTCCGCAGACGGCGGTAGCTGTGAGCCTGGTAGTCGAGGATTTCCCGCGAAATGCGCAGATCCTCGCTGTAGTCGGCCGACACCACCCAGATTCTCAGGATATCGGCACCGTACCGGTCGATCACCTCCTGGGGAGAGATGACGTTGCCCAGCGATTTCGACATCTTGCGACCGTTGCCGTCCATGACGAAGCCGTGGGTGAGAACGGCATCGTAGGGCGCCCGGTTGCGGGTTCCTGACGATTCGAGCAGGGACGAGTGGAACCAGCCCCGATGCTGGTCGGACCCTTCGAGATAGAGCGACGCCGGCCAGACGAGGTCCTTGCGCGCCTCGAGAACGAAGCTGTGCGTGGAACCCGAATCGAACCATACGTCGAGGATGTCGGTCACCTGCTCGTAGTCCCCGGCGTCGTGGTCGTTGCCAAGAAAGACCTGCGGATCGGTGGTGAACCAGACATCGGCGCCCTCGACCTCGACCGCATCGGCGACGCGGTCGATCACCGCCTGATCGCGCAGCAGCTCGCCGCTGCTGCGGTTGACGAACACCGTGATCGGGACTCCCCATGCGCGCTGCCGGGAGAGCACCCAGTCGGGGCGCGTCTCGATCATGCCGCGGATTCTCTCGCGTCCCGATGACGGAACCCATCGGGTTGCGTCGATCGCCTCCAGGGCCCTGGCGCGCAGCCCTGCGGCTTCCATGGATATGAACCACTGGGCCGTATTGCGGAAGATGAGCGGCGCCTTCGAACGCCAGGAATGGGGATAGCTGTGAACGAGCTTGCCGGCGCCAAGCAAGGCACCCTGCCGGGCCAGTTCGCGGATGACGCGACCGTTGGCGTCTCCCTGGCGGCCATCGTCCGTCAGCACGCGCGCGCCGGCAAACAGCGGAACATGGTCGAGAAAGGCACCGTCCTCACCGATGGTATCGGGAACCTCGATGCCGTTGGCGGTGCCGAGAATCCAGTCGTCGGCACCATGGCCGGGGGCGATGTGGACGAAGCCCGTGCCCTGGTCGGTGGTCACGTGATGGCCTGCCAGCAACGGGACGTCGAAGTCATAGCCGTGGCCACGCAGCGGATGACGGGCGAGCGTGCCGGCAAGCATGGCCCCGGTCACGCGGCCGATGACCCTGTGACCGGTGATCGAGCAGCGCTCCAGGGTGGCGGCCACAAGAGCATCGAGAACGACAATCCTCTGTCCGGCGACCGCGCCGGATTTGTCACCGGTGCTCTCGACCTCGATGACGGTGTAGTCGAGGGTCTCGCCGTAGGCGATGGCCCGGTTGCCCGGCAGCGTCCAGGGTGTCGTGGTCCAGATGACGATGGCGGCGTCCCGCAGTTCCTCCAGCGGGGACCTTGTGACCGGAAAGGCGACATCGATCATCGGCGACGTGTGGTCGTTGTACTCGACCTCGGCCTCTGCCAGCGCCGTCCTTTCGACACAGGACCACATGACCGGTTTCGAGCCGCGATAGAGCTGGCCCGACATGACGAACTTGCCGAGTTCGCGGACGATCTGTGCCTCGGCGGCATGGCTCATCGTCGTATAGGGATCGTCCCAGTTGCCGATCACGCCCAGGCGCTTGAACTCGCGGCGCTGGACGTCGATCCACTTGTCGGCGAACTCGCGGCATTCACGGCGGAACTCGACGATGTCGACATCGTCCTTGTTGCGGCCCGTTGCCCGGTACTCTTCCTCGATCTTCCATTCGATCGGCAGGCCGTGACAGTCCCAGCCGGGAACATAGTTCGCGTCCCGGCCCAGCATCTGCTGCGAGCGGTTGATCACGTCCTTGAGAATCTTGTTGAGGGCATGGCCGATGTGCAGGTGGCCGTTGGCATAGGGCGGGCCGTCATGAAGGATGAATGGCTCCCGGCCGCAAGCATCCTCGCGCAGTGTCGCGAAGAGGTCGATCTCTTCCCAGCGCTCCAGGATCTCCGGTTCGCGTTTCGGCAATCCGGCGCGCATGGGAAAGGCGGTCTTCGGCAGAAACAGCGTCTGCCTGTAGTCGGCAGTCATTCAGGTGGTATCCGTCGGGATCCAGACAAACGGGAAGGGGTGGGGGACGTCACGAACGTCATCTGCACACGGAACCGGACCTGGCAGCAGCATGCCTGTCCCGCGTTTCATTGACATCAGCCCCCTCTATCACCGGCATAGCCCATTGTCGAGACCGGCATCGCGGCGCCGGTCGACGGTGAACGTCACGTGGCGAGGATGGCTCTCGCCCGATCACAGTCGTCGGCGATCTTGCGGGCCAGGTCATCGGCGCTGTCGAAGGTCATGTCCTTGCGGACACGCGCCGCGAACGCGACCCTCATGCGCTGGCCGTAGAGGTCGCCGGAAAAATCGAAGAGGTGAACCTCCAGAACCATTGTCGTGCCCTTGAAGGTTGGGCGGGTGCCGATGTAGGCGGCGCCGTCATGCCACGTGGTGGAAGCGCCATGACCAAGCCCGGCCCGTACCGCATAGATGCCCGGGGCCGGATGAAGGACACCCTCGAGCGGCAGGTTGGCGGTCGGAAATCCCATTTCGCGCCCCCGCCTGTCGCCGGTGCGCACCCTCTCCTCGAATTCCCACAGCCGACCGAGACGTTCGGCCGCCTGTTCGACCTGTCCCCGGCGCACGAAGAGGCGGATGTCGGTCGAGGACACTCCCCTGGAGCCGAGAGAAAACCCGGGCACCTCGGTGTAGCCGAACCCCTCCCGCTCGGCCATGCGGGCGAGAATGTGGGTGTTGCCGTGACGATTCTTGCCGAACACGAAACCGGGGCCGGTCAGGACGTGGTGGATATCAAGTCCCCCGACCAGGATGTCGATGACGAAGTCCTGGGCTGTCAGCGCCGCCATCTTCGGCCCGAAGGCGAGGTTGACCATGAGGTCGACGCCGGCGTCGGCCAGCACCCGGCATTTCTGGCGGAAGGTCGTGAGGCGGAAGGGCGCCCCGGCTCCGTGAAAGAAGCTGCGGGGATGCGGCTCGAACGTGAGAACACCCGCTGGCTGACCGGCGTCACGGGCGAGTTCGAGAGCCCTCGCGATCACGCTGTGGTGACCCAGGTGGATACCGTCGAAGTTGCCCAGCGCGATCACCGGGCGGGCAAGTTCGCAAGGCAGCGGTCCAGGGTGACGAAAAATCCGCATGAACCCCTCATGCCTGCCCGGGTCTCACTCCTCGCAGCCGGGCACCATGACGAGTGCTTCACCTTCGATGACCGTCGTTTCGCCCACGGTACACACGGTATCGAGCGTAAGGCGGCGTTTCTCTTCGTCGATGGCGCGCACGGTCACCTTCGCGCACACGGTATCGCCGATCCGCACGGGAGCGCGGAACTTGAGGGTCTGTCCCATGTAGATCGTTCCGGGTCCGGGAAGCCTGGTCCCGATGACGGCAGAAATGTAGCTCGCCGACAGCATGCCATGGGTAATGCGTCCCTTGAACATGGTTGCCGCGGCCCATTCATCGTCAAAGTGAACCGGGTTGTCGTCACCCGACACGTCCGCGAATTGTTCGATATCCGCTTCGGTGATCGTCCGCTCGTAGTGGTCTGTTTGTCCGATGTGGATATCCGAAAGGGCTATCGCGGAAGGGGGAAGGGACATGAAAAGCAGCTCCCGGGCCGGTCATTGTGCGATGCACAATACCGCCGGTCACGCGTGGCGCAAGCGCAATCTGCCGCCGTCACCGGTGCCTGCGGGACCGGCGGACTCGCTTCCTGCCATGTGCCGGCGCCACACGGGAAAGACCGAGGATCGCCTCGATGTCCGCAAGTTCCGGCGCCGGCCCCGGGCTGTAGTCTTGGAGAGATTCACGGATGGCGGTAATGTGCTCAGGCGCCGAACCGCAGCAACCACCGATGATCGAGGCGCCGGCGTCCCGTGCCAGGCGGGCGTAGACTCCCATGATTTCCGGAGTCCCGGAGTAACGGATCCTGCCATCCACGTATTCCGGAATGCCGCAGTTGGCCTTGGCGACAAGGGGATGGCGGCAGGTCTGCGAGGTGTTCATGGCGGCGACCGCGGCAACGAGTTCGCCAAAGCCGTTGCCGCAATTGGCGCCGAACCCCGCCAGTGGCGCTGTCGCAAAGTGATCCGCTGCATGTTCGGGCGTGACACCCATCATCGTCCGCCCGTTTGTGTCGAACGTCATGGTGCACACCAGGGGCAGACCCGCCGGGGCGGCGCCCTCGATGGCGGCCTCGGTTTCCTCGATGGAGGACATCGTCTCGATCCAGATCACGTCGGCACCGCCCGAGGCGAGTCCCAGGGCCTGTTCCCGGAAGGCCAGGACCGCATCATCGTGTGCGAGGTCGCCGACGGGCTGCATGATGTCGCCGGTCGGACCCATGGACCCCGCGACCAGGATATTGCGCTCTGACCGGTCGGCCACCGCCCGGGCCAGCCTTGCGGCCTCCCGGTTGAGTTCGCGGACCCGGTCTGCGGCACCGTGCAGTTTCAGCCGGTTGGCGGTTCCGCCAAAGCTGTTTGTGAGGATGATATCGGCGCCGGCCATGACCATGGCCTCGTGATTGGCCATGACGCCTTCAGGATTGTCGATGTTCAGGAGTTCCGGGGAGCTTCCCGACTCGAGTCCGGCACGGAAGAGATTGGTGCCGGTGGCGCCGTCAGCGACGAGCACGCCCCTTGTCTGGAGGAGGCGCCTGAATCGTTCGGCGTGAGGCACTGCGTGGAAGTCCAAGGTTCCGGTATGCCCGCTGGCCCCTGCAATTGTGTCGCACGGCCTCGCTGCCGCGCAAGGACTGTCCGGGCGGAAGCGGCGTGACAGGCACTTTTCGTGCTTCAGTCACACCGCTCCGGCCCGGGTGATGTTCCCGTCCGTCCATCACGACAGCGGAATGAGCGGCTTGAGCGCATTGATCCGGCTGGCGAGTGATGGGGAAGCGTCACGCCGGGTACGGATCGTGTCACGGCGATAGACATCATGAGTGAATTTTCTGAAAAGCATGGCAATTCTCCCTGTCAAGATGTTGCGGAACCATGCTCTGTTCCTGGTTGTAATCTAGGGTTTTCCGTGGCATTTGACCAGCGACGATTATTCACGCCAGGCATGAGAGAAACTCATATGTCATCGCGCCGTCCCCCGCCGCTCAACGCCTGGAGGGCCTCCGATGCTGCCGGCCGCCAGCTCTTCGTCACGCGCGCGACCCGTGGCCTCATCAGTCGTCAGACGAAGAAACCCGAGGAGCGTCCGGGCACACGTCATGTCGACCGCCGGTGTCCCGTGGTCTGCAGCTCACGGAACACCGGCGGCATGATTTCGGAGGATTGTCCCGCCTTGCCGTCACCACGGCGGAATGAGCAGTTTGAGCCTGTTCATCCGGCTGGCGAACGGCGGGAGAGCCGGACGCCGGGTCCTGTTCGCGTCACGGCGGTTCTCGTCACGAACGCTTCTCTTGAAGAGCATGGCAATTCTCCCTGGTACCAACGTTCCGGAACCATGCCCTGTTCCGGCTTCCAGCCTGAGGTTTGCCGAAGGCACATGACCAGCGACGATTGATCGCCCCAGGCATGAGGGAAACACATATGTCATCACGCCGCCTGCCGCCGCTCAACGCCCTGAGGGCTTTCGAGGCTGCCGCCCGTCACCTCTCCTTCACCCGCGCGGCAGAGGAGCTCAACGTGACCCAGGCCGCCATCAGTCACCAGGTGAGGAAGCTCGAGGATCGTCTGGAAACACGTCTCTTCGAGCGCCATGGACGTGGCCTTGAACTCACGGACACGGGCGGCATGTACCTTCCGTTCCTGCGTCAGGCCTTCGACATGATTGCCGACGGCACGAACCTCATCATCAGTCAGGACACCCATGGCCCGCTGTCCGTCACCATGCTGGCGACCTTCGCCGTCAGGTGGTTCATTCCCCGGCTGCGGGAGTTTCACCGGCTTCACCCCGATGTCGAGGTGCGCATGGTGACCACGGATCGCATGGTCGATTTCTTCCGCGAGGACATCGATTGCGGCATTCGCTACGGCACCGGGTCCTGGCCGGGTCTCGACGCGGTAAAGCTCTTCGAGGACCGCTATGTTGCGGTGTGCAGTCCCGATCTCCTCTCCGGCGAGCGGCCACTGGCGGCGCCGGCCGATCTGCGCCATCACACGCTTCTTCACGAACAGGATGACGAGGACTGGCGCTACTGGCTTGCCGCACTTCACATCGAGGGTGTCGACAGCGCGGGAGGAATGACATTCGAAAACAGTGACCTTGCGCTCGAGGCTGCGGCCGCGGGTCTCGGCGTGGCCCTCGGCAGCCGGATCGTCGTGCAGTCCGATGTCGACTACGGCCGACTCGTCATGCCCTTTGGCGATCTGACCGACGAGGACCTGTCCTACTGGCTCGTCTATACCAGGGGCAGTGCGCGGAAACCGAACGTCAGCGCCTTTCGCGACTGGTTGATCGAGGCGGCACGAGAGGCCGATGATGCCATCCACCGGTTGTGATCGGTGCGGGCGCGAGTATCATGGGCGCGTTTCGTGAGGACTTCGGTCGGTGATGGGGAGCCGTATCATGCGTATGCTGGTTGATCTGGTTCGCGAAGAAGACGGCCTCGTCAGAACCGAACGCGCCCTCCTGGCGGGAACATTCGTCATGGGGCTGCTCATCGTCCTGCTGCTGCTTGGCGTCGACATTGCCGGCTGGTTCGGCATCGAGCCTCCCGTCCCCGAAGAATAGGGGTCCGTCCCGGCGGGCGGAGGTCTCCCGGGAGGAAACCAGCGATGAAGACGAACGACAGGCTCAGGGTCGTGGTGCTTGGCGCCAGCGGCTACACGGGTGCGGAACTCCTGCGTCTCGTGGCGGCTCACGGTGGCATCGAGGTGGTGGCCCTGACCGCAGCGAGGCGCGCCGGTTCACCGCTGGGCGACGTCCACCCCCACCTAGACGGCCTCATGCTGCCGGACCTCGTGGCGGTCGATGACGTTGACTTCTCGGCGGTCGATGCCGTCTTCAGCTGTCTTCCCCATGGCACGGCGCAGGCCACCATCGCCAGCCTTCCCGGTCACCTGAAGGTGGTGGATCTGTCCGCCGATTACCGGCTCAGCGATCCAGGTGTCTATGCCGCATGGTACGGCAAGGAGCACGTCGCTCCCGACCTGCAGCAAGATGCCGTCTACGGCCTGACCGAGATCAGGCGCGACGAGGTTGCCGCGGCGCGGCTTGTCGCCAACCCCGGCTGCTACACCACGACCTCGGAACTGGCGCTCGTTCCCTGCCTTGAAGAAGGACTGATCAAGACCTCTGGAATCGTGATCGACGCCAAGTCCGGCGTCAGCGGCGCCGGCAGGGAAGCCCGGGAATCCAGTCTTCATACCGAGGTATCGGAAGGTTTCCGGGCCTACGGGATTGCCCGCCACCGGCATGCCCCCGAGATCGACCAGGAGTTGTCACGGGCCGCCGGCGAGACGGTGACCTGCACCTTCACGCCGCACCTCGTGCCCATGAACCGGGGCATCCTGGCGACGATCTACGTGTCGCTCAAATCCGGCGCGGCACCTGAAGACCTGCGAGCCGCCCTCGCCCGGCGCTACCGGGACGAACCCTTCGTTCGCCTGACCCGGGAGGGAAAGGCTCCGTCGACACAGGACGTGAGGGGTTCGAACCTGTGCCTTATCGGGGTCTTCGCGGACCGCGTTCCCGGACGGGCCATCCTCGTCTCGGCCCTCGACAACCTGGTCAAGGGCGCATCGGGGCAGGCGCTCCAGAACATGAACGTCATGACCGGCCAGGACGAGACCCGGGGCCTTCCGCAAATCGCCGTCTTCCCCTGATTCCCGGGGCGTGGAGCCGGGCGCCCATGTCATGCGACGACAAGGAGGTTGAAGACGCCCCGACCAGGCGTCAATCCGTCGTGGCTCCAGGGAAGGCCGAACTACGGCTGAGCGGCCGTGCCGGGTTCCGGTGCCTGGCCTGTGCGCGACGAGTTCGCGATACCCATGTGCCTCGCCGGACGTCCGGTCAGTACCCCGCCTTGACTTCCTCGTACATGTTGACGAGGCGGTCGCGCAGGGTTGTTTCGAACTCCTTCGAAGCACGTGCTCCCGCAATCATGGCGGCGGGATCAGCAAGCCCCTTCTCATCGAGAACGTCGGCCGCTACCAGGTCGAACGACTTCCGGTTGGTGTGCCCATAGCCATAGTTCTCGATCAGCCACTTGCCGGTACCGGGCGCGAGCCAGGCATCGACATAGTCATAGGCAAGCTGTTCGTCTCCCGGCGCTTCGGCCAGCCGCACAAATCCCGTGACCCAGCTGTTCACGCCCTCCCTCGGCGTGAGATAGGCCACCGAGACGCCTTCCTTGAGGAGATCGCCGTACACCTGGGGCCAGGCCCACGCCGCCACAACCTCACCGGCGGCAATTGACTGACCGAGCTGGGTCGGATCTGACCAGTAATACCGGATGAGCCGACGTTGCTCGGTGAGGCTCTCCCGGATCGCCTCAAACTCTGCCTCGGTCGCATTGTAGGGATCGTCAATGCCGAGGACGAGTGCGGCGGTCTTCACTGCCGACTCCATTTCGGCGTTCATGGAGAGGCGGCCTTCGTACTGCTCGTCCCAGAGCAGCGACCAGCTTGGCTCGATGGCGTCGACATCGACCATGTCCGATCGGACGATCAGGGCGTTGATGCCCCAGTCCGTGGGCACGAGATACTGCTGGCCGTCGTATTGCGCACCCGCCATGGTCGGGAATTCCGCAAAAACATCGGGCCAGTGATCAAGGCGCGAGGTGTCCCAGGGCTGCAGGAGACCTGCATCGTAGAAGCGCCTGACGTCCCAGATGTTGGGATGAACCGTGTCACAGCGAAAACCCGCCTGAATCTTGTTGAACGCTTCGTGCACGTCCGCATAGACAGCGACATCGGGTGAGCTGCCGTGTGCGTCGATGTACTCCTGGTGAAGCTCGGGGATTTCGTAGCCCGTCCAGTCGAACACCAGGAGTCCGGGGGCGGCGCCTGCCGGACGCGTTCCCAGGACGAAGGGGACTACACCGGCAGCAGCGAATCCCATAGTTGTTCGGCGATCGACCGAAACACGACTGCTTCTCATTGATTCATCCTCCCAGATTGTCAGGCTCTCCGTTGCGTAGCCAATTGAAACCACTTCAGTGGCTTGCGGGAAAAATGTCAATCCGTGGACCAAGATGGAGCGCCGCGTCGATCGATGCGACGCTCGACGGACTCGATGTGATCCATCCGCAGAGTGACCTCGATGTCTATGCAGTGACGGGGCTGCAGGCATCCGGCAAGGTTTGTGCTTCCACACTGCTCAGGCCGACGCCTTCACACTCCTTGGCCTGGCTTCATTGTGATCAGGAGCACCGCTCCAGAAGTGAACGCTGACGGGATCAGCATCGGCCTCGTTGGCCTCTTGCTTGCCGGCGGCAACCGCGTTACCGAGGCAGTCGCCACCATCGGCGTTCACGTCGCAGGGGCTGTCCGCAAGGCCGGAATCGATTGGGCATAGGCCTTGGTCAGCCCGACAATCATCGCCGTAGCCTGTGAAACGAGCGCCAACGAGCACGCTTCGCGAGGACCTTGGCCTGTTGCCATGGGACTACCAGCGGCGCGGATGAACAGGAACAGGACGCCATGAAGATCGCTGCCATTGAGACATTCGCGCTCCACCACACGATGCCCTACACGCTGGCATTTGCGCGCGGAAGCTATTCGGAGCGCGAGGCGTTGCTGGTCAAGATCACCACCGACGACGGAATTGTCGGCTGGGGGGAATCGGCACTGTGGGGCGGTCCTCCTTCGGTGTCGCAGGTCGTCATCGAAAAGGAGATCTTTCCGCTGATCGAAGGCGAAAGTCCGCTGCGTCCGGAATATCTTTGGGAAAAAGTCTACCAGGAGACCTACTACCACGGTCGCAAGGGCATTCTTCTGGCTTGTCTTTCCGGAGTGGATATCGCCATCTGGGACATACTCGGCAAAGCTGCGGGCAAGCCTCTCTGGCAGATATTCGGCGGTTTTGGCCGACCGGTCGAAAGCTACGCAAGCAGCGGCTACTACCGCGCCGACCGGACGATGGACGATTTCGCGAACGAAATCTCCGGCTGGATCGCGCGGGGTTTCAAGGGCTACAAGATGAAGATCGGCAACACCTCCGAGGTGATCCATGCCGGGGTGACCGGCGAGATACCGTTGCGCCGGAGCTTCGAGGATGACATCGCGCGGATTGCCACCGCGCGTGCCGCCACGGGCGAAGGACGACTGTTCGTCGATGCCAACACCTCGCTCGACGCCGCACAGGCGATGCGCTATGCCGACCGTCTGGAAGCCCTGGACGTCGGCTGGTTCGAGGAGCCGGTCGAGCCCGAGAACATCGCCGGGGCGGTGCAGGTCGCTGAGCGGACGCGAATTCCGATCGCAGGCTTCGAGACCGAGACCAACAAGTTCACCTTCAAGCACCTGATCGACGCCGGCGCGATGCAGATCGTTCAGCCCGATGTCGTGCAGGTCGGGGGACTGACGGAGGCCCGCAAGATTGCGGCCTACGCGCAGATGTGCCATCTCCCCTTCACCTCGAAGAACTATTCGACCGTCATCAGCCAGGCTGCGGCACTGTCGCTGCTCTACGCTGTACCGAACGGGCGCTGGTTCGAACGCGAGATTGACCCGCTTCCATGGCGCGACGAGATCGTCACGCACCCGGCGATCACCATCGACCAGGGATTCTCCATGCCGTCGGACGCGCCCGGTCTTGGCGTCGAGATCGACGAAGCCGCGCTTGCTCGCTGGATCCGGTAGTCATCAGACCTGTCGACACGATCGCATCAAAAGCCGTATCGAGGAGGACAGGCCAAGCCTTGATGCCTAGATGAGCGCACGGCGGATGCAGCGTGTGATCGCTGCGTGGTCCCCCGCGTTGGATCGCCACGAGGCGTCCAGCCAGGCGGAGCGGTCGATCCGCGTGAGGTCAATGGTGTGTCCGGCGCGCGCTGCAAGCTGCTTCAGATACTGGAGTTGCGTGCGCCCGTTACCCTCGCGGAACGGATGCACATGGTTGACGTCTCCCATCACCGGCCCCGCGCCCGCTGCGAAGCCATCCGCCCCTGAACCCCGGAAACACCCCGCAGCCACGATGCGGCGATGAATGTCCGCCATGCCGGTTTCAATGAAACGCGGTGGCTGGAATCTGCTTTCGCCCTTTGCGATCTCCACCGCGCGGACCTCGCCAGCCCAGATATAGACCTCCTGGAACAGGTGGTGGTGAATCGCCTTCAGGTGGGCGAGGTCGAACTCGCCCATCGGCACAGGCTCAAGGAGACGCTGGGCGACGAACTCTCGTTCCGCCGCCTTCGGCGCCGGGCCGTCCCGAATGTCCAGCTTGATTCGGAGTACGGTGTAGTCCGGAGGATAACAGTCGTAGCGGTCGCTCATTCTGCCGCGGCAACGCGGCCTCGGCCTTTGACCCGGTGGCGGATATGCGCGCGGCGCCGTTCGGGTGACTATCTTTCTCGCTCGAAAATCTCGAACATGGCGATCTCTTCCTCCGTGAGGGGATTGCCCTCGATCGCCTGCAAATGGACGGCCTCGGCCAACAATCGGTCCGCGGCGGCTTGAGGAGGATTGCGCTGTATCCTGATCATGCGCCGAAGCTATCACATTCCGCTCCCATCGGCGAACGAATGTCGACGGGATTGGCAGCCCTTGCAATGACGCTGGTGCGCACGCACTTGACGCCAAGGTGCCTGATAGTCCCGATTTCGACTCTGGACGCAGGCAAGGACCACGGTGACCGAAGTGAGCGGCAACGCTTCACCAGGGACAGCGCCCTCCAGGTCTGGGGACGCCGGGTTGCTTGCGGGCGCGTGAATGCTCGCCGTCGAAGCGGCGTTGCCGCTCGACTTGTCGATGTCCTGAAACCGTCTCGCGGGCATCAACAGGATCCCTGTCGGGGTCCATGGAAGGGAGAGATGCGTCCCGCCAACGTGGCGCAGCATCGGCTTGCTCGCGGGAGTTCGTCAGGTTTCCTGTCGGCAACGCATGGGTCGGCGCGAATGGCTTACACGATGGTCAGCTCGCGCGGGTACTCTGTCAGGTAGTCGAAGCCGTTCTCGGTCACGACAATCGAGTCGCCGATCCGGCCTCCGAAATCGCCCGGCACCGTGATGCCGCCATCCACCGCGAAGGTCATGCCGGCCTGAATGCGGGTCCTGTCGCCCCTCTTGAGCTGGGGCTGCTCGAGGAAGGAGTAGCCGATGCCCCGCCCGGTCCTGTAGCCGGGACTGTATCCTGCCGACCGATAGACCTCCTCGGCGGCGGCATGGACTTCGTCGGCAATCGCGCCTGGCCGGATCATCGAGAGCGCCGCCTGCTGCGCCCTGACGGCAGTCTCGTAGACCCGCGCGTGGTTGTCCGTGACCGAGCCCAGGAAGAACTCGCGATCGAAACCGAGCTTGAACTGCTTGAAGTTGGCGATTCCGCAGAAACAGAGATAGATGGGATCGCCCTTCTCCAGTTTCTTGACCGTCGACCGGCGATGGACCATGCAGGTATGGCGGCCGGACTGCATGATCTGCAGGTTGTGGATCGTCGGCGAGATGAATTGGTCCGCTCCGCTGCCGTCGAGAAACTCCGCCGCCTTGCGCGTCCCCCCGCCGATCACGGCGAGCGCCACTTCGAACTCCGGCACGCCCACGGCGAGCGCCTCCCGTCCGGCCTGGCACATGGCGACCGCGACCTCGCCAGCCTGACGCATGACGGCGATCTCGTCCGGGCTCTTGATCATGCGCATGTCGGCCAGAATTGCAGTGCCGTCCCTGATCGGCGCCTGCTTCGCCTCGCGCCGCAAGACCTCGACGATGCGCGGATGAGTCTTGTCGGCTTCAACTGCGATGGCCCGGCATGCTGGATGGCCCGCCAGGCTCGCGAGGTGCCCCGTCCACTCACCGTCAACACCGTCCGTCCACTCGCGCACATCTGCAATCCAGCTCATGGCACGGGCCATTTCGGCTTCCATCGCCGGGGTCACGAGTGTGGGATCGCCGGCACGGGGCACGACGACCATGGTCGCCCGGTCGAACTCCATCCCGAGGTAGCCGCAGAATCCGGAAAAGTAGTAGACGGAGTCGGGGTCAGCGACGACGAAGAGGTCAATGCCGTCGTCGGCCATCCGGCGCTGGAGATCTGCAACACGGTCAACCGGAGCATTGGGCATGGGACTCTCTCTCACTTCCGGCAGGTAGGGAAAGATATCTTTTTGAATACAATCGGTTGTATCTTGGGCACGGTACAGCTGCGCCGCGATCTTCGGCATGAATGAAAGCGGTTCTCCAAGACGAGCGTGGCCTCATGGTTCCTGACAGGGTCCGCCAGTCATCCGGGCGGAAGCAGCTCAGGCCTGGTGGCGGAGGTCCACCTTGACGTAGGTGCCGGGGGCATCGGCGAGGGCGGGGAGCTTGCCGGCGCCGGGCTGGCGGGCCTCGACCATGCTGCCGCCTCTCCTGGCAAGCCATGTCTGCCAGTGGGGCCACCAGGAACCCTCGTGGTTCTGTGCGCTGTCGAGCCAGGCTTGAGGGTCGGAGGGTGTCGTGCGGCTGGTCCAGTACCCGTACTTCTTCTTCGCCGGCGGATTGACGACGCCTGCGACATGCCCGGACTTCGCCAGCGTGAAGACGGTCTTGCCCTTGAAGTGGCCGGTGGCACGGTAGGTCGACATCCAGGGTGCGATGTGGTCGTCCTGCGTCGACAGCAGATAGGCCGGCACCTCGATGGCCGAGAGGTCGATCGGTGTGCCGCCGAGCTCCAGGGCGCCAGGCTGGACGAGCAGGTTCTCGAGATACATGCGGCGCAGGTAGTAGCTGTGCATGGCGGCGGGAAGACGGGTCGAATCGCTGTTCCAGTAGAGAATGTCGAAGGGGAAGGGATCCTTTCCGAGCAGATAGTTGTTGATGACGAAGGACCAGATGAGATCGTTGGCGCGCAGGGTGGAGAACACCGCCGCCATGTCCGAACCGTCGAGAAAGCCGCGTTCGTTCATGGTGCTCTCGAGACTGCTGATCTGGTCATCGTCGATGAAGATCTCGACGTTGCCGACGTCCTCGAATTCGACCAGTGTCGTCAGGAAGGTCGCCGAGGCGACACGCCGGTCGTCCTTCGCCGCCAGGTGAGCCAGTGTGCAGGCGAGCAGGGTGCCGCCGATGCAGTATCCCAGGGCGTTGACCCTGTCCTCTCCGGTGGCTTCGCCGATGGCATCGAGTGCGGCCACGGGCCCCTCGATCATGTAGTCTCCGAAGGTCTTGTCGGCGAGGGAGGCATCGGGATTGACCCAGGAGATGACGAACACCGTGTGTCCCTGGTCGACCACCCAGCGCACGAAGGAGTTCTGCGGGCTGAGATCCAGGATGTAGTACTTGTTGATCCAAGGCGGGATGATCAGCAGGGGTCGCCGACGGACCTTCTCGGTCGTCGGCGCGTACTGGATGAGCTCCATGAGATCGTTGCGGAAGACGACCTTGCCCGGTGTGACGGCGATGTTGCCGCCCACCTCGAAGGCGTCCTCGTCGACCGTGCGGATGGCGAGGCGACCCTTGCCCCTCTCGAGATCCTCGAGAAGGTTGGCAAGGCCCCTGACGAGATTTTCGCCCTTGCTGTCGGCCGTGGCCCTCAGCACTTCCGGATTGGTCGCGGCGAAGTTGGTCGGTGACACGCCATCGATGAAGAGCCGCGTGTAGAAGTCGAGCTTCCGTTTTTCCCGCGAGTCGAGCCCGTCGACAGCGCCCATCAGGGACTGCAGCCAGTTGGAGCACAGCAGGTAGGATTGCTTGATGTGATCGAACACGGCATCGCTGGACCACTGGTCATCGCGGAACCGCTTGTCGCCGGCCTCCGGCTCGATGACCGGCCCGACGTCCTCTCCCATCATTCTCCGGGTGGTCGTCTGCCACAGGTTCATGTAGTCGCGCCACAGTCCGGCCTGCGCCTCGACCAGCTTCTCCGGGTCCTTCATCAGGCGGGTGAAGGCGTCCATGAACACCTCGTTCATGCGCCTCATGTCCTCCATGGAGTGGTCCTGGTGGGACAGAAACTCCTGAACAAGCCGGCTGCTGCGCTCGGCGACAGCCTGCCAGTCCCGGGCACTGAAGTCGGTCTCGGTCATCGTCTGCGGTTCCGTTTTCGGGAGTTCAAGGCCGGTTGAGCGACCGCCCCGGACGCGATAGGTTACCTTTGCGCGATCGGCAACCGTGCGAGATCAGGGTATACAATGGCTCATCAGGCCACCTCAAGCGTGATGTTGCCGGGACGTGTTGTCCTGGCGCTTGCCGTCGCATTGTCGATGCTGTCCGGCTGCAGCGACGATTCCTGGCCCCGTCTGGCGTCCGTTCCGCAGACTCCTCCCGAAACCGTGACCCAGGAGGAGTTCGATGGCGCCGTTGACGCGCTTCTCGGGGTCAGGGAAGCGGTCCGGCAAGAACTGGAATCGTGGCCCTACCCGGAAACCGGGAACTGATGGCGACTCTCGGAATCGGAATTGCCGGGCTGGGGACGGTCGGCTCAGGTGTGATCGGGCTGCTGCGAAGGAACGCCGGCCTCATCCAGGCCGGGTGCGGCCGCAGGATCGCAATCGCCGGAGTGTCGGCGAGGGATCGCAGTCGCGACCGGGGACTCGACCTTGGCGACTGCCGCTGGTTCGATGATGCGCGGGATCTCGCGGATGATCCCGAGATCGAAGTTGTCGTCGAACTCATCGGTGGCGAGGACGGCGTGGCTCTCGATCTTGCCAGGCGCGCCATTGCCGCCGGCAAGCACCTGGTGACGGCCAACAAGGCGCTCCTGGCCATTCACGGAACGGAGCTCGCGACAGCTGCCGACAATGCCGGCGTCCATGTCGGCTACGAGGCGGCGGTCGCTGGTGGCATCCCGGTGATCAAGACGCTCCGCGAAGGACTGGCGGCGAACCGGGTCCGGCGTGTTCATGGCATCCTCAACGGCACATCGAACTACATTCTCACAGCCATGCGCGAACACGGCGCGGCTTTCGACGACGTCCTCGGCGAGGCGCAGCGTCTGGGCTATGCCGAGCTTGATCCCACCCTCGACATTGGCGGCGGCGATGCGGCTCACAAGCTTGCGATCCTTGCCGCCCTTGCGTTCCGTCGACCGGTGGATTTTTCGGGAGTTCATGTCGAGGGGATAGGCGACCTCACGCCGATGGATATCGCCTTCGCCCGCGAATTCGGTTACCGCATCAAGCTGCTTGCCATCGCCCAGGCTGGCAACGGCGGCATCGAACAGCGGGTGCATCCCACGATGGTGCCCGAAGATGGCGCGATCGCGCACATCGATGGTGTCTTCAATGCCGTCGTCATCGAGGGTGATGCGGCCCCGGTGACAACACTGATCGGTCAGGGAGCGGGGGCGGGCCCGACGGCGACGGCCGTGGTCGCCGACCTTGCAGACATCGCCCGGGGTGTCCGTCACGCCATGTTCGCCGCCCCTGGTGCCGAACTGGTCCATCATCCGCCGGTGACAATCGACCAGCGACAGGGCGAGTACTACGTGCGTCTGATGGTGATCGACCAGCCCGGTGTCATGGCGGACATCTCCGCCATTCTGCGCGATGAGCAGATCTCGCTTGGCAGCCTTCTGCAGCGAGGCCGGGACCCCGGAGAGACCGTGCCGGTGGTGATGACGACCCATGAAGCGGAGGAGGCGTCGATGCGCCGGGCCTGCGATCGCATCGCCGCTCTGGACACGGTGACTGAGCCACCGGTCACCATCCGCATCGAGCGGGTATGACGCAGTCGGGAGCGACATCCGCGACGAGCGTTGAACACCTTGTTCTCGACGCGGCACGAGTCTGCGAGGCGGCTGCCATCGCCGCTGCCCGTCATGTCGGACGCGGCGACGAAAAGGCCGCAGACCAGGCGGCTGTCGATGCCATGCGACGCGCTCTCAACCGCATCGACATGCGGGGCCGGGTGGTGATCGGCGAGGGAGAGCGCGACGAGGCGCCGATGCTCTACATCGGCGAGGAGGTCGGCACGGGAAAGGGTGTGCGCATCGACATCGCCCTTGATCCGCTCGAGGGCACGACGCTCTGTGCGACGGGAGGAGCCAATTCGCTGGCTGTCCTGGCGTTTTCCGGTGCCGGAGGGCTCCTCCATGCCCCGGACACCTACATGGAGAAGATCGCGGTGGGGGCGGATCTGCCGGAAGGCGTTGTCGGACTCGACCGGTCTGCGGGCGAGAACATTGAGCGCCTCGCCGAGGCGAGGGGTCGCAGGACCGGCGATCTTGTCGCCCTGATCCTCAACCGTCCGCGTCATGACGACCTGATCCGGGAGGTGAGGAAGACGGGTGCGCGCGTCCGGCTCATCCAGGACGGCGATGTCGCAGGCGTGATTGCCACGACCAAGCCGGAGACCGGGATCGACATCTACCTGGGAATCGGCGGTGCTCCGGAAGGCGTGCTGGCCGCCGCCGCCCTGCGTTGTGTCGGTGGCCAGTTCCGGGGTCGCCTGGCCTTTCGCGATCACGGCGAACGCGACCGGGCCCGCGCCATGGGGATCACGGATCCGGACCGCATCTTCTCCATCGGCGAACTGGCGTCAGGCGACGTGGTGTTCTGTGCGACAGGCGTGACTGATGGCTGGCTGCTGAAAGGTGTCAAGGATGACGGCGCCAGGATCACGACCCAGTCCCTCGTCATGAGTTCCAGCGCCGTGCGCGTCATCACCACGGACCATGCGCCACACGATGGAGATTTCTGAAAGGCGAGTGGGTGCGGTTCCGGGTGTTCCAGACATGGAGCCGGACCGCCTCTTTCCGGGCGGCGTCGAGATAGGTGCCGAGGGGCTCGCGCGAGAGGACGATCTCAAGATCGTCGAGAATGTCGTCGGTGCAGCAGAAGTCGTTGACGCCCTGCCCCCTCCGATGACCTTCTCCCCGGCCTCCCCTCCCGAGCGGTGTCCACATTCCCTTCTGGCGCGACGATGCGCTCGCCGGTGACCGCCCGGAGCTGGGCCTTCAGGTCCGCCGAATCGTCGGTGACCGGCTCCGCCCTGTCCCGCGCCCGGCTGATCTCGACGCAACAGCACTTCTGTGTCGTCAGGTGCGGGTGCCGCGTCTCAATCGCAGCCATCAACCTGTCCACGGTGTGACCCAGGACGGTGTGCTCGGTCGACGGTTGGACGCACAGGCTTCATCCCACTATCATGTCTATCCAACCGCCCCCAAAGTTGCGACGCGATCGGAGCCGATGACTCCGTCGAGCGACGCTGGGGTGTCATCAGAGTTCGAAGAGCCAAATCTGGGAGGTACCGCGATGAAGTCCTATCATCCTACTCGCCGAACCGTGCTCCGTGGTCTGGGCGGCAGCGCCGTCGGCGTCATGACATTTGGAATCAAATCCGTCGTTTTGGCCGAAGAGTCGATCACGGTCGGTTTCCTGGCCGTGGACAACTGGAACGACTACGGCTACACGCAGTCCCATCTGGAATCCGCGAACGCCCTCGGCGAGAGAGGGGATGTTTCGGTCCTGAAGGAAGAGGGGGTTCCCGAAGGCGTCGAGGTCCAGAAAGCCATGAAGAGCATGATCGAGCTCAGCGGAGCATCTGTGATCGTCGCCACGGCGTGGGGTTACTATGATCCGCACGTCCTCGAAGTTGCCGCCGAGTATCCCGACGTTCATTTCCTCCACTGCGGAGGTATCTGGACTCCGGAGCAGCCGCCAAACGTGGCGACGTACTTCGCCTATACCGACGAGGTTGCGTACGCGGCCGGTTTTGTCGCGGCCAGGATGGTCTCTTCCGACCAACTCGGTTTCCTGGGTTCGAAACCCATACCCGAGATACTGCGGTTCGCGAACTCGTTCACCATCGCCGCCCGAACCGTCAACCCCGACATCACGACCAAACTGGTGCTCACCGGTGAATGGACGAACCCGGTGCGCGAGGCTGAAGCCACCAACAGTCTGATCGATCAGGGAATTCAGGCGATCGGTTGCGACGTCGATATCCCGAAGGTCTTTATCGAAACCTGCGCCAAGAGACAGACGTTCTGCACCGGCATGCACGTGAGCCAGCGCGACCTGGCGCCGGACTGGTTCCTGACAGGTGCCGAGTGGAACTGGATCACGCCTGTGGACCGCTTCATTTCCGCGGTGGTTTCGGGTGAACCATACGAGCACAACATGCGCGGTGGCCTGGGCCAGGACATGGTCAAGATATCGCCCTACGGCAACGCCGTCCCCGACGATATCCGGCAAGAGGCGGATGCCGTGGTCGAGGAGCTCAAGTCGGGGTCACGGGGAATCTATGTTGGCGAGTTGCGGGACAATCAGGGCAACGTCGTGGTCCCGGAAGGCGAGACGCTGCCGGTCGATGATGTATCCCTGGAGCTCACCGAATGGCTGGTTGAGGGCATTGTCGGCAGCACCACCTGATGCCTAGCCTGCGCGACGATGGTGTCGTTACCGCGTCGAATGCGAGCAGCGTCAGCCGTTCTGCGCATCGTTCCGCTCTCGGTCGGCGGCGGACTGTTTGTCACCACTGTCGCCCTCTCGCTCTCGGCCCTGATTTTCGGCGCCTTCGTGGCGTCTCTCGGGGTCGACCCGTTCGGGGTGTTCGCGACAATCTACAAGGCCGCTTTCGGAAGTTGGTTCTCGTGGCAGAACACGCTTTCGCGCGCCGCACCGTTGATTCTGGCTGCGCTTTGCGTCGCCCTGCCGGCTCGTCTCGGCCTTGTCATCATTGGCGGTGAAGGCGCGATCCTGCTCGGTGGTCTCGCCGCCGCCGTCGCCGGCATACATCTTGCCGGCTTACCGGCGATCGTGGGCACTCCGGCCCTGCTTGTGGCAGGCGCCACCGTGGGAGGACTGTGGATCGGATTCTGCGGTGTCATGCGCAGTTACCGGGGCGTCAATGAGACGATTTCGAGTCTGTTGCTCGTTTATCTCGCCGTTACGATTTTCGACCACCTGGTCGACGGACCGCTGCGTGACCTGAGCAACGTCAACTTCCCCTCTACGCATCCGATCGACGAGAACTTCAAGATCGGCAACATTCCCGGCGCCGATATGCACTGGGGCTTGGTTGTGGGATGCCTGGCATGCTTGGCCGCAGCGCTGTACATGCGAGTCACACCACAGGGATTCGCCATGCGGATTGCTGGGGGAAATCCGCGTGCCGCGCTGGCGCTGGGTCTGCCCGTAGGGCGCATGGTCATCGTTGTCTGTCTCGTCGGAGGCGCCGCAGCGGGGTTGGCGGGGGCGCTTGAAGTTGCCGCCGTACAGGGACGCGCCAGTGGTGCCCTGCATGTCGGCTACGGTTTCATGGGAATTCTGGTGGCGTTCCTGGCGAGACACAATCCGCTTGCCGTGATTGCCGCCGCCATTCTTACAGGCGGGATCGCGGCCAGCAGCGGTCTGCTCCAGCGCGTCTACGATCTGCCCGACGCCACCGCAATCGTGCTTCAGGGCATCGTGTTCCTGTCGATCTTGACGTGCGAGACCCTTTACGGCCGTGCCGGCGCCCTGTTCCGATGGATGATGCCAGGTCCGACATCCCGGGAGCGCGCATGATGTCCATCGAATGGCTGAGCGTCCTTCTGGCCGTGTTTGCCGGCGCCATCCGGGCGAGTACGCCGTTTCTCCTGATCAGCCTCGGCGAATGCCTGACGGAGAAGAGTGGCCGAATCAACGTCGGTCTCGAAGGAACGCTGGTGACCGGAGCCATGGCCGGATACGCCGTGTCGTATGTCAGCGGTTCTCCATGGCTCGGCGTCATGGCCGCCGGTTTCGCGGGAACCAGCCTGGGCTTGATTCATGGCGTTGCCTGCAGCTTCAGGCGCGTCAACGACATTGCTGTGGGTATCGCTCTCCTGATCTTGGGCACGGGACTCGGCATCTTTCTGGGAAAGCCCTTCATACAGCCACAGGCGCCCTTGTTGCCCGCAGTGGATTTGGCCTGGTGGACGGAGGTCCCGCAGATCCGGGCAGCCCTGCAAATCAATCCGCTTTTCGTGTTCGGCATTGCCCTGGCGTTGGCAATGGCGTGGTTCTTTGCGAACACCCGCCCCGGTCTCATCGTGCGCGCCGTCGGCGACAGCAGCGCTGCGACCGCAGCCCTCGGTATCCGGATCAACACCGTGCGCACCCTGTCGACGGCCATCGGTGGCTTCTTTGCGGGGATGGGCGGTGCTTCGCTGTCCCTCTTCTATCCTGGAAGCTGGCACGAGGGCCTGTCCAGCGGCCAGGGCCTCATGGCCGTTGTGCTGGTCATCTTTGCCCGCTGGGATCCGCTGCGATGCATCTACGCTGCGTTGCTGTTCGGCGGCGCGGGGGCTTTGGGCCCGGCGCTTCAGTCGATCGGGATCAGTGAAGGCTACCACCTGTTCAACGCTGCGCCTTACCTGTTGACGCTGGGAATCATGCTCTTCGAGTATTCGCCCGGTCGCCGTATAGGCGGTGCGCCCGGCGAACTGACGTTGTTCAGGTGATCGCTGTCCGGAGTACGTGACCGCCAGACGAGATGGAGCCTTCGTTCGTCCTGGAGGCTTTGGTTTCGAGTGGCAGATTGAACTGACCGCTACGGCACAGGAGACGGTCGCCACCGACAACACTCTCGCCTGGGGCCGGCTTGATGACGTCGGCATCGTGCGGACCAACCCCGTTACGGAGGCCCGCAACAGCCTGCCGCATGTCAAACCGGTTGTTGCCCGGCCAGGCAGGCCCGCCCCGATCACCATGGGCCGCTGTACACGCCCGTCCATGACGCCGGGTGACACCACGTAACGGACATCGATGTTCGGTGCGGAGGCTTTTGCAGCCTCGGGGAATCCGGTAGTTTCCAGCGGGCGCGTCCTCGCAAGGACAACGTCAATGACGCTCAACACATACCTGAACTTCGACGGCGACTGCCGCGAGGCGTTCGGGTTCTGCCGATCCGTCTTTAGCGGCTTTTCACAACCTTTGGCGATGTGCCGGACCACGCCCCGGCCGGCGACGATAGAGTGGAACGGATCATGCATGTTGGGGAACCGGAAGGTGGGACATTCCGATTCCCCGGTCCTCCCCGGGCAATTCCCGGAGTTGTCTGATGGGTCGTGACGAAGCCGCACTCCAAGTCTCCGCGCTTTCCAAGCGTTTTGGTGATGTGGTGGCACTGAAAGACGCCGATCTCCACCTTGCCACAGGCAGCTTCCATGCGTTGTTGGGAGAGAATGGCGCCGGCAAGAGCACGCTGGCCAGGTGTGTCATCGGGTTGGTTCAGCCGGATGCCGGACGGATCGAAATCGACGCTCGCGAACGGCGTATCGGCAGCCCGAAGGAGGCTCACGACTGGGGTGTCGGCATGGTTCACCAGCATTTCTCGCTGGTCCCCAACATGACAGTGGCGGAGAACTTGGTCACCTCGAAGTTCACCGGATCCTGGATCATCGATTGGCGGCGTGAAGTCCGTGACCTGGATGACTTTTGTTCGCGCATGCCATTCACCGTCGATCTTTCGGCGCCGGTCAGTTCGTTGGCCGCGGGTGAAAAGCAGAAGGTCGAGATTCTCAAGCAGCTCTTCCTCGGACATCACATTTTGATTCTCGATGAACCCACGTCCGTTCTGACGTTGGAAGAGGCCGATGAACTCTTTGGCATGTTGCGTCAGAGAACGCAGCGCGGGGAGCTCAGCGTCCTTCTTATCACCCACAAACTTCGCGAGGTGTTCAAGTTCGCAGAGGTTGTGAGCGTTCTCAGGCGAGGCCAGGTGGTGGCAAGGGGTTCGGTGCAGGAGTTTACCTCTGACGACCTGGCGCATCACATGGTCGGCGAATCGGGTCTGCCCACAGTCGTGGCACGAGAGAACAAGACGGCCGGACGGACCGGAATACAGGTTCGAGACCTTGTCGTCCGCAGCGACAAGGGAATCGACGCAGTCAAGGGTGCGGATCTCACCGTTCGCAGCGGAGAGATTGTCGGAGTTGCCGGCGTATCCGGCAATGGACAGAGGGAACTCCTTGAAGTTCTTGCAGGGCAGCGACAGGCAACAACAGGTTCTGTTGAGGTTCACGGAGCCCGGTATCACGCAACGCGGCACGAGATGCTCGAACACGGGGTCTTCTTTCTTCCCGAGGAGCCACTCAGGACCGCCAGCGTGGCATCGATGACCTTGGCCGAGAACCTCGCGTTCAGAGGCTTCGACCAACCTCCACTGTGTCGGCGGCGGTGGGTGCTAAGCCGGGACAGGATGAAGAGTCGAGCACGTGATCTCGTTGCCCGGTATCGCATCAAGGCCGCCAACGTTGATGTTCCCATCGAGCAGCTGTCCGGGGGCAATGTTCAGCGCACGGTTCTGGCCCGGGAGCTGTCTGCCGGCGTCCAGGTGCTCGTTGCCTCAAACCCCTGCTTTGGCTTGGACGTTGGCGCGGTGGCCGAAATCCACAGCCAGATCATGGCCGCTCGAAACCGTGGGGCCGCCGTGCTGATGGTCAGCGAGGACCTCGACGAGCTGATGGCTCTTTCCGACCGCATCATCGTGATGTTTGAAGGCCGCTTTGTGCATGAAGTTGCAGCGGCGGATGCGGATCTGCAGGTGATTGGCCGGCACATGACGGGAGGTCACCATGCCACCACATCGTAGATTTCCGGGCATGGGGGCATCCACCGGACAGCCTGCAGCACACGCGTGGGCACACCGACATTGCCTTTGACGACCGATGCCCGGGGCGCTCGATGTCGATCAGGAGACCGCTTCGTGAACGGTGGACGAACGGGTCATGAGTGATCGGCAACCATGGTCGGTAAAGCCAGCGCGGAGACGACGGCGAGCACCTCGGCCGGTCTTCGGTCCGGCGCGGATCGAGCGCACATCTTGCTACAATCGCGCGACGGTTTCGTGATACACGAGTGCACTGGTCTCATCCGTCCCCAGGGGGAGCCGCGATGGTCGATCTCGACCTCTGCTATCTGTCCGCTCGCGACGCACTGAAGCGGTTCAGGACGCGAGAGCTCTCGCCGGTCGACATTCTCGAGGCCCAGATCGCGCGGGCCGAGGCGGTGGAACCGAAGGTCAATGCGCTCGCCTGCACGTTCTTCGAGGATGCGTTGAGCGCGGCGCGACGGGCCGAGGATCGCTACGCGAGGACCGACGGCCGTCCACGCGCCCTGGAGGGGCTCACGGTCGCGGTCAAGGAGGATACCGCGGTCGAGGGGCGGCCGCGCACGTTCGGCTCGCTCATCTTCAAGGACAATGTCGCCGACCACACCAATCCGTCCGTCGAAAGGCTGGTCGATGCCGGCGCCATCGTTCATGCCCAGACGACCTGTCCCGAGTTCGTCTGGCCCTGGACCTGTGTCTCCAGGCTGCACGGTACGACGCGCAATCCCTGGAATCTCGACATGACCTGCGGCGCCTCATCGGGTGGCGCTGCCGCGGCTGCCGCAGCGGGTACGACAACGCTGGCAACGGGATCCGACAGCGCCGGCAGTATTCGGATGCCGGCGGCGATGTGCGGAATCGCGGGCTACAAGCCGCCCTACGGCAGAAACCCGGGAAGTCCCGAGGTCGCCATGGACGTCTTCTTCCATGTCGGTCCGATGACGCGCACCTGCCCAGAGGCCGCGCTGATGCAGAACGTGATGTCGGGCCTTCACCCTCGCGACCACGCTACACTGGCCGAAGAGATCATCCTGCCTGATTCCTTTGCCGACGTGACCGGAATGCGCATCGCATGGTCGATGGATCTGGGCGTGCATACGGTCTCCCGCGCGGTGCGCGCGAACACGCTGGCACTGACCGAGAAACTCGCCGAGGCCGGCGCCGATATCGAGGAGATCGAAACGCCGTGGGCGGGCGAGGCTCTCGCCGCCGCCGGGGCGTGGGGCGGACTGATCTACGCCGACGAATTCTCCGATGCCGCCAACTGTCATCCCGACCTAGTCTGCGACTACACCACGGTCTTCGCCCGGGAAAACGAAACCGTAACGCCCCGCATGTTCCACGAGTGCGTCAAGACCATAGGTGCCTGCTGGGCGCAATTCGGCCCGCGGCTCAGTCGTTACGACGCCTTCCTCTGCCCCACCGTGGGCACGACGGAGATTCCGGCCGCATGGCGCGACTGGGAGGACCCGATCGACGTCGAGGGCAAGGCCTGCGGGATCTACGACGTCGTGATGACGTCTCTCTTCAACGTCTTCAGCCGCCTGCCCTGTCTTTCGGTGCCGACAGGCTTTGCCGCCAACGGTGTGCCGACCGGCGTGCAAATCGTCGCCAATCCCTATGACGACCCCACGGTGTTCAGGATTGCGCAGTCGGTCGAAGCGATGCTGCCGCTCTATCGCAACTCATTGACCCGACCGAAGCTGGATTAGCGGCCGGCCCGGCTCCACACGATCGGAACCGGGGTTCTTCAACCACGCACGGGCGGCCGATGCGGGCTCCCCCTGACGCTGCCGCTCTCATCGCCCGGAGCGGCGCGCATGATGCGTTCGATTCCCCCGGTCGAGGTGCTGTTCCAGTTCGGTCAGGAAGGCCTCTGGAACGCGTCAAGAATGCCGCCGCCATCGATGCACAGAAGGCAACGCTTCCGTTGGCCGGGCTGTTCGTCTTCTCCTGCCAACGACATCTCCTCGTTCCTTCCGTGGCCGGTTCCGATCCGGCTCTTGAGACCGCTGCCACGACACGCCTACACCGCGCGCACCTGGGTCAATACAGCCTACAGATAGGTTTGATTTTCCTACCATCAATGGACGATTTTGACATTTGATGTTCGAGTTGGGAAAATCGATCCGGTATCGCTGATTCAGGACTGCTTCAACCAGGAGGAGGAAACCATGGACGCCAGGGAACTGGGATCACGATTGCGCTCGGCCCGGGATACCCGCGGTCTCAGCCAGCAGGCCGTGGCGACGGAACTTGGCCTTCCGCGCACCGCGATCACGCAACTCGAGGCTGGCAGCCGCTCCGTTTCGACCCTCGAACTGACTCGACTCTCCGAGCTCTACCTGCGCTCCGTCGCCGACCTCTTACGGGAAGAACCCCGCGAGGAGGACAGGGATGTCTTGTTTGCCCTCCATCGCGCCGCACCAGGCCTTGAGACGGATCCGGCCACGCGCGAGCAGGTCGCCCGCTGCGTTCACCTCTGCCGTGAGGGCGTCACCCTGGAAAGTCTGTTGGGCACCGAACTCCGGTCCGGTCCGCCCAGTTACCAGATACGAACTCCCCGCTCGCCCGGTGGTGCGGTGGCACAGGGGGAAGAGGCCGCCGAACAGGAACGCCGTAGACTTGGTATCGGCAACGCGCCGATCGCCGACGTTTCCGAGCTCATTGCCTCCCAGGGAATCTGGGTTTCCGGTGTCACCCTCCCCGACGGAGTGTCAGGGCTGTTCTTGCGCCATCCCAGCATCGGTCTCGCAATCCTCGTAAACTCGTCCCATGCGAAGGGGCGGAAGCGCTTTTCCTACGCCCATGAGTATGCGCATGCCCTGCTGGATCGAAACGGCAACATCTCCGTCTCCAGCACCAACAATTCGTCCGAATTGGTCGAAAAGCGCGCGAATGCTTTCGCAGCCGCGTTCCTCATGCCGAGGGGCGGGGTCCGCGCCTCCCTCCGGAACCTCGACAAGGGCCTGCCGACCCGCCAGGACCACGCGATCTTCGACGCAGCCAGCGGCGGCCGTATCGAAGCACCCCAGCGGGCGCCGGCTCGATCGCAACGCATCACTTACAAGGACAACGCCCTGCTCGCGCATCACTTTGGCGTGAGCTACCAGGCGGCCGTCTATCGGTTGAAGAGCCTTCGGTACATTTCCGACCGGGAATGCGGAGGCCTGCTCCATCAGGAGCGCTTCGGGCGCAAGTACCTCAAGGTGCTCAGCATGTTCGCCGATGTCGGGATTCGTGAGAAGCAACGCTACTGGGACCGGGAACTTCGCAACGAAATCGCCCACCTTGCCATCGAAGCCTATCGCCGCGAGGAGATATCCCGTGGCAGGGTGCTGGAGTTGAGCAAGACCCTCCGGATCTCTGGAGACACTCTCCTCAACCTTGCCGAGGCGGCTCGTAGTGAATGACGCAGCTCGTGGGAGAACACCGGCCGGCGATCATCGTCACCGACGCGTCAGTGCTCATCAACTTTCTGCGCATCGACCGGACGGACCTGCTCGCCGGCCTCTCTCACGAATTCATCGTCACCGATCACGTAGCGGCAGAAGTCACAGACCGGTATCCCGACCAGCAACAGCGCTTTGCCGCAGCTGTCGGTGCGGGCGCCATCTCGGAAACCCGTGTTGCAACGCTGGCAGAGCTTCAAATCTTCGGATCCGTGATGGCGACCGGGCGTCTTGGCGCCGGCGAGTGTTCCGCCCTCGCCGTCAGCCGTGGCTACATCCTCGCTATCGACGATCGCCTTGCCACCAGCCATGCGCGCAGTGCCAGCGCAACCCTGCGCATCCTCGCGACGCAAGACCTCGTCCTCTCGATGATTCGCGAAGGTTTGCTGATCATCGCAGAGGCCGATCGCATCAAGCAGGAATGGGCTACCCGGCACTGCTTCCGACTTGCACTCAACAGTTTCCATGACCTGCTCCGGTAACGGTACATGGCGCCGGACTGGGGGTTTGGTGCGGCCATGGTGCTGTTTGTTTTGGCCGGGATCGCCTGACTCCAGTAATTCGGAGTCGGACTCCGGGGGTGCCGATTGCCATGAGGCGGTGGTGGGTGCGGTGAATCACCTGTCCTGGTTCGATCGGACCATCGGGCGATAGACGCGCTGTGTTCCGGATATCGTCAAGGGGCCGGACGGAGCGGTCCCGGACTCGACATCCCCGGAGGATTGCTACGCTTCGCGGCGGTGGCCCGCACGGGAGCCGTTGACGGAACATCACCTTTTTCCGCACCGGCAGGAGCGATATGATGACCGGGGCAGGTACGCGGCACGCGTACAGCGAAGAGATGACATGGGGATCGCCAAGCTAGCTTCGAAGTTCGTCTCCTTCGATATGATCATGTTCGGCCTTCACAAGCACCTGATCATCACGAGAGCGAGATATCCTGAATTCGCGCACAAGATGGCCGAACGCGACCTCGTGGCCCAGGTCATGATCCACCAGGAAAAATCCGGATACTGGTTCGAGTTCACAAGCGGGAAGGTCAGGCTCTCGAAAGGGGTCCACGAGAAGCCCGACGTGACCCTGGGATTCCGCGACCGGCGCACCGCCAGGGAACTGCTGATCCCGCCCTTCGACTGGTCCGAACAGATCCATGCCCAGAAAATGTTCCGGCTGACCATGGACGGCAGGCCGGATGACACCGCCTGGTTCCAGCGCCTGCTCATGCGTTCGACGACCATCGGTGAACGTTACGGCCAGAATCGTCCCGGCGGCGAGATCCGCTACGTCAACAACAACAACGGCGGTCCGGTTTTCGTCGATGTGAAGGATGGCAGGATCGTTCGCATGACGCCCGTCGTGCTGCGGGACGACGACGCGAAATCCTGGACCATCACGGCCAGGGGCAGGAAGTTCACGCCGCCGCGCCGGGCCGCCATTGCCTCCCATGCCCTGTGCATGAAGTCGCGGGTCTATTCCGAAGACCGCATCATGTACCCGATGAAACGGGTCGACTTCGATCCACATGGCGAGCGCAACCCCGGCAACCGCGGCGTCTCCGGACACGAGCGCATCTCGTGGGACGAGGCGCTCGACATCGTTGCCGGGGAAATCGTCCGTTGCCGCACGCAGTCCGGTCCGGGCTCGATCGGCACGCTCATATCCGCGCACCACCTGTGGGGCAATGTGGGCTACCACTTGAGCGCCGCGCACCGGTTCTGGAACCTGATCGGCCACACCTATATCGAACACAATCCCGAAAGCTGGGAAGGCTGGTTCTGGGGTGCGATGCATCACTGGGGGCATTCGACGCGGGCCGGGGCCGGAGATCCCTATGGCCTGGTCGAGGATTGCCTGAGACATGCCGACATGATCGTCTTCTGGTCCTCGGATCCGGAAGCGACCGGCGGTTGCTACGCCGGCACCGAAGGATCGATCCGGCGTCAATGGGCCAAGGAACTGGGGATCGAGTTCGTTCACATCGACCCCTACTTCAATCACACGGCGCAGGTTCTCGGCGGCAAATGGATCGCTCCGCGTCCCGGCACCAGCAATGCACTGGCGCTCGCCATCGCCTTCGTCTGGATCGACGAGGGCCTCTATGACAGGGACTATGTCGAACGCGTCACCACGGGCTTCGACGAATGGAAGGCCCATATCATGGGCGAGGACGGCACGGTGCCCAAGACGCCGGAGTGGGCCGAGTTGGAATGCGGGGTCGAGGCGCACGTGATCCGTGCGCTCGCCCGCAAGTGGGGCAAGTCCAGGACCTATCTCGGAGCCGGCGGCTGGGGCAACTCCGTGGGCAGCGCCAATCGCCAGTCGACCGGCGTGCAGTGGGCGCGTTCGATGGTCTGCCTGGCGGCGATGCAGGGCATGGGCAAGCCGGGCTCGAACATGGGCAACCTGCAGTTCGGCACACCGATCGACTACACCTTCTATTTTCCCGGCTACGTGGAAGGCGGCATTTCGGGCGATCTGGAATACACCGCGGCTGCGGTCAGCAACTATCAGCGCATGCCGCACCTGATGACGGTGAACAGCGTCAAGCAGAGGATCCCGCGCCTCAAGCTGGCCGATGCCATTCTCGACGGACGGTGCGAAGGCAACGTCATGGCCGTCGACAGCGTGACCGGCCAGTTCGAGAAGCACGTCTATCCGGCCGAAGGCTATGCGCCGGTGGAAATGCTCTATCGCTACGGCAGCTCCTACACCGCGACGATCGGGGATTCGAACCGCCTGATCGAGGCGTTCCGCTCGCCGAAGCTGAAGTTCATCGTCAACCAGTCGATCTGGAAGAACAACGAGACGGTCTTCGCCGATGTCATCCTGCCCGCCTGCACCAACTACGAGCGCTGGGATATCGGGGAATGGGCGAATCCCGGAGCGCTGGTCTTCCACGCCCAGTCGCAGCTGAACCACCGGGTCGTGGCGATGCAGCACAAGTGCATCGAGCCGGTGGGCGAATCCAGATCGGACTACGAGATCTTCTTTGCGCTCTCCAAGAAACTCGGACTGTCGGACTACTATTCCGAGGGCATGACCGAATACGACTGGGTGAAGCGGGTCTACGAATCCTCCGACATGCCCAAGGTCATGCCGTGGAGAACGTTCCTCAAGCGGGGCTATTACGTCGTGCCGCCGGATTCCGAGAAAACGCGCGTGCCGACGGCCTACAGCTGGTTCGCCAACGAGGAAAAGAAGAACGTGCCCGACGCAACACCCGTGGCCAGCGAATACAACACGGAGTGGCTGAAGGGCCTGCAGACGCAAAGCGGCAGGTTCGAATTCGTGCCGGAGACTCTCAGACGCAATCCGCCCGAGGTCGACCGCCCCGCCGTCAACACCTACCAGCGCGGCTGGGAAGGCTACTGGGACGAGGAGCGTCGCCAGGAGTATCCGCTGCAGATGATTGCGCCTCACCCTCGCTACAGCTTCCACACGATGGGGGACGGAACCGATTCGTTCCTGTCCGAGATCGAGGATCACCGGGTCTGGGTGGATGGCTGGCCCTACACCAAGATGCGGATTCACCCGGAAGACGCCGAGGCGCGGGCCATCAGGGACCGGGCGCTCGTGCGCGTCGCCAACGACCGCGGAGGCCTGGTCTGCGTGGCGCAGGTCACGGCGAGGATCCGCAAGGGTACGGTCCACGTCTACGAATCCTCTTCGCTCTACAGATCCGCCGGCGAGCCCGGCAAGTCCGTCGATCTCGGCGGCGGTGCGAACCAGGTCTCGTCAGGACGCATGCAGGTCAGGAACTCGCATGCCGGCGCCGGCAACTCGATCCTCGTGGAGGTTGAGAACTGGGATGGAAAGGCAGGTTTTCAATGACGAAGTGGAACATGATCCTCGACGTCGATCGCTGCAACAACTGCCGGAACTGCTTCCTCTCGGTTCTCGATGAGTACGCCGAAAACGAACACGCAGGATACAGTGCCCCGACTCCGCGCAAGGGCGCGCACCTGATGGAGATCGATACCCACGAAAGGGGCAGCGGCCAGGACCTGGACGTCACCTACGTCCCGGTCACCTGCAACCACTGCGATGATGCGCCCTGCATGAAGGCTGCCGAAAAGGGTGCCGTCTACACGAGACCAGACGGGATCGTGATCATCGACCCGGTCAAGTCCAAGGGGCAAAAGCAGATCGCAGAAGCCTGTCCCTTCGGCCGCGTCTACTGGAACGAAGAGCTGCAGATCCCGCAGATTTGGACCTTCGATGCGCACCTCCTGGACCAGGGCTGGGAGAGACCCCGCATGGCCGATGCCTGTCCGACGCTGGCCATCGAGACCGTCAAGTGCTCCGATGCCGAAATGGAATCCCGTGCACGGCGCGAGAACCTGCGCACGCTGCAACCGGAACTGGGCACGAAACCCAGGATCTACTACAGAAACCTGGACCGGATCTTCGAGAACTTCGTTTCAGGATCCGTGCTGGTGAAGTCCGCTGACACGCTGGATGTTGTCGAAGGCGCCGAGGTCGCCCTCAGGCGGAATGAAGAGAAGACCATCGAAACCAGGACCGATTTCTTCGGCGACTTCAGGTTCACGGGCCTGCCTTGCGAGGCCACCGAGATCGAGATCGAGGTGCGGACGGGCGGCAAGACCGTGTCCCGGCGCATGACCCTCGCACGATCCGGCCGGGTGGATCCCTTCATCCTCGAGGCCTGAGCCGGCACATCCTTCCCGGCGGACGTGCTTGCGGATGGAACCGGCACGGGAAGGATGACTGGAACCGTTCTCGCCCGGGTCGCGTTCGAACGGAGCATCCAGGGCGGAGCGTCCCGCCCTGAGGACACCGTGGAACGGCATGGCGAACCATCGCCCGGCGTCAGGTGCGGCGCTCCTTGCGGAGTTCGCATCCGGCGTACGGCAAACGCTCCACCCCTGCATGACACGCGCTCTCGGGACACTCCAGCCATAGTCCCAGGACCTATCGAACAGCCCGCTCTCCAAGGAAAGCAGATCCGGGCCTTCTTTCCAGCGACGGGCTCGCATTCGAAATCTTCGGCATTCCGGAACTTCGGATCGACTATGGGCCGGGCTATCGCGTGTATTGCCTTCTTGCCGACGAAGGAACGGCGGTGCTGTTGCTTGGCGGCAACAAGGCCACCCAGCGGCAAGACATCGATAAGGCCCGCGCTCTTGCACATGAACTGGTGAAAGAGAGGAACGATGACTGAGTCAAAGGCTCCTGCGGGGCCCGACGACCGGAAGTTAGTCACCTTGGCAGATTTCTTAGCCCGAAGTTCCAGCCGTACTTGAGCGTAACATTGTGAATGTATTGACGTTCGATTGAATCGAGTGTGTTGCTACTGGGAACGCTACGGGCGCACGCCGAGATGATCCAGGATCCTCATCTGAAGCGGCGTGGGCCGTGTGGTGACCTGGAAGGGTTCGGCGCCCGGCAGGCGGGGCGCCACGGTGTTGCGGGTGATGGTGGCAAGATCGTCGAGGAGGGTGCGCAAGCTGTGCACCGGATCGCCGTCGGGCGTTGTCTTCGCGGCCTTCTTGGCCCGGGCGCTCGGCGAGACCGCCGCCGGGGCCACCACGGACGGCCGCCGGGCCTCGGCGCCTTCGGCATCCTCGTCGTCGAACAGCACCGGCTTGAGCTTCTGGCGCATGTGCCATTCCACGTAGTAGGCGAGCATGCACAGGAAGACGTGGGCGCGGACCCGGGGCTCGGTGCGGTGGAAGACGGGGCGGACCTTCAGGTCCACGGTCTTCAGGCTGCGGAAGGCCCGCTCCACCGAGCTGAGCCGCTTGTAGGCGCGCACCGTGCCGGGACCGTCGAGTTCGCTTGCCGGCAGGCTGGTGCGGATGACGTAGAGACCGTCGAGCCTGGCCTCGGCGGAGATGGAGGCCTCGTCGCGCCACCAGGTGAGGACACCGTCGTCGTCGATGGACCACGCGATGTGCTTCGCCATCTTGTACTTGCCGATGACCTTGCCGACCCGCTCGCCGATCTTCTCCCTGCCCTTGAGACGGCGCCTGTCGCGCCGCGTCGCCGCGGCGATGGGTTCAAGGAGAGCCTCGGTGGCCTCGAGGAGCTCCGAGCGCTTGCGGGCGCGGTCCTCGGCCAGCAGGGGATTGCGGCACACCATGAGGCGTTCGCCGGGATAGGCGTCACTGGTGATCTCCACCAGGTCCCTCTCGTCGAAGAGCGACATCTCCACGTCGCCGGCCTCGACCAGGGCGCGGATGGCCGGTCCCCGCAAGGCGCTGATCCAGTCCAGGCCTGAAGGCTTCACCTCCTCGCGGATGCGCGCCGCGGTCAGCATCCCCCGGTCCCCCACCAGAACCACCCGCGCCAGCGAGAACCGCTGGCGCACCGCAGCGACCTGTGAGCCGACCGTGTTGGGATCCGCCGTGTTGCCGGGGAACACCTCCACCGACACCGGACAGCCGTCCCGATTGCACAGCAGGCCGAAGGTGATCTGCAGCGTGCCCTTCCTGCCGTCCCGGGAGTGACCCCGCCTGGCCAGGGGACACCTTGTCCCCTCCATCCATACCGAGGTCATGTCGTAAAGCACCAGGGAGCCCTCTTCGAGGTGCCGCCTCGCCAGAGACCGCTCGATCCTCTCCTGGCGCTCCAGGAGCCAGTCCATGGCGTCGTAGAGGTCGTCCTCGTCGAGCCCTGCTTCGAGGATCTCCCCCAGGGTGCTCACCGCCGTGGCCTCGGCCAGGCCCCTGGCCGTGGCCAGCTTCGAGGCGGGTTCCAGGATCCGTGCTGCGATCATGGCCAGCACCTGGTTGCGCCTTGGAGAGGGCTTCGGGTCGATCAGCCTGTCGAGGCCCAGCTTCTTCAGTGTTCCCAGCACCGCGGCGACATGGCCGTGCGGCAGGGAACGGACGATGTCGAAGGCCTCGTCACGGCCGACGAGGGGTTCGTTCTTCAACAGGCGCCGCAGGGTCTCGACCTTCTCCAAGGGCCAGGACGAGAGGTTGGCGACGGTGCGCTTCCTGACCTTGCCGTTCTCGCGCCATCCTTCGCGCAAGAGGACGGCCGGGGGCGAGTGGCGGTTGGGAACGATGTCGATGTACATGGCAACACATATAGGCACCAACACGCACCATCTCAACAGAAAACTTCACTGTTACATGGGAACATCTTTGCACCGGTACAACACCATTTTGCCAACAAGATCACCCGCTTGGCATGACTCTGATGCTGAAATCAGAGGGAACTTCGGCTTAGCGTATATGGATGAGGATGTGGAGCTGTGGAAAAAGAGGTGTTCGTGGGAACAGTCCGCCGGCAGGCAGTGGCAGCACTATCTCGATGACCTGAGCGCGTTTTTCGCGTTTCTCGACAAGACAGAAGTTTTGGCAACACAAATGGCGCGAGAGCAAGGCATAGTTCGATAGCGGTCTGGTTCCTCTTTTTTCTTCAGTTTCAGGTCGACGTGCAGATAGACGTGCGTGGTCTCGATGAATTCATGACCGAGTCACAACGCGCTTGATGCTCTTCCCTTATGGCGTCCCAAGTCTCTTTCGTCATTGCTGAAAGTACTCTTGGCGGTGATACAACCTCCTTCATGACGGCATCATGCTCTTCGTCGGCTACAGGGTTTGCGACCTCTCCTGCGAAATGAGCAGGGTCCTTGGCCGTACCTTCGAATGCTTCCTCTATGGTCCCAACCACCTTGGTCATGGCGATTATCGGGGCCTCATTGCCCCACGAAAATGTAATTCGCAAGGATGTAACCAACGCATGAGGGGCTGTCTCCGCCCAGGTCGTTGCAAACTCCAAAGTCCTCACAGCCTTGTCATCGACTGCAAGACCGTGGTGCAATCTCGTCGCCAGTGTTTTGATCGAGAAATTTGCCAGAATATTCTCATCGGCAATGTTGGGGGAGTGACCGGTGGGCAGAGCAGCGGTGACGATTACCTTGTCGGAAGCGGAGCGGCGTGAGCTGGAGGGTCTGGGAGAGGAAGCATCAACTGGCCGGACACCAGTTCGATGGCCTTTTCGTCCTCGCCTTCGGATGCGAGTTTCATGGCGGCAATGATCAAGTCCTCGTGTTGGATCATGGAGTTGATGACTGGCTTCAACGCTTTGGGCACCGATTCGATAATCTCGCGATAACGATCCTGAAATTCTACGCTGGCCGCCACCATATAGGTGGTCGCCTCGGTCCAGCTCATGTGTTCGACGCGCCGAATGAAGGCCCGGGCATCGTTCCGGCTGGCGTCGCTCTCGACGATATCGCCGCCATGCTCGAAGACGACCTGGCGCAGGCGCGCCTTGGTCTCGGTTTCGAGTTGCAGCAGTGAGCCGATGAGGTGTTTCTGAACCGGGGTGTGGAACAGGTGCAGCAGGGCGCAATAGAACGCCTCGCCGTACACCTCGCCCTGGTACATTTCGGCCACTTCCCGTTTCTGCTGTTCCGATATCATCCGGCACCTCCCGCGTTGACACGTCAGGCAAGCATGCCAGCTTTTCGTCGCCATACAAACGTCGGACCGCCGTTCAGCGGGTGCTCCAGACGATCATCCCGGGCGAAGCTGTTACGGGAAACCAAACTTGTCTGCGCCGACAAGGGACTGTCAGCAAATGGCGGAGGCTGTTGAAAAAGTCGGGGCCGATGAGTGTGCGCACGGCATTTGATGGTGGGGCTTTCAGATTACTCGATGGTCGTTGTGCGGCAGATACCCGGACTGCGCCTGGTTGAGCGCCGTGCCGTGCGGTCATCGCCGCCGCTCATGGCCAGGTTGTGTGAGAGGGTCTGCCTGGCAGGGAGAAGGCGGCGGGTGTTACCGGTTACCGTTACCTTGCCTCCCTAGGAGTTCGAGGCGGTAACGGCTTTTGGTAACGTCTGGTCCCGGCCATTGACGGCGGCGGCCGGTGCCGTGTTGGGCGCGGCGCGGACGCCGAAGCCCTTGAGGCCGGCATCGCGGATATCTATGGTGGCCATGCGTGGCCGCAGAGCCGCGATACGCGCTTTGGTTGATCGTGTCGTGGCCATGGTTTCCCTCCCTGCCTTGGGTTGCAGACGCGGAATGATTCGGCACGGAGTCATCCCGCAATTGCAGTCGAGAGAGGAAATAGGTGTCTCTGAGACAGACAGTTAGAACCAAGGGCGCGGTTCTCGGCGTGACGCGGTCATGTACCGGGATGTACTGGAATGACCGTCTTGACGATGATCAGGCCGTCTCGGACCTGGCCCAGCGTCTCGGCCTGCCGGAGGTTCTGGCCCGCCTCCTGGCAGCCAGGGGCATCGAGGCCGACGGCGTCGACGGATTTCTCGAACCGCGCGTGAAGCACCTGATGCCCGATCCTCTCGACATGGTCGACATGACGGACGCTGTCCGGCGCATCGCGGATGCCGTCGAAGCCGATGAGACGATCGGCATCTTCGGTGACTACGATGTCGATGGCGCCACCTCGGCAGCCCTTCTCGTGCGTTACCTGGACTGCATCGGCGCGAAGACGGTGGTCCATATTCCCGATCGCAGGAAGGAGGGATACGGACCGAGCATCAACGCCCTTGCATCCCTGAAGGAGAGAGGCGCAGGTCCGGTGGTGACCGTGGATTGCGGCATCACGGCACATGAGCCTCTGCGTCTCGCCCACCAGGCGGGAATCGACATCATCGTGCTCGATCATCATCAGGTGGCGGGCGACCTGCCGCAGGCCACGGCGCTGGTCAATCCGAACAGATCCGACTGCGGCAGCGGGCTGGGCCACCTGGCGGCCGTTGGCGTCACGTTCATGACCGTCGTCGCGATCAACAGGGAATTGCGTCAGTGCGGCCGGTTCGACCAATGTCCCGAGCCCGATCTCATGCAGTGGCTCGACCTGGTGGCATTGGGCACGCTCTGCGACAGCGTTCCCCTCACCGGACTGAACCGGGCGCTGGTGCGCCAGGGACTGAAGGTTCTGGGCCGCGGCGGCAACGAGGGGCTCATGGCCCTTGGCCGTTGTGCGCGTCTGACAGAGGATCCGACAGCCCACCATGCGGTATTCGTGTTCGGACCGCGCATCAATGCCGGCGGCCGGGTTGGCGATCCGGCACTGGGTGTGCGCCTGCTGACCTCGCGGGACGAGGAAGAGGTGGCAGGTATCGCCGTCAGGCTGGATGACTGCAACAGGGAGCGCCGGCGCATCGAGAAAGGCGTGCTCGCGGCCGCGATGAACCAGGCCGAGGCCCAGGCGTCACGCCACTGCTGCGTGGTGTCGGGAAAGGACTGGCACCCCGGTGTTCTCGGCATTGTGGCGAGCAGGCTGGTGGACCGCTTCTCCCGGCCCGCCGTGGTCATTTCCACGGCCGACACCCCCGGCACGGGTTCGTGCCGTTCCGTCAGGGGCGTCAACATCGGCGCCGCGGTAGGGCGCGCGGTGGAGGAGGGTATTCTCGTCAGGGGCGGCGGTCATCCCGCGGCAGCGGGCCTGGCGGTCGAGGAAGACAGGATCTCCGACCTCGCTTCATTTCTCGATCACCAGCTGGCGCGAGAGATTGCAGCGCTGCCGGACGTGCCCGAACTCGGCATCGATGGCGTTCTCAGTGTTGCCGCCGTCAACGAGGACCTGATCCGTTCAATCGAGCGCGCCGGTCCCTTCGGCACCGGCAATGCCCGGCCTCGTTTCGCCATCAAGGATGCGCGCGTCAGCTGGGCGCAACGGGTCGGGGACCACCATGTCCGGGTGACCGCCCGGGATGCCGGCGGTGCGCGCCTTGATGCCATCGCGTTCCGCGTCGCGGACGATCCGTTGGGCAAGGCCCTGCTGACCAGCGACACCGGGGCCTTTCACCTTGCCGGGCATCTCGCCATCAACACCTGGCGGGGCAAACAGCGCCCGCAGCTTATCATCGAGGACGCGGCCGTGGCGACCTGACGCCCGTCCGTGCCCCTTGAAATTGTCGAGACGGGCCGTTATCTCAACATCGGCCCCGGACGACCCCTTCGTCTAGAGGTTAGGACACAACCCTTTCACGGTTGAGACAGGGGTTCGATTCCCCTAGGGGTCACCACCTTAACGAGAGTTGGAAAGTTGGTTCTCATTCGGACAACGCATCCGGGTGTGGACGAATCGGCCACGCCAGGGTTCATGGGCGATATGGCGGCGGCGTTCCTGTTCTTGCTATGTTCTCGTATCACGATGACCTCATGGACGACGACCTGCGCACCGTCGAGAGAGATGACCTCATCTTCGATATCGAACGGACCCCGAGCGAGTCCGCCTTCGCCACGCGCCGGGGGCAACCTCCCACGGGAACGTCTCCGCAGCCATCACACTCCCGACCGTCGCACTCCGGCGGCGCGCCTATGGGCCCGCAGCCTACTGCCCGGCTTCAGGCGCCTCGAGGAACGGGACCGCGATCCAGGGAGCAGGTTGCGATTGCCACGTGTCCACTGCTGAGCCAGCCAACGGCGGATCCTGCCATCGCTGATCGCGCTGCCACGAAAGCGTCCAGGGAGCTGGCGGTGTCAACGGCGTCATGCCGACATGTCGCATCAGCTCGATCAGCTGCAGGCGCATGGCATGGACCTCGCACCGAAGCAGGAACATCTGATCTTCAACGTCCGTTGAAAAATAGCTCTTCGCCAGGAGGTCACTATCATGGCAGCTCGACGGGTGGGGCGCTGCAATCGACACGGTGGCCCCTGCGTCCGAGCCGGATGGTGTCCATGCGGCCACGAAGAACGCGGCAACTGCACTCACGGCCACGAGCCCGGCAATTGATCGTGCGTAGCGCCTCAGCGTCTTCAACGTGTTCATCGTGTTTCTCCCCTTGAGTCGTTCACCGGCAGTCTGCCGTTCCGGTCAGGCTGGAATGTGGCAGGTCGACCCGATCGCGCCCGATTCTCGACGTGGCGCTTTCGCCGCGCCGGAACGCGGCCTCGCAACCGAATTGCCGAAACCGACCCCCGTACGGGCACCGATTCGGCTGATTCTGATCGAGGTTCCTCACGGGAAACTCAATCGACCGTTTCTGCGTCTTTAGGCCGGCTCGCGACGACTCGAGGGCCGAAACCAGTTCCTATGAGGAAACACCGGAAGTCTGGATTGGAACCAACCGGTCTACCGCGTCAGCGCGACCGCCTGGCCGGGATGCTGCACCCGCTGAGAAGAATCCGTGGAGCCAAGCGCCGGCAGGCCGTGACCACACTCCTCCCGGTGCACTCGGCGACCTGCCGGTTGGAGATCGTCCGCCCGTCGGACAACGTCTGGAGGTTCTGCACCCTGACCCTGCGGGCCGAGTCCGTCGCCACGATCCGGCGTTGAACGAGATGGCCGGGGTCGCCACGAGCCATCGGCGCCTGGAGGCGGGACGTCCCGCTTCGGACCTCTGCGGTGCGGGGATGCACGGCCGATCAACCTCTCCAGCGCGAAAGCGTCCGCCACGAAACGTCGCACCAGGCGACTGAAATCAGAAAACATCCTGCGGGCACTCTTGATCCGACTTTCCGCGGCGGCCCGGCGGCCCGCATCGTGCCAGAGGCAACTCGCAACCGCCGGCGTGCCAGCGACGATACGCCCTCAATTCAACTTGGTCGCGGTGTGGCCTTCGGTTGCCTCGACCGGTCGGTCGACTCGGTGCGCGCCCGAACTTCCAGCTGTCGGCCGATCGCGTTCAGGGCCGCATCCATCCGGTCGAGCCGCGAACTATGACGGACGTCGAGCACCCGATCGACCTGTGGCAGATGCCAGCCCAAGCGGCGCGCCAACTCCGCCTTGCCCACTCCCTGGTCCCGCATGCCCTGGTACAGCAGCGCCTTGATCGCCGTCAGCGTCGGCACAGCGACACGGATATCGCCCGTGGATGGAGCAGGGATATCCTGTTTGGCCGCGATCCGCGCCGCGATTGCCTCCTCGAGCGCATCGGCAGCCCGGCTCAGCGCCTCGTCGCGGTCGTCACCGAACGTCGTGAGCTCCGGAAAGTCGACGGACGTCACGAGCACAGTGCCGTCGTCGTCCTCCAGCAGCACCGGATACACCAACATCAGGTCAACCCCAGATCCTTCTTGATCTTCGCAACTTGACGTCACTTGTGGCCACCCCTTGTTGACGCCGGCCTGAAGTTTGCAATACATTTGCCAAAGCGTCTGCGGAGAGTCGCCAAGCGGCTCGCCCTCTGGGGCCAAAGGCTCCAAGGCCCAGGCGCTTTCTCTTTGTCCGCTCGAGGCGAATTGGCCCGCCGTGTAGCTCTGCTATCTCGACGAATCTGGCACAACCGGTACCAGCATTGGCGACACCAGCCACTTCGTCCTCGCCGGCCTGTCCATTCCAATCTGGCATTGGCGGGACGCTGACCGAGAGGTGTCGACGGTGTTGAAAGCGCACGGGTTGGCCGATGCTGAACTCCACACGGCATGGATGCTGAGGAAGTACCTCGAGCAGTCGAGAATCCCCGACTTCGAGCAGCTGGGCGCCGCTGATCGGCGCAAAGAGGTCCAGCGCCACAGGAACATTGAGCTGTCACGCCTTCCGGGGCCGGCGAATGACATTCGTCGCAGACGCGTCAGTAAGCGTCACCGGCACACCGAGTCCTATGTGCATCTCACTTGGGAGGAGCGTCGGCAGGCTGTGCGCAACGTGGCCGAGAAAGTGTCCAAATGGGGCTTCGCCCGCCTCTTCGCGGAATGCGTGGACAAATCCCACTTCGATCCTACGCGGTCTGCGCGATCCGTCAGCGAACAGGCGTTCGAGCAGGTCGTTTCCCGATTCGAGCAGTTCCTCCAGAACACGCGATCCCCCGGTGCCCAGCGCAGCCATGGGCTGATTGTGCACGACAACAACGAGACCGTCTCGCGAAAGCACACCCGCATGATGCGCTCCTTTCACAGGATCGGCACACTCTGGACGAGCGTCAACTGCATCATCGAAACGCCCATGTTCGTCGACAGCGAACTGACTCGCATGGTCCAGATCGCGGACCTCTGCGCCTACGCCCTGCGCCGCTACTTGGAGAACGGTGAAACCGACCTGTTCCAGCCCATCTTCGAGCGTGCTGACCGGATCGGAGACACCGCTGTGGGCGTCCGTCACTTCAGCCCGCCATCGTGCGATTGCGCCATCTGTCTGGCGCACCAACCCGGGATCCCGTCCAAATCGGTCAAGTAACCCCTTCCGCATTTGCCCTCTCCAGGAGTTCACCGACGTGGGGCGGCGGCGATCCTCGCCTGCTCGCTCACCTGGGTGACGGTGTCTTCGAGGCGTTCCTCGACGAGGCCGAACAGGGTGTCGGGGTCGCTCGATCGGAGCGGGTCAGTGTTTTGGGCGCTCATGGTCTCCCCCTCGCTCTCACTCGGCCGCCTCCTGGTGGGTTTTCGTCGTGGCGCCCTGCGCATCGGGCTCCCCCCGGGGCGGCAGCGGCTCCGCCGAGAGGCCGCCCGCGTCCTTCCTGAGCACGTAGGGGTTGGGCTTCGCGAGGTGTTTCGCGTCCGCGCGCTGTTGGTTTTCTGATTATCGCAGCGCCTGATTCCCGGATTGATTTGCGTCGCCCG
>JAPPGE010000045.1 GCA_028821455.1 bacterium | reverse complement strand
TCTGAATCCTCAAAACCAAAACGTCACCAACTCTTCAAAAGCGATTCCCCTGAGTGCCACCTGCGGCTCTGGTACGAGACCTACCGGCCCGATCTCCGGTCGGAACCCGACGACGTCCTGCAGGCGGTGTTCGATACCGGTCACGAGGTCGGCCGGACGGCGTGCCGGCTCTATCCCGGCGGCCATGACGTCAGTCACGATCACCGGCATATTCCCGAGGCGCTTGAGGAAACGCGCAGCGTCATCGATGCGGGATCCGCGCCGGCGCTCTTCGAGGCCGCGTTCGAACACCAGGGAGTGCTGGTCCGCGCCGACGTGATCGAGCGACTTCCCGGAGGAGGCTGGCGCCTGGTCGAGGTGAAGTCGTCGACCCGGCTGAAGGACGTTTTCGTGCGCGATGCCGCCGTCCAGCTGTGGGTGTTGAAGGGCGCCGGACTGGACGTGCGCGATGCCGGAGTGCTCACACTTGACCGGGACTACGTTCATGACGGCGTGACGCTCGACCTCGACGCCCTGTTCAGGCTTCACCCGGTCTTGGAGGAAGCGTCCGCCTATCACGACGCCGTGGAAGCGGAGGTCCGGGAGATGCAGCGCATGCTGTCCCGGCAGGCGGCGCCGGACATCGCTCCGGGCGGTCACTGCTTCGAGCCCTACGAATGCCCGTACTACGCCCATTGCACCCGGGATGCGGTCTGGCCGGATCACGGCATCGACGAACTTCCCCGGCTCGACGCGGAGCGCCGTGCGGAGCTCGCGGCGGCAGGGATCGAGGAGATTCGTGAGGTTCCCGGAGACTTCCCGCTGACCTGGCTTCAGGGCATCGTCCGCCAGACCATTTGCGAAGGCCGCGCAACGCTGCACGGCGACATCTCCGGAGCGCTGGCCAATCTCAGGCCGCCTGTGCGCCATCTCGATTTCGAGACTTTCGCGCCCGCCATCCCGCGCTTTGCTGGCACCCGCCCCTTCGACGCGGTGCCGTTCCTGTTCTCCGTTCATACCGAGAACAGAGGCAAGGGGATCCTGCATGCAGACTATCTGCACGAAAGCAACGATGATCCACGACTGGAACTCGCGGACCGTCTGATCGAAGCGCTGGGCCGGGAGGGGAGCGTCTGCACGTATTCGGGCTACGAAGGGTGGGTGCTTCGCCAGCTTTGCGAGGCCTTGCCGGATCGTGCCGGGGACCTTCGTGCCATCGAGGCACGACTGTTCGACCTGCTCCCGGTGGTGCGCAACGGCTACTACCACCCGGAGTTCCGCGGCTCTTTCTCGATCAAGAATGTCCTTCCGGTTCTGGCAGCCGGGTTGAGTTACGACGACCTGGCGATCTCGGATGGACGGACTGCTGCAGTGCTCTATGCGGAGGCGCTTGCGAACGCCGACCAGGAAGGCCGCAGACGCGCGTTCGAGGACCTTCGCGCCTATTGCGCCCGGGATACGCTGGCCCTGGTGACGTTGCGCGAGGCGCTGGGCAACCTGGCTCGCGAAACGGGACAATGAGGGTCGTCGCGTCGCGCAGAGCCAATCCACGCGCAATCTCTGGCCTGGACCCTTCGCAAGCCTGAGTGCGAACCGGTCAATGTTTGACGGGAACTGAAAGCTGGCGGCACAAAGGAAAGCCGCCAAACGGACGGTGTCAGGGGTGGGCTTCCTCGAATGGGCCACGTCCTGCCGTGTCCTTCGCATGACTCGTGGCAGGGAGTACCGGGATCATGGGACCAGCGGCACCATGTCAGCTGCCGGAGCCGCGCCATCGGGCAAGGAGACGGGATGCGGTGCCGGTGAGACCATCGGGAAGCAGGAGTACGAAGAGGGCAAGTGTGAGGCCTAGTCCGAGCGTGCGGAAGTCCTGGACCTCCCTCAGTCCCTCGTCGGCGAACATTACCAGCGTGGCGCCGACGATAGGCCCCCAGATGGTGCCCAGCCCACCGACCACGATCATGGCAAGAAGCAGCAGAAGCAGGCTGAACGAGAAGATCGTCGGACCGACACTCTTGAAATGCGCCGCATAGAAGGCACCGGCAAGACCGGTGAAGAAAGCCGAAAGGGCAAAGACAACAAGTTGATACTTGAACTGGCTGATGCCGCGCGAGCGGGCATAGCCCAGGTTGTCCCTGAGCGCCCGGAAGGCGAGACCCAGGGGCCCCTTCACAACGGCCACGGAGAACGTCATGGCGGCCACCAGCAGACCAAGGCCGACGAAGTAGTTGCCTATGATCCAGTCACGGCCAAGCCACTCCCTCAGGCCCAGGTCCCCGAAGCGTCGCAGCCCGCTGGCGCCACCGGTGAAGGGCTCGCAGCGCGTTTCCGTCCTGATGAAGCAGTCGGTGTCGGTGATGATGACGAGATAGGCGACCTGGGCCAGCGCCAGGGTCAGCAGGGCAACATAGGGTCCCTTGAGTCTGAGGCAGGCAAGGCCGACCAGGAGTCCGGCGACCACCGCGATCACTGCGCCTGCCGGCATCGCCGCCCACAGCGACCAGTCGAGATAGAGGCCAAGCATCGCGGTGGCATAGGCGCCGCAGGCAAACAGCGCCATCTGTGCCAGGGAGAAAATGCCGGCGACTCCAAGGACCAGGTTCCACTGGGTCACCACGATGGCGTAGATGAAGAGCAGCGTCATCTGCGTGATGACGTAGCGCACCGGAAACAGGAACGGCACGGCGGCGGCGATGGCGACGAGGACAACGCCGATCGCCAGATCTCTCCTGAATGCGGTCACAGGCGCTGCACCTGCGTCCGGCCGAACAGGCCGTGGGGGCGCCAGATCAGGGTCAGGATGACGAGCACCAGCAACGTCGCCAGGCCAAAGCGCACACCAAGGAGATACTGTGCCGTGGACTCGACGAGGCCCAGCGCGATGGCGGCGATCATGGCGCCGTAGACGTTGCCCAGCCCGGCGACGACACAGACGATGAAGGCCTTGAGCATGGGGTCCCCGCCCATGGTGGGAGAAAGATTGGTGAGAGAACTCACCATGATTCCCGAAACACCGGCGAGCGCTCCCGAAATCGCCAGAACCTGGGCGTAGATCCACCGCACCCTCACTCCCATGAGCTCCGCAGCCGCCCGGTTCTGTGCCGTCGCCCGGATTGCGTTGCCGGTCTGCGTGCGCGTCAGCAGCCACGCCGTCGCCACCATGAGGAGGATGCCGGCAACGAGAATGACGATGTTGCGCACGGGAATGAACACGTCAAAGACAGCGACGGCGCCGTCGAACGCCAGGGGCTGTGCCGCCGGATAGGCTCCGAAGAGCTTGAGCACGACATTCTCCAGGGCCATGCCGATACCGAACGTGGCGATAAAGATGTTGGTCTCGAAGGCGGGCGCCGACAGCATGCCATGGACAAGAACGACATAGATCGCCAGGCCCAGCAACGCACCCACAACAACCGCAGCGGCCACTCCGGCAACCATCGGCAGGCCCAGTGACGTGATCACGTAGAAGGCGGCGTATCCGCCGAACGTGAGGATTGCGCCATGGGCAATGTTGAGCATGCCAAGGGCTCCGTAGACCAAGGCCAGGCCGACGGCGGCGACAGCGTACATGGCGCCCAGCGTGAGACCGGACGCGATCACCTGAACGATGACCTCCATCACTTCCTATCCCCCGAGGTAGCTGCGGATCACTTCGGGACGGGCGAGGAACTCCTCGCCGTTTCCCTGCCAGGCCATGGCTCCGTTGTCGAGAAGGTACATGCGGTCCGACTGCCTCGCCGCCCGCATCGCGTTTTCCTCGACGAGCACAATGGTCCTGCCGCTTTCGCGCAGTCGCGTCATGACGTCGTAGATCTGGTCGATGATCACCGGCGCCAGGCCGAGCGACGGTTCATCGAACATGGTAAGCCGTCCACCGGCCATCAGTCCGCGGCCAATGGCCACCATCCGGCGTTCGCCCCCCGAAAGCGTTCTCGCGAGTTGCTGGCGACGATCGGCGAGTCGCGGAAGAATGGCATGAACCTCGTCGAGTCGGCGCCGGATGACCGCCCTGTCTGACGTGAGGTAAGCGCCCATCATCAGGTTTTCTTGAACCGTCATGTCGGCAAAGAGCATGTCGCCCTGGGGGACGTGGACGAGGCCCCGCGCCGCCATCGCCGGCGCTGCAAGACCGGTGACATCGTCTCCGGAGAATCGGATGGAGCCACCGCCGGTTCTCAGCAGACCGCTGATGCACTTCAGCAGCGTGCTCTTGCCGTGACCGTTGGGTCCGATGACTGACACGAATGCGCCCTCGTGGACATCAAGCGAGATGTCGCGCAGGACGTCCCTGCCGGTGTAGCCGGCAAAGACCTGGCACACGCTCAGCAAGGGATCGCTCACGGGGCTGCGCCGGGGTCGAGGGCGGCACGAATCAGGTCTGCCGCGCCATCGCCAAGATAGACGTCCACCACACGCCTGTCGTTCGCCAGATCGTCGGGCCGGCCTTCGTAGATCCTTTCGCCATGGTGCATGATGAGAACCCGATCGGCGAGCGTCACCAGAAAGCGCATGACGTGCTCGATGAGGATGATCGCCATGCCCTCACCCCTGATCCGCGCCAGCATGGCGACGAAGGCGTCCATCTCCGCCTGGGTCAGCCCGCCCACGGGCTCGTCGAGCATGAGAAGGCGCGGCTGAGTCACGATCGCCGTGGCCACCATGAGGAGCTTGCGCTCGAGAACCGCCAGTTCTCCGGCCGGCGTCGTGGCGCGATCGGTGAGGCCGGATAGTTCGAGAGCCTCATCAACCCTGCGGCGGATGACGGGCCGAACGCGAAACCCGGGAAAAACCGGGGCCTCGTGCCCATAGATGGCGGCGACCTCGATGTTCTCCCTCACACTCAGGGTGTCGAAACCGGCGTTGAGCTGGAAAGTGCGGGCAATGCCCGCGTGGCAGATCCTCTCGGGCCCGGCCCGTGTGATGTCATCGCCGGCAAAGAGGATGTGCCCCGATGAGGCGCGGTCGAGCCCGGTGATGACATCGAAGAGCGTTGTCTTGCCAGCCCCGTTGGGACCTCCGATGCCGAGGACCTCTCCCGGCATCACCTCGAAGCTGAGGTTGTCGACAGCCGCCAGCGCACCGAAGTACTTGCTCACCCCGTCCACCACGAGAAGGGGACGGGGTGAGCGTGCGGTTTCCTGGCTCAGCTCATCCACGGAGGCGTGACGAACGGAGCAGCGCTGTAGGGTTGCGGCGCCACCAGGACAGGGGTCTGCATGTGATCCTGGATCTGCAGGAACTGGTGCGGCATGCCAAGGGACGGATCGTTGGTCTGCGCCGGATAGTGATACGCCGCCTGTTCACCGGGAATGAACCGCGTGGTGCCGTTCATGCCCCGGTGAATCATGCGTCGAATGTGGGCCGCCACCTTGCGGTTCTGTTCCTCGTCTCCGGGAGCCCCCGATCCACCGGCAAGGGCACAGGCCGTCGCCCAGATGTAACAGCCGTCGTACGGCTGGGAACCGGTGAGATGGGTCGCATCCTCGCCCCAGCGATCCTTGTAGCGCCGCTCGAAGGCTGACCCGATCTCGTCGGGCAGCGCCGCGATCACCGTGGCGTAGAGGACGCCATTGGTCGACTCCTTGCCGATATCTCGGAAGGCCGCAAGGGAAGGTCCGTACTGCATGTAGATGAGACTCGGTGTCGGATCCGGCACGAACTGCAGCATGAACTGGGCGAGGTCCTGCGGATAGAAGTGGGTAATGGCGATCACCGCAGGCGGATCCTGGCGGATCTTGGCGAGGGTCGGCCCCCACTCTGAAATCGGAACTGTCACCGATTCAAAGAGACTCACCTCGTAGCCGTAGTCGCCGGAGCCTTCGCGGATCGAGTTGGCAATGTTGGTCGAATACGGTCCCGGGCCGGTGATGATCGCGATGCGATTGTTGCTGCGCGTGAATTCACCGTTTTTTTCCAGAGTGTTGATGTAGTCGAGAAAACCTGCGCCATACCAGTACTCGGGAGGATCACCCATGAAGCTTCCGAAGTAGTAGTCGGGATCGGAAGCGACAAGCTCGTTGTGCGCGATGACAGTGTCGTAGTGCATGTAGATGATGCCGGCATCGGCAATGACATCCTGAATCGCAATGCCGGTGCCAACGTTGTAGCCGTTGACGATGGCATGGACATCGTGACGGTCGATGAGGCGCTGGACGGCCTGCACGTTCCGGTCATCCCCCATCTCTCCGGTATCCTCGATGTGGGGCTCGAGAGGCCGTCCCAGGATACCGCCGATGGCATTGATTTCCTCGCAGGCGAGGGTCAGTCCGCGCATGAATTCGATTCCGTCCGGGGCGCCCCAGCTGGTCTGGGCCGAGGCCTGGCCGACCGGAATAGGTTCACCTGTTGCCTCCATGCCGTCGTTTGCCTGGGCCAGAAGCTGCGCCGGTGTCAGCGCCGCCGCGGCCGGCGCCGCCAGCGCGGTTCCCATGAATGCGCGCCGTGATGATCCCTTAGAAAGAACTGACATCCCGATCCTCCATGTGTTTCCGTCGCCCCGACGGGGACGACATCCGGTTGTCGCGGAAAGGGACGTTAGTGGGCGTGGCGGCGGTTGTCGACACTGCCGGTGCTGTGGTGCCACAATCGACGAGTCAGCAGGAGGACCGGAACCCGATGCCGCGAGATCCGCACTACGACATCCTGTTCGAGCCCGTCACCATCGGTCCCGTGACAGCAAGGAACCGCTTCTACCAGGTGCCCCACTGCAATGGCATGGGGCGCGCCCATCCCACGGCGATGGCGGTCATGCGCGGCATCAAGGCGGAGGGCGGCTGGGCCGTGGTGTGCACCGAACAATGCGACATTCACGTGACCACCGACACGGAGAGGGAAATCCGGCTGTGGGACGACCGGGACATCCCCTACCTCGCTCGCATGGCCGACCAGGTCCACGAGCACGGAGCGCTGGCCGGGCTCGAACTCACCCACATGGGCTACTACACCTCGAACTACATCGGCCGCGAGATCCCGATGGCGCCCACGGCGCGACCGGTCCACGGCATCGAACCATTCCATGCGCGGACCATGGACAGGACCGATATCGCCAACTACCGGCGATGGCACCGCAACGCAGCGTTGCGCGGCAAGCGGGCCGGTTTTGACATCGTCTATGTCTATGCCGGACACAGCCTGTCGCTGTGCATGCATTTCCTTTCCGCGCGCCACAACCAGCGAACGGATGAGTACGGCGGGCCCGTCGAGAACAGGATGCGCCTGCTGCGCGAGGTCATCGAGGACACCAAGGATGCAGTCGGAGACACGTGCGGGGTCGCCGTGCGCCTGGCCGTCAACGAACTTGTCGGGCCGAAGGGCATCACGCCTGAAGAGGACGGCCGCGCCGTGATCGAGATGCTCGGCGAGCTGCCGGACCTGTGGGACGTCAACGTCAGCGAGTGGGAGAATGACAGTGAGACGTCGAGGTTCGCGGACGAGGGATTCCAGGAGAAACACATCTCCTTCGTCAAGTCCCTGACCAGCAAGCCCGTGGTGGGGGTCGGACGCTACACCAGCCCCGACCGCATGGTTTCCCTGATCAGGAACGGTGTCCTCGACATGATCGGCGCCGCCCGTCCGTCCATCGCCGATCCCTTCCTTCCGAAAAAGATCGAGGAAGGGCGGCCCGAGGACATCCGCGAGTGCATCGGCTGCAACATGTGTGTCGGTGTTTCCAATCAGCCGACCTATCTCAGGTGCACACAGAACCCGACCCAGGGTGAGGAATGGCGCCGGGGGTGGCATCCCGAAGTGATGCCGCCGCGGGATTCGGATGAGCGAGTTCTCGTGATCGGAGCCGGTCCCGCCGGACTGGAAGCGGCGCGGGGGCTGGGTCAGCGCGGCTACGAGGTCATGCTTGCCGAAGCCGGCCGCGAAACCGGCGGTCGGGTCGCCCGGGAGTGCCGCCTGCCAGGTCTTGCCGCCTGGGCGCGCGTGCGCGACTGGCGCATGACCCAACTCCACAAGTTGCCCAACGTCGAAATCTACATGGATTCGGAGATGACGGCCGACAGTGTGCGCGAAACCGGCGCCAACCTCGTCGCCGTGGCCACCGGCGCCCGGTGGCGGCGCGACGGCAGTGGACGATACCATGATTTTCCCCTGGCCTGCGGATCGGCCAACATCGTCACGCCCGACGACATCATGGAAGGCGCCACACTCGAAGGCCCCGTCGTCGTGTTCGACGACGATCACTACTACATGGGTGGCGTGATCGCCGAGAAGCTGGTGCAGGACGGCCACGAGGTCAGCATCGTCACGCCGGAAAGTGCGGTATCGGCGTGGACCGCCTACACCCTCGAATACGAGCGCATCCAGACCCGCATGCGCGAACTCGGAGTCGCGCGGCACCTGGGCTTTGCCGTCAAGAACATCGAATGGAGCAGAGTCGAGATCGAGGATGTCTACACTGGCGATTGCCAGTGGATCGCCTGTCGCAGCGTCGTCATGGTGACAGCCCAGGATCCGGTGGACGATCTCTACCACGCGCTCATGGCCGATGAGGCGGCCAACCGCGAGGCCGGCATCCGCCGCGTGTCACGCATCGGCGACTGCTACGGCCCGGGACCGATCGCTGCAGCCGTCTTTGGCGGTTACCGATATGCTCGCGAACTCGGTGAAGCGATCGGCGATGACGTCCCCTGGAAGCAAGAGATCGTCGAACTCGCCGCTGTCGTCTGAAGTTCCGATGTTCACCCGGCTGCTTCGACCAGACGCGTCTCGAGCGGATCGCCGGACCTCACGAGGACATCGAGTCGCACGGTGGCGCGGCTGAACATCGTGTAGAGAAGGCGCTGAAGGTGGCCCTCGTCATCGCCGTCGCTCTCGATGTCGATGGCGATGATCGCCGGCGCCTGCTGTCCCTTGTAGCGGTAGATGCTTTCGAGAAGGATCTGCCCCGGCGTGAAGACCTGGTTTCCCAGCAGATCGTATTCACCTGAGAAGTTCTTGAGCGTGTGGTTGCCGACCCTGGAACGATCTGCAAGGCAGGTATGCCTGATTCCCTTCATCGACAGGATGACGACGTCCTCGGGCCTGAACCTGTCGGCCAGGAGCCGCGACACCGTGCGCGAGACCAGCTTCACCTGGTGAGAGGTGTCCTCGTAGACCTCGACACCCACTTCGAGGCCCGGCAATCCATTGGCCTTTTCGAAGTCGAAGGGAAGCGCCCTGTCGATGAACCGTGCAATCGTCCCGGGCGACCGGTAGTTGGATCGGATGTTGAAGCCGACGAAGCCCTCGAGTGTCACCGGCTCATTCCTGCGAATGCCCTGATCGGGATCCTCGAGCCAGAGGATGTCGGCGTCATCCCGGGCGAACAGCCTGAGGATGTCGAACCACTCGGGTTCGAAGTCCTGACCCTCGTCGACGATGAGGGTATCGAACATCCACGCATCCGGGACCGGCGCCGCCATGACCTCGTCCTGGACGTGTGACCAGAAGGCGCCAAAGTCATCCCGCTGGCGGAAGTCAGGCGCCTTGCCGATGTCCTCCAGGAAACGGTGACACAGGCCATGCCAGGTCTCGACCAGTCCGCTGCCGGCGACCGAGACTGCGATCCTCTCCTTGAGCTGGCGATTGAAGCAGACCAGCAGGGGCTTGCGCGCCCGTTTCACAGCGCCATCGAAGAAGCGCGTGGCCATCACCGTCTTGCCGCACCCTGCCGCTCCCCTGACGCGCAGCCGCAACGGTGTCATCTCGATCCCGGCAATCAGTTGCGAAAGCTGTCCGCTCAGTCGCGCGAACCGCTGTTCGCCGTGGCGAACCCGGGCGTGAATGTCGGGGTAGATCTCGAGGGACTGGCGGAGGAAGGCCTCGACGGTTGCCCGCCTCTCCGGTGCATCATCGTCATCGTCGAGAATCTCGTGGATCCTGCTGACAAGAAGATGGTCGCCCGCGGCATCGACGATGCGCGACGAGTCGAGGCCCACGGCGTTGACGGACTGCACGCGATGGTCCGGACAATAGACAAGATAGTCGGCGACAAGAGCGGGTTCGCGCCTGTGCACCCTGCGGAACTTGCCCTTGATATTGTCAACCGAGCGCCGCACCTGGAGCACAGGGTTGGAGGCGCCGTCGCGGTAACGCTTGACAAGTCCGTCGCCTGTCTCGTCCAGGGAACCGTTCTTCTGTTCCATGACAAGTATCTTGCCGGCGCGATTGACAACGATGAAATCGGCTTCGCCCCAGGATGTTCGATCGCCCGATTCACGCGTCCAGTGGACGGAGTGGAAGACGGTCAGGTGCGGATCGAGATCGCGCCGCAGACGCTCCAGCGTCACGAGTTCCGAAGCATGACCGCCGGCCAGCGCCAGCCGGTCCACGTCCGAGGGAACGATACGCGCCATTGTGTCACGCGGCGGTAGACGCCTTCTTCTCCCACGTTCCCCGTGGAGTCTGCTGCCAGTAGTTCAGAACGTGCCCGGCGTCACGGCGCGCTTTCCAGCGGCGGCGGGCTGCGGCAACAGCCGCATCGTCGTGGCCATCGAACATGTCGGCCACGCGCTCGAAGGCATCGATGTTATCGCTGTCGGCGCGGTCGACGAGCACGAGAAGACGGGCGCCATTCGGATTGTCATCGGAATCGGCAATCCAGACTGGCTGATGTTCCACGTTCCGGGCCTGCCCGACGCAACCATGGGGCAGGAAACTCTCCTTTCTGTATGTCCACAGGGCGCCGTCGAGGTGGGTGGCCCGTTCACGCGAGGTCGTCATGACGACGGCGCGCATGTCTTTCTCCAGGGCCTTCTCCAGAAGACCGGGAAGTGCCACCTCCAGGGGGGACGCAAGCAGGTGATAGAAGTCGACCTGCGTCATGTTTCCCTGGTGTCGGCAACGAAGCGGTCAAGCAGGCGGACGCCGAATCCGGTGGCGCCCCGGGGTGTCAGGGCCTCGTCAGAATGGGCCCACGCCGTGCCGGCGATGTCGAGATGAGCCCAGGGGGTGTCGTCGACGAATCTCTGCAGGAGCACAGCTCCGGCGGTGGATCCCGCCTCGCGCTTCTTGCCGACATTCTTCATGTCAGCAATGTCCGAGTTGATGTCCTCGCTGTAGCGCTCGCCAAGCGGCATGCGCCACAGTTCCTCTCCGGTCGCCTGACCCGCCGCCTCGAGGGTGCGGGCGAGGTCGTCATCGTTGCTGAACATTCCTGCCCTGTAGGTGCCAAGCGCAATGATGATGGCGCCGGTCAGCGTCGCAAGGTCGATCACCTGGTCGGGCTTGATGTTCTCAATGGTCCAGTAGAGGGCGTCGGCAAGGACGAGACGTCCTTCGGCATCGGTGTTGATCACCTCGATGGTCTGGCCGGACATGGTCTTCACCACGTCGCCAGGACGCTGCGCGTTGTGGGACGGCATGTTCTCGACACAGCCGATGACGCCGGCAACGTTGGCGCGGGCTCCGCGGGCGGCCAGCGTGTGCATGAGTCCGGTGACACAGCCCGCTCCGGCCATGTCGAACTTCATTTCCTCCATTCCGGCGCCGGGCTTGAGCGAGATGCCGCCGGTGTCGAAACACACGCCCTTGCCGACCACGGCGAGCCAGGGATCATCGTCGCCGGCTCCCTTCCACTTCATGACGACCAGCTGGCTCTCGCGCTCGCTGCCCTGGCCGACACCAAGCAGCGCCCCCATGCCGAGTTCCGCCATCTCGGCCTCGCCAAGCACGGTGACGCTGACGCCAAGATCACGCAGCGCCGTGGCCCGGCGGGCAAACTCCGCGGGGTAGAGCGTGTTGGCGGGCTCGCTCACCAGATCGCGGGTCAGGAAGACGCCATCGGCGACACACTTGAGGCGCGCCGCCTTTTCTTCACTCGCCGCCACTTCCGACGTCACGACGGTGACCCTGTCGACCGTCGGCCTGGCATCCTCCTTCACCACCGTGCGGTAGTTGTCGAAGCGATAGCTGCGCAACATCATGCCGTGGACGAACTCGCAGACATCCAGGGGATGACCTGCCGGAATGGCGACATGCCGCGCCCCCAGCCTGTCGAGATGCCGGTAGGCGCCGCCGCCGAGGTTCTGGCGATCGAGGGGTGTGAATGTCGCGTAGTCACCGGTGCCGACAACGACGATATGGCTGGCATCCATGGTCTCGGGCGCGACGATGTCGAGGATCTGGCCCTTTTTCCCGGAAAACCGCGCAGAGACGTCCATGGCGCGACTGATGGCTCCACCGGCGGTGCGGTCAACCGCTTCGGCCGAGGCGAAGAGCTGGCCGTCCTCCTGTGTGGCCACGACAACGGTATCGGCGTCTTCGGGCATCGACGGGGCAAATTCGACACGCATCACAAGGATCCTCCGGTCATCCAGGCAAACCTGACAGCGACTTGTCGTTCAATCAGGTACTTTGCAATCGTATCAACCCTATACCACGCTCGAGAAGGCCTGCGGAAGATCGCCTCAATGTGCGTCGGTGCGTGTGAGACCTTACTGCTCGACAATGGTCATCTTATTGGGCGGGGGCGCCAGCGGCAGTACATTGAGACCGCACGAAGCCATTGGAAGGACTGCAAGCGGCACAAGCAACGGGAAGGCCGAGATACATGTCCCTGACACGCGATTTCAAGGAAACGATCAAGGCGCGCATCGACCGAGATCCGGCTTTCCGGGAAGAGTTGCTCGAGGAGGGGATCGAGTGTCTGCTGTCGGGAGATCTGGAAATCGGCAAGCCAGTTCTGCGAGACTACATCAACGCCACAATCGGGTTTCAGGAACTGGGCAGTCTGACTGAGAAGTCGCCCAAGAGCTTGATGCGCATGTTCGGCCCTGCCGGAAATCCACAGGCGCGGAACCTGTTCGAGGCCATTGGCCGCATTCTGGAACGCGAAGGCCTCCACCTGAAAGTCAAGGCGATTCGGTAGGTCGCATCGTGGTGGCGGAGCAGGCCCGCAGAACTGTCGCAGGCGCAATGGCATTGGCGAGGTTCAACTGATCCAACGCCAACACGCCCCCTTTTCTGGATTCCTTCGCTCTGATATCCGTGGTCGACAAGTGAGCCTGGAGTATGCTCATGCCACTGCTGGTCGCCGGCCTCGTGCTGTTCATCGCCATCCACCAGATTCCGAAAATTCCGCGTTTGCGCCATGCCTTGGTGGAACGGTTGGGAGCGAAACCCTATCGCGGCGTCTTCAGCGCGGTCGTGCTGCTCTCTCTGGCAGCCGTTGTGTGGGGCTTCTCAAGCGCTCCCTTCGAAGAGGTCTACACGCCTCCGGCGTGGGGACATCAGATCTCGATGATCCTGGTGCCGATCGCGCTGGTTCTGTTTGCTGCAGCCAACATGCCCACCCGCATACGCGCCGTGGTCCAGCATCCGATGCTGCTCGGGCTGTTTCTGTGGGCCTTCGCCCACCTTCTCGCCAACGGGGACGTACGCTCCGTCGTGCTGTTCGGGGGGTTCGCATTATTCGCGGCGGTTGAGATTGTCAGCGCGGTGGCGCGCGGCAAAGGCCCGCCAAAGGAGCCGCGGCCCCGCATCACCATGGACGTTGCCGCCATTGTTGGAGGTTTGGCTGTTGCCGCAATCCTGGCGTTCTTTCACGATACGCTCTTCGGCGTGCCGGTGCTGTAACGTCACCCGGGATCGGAGACGTTTCGTGAAGCGCGTGAGGGGCGCTCCCGCCAATCGCCGCCCCTTTTTCACTGTGTTGACTCGACCGCTTGCGACGGAGTTAACGCGGTCGCTTCCGCATTGCCTCGTTACCTCGTGCCGCCATCTGTGAGGTTCTGAAGCCGCTACGCCGTGTGCCTGCTTCGCATCGCAACTCCTGTCCCGCCAAAGGCCGGAGGCGAGGTTCTCACCTTCCGGCTCCCGCTCCTAGAAGAAGACGTAGGAGCGGACGACGATGTTCTTGCGGCAGCACGCGTCGGCCGGCGCGGTCGGGTCGACGCAGCCCGTGTGGAAAGACCAGCGTGATACCGAGCCGTCCGTTACGGAGTCGTAGCACTTCAGCATCGAAACTTCATTCGGCTTCTGCTGCGGGAACCAGTACCACTCGTGGTCAGGCCGGTAGGTGAAGCGGGTCGTCTCCCCGACCCGGTCGTCATAGATGCGGTAGTTGTTGATGTAGGGCTGGTCGGCGAAGGACGGCCAGGCGCAGAGCACGAAGGGGAACTGCTCAACCGTCTCCATCGGCTTGGCGAGGTTGATGGACATGAACCGCCGCGACATTTTCGCGTCGGCCTCCGCCTCCGTGTAGTTCTGCGTACGCCCGAAATTCCGGAGATTCTTCGTCAACAGCTCGCGACAGCGCACGCGCCCGCTATTGTCGTTCAGATCGTTGTGGACGAGGTTGGCATAGCCAGTGTTCACGCCGGGATTCTTGGCGTCCTGGTCTTCCGTGCGGTCGCCCTGATAGTCCTTGTTGAAAACGTCGTGGTTGTAGACCAGCGCGTCGGTGGCGTCCGGGAAGAACTCGAGCAGCAGCTTCTCGATCTCCGGGTAGAAGATACGCTCGACTTCCACCGAATCGTAGAAGTTTGTGCATTTGGACTCGAGGTGCGCCAGCGAGACGCCAAGCCTGTCCATGCATTCGGGGCTGCCGGGAGAGAGGCCGGGATAGTATTCGCCGATCCGGCGCGCGTCGCGCAGCACTTGCGGGAAGTAGAGGCTGCGCTGCCCTGCCTCGTCTTCGGACCGGCGCAGCAGTTCCGCCTCGGCCTCGCGCGCCGGGTCACGCCAAAGCGCATTGGACGTCACGACGGAGTACGAAGGATGCTCATAGACCGTGTACCGCAGCGGGAGCACTACGCCTCCTTCCGGAGCTTCCATGCCGATGGCGCGGATGTGCTCCATGCACTCGTCATATCCACGGAATCCGAGCCCCCACTTGGTTTCGATCGGACCGGGGGGCGCACTGTCGAGCCTGTCGATGAGCGACCGGCTGTGACCGTCGGCAATCTCCTGGAACGCCGCCTCCAGCGCCGCCGCGGTTCCCGCGTCTCCGTCCCGGTCGTACAACATGAAGGACAGCCCACCATTCGCGGCGATGGGTGGCGGCTGCCCTTGCGTCAGCTGGAGCGGCGGCACATAGGCAGGCGCTTGCGCATCCGCCTCGACCCGGCTCCCGATGGCTTGTGGACCGTTCATGACATGCTCTGCGATTTGAGGTTTCCCATCATCGCACAGGGCCTGTGCATTATTCCAGAACGGGACTGCCGTCCTCAGGCGATGCAGACCTCCTTCATCGCTTTCTCGGTGAAGGCGAGGCCGTGACCCGGCCTTTCCGGGGTACCACCCCCGCTCGTGACGTCACCGGTGGCCACGACCGCTGCCGTTGAGAAGTTGCTATGTGCTTCCCATAGTTCCACCTGGAAGCCGCGCAGCGGTTCGAAGACTGTTTCCGCACGTGCGCGGCGGGTGCGGCCGCTCAAGCGCCGCTCGGGCTGAACGACGGTTGCACAGCGGCCTTGATCACCTGACAGATCGAGCGTTGAAGAAGCGCGACCGGGACACCCTTCGGCTCGTGGCTCTCACACTGGAACTCCGTCGGGATGCAACGGAGGTTGTACAAGGGGAAATCGGTTGCGTGTTGCTGTTGTCTCCTCTGAACCGACGGGGGCCGTGGAATGTGGATCACGGGTCCGTGTTGCGGTTCTGGCGGGTTCTGGCGAGGCGCTTTGCGACCTGACGCCTTTCCCAGTCGTCGCCGAAGAGATTGATGATCTCGAACACGCTGAGGCCGTGGACGGCGACGCCGACGCCCCAGCCGAGCGCGGCCCAGAGAAACCAGAGGTAGCCCGGGCTGGTGAAGAGGTTGATCGCCGCGAGGCCGGCGATGACGACGACATACTGGACGGCGTGGATGTAGAAGCCCTGGATATCCCGAACATATTCAATGGCGTCCCGTTCGTCTTCGGGGAGATCCGGGATGTCGGCTGTCGTGGTCATGTCTCGCTCCTTGCGCAGGGTGGAAAAGTCGGTTTCCAGAACGGCGGCAAGGCACTTGAGGGTCTCGGCACTCGGGTTCGCGCCACGCTCGATACGCTGCAGGGTGCGCACGCTGACACCCGCCATCGATGCGAGCTGCTCCTGGGAGAAACCCCGCTCGAGACGCAGCTTGCGGACGATCATCTGTACCACTCCCGCCGTTCAGGCAAACCGGCATGACCCGATTGAGGGCCGGGCACCACGACAGGAACCCGACATTTCAGCGACATCGGGGCGCGTGAACGGTTCAGCATGGCTCTGGCGGGGCTCGCCAGGCGACGGCTTCGTGGCCCGCAGCGAAGGCGTTGCTGGTGACGTGCGGATTGCGGTTGACCAGAGAGCGCCCGTAGATCGGGTGGGTCATGGAGCGAACCTCGTGCTCGATGCGGAACACCGGCTCGCCCGTACCGGGATCGACGATATCGAGGAAGCGATACTGCCACCGGTTGCTTTCCTCGGAGACGAGTTCCCGCTCTTCCAGCCAGCGGTGCGGGCCGGAAAAATCGGCCACGTAGATCGCGATGTGGTGGCCGTCATAGTCGGGCAGCGGTCGCGGCGACTCGACAAAAAGGAGTTCCTGGCCGTGCCCGACCGGGACGCGGGCCACCCCGTCCAGATCCACCCAGGCGCCCGTCTTCCACACCTCGCGGTAGAATGCCGCCACGGCTTCCGCCGTTCCCTCGGGCACGTCGAAGGCCAGGTAGGCCATGGCAAGAGTCCGTTCGTCTCCCGGCCCGTGCACGCGAATGCGATTGCCCCACGGGCAGGCCGTGTCGATGTGGCCACCCTCCCGCTCGCAGGGCATGCCGGCGGCGGCGAGACGGGTTGCGAGATCGTCGAGATCGGGCATGACGAGGCCGATGCGGCCGCGCAAGAGTTGCGGTTTGCCTGTCGGAAGATGGAACTGGCTCTGCCCGACATTGACCCACATGTTGTCCGTTCCGGTCACCAGATAGGGGTCGCGCGTGAGACCGAGCGCGGTGATGTAGAAGTCCGTCGCGCGCGCCTGGTCCGGCACCCGGACATTGACGTGTTCCAGGGCGACGATATTGCCGACATCCTCGCCGGCGCGGTCGAATTGCGGCATGGCACGATGCCCTTCCCTGCCGGCTCCAGCCTACACGGCAGGACCGGGCCAGGCGAGACGCCCCTCACCCGGAGTCCGGTCCGGCATGTGGCGTCCCGAGCCTCGGGTTTCGGAACCGCTGGTGGCGCCCCGCACGATGCAATGCCTTCCTGCCGGATGTGCGGTTCACGGTCCTGAGCTGCGGCTGTCCCCTCGGTGAAGATCGTGTGCCGGGGCGATGCGGCACGTCTCCCGCCGCACGCCAGGGCTGGCCTGGTTCAGGTGACTCGGCTCCGTTTCCCCTGTATATCGCAGGGGGAGGGGAGCAACGCACTTTCCATGCCGATTGTCCGCAGGCATACGTCCTACATTCTCCTTCAGCTGGTGTTGACGACGATCACCATCGCTACCGTGCTGGTGAGCGTGATCTGGCTTACCCAGTCGCTGCGGTTCCTCGACTTCATCATCAACCGCGGCCTCTCGGTCCTCGCCTTCCTTGAAATCACGCTGCTCCTGATGCCGTCGATCCTTCCGGTGACGTTGCCCGTCGCCGTGCTGTGTGCCGTGATCTACACATTCAATCGGCTGACGATCGATCGTGAGCTGGTGGTCATGCGCTCCGCCGGACTCGGCCCCTGGGACCTGGCCAGGTCCGTGATCGTCCTCGGCGTCCTCGCTGCCGTACTGGGCTGGCTGCTGACCCTGTGGCTGTCACCGGCGGGCTTCCGCGAGTTCAAGGATGAACAGGCGCACCTCAGAAGCGACTTTCATCACCTGCTCTTGCGCAAGGGCACGTTCAACCAGCTCATTCCAAGGTTCACGGTCTATTACCGGGAGGAGGACAGGGAAGGCCGTTTCCGCGGCATCATCATCCATGACAACCGCGAACGGGACCGCAAGATTACCATGCTGGCACAGTGGGGATCGCTGGTCGCGGAGGACGGAGGCCTGCAACTGGTGCTGGCAAACGGCACGCGCCAGGAGATCACCGGTAACGAGCGCACCCTCAGCATGCTCTACTTCGACAGCTATGCCCTCGATCTCGGCCAGCTTTCGGGCGCGCCCCCGTCACGCAACAGGGAACCCAAGGAGCGGTATCTTCATGAACTGGTCAGCGGTCCGTTCACCGCCATCGACGAAGACAACCGGGGCGAGTTCCTGGCGGAGGCCCACAGGCGTCTGGTGCTGCCACTGGCCTCTCTCGTCATGGCGCTCATCGGCTTTTCCGCGATGACCGCCGGTGAATTCGACCGTCGCCACCAGTGGCCGAGGATCGTCAGCGGACTGGGCCTCGGTCTGCTCTATCTCGCGATCTCGTTCTCTCTCACCAGCCTTGTGGTCAAGAACACGCTCCTCATCGGTCCTCTCTACGTGCTTCCTGTCATCGCCTTCTGGCTCGCCATCTGGGCGATGCTGCAGCATCGTTTCTCCCTGCCGTTCTTCACGTCCGGCTCGCTCAGGTCAGGCGTCTAGCGCCATGCGGTTGTCCTTTGTCCTCTCGAAGTACATCGCCCGGCGATTCTTCATGTCGGTCACGCTGGTTCTCGTGGTCATGCTGGCCGTCACCTTTCTCGTTGACATCGTGAACCTGGGAGGTCGGGCTGCCTCCCGGGAGAGTGCGGATCTAGCCCTCGTGCTGGAGATGGCGCTGCTGCGCATTCCCTACTTCATGGTGAAGATACTCCCGTTCTCGGTCCTGTTCGGCACCATGCTGACCTATATCTGGCTCACCAGGACCCACGAACTGGTGGTCATGCGAGCCACCGGCGTGTCGGTGTGGCAGTTCCTGCTGCCGGCACTCACAATCACGGTCGTCATCGGCATCGCCACCATCACCATCTTCAACCCTCTCGCGTCGGCCCTGATTTCCCGCTTCGAACAGCTTGAAAATCGCAATGTGAGAAGCCAGGCCAACGTTCTTGCCGTCGCGCCCGGCAACATGTGGATCAGGGAAGGCGACGACACCCGCCAGTCCGTGATTCATGCTCACGAGGTGTCGGCCAGCGGCACCGAGCTGGAGGATGTCATCATCCTTGTGTTCGGCGAGAACGACCGCTTCATCGAGCGCTACGATGCGAAACGGGCCACCCTCGGCAACCATCGCTGGGACATGGAAGAGGTCCTGATCAGCCGCCCCGATCAAAGCACCACGAGCGTCAGCACACTCGAAGTGCCGACAGAACTTTCCCTCGATCGCCTGCAGGCTGCCTTCGCATCGCCCGAGACCATCTCGTTCTGGGATCTCCCTGAATTCATCTCGGTCATGGAGAATGCCGGTTTTTCTGCGCTGCAGCATCGCATTCACTGGCATGCTGTGCTTGCCATACCGCTGTTTCTGGCGTCCATGGTGTTGGTCGCGGCAACGTTCTCCCTGCGCCTGACGCGCCAGGGCAACGTCGGTCTCTTCGCCGTCGCCGGGCTGGGATTCGGGTTTATCGTCTACGTCGTATCGGATATTTTCATCGCCTACGGCATGTCGGGCAATCTTCCGGTCCTGCTTGCCGTGTGGGGGCCTGTTGCCATTTTCACTGCGATCGGAAGCACCATGCTGCTCCATACGGAAGACGGATAGATGGTCCGGTCAGCCGTGCTGGTGGCCGCCCTCGTGCTCGCGTTCCTCAACAGCCAGGTGGCAGCGGACGGTCACGAGACCGACCCGGCCGTTCTGCAGGCCGACGAAATCACGCACGACAGTCATACCGGAATCACGACGGCCCAGGGCTCTGTCACCCTGATCACCAGAGGTTATGTCCTTGAGGCCGATCGCCTGATCTATGACCGCCCCGGTGATCGCGTCACGGCATCCGGTGGTGTCGTCGTTGTCGACAGTGACGGACAGACCCTTCATTCGGACCATATCGAAGTGACCGGCGATCTGCGCGAGGGCGTCATTGAAGGAATTCGCCTGCTGCTCAGCAACGGCGCCAGGCTGGCTGCATCCAGGGCCGAGCGCAGTGATGGCCGGCTCACGGTCCTGGAGCGTGCCGTCTACAGTCCTTGTGAACTGTGTCCGGACAATCCTGACGATTTCCCGCTCTGGCAATTGAAGGCAAAGAGCGTGACCCATGACGAGGAGACCCGCGATATCACCTACCGGGACGTGGCTCTGGAAGTCTTCGGAATTCCGGTCGCCTACTCGCCCTTCATGCGTCACGCGGATCCGACCGTGGACCGGCGAACCGGGTTCCTGGTGCCGGACTACGGAAGGAGCAGCACACTGGGCACCTACACGAGTGTGCCCTACTACATCGAATTTTCCCCGGCGCGCGACCTCACTTTGACCCCCACCATCACCCGCGAGGAAGGCCTCATTCTCTCCGCCGAGTACCGGGAGCTCATGGCCAATGGTGACCTTATGGTGGAGGGCTCCGTCGTCCGCGCCAGGGCCCGTCACAACAGCGGCCACCTCAAGGGAGGACGTGACACACGTTGGCATATCAAGGCGAATGGCCTTTGGATGGCCGACTCCAGCATGCATTTCGGCGCCGACGTTCACCGAGCATCCGACGATTCCTACCTGTCGCGATTCGACATCGCCAGTCTCGACACGATTGTTTCGGATGCATTTGTCGAACACTTCGACGATCGCTCCTATGCCGGGGCCTCCGGCTATCTCTACCAGGGCTTGAGACCGATCGATGACCCTGGCCAGATCCCCCTTGTCGCTCCGCTCCTCACCTACAGCTACCTCACACCTCCTTCGAAGATCGGATCGTCCGCAAGCGTCGAATCCAGTCTTCTCGTCCTGACACGAAGCGACGGCACCGACAGCCGGCGTTTCTCCACCGGATTCGCCTGGCAGGCTCCCTTTCTGACGGCAGATGGCCAGTACTACCGCACACGCATCTCGTTGCGCGGCGATGCCTACCATGCCTCCAATGTTCCCTTGGCTGATCGCAAGCAATCCGGATTTGCCAGCCGGTTCATTCCCGAGGCACTCATCGAGTGGCGCTACCCCTTCGCCCGGATGAGCAACACCTCTCATCAGTTCTTCGAACCGATGGCGATGGTTGTGTGGAGTCCCAATGGCGGCAATTCCCGGAAGATACCCAACGAGGACGGGCAAGACTTCGAGTTCGACGAAATCAACCTCTTCTCAACCAACAGATTTCCCGGTCTTGACAGGGTCGAGGGTGGATTGCGGGTCAATTACGGCCTGCGCCTCGGTCAGTACGATCGCGATTCCGGGCACTACGAATTTTTCCTCGGCCAGGCCTGGCGGGCACACGACGACAGCACATTTGACGAGAGCCAGGGCCTCTCGGGACATTTCTCCGACTATGTCGGGCGACTGCAGATCAATCCTTTCCCTTACCTCGACCTGCTCTACCGGTTCCGCATATCTGACGAGTTCAAGTCCCTTTACCGCTCGGAACTCGGCGTGAACGTCGGCACTGACGACGCGAATCTCGAAGTCAGCTACGTGCGGCTCGACGAGGAAACCGACCCCGTCATCTACCCCTTGAGGGAACGCGCCCAGATCAGCACAGGCGCTGAGTTCAGACTGATCGACAACTGGACCCTCAAGGGAAGCTGGCGCGGGGACGTGGACAGGGGCGAATCCATCTTGTTCGGCAGCGCCCTCGCCTACCAGGACGAATGTCTGGAGATGAGCCTGAGCGGAGAAAGGCGTTTCACCCGAGCCATGGACTACAGCCCGGAAACCGTGATCATCTTCAGGATCCGCCTCGTCACGCTGGGTTGAAATCCCCCCGTCACCTTGATTCGCCCGATCGATTCCAGCACCTTGGCGGTTGCCTGGAGAGTGCATGTCTATGAGCCGACGTCTGCCTTGGTCCCTGCCCGCCCGAACGTTACTTGCCCTTGTTCTGGCCTTTGTTCCGGTACCCTCCTGGGCCCAGGAATCACTTGGAATTGCTGTGGTTGTCAACGACGAGGCGATCACCGAAAGGGATCTGGCCGCGCGTCTTTCCCTCGTTCTCTCCCTGTCGGGAATCACCGATACGCCCGAGAGCCGCCGGCAACTCCTGCCACAGGTCGCCACGATGCTGATCAACGAGAAACTGCAGTTGCAGGAAGGAGTCCGGCAGGGACTGGGGGGCTTTCGCATTGATCGCAACGAGACCTATGGCTTCGTGGAACGCAACCTTGGCCTCGGTCCGGGAGAACTCGTCGCCTTCATGGAAGATCGCGGCCTGAGCCTGGATTCGCTCGATGACCAGCTGACGGCGGAGATTGTCTGGGGTGAACTCGTGAGGGCCCGGCAACGCCAGCGCCCGATCTTCGAAGCGGAGGTCGAGGACGAGTACCAGCGCATGATCGCTGCCGCACACGAACCCCACTACCTGCTTGCCGAGATCGTCCTTTCCGTGGACGACCCCGAGGAAGAGGAGCGTGTGAGGGAGAACATCGAACGGCTTGCCGATGCCCTGCGTTCGGGAGGCCGGTTCAGTATTCTTGCCCAGCAGTTTTCGCAAAGCGCCAGTTCCAGCAACGGCGGCGATCTGGGTTGGATCGTTCACAGCCAGCTCTCGGAGGAACTCGCCGCGGTTGTACCCAATCTGGGTGTCGGCTACATGTCACCGCCGATCCGCACGCTCGGCGGCTACACCCTGATCCTGATGCGCGAGATCCGTCCGGGTTATCGGGTGAGTGACGAAGACGTCGAGGTCACCATCCGCCAGGCAGTCTTTGCCGCGGACGAAGACGCCACAGACGCCGTGGAGAGAGTGTCGGACGCTGTTTCCCCGATCTCCTCGTGCGAGGATCTCGACGCTCTCGCCGCGGCCGATGGCGGGCCACAGGTGAGCAACGCCGTGACGGCACGACTGACTGACCTCCAGGACGACGTGCGCCGCCAGGTTGAGAACCTGGAACCGGGAACAGCCGGCACACCCGTTGCCGGCGTCGGTGAAGTGCGTGTCATGATGGTGTGCGAACGTGTCGAACACGGCCTGCCGACACGCGAGGAAGTCCGCAACACACTGGAGGCACGCCAGCACGATACCATCGCGAGAAGCTATCTTCGCGACCTCAGACGCCAGGCATTCGTCGACATCCGAATTCAGGAAGCGCGTTGAACCCACTCGACGACCTTCCCCGTCTGAGGGACGTCGCGGATGCATTCTCTCTCAGGGCGCGCAAGTCGCTGGGACAGAACTTTCTGTTTGACGAAAACGTGCTCGACCGCATCGCCCGCAGTGCCGGCAACCTCGAGGGCGCCGTTGTCGTCGAGATCGGTCCGGGCCCGGGCGGGCTGACGCGGGCCGTACTGAGAGCCGGGGCAAGGCGGGTCCTTGCCATCGAGATGGACCGGCGATGCTGTGCGGCGCTTTCCGGTCTTCGTGATGCCGCTGCGGGCAGACTTGCCATCCACGAAGGCGATGCCCTGGAGTGCGACCTTCACCAGATCCTGGAGCCGGAATCGGTGGTCATGGGCAATCTCCCCTTCAACAGTTCGACACGGCTCGCCATGCGCCTGATCGAGCATCGCCACATGATCGATCGCATGATCCTGATGTTCCAGAAGGAGGTGGCCGAACGCCTTGTCGCGGCGCCGGGTACCCGTCAGTACGGCAGGCTGAGTGTTCTCGTACAGTGGCTGTGCCGGGTCGAGTGGTGTTTCGGCATAGACTCTGCCTCCTTCGTCCCGGCACCGAAGGTCCGTGCGGCGGTGGTCCGCATCACGCCACGCGGCACTCCCCTTTCGCCAGCTCCCGAACCCGTGCTGCGCGCACTCACGCAAGCCGGCTTCGGCCAGCGGCGCAAGGTGCTGCGCAACGCTCTGGGCACCGTCTCGAGAGATCCGCAGGATCTGCTTCATTGCGCCGGTCTGGATCCCAGGGCCCGAGCCGAAGATGTCGACGTCGCCTCGTGGTGTGCGCTGGCAAGGGAACATGCGAAGCGCACGGCCACCAAGTCATGAGCCGATCAGTGGAAACAGGGCAGAGCGACGGACGGGTGACGACGGATGCAGCGCCACAGGAGTTCGCATCGAAGCGCGGCGGTCGTGTCACGCCGATGATGGAACAATACTGGCGGATCAAGGGAGAGCATCGTGGGGAACTTCTCCTCTTCCGCATGGGCGACTTCTACGAGCTCTTCTTCGACGATGCCGTCGCCGCAGCCGGTGCCCTCGACATCGCATTGACCACCCGCGGACAGCACCAGGGCAAGGATGTTCCGATGTGCGGCGTACCGGCGGTGTCCGTCGACAGCTATCTCGAACGGCTCATTCACAAGGGCTACCGGGTCGCGGTCTGCGAACAGATGGAGGACCCCGCCGAGGCAAGAAAGCGCGGCGGCAGCGCCATCGTGAGGCGGGATGTCATCCGTATCGTCACACCCGGAACGCTCGTCGAGGACACGCTTCTCGATGCCCGTTCCGCCAATCACCTGGCGGCTCTGGCACAGGCGGGCGCCACCACCGCGGTCGCCTGGATCGAGATGTCGACCGGCAGCTTCTCCGTTACGGACATTGCAGTGGACGATCTCAACGCCCTTCTGGAGAGTATCGCCCCGGCCGAACTCGTGGTGGCGGAGCAGGCCGGCATTGACTCCGCCCTCCGGGATGCGCTGACGCCGTGGTGCGCGAGGCTGGTTCGGGAACCCGACAGCAGGTTCGACAGTCGCGCCGGGGAACGACGCCTGCGCGGCCTCTACGCCGTTGCCTCGCTGGACGGTTTCGGATCCTTCACGCGAGCCGAACTGGCGGCCATGGGCGGGCTTCTCGGCTATGTCGAACTGACCCAGAAGGGCCGCTTTCCCAGACTGGCGCCGCCGGTGCGCCAGGTGGCAGGGCAGTCGATGCTGATCGACCAGGCAACACGGCGCAACCTTGAACTCATGCGCACACTCGACGGCCATCGCCAGGGGAGTCTCCTTGGCGTCATGGACCGCACCGTGACGGGCGCCGGCGCCCGTCTGCTCGGAATGAGGCTGACCGCACCGCTGACCGACACCGGGGGCATCGCCGGGCGTCTGGACGCTGTCGAGATGTTTGTCGAGGACCCGCAGCTGCGCGGCGACATCAGGACCACCCTTGCTCAAACGCCTGATCTCGAGAGAGCACTGGCACGCCTGGCGCTGTCGAGAGGCAGCCCCCGCGACCTTGCAGCCATACGCGATGGCCTGACGGCAGCGGACCGTCTGGCTGCCAGACTGGGGCGACATCAGGATCTGCCCCGGGAACTCGCTGAAGCGGAAGGCGCCATTCAGGCTACACCTCCACTCGCCGGCGACCTCGCCTGCCTCCTCGTCGACAATCCCCCTCCACTTGCCCGCGACGGCGGCTTCGTGCGCGCCGGCTACAGCCAGGAACTCGACGAGGCGAGGGAACTGCGCGACAACAGCCGGCAGCTGGTGGCCGGACTTCAGGGCACCTACCAGAAGGCGACCGGCGTCGCCTCCCTGAAGATCCGCCACAACAATGTCCTGGGATACTACGTCGAAATCGCCAGCAACCATGCTGCACGTCTTGACGAGGGAACGTTCATCCATCGCCAGACGATGGCGAATGCAATGCGTTACACGACTGTCGAGCTCGGCGACCTCGAAACGGCGATGTCGCGTGCGGCCGACCGCGCCACCGCCCTCGAACTCGATGCCTTTCAAAAGGCCGCGACCGACGTGCTCGCCGAGGCGTCAGCCATAGCCGCGACTGCCGGAGCGATCGCCGTCATTGACGTGGCTGCGGCGCTCGCGGACCTTGCCGATGAACGCCGCTATACCCGGCCGACGGTGACAGAGGACCTCGATTTCACAATCGAGGGTGGCCGTCACGCGGTCGTTGAGATCCTGGCCAGCAAATCGGCAGAGTTTGTCGCCAACGGCTGCGTTCTCGAGGACGACGCCCGCCTGTGGTTGCTCACCGGACCCAACATGGCCGGAAAGTCGACGTTCCTGCGACAGAACGCGCTGATCGCCATCATGGCCCAGGCCGGGAGTTTTGTGCCGGCGGATGCCGCCAGGGTCGGTATCGTCGACCGGCTGTTCAGCCGTGTCGGCGCGGCCGACGATCTCGCACGCGGGCGATCGACGTTCATGGTGGAGATGGTCGAAACGGCGGCCATCCTCAACCAGGCCGGGGAACGGTCCCTCGTCATACTGGACGAAATCGGTCGTGGAACGGCAACGTTCGACGGTCTTTCCATCGCCTGGGCAGTCCTCGAGCATCTCCACGACGTCAACCGATGCCGGGCCCTGTTCGCCACCCACTACCATGAGCTTGCTTCGCTCGCCGCGACACTGGCGGCATTGAGACCGCACTCCATGCGGGTAAAGGAATGGAAGAACGACATCGTGTTCCTCTACGAGGTGGAGCGCGGCGCAGCCAACCGGAGTTACGGCATCCATGTCGCCCGACTTGCCGGCCTTCCCCAGGCGGTCATCGAGCGTGCGAAGGACGTGCTCGAGACCATCGAAACGGGCGACAATGCTACCTCCCTGGCTCGGCTTGCAGACGAACTTCCCCTCTTCGAGGTGGCGCAGAGAAATGCGCGGGATGTTGCGCCTATCTCCGCCCTCAGACAGGCTGTCGACGATGTCATGCCCGATCAGTTGACGCCACGGCAGGCACTCGATCTGGTCTACCGGCTGAAGGACCTGGCGGAGGAGGAGGATGACTGATCCCAGGAGGAGGCCCGTACCGGGCAGCCTTGCAAACCGGCAGCACCTGCGCCGTGCGCTCGCCAGCCTGCCCGCCACGAATGAGGGCCTCGAAGGGGTGCTGCGCCGTGTGCTCGACGATGGTCTGTCGCGGCTGCGCCAACACCTCGACAACGGCGCATCCGGGATTGCGCTTGTCACCTCGATGAGCCGGCTTGTCGACACGGTGCTGAAGGAACTGTTTGCCCACGTCCTCAAGGGAGAGAGCGTCGGCGGTCGTGACCGCATGGCCCTGGTCGCCGTCGGTGGCTATGGACGCGGCGAACTCGCGCCGCATTCCGATCTCGATCTCCTCTTCCTGCTTGCCGGTCCGGTCACAAAGCGCCAGGAAAAGGCTATCAGCCGAGTCCTCTATTGCCTGTGGGACCTTGGTCTCAAGGTCGGTCACGCCACGCGAGCCCTTGACGAGGCCATCGACTGTGCCCGCGACGACATGACCATCCGTACCGCAGTCCTGGAGGCGCGTCTGCTTGCCGGAGACCGGAATCTCTTCAGGACATTCCGCCGCCGCTTCCACAGATCCGTGGTCACCGGCAGCGACGCGGCCTTCGTGCGCGCCAAACTCGAGGAAAGAGACCGGCGGCATCTCAAGACCGGCGACTCGCGCTATGTCCTGGAACCCGATGTCAAGGAAGGAAAGGGCGGGCTGAGAGACCTTCATGTCCTCGTGTGGATCGCCAGATATCTCTATCCGATTGCCGGCATCGAGGATCTGGTGCCGCGCGGAGTGCTGAGCCGCGCCGAACTCTCGAGATTCCGACGGGCGGCGGATTTTCTCAACCGAGTCAGATGCCACCTCCATTTCCTGTCGGGCCGGGCCGAGGAGCGGCTGACATTCGACCTGCAAACGGACATCGCCCGCCGCATGGGTTTTTCCGATTCGCGAAACCAGCGGGCTGTCGAACGTTTCATGAAACGCTACTTCCTTGCCACCCGGGACGTCGGCGGCCTGTCCCGCATCTTTGCCGCCGTCATCGCCGAACAGCATGGCGGCCAGCCGCGATCCAGGCACGTGTCGGATGCGGTGGAGATTGACGGATTTCCCGTCTCCGGCGGCATGATCTCGATCCGTGACCGCCGGCATTTCGAGGAGGCACCTGGCGACCTTGTGCGCATGTTTCACGTCTCGCAGGACCGACGCGTTGACATCCATCCCAGGGCGCTGTGGCTGATGACCCAGAGTCTCGCGAGGATCGACGACAGGCTGCGTCGCGACGCTCATGCCAACAGCCAGTTCATGGACATTCTGACCGCCAGGGATGATCCCCTTGGAACACTCCAGGCGATGAACGAGGCCGGCGTGATGGGCCGCTTCCTGCCGGACTTCGGACGGGTCGTCGCCCAGATGCAACACGACATGTACCATGTCTACACCGTCGATGAGCATTCCATCAGGGCCGTCGGAATCCTCGCCGCGATCGAGCGTGGCGAGATCGCCGAGGAACTGCCCCTGGCCACCAAGGTCTTTCCGCTGATCCTGCAGCGCCGCGTCCTCTACCTTGCCGTTCTCCTCCACGACATTGCCAAGGGGCGCGGAGGAGATCATTCCGTTCTCGGCGCCGGCATCGCCGACCACCTGGCGCCACGTCTCGGCTTCACCGCGGAGGAAACCGAGACCGTTTCCTGGCTGGTGCGCTATCACCTGGTCATGTCCAACACGGCCTTTCGCCGTGACCTTGACGAACCACGCACGATTGACGGCTTCGCCCGGATCGTCCAGTCGATCGAGCGCCTGCGGCTGCTGCTTGTCCTGACGGTCGCCGATATCCGGGCCGTCGGACCACGGGTGTGGAACAACTGGAAGGGTGACCTCCTGAGGGAACTCTACTACCGGGCCGAGGAGGTGATCTCCGGCGGACATGGCGCCGCCATTGCCAAGCAGGCTCGCGTCGAGGCGCGCATCGACCGTCTCAGGGAGGCGCTGGAAGACTGGCAACCCGCCGTGATCGACAACCACGTCGCGCGTCTCGTCACACCCTACTGGCTTGCCTTCGACAGTGCCGCCCACGTGCGGCACGCCGAACTGATGCGTCACGGCCCCAACGGCGAGGTGACCGTAGCCACCGAGATTGACGATGCCCGGGATATCACGGAGGTGACCGTCTTCGCCCCCGACCGCCCCGGGCTGTTCGCGGAAATCGCCGGCGCCATCGCAGTGGCCGGCGCCAGCATTGTCGATGCCCGCATCTTCACCACCCTCGACGGCATGGCGCTCGATGCCTTCCGGGTGCAGGACGAAAACCAGTCGGCATTCAGGGACAAGAGAAGGCTGGAGCGCCTGCGTGACACTATCCGGCGCACGCTCACCGGGGACCTTGATCTCGCCAGCGAAATCAACCGACGCCGCGAGGGTTGGCACAACGGTCCGGCTCTTGCAGTCCTGCCGCGGGTGCTGGTCGACAACAGGGTCTCGACCCGTCACACGTTTGTCGAGATCACGGCGCGTGACAGGCGGGGTCTGCTCTCGGACCTCGCCCACGCGTTGGCTGAGCTCCACCTGTCGATTGTTACCGCTCGTGTCGCCACATTCGGAGAACGGGCGGTCGACGCCTTCTACCTGTGCGACGGCGATGGCGGGAAGATCACCTCCCAGGCGGGGCTCGACAGTCTGCGACAGCACCTGATCCGCACCATCGAGGCGGGTGAACCGGTATCGGCGACGATGCATTGACGACGCCTTCCGGCGCGGCGGTCAGGAGGGGATGGCACCGGCGCATCTGGAAGACAGCCGCACCCATCATGGTGTCGAATCTCGGCCTGCCCGTAGTCGGCATGGTGGACACTGCCCTGGCCGGACACCTGCCGGGACCGGAGTATCTCGGCGGCGTAGGAGTGGCTGCCCTCATCTTCAGCTTTACCTTCTGGACATTCGGATTCCTGCGCCTGTCGACCACGGGATACATCGCCCAGGCTTTCGGACGCGGCGATCGCGAGGAACTGAAGGCGATCGTCATCCGGGCGGCGGTGATCGCGCTGGTGATCGCCTTCGCCCTCATCGTCCTCCAGGATCCCCTGCGCCGGCTGGCGCTGGACCTTGTCGAGGCCGGGCCCCTGGTGTCGCACCAGGCGGCACTCTACTTCGATGTGCGGATCTGGGCCGCGCCTGCCGTCATGGGCAACTTCATCGTCGCTGGTGCGCTGATCGGGCTCCAGAGAACGGGTCTGGCGCTGGTCGTGCAGGCCGTCATCGTAACGCTCAATGTGGGTCTCGACATCCTCTTCGTTCCTGTCCTCGGCTGGGGAGTGGAGGGCCTGGCGGCCGCTACCGCCATTGCCGAGGGGACGGGCCTCGCAACAGGCCTTGTCGCGCTCGTTCGCGCCCTGCCGGAAGGGCGGGGACCCTGGCCCTTCGGCGCAGCCCGGATTGTCAAGCCCTACTGGCCGCTGCTGGCGCTCAACCGGGATCTCCTGATCCGCACACTCCTTCTCAACGTCGCCTTTGGCGTCTTCATCAGTCTTTCGGCGCGAATCGACGACACCACCCTGGCAGCCAACGAAGTTCTCATGATGTTCCTCACCTTCGCCGCCTTCGCCCTGGACGGCTTCGCCAATGCCTGCGAAGCCATCGTCGGCGAAGCCTGCGGCCGCAGGGATCCCCGGATGCTCAGGGAGGCCGTGAGGGTGACGTTCCTTTGGTCGGGACTCACGGCGGTGGTCGTGTGTCTCGGATATGCCCTTGGCGGAGAACTCCTGATCCTTCTCTTGACCGACATTCCGGAGGTGAGGGCCGAGGCCCTCGCTCATGTGCACTATGCGATTCTCATGCCCGTCATCGGGGTGTGGTCCTTCCAGCTTGACGGCATCTTCACGGGTGCCGCCCGTGGCCGCGATATCAGGAATGCGATGGTCCTGGCGGTCGTCATCTACCTGCCGGCGATCTACTTGCTCCACGCGGAGTTCGGCAACGACGGACTGTGGCTGGGTCTTGCCCTCCTGTTCGCTGTCCGGGCCCTCGCCCTGTGGCGTCGCTATCCCGGCCTCGCCCGCGACGTCGCACCGGCACCGTGACGCGTCCCATCCGGTTCCGGTGGCCATGATCCCCTGATAGGGTGGCGCCGTTTGCGCTGCAGCAAGGTGATTCTCCATGGTGGACAAGGGCCCCCTGCCCCTCATCGGCATTCCCTGTGACGTGCGCATGATCGACATTCATCCGTTTCATGCCGTGGGTGAAAAATACATCGATGCCGTTGCCCACGGCGCCAGGGCGGTGCCGATGCTGATTCCCTGCTTCGGCGAGGGCGGCGACCTTGAGCCCCTGGAAGACGTCTACGCCATCGATGACCTGCTTGACCGGGTCGACGGCATCTTCCTTCCGGGCAGTCCGAGCGACGTTCACCCGCACCATTACGGCAACGGGGAACCAAGGGAATTCACCATGCTGGACACCCAGCGCGACACGCTGGCACTGCCGCTCATCCGTCGCGTCGTCGAGCGCCAGGTTCCGCTGCTGGCTGTCTGCCGCGGTATCCAGGAGCTCAACGTGGCGCTTGGCGGCACTCTCCACATGGTTCTGGACGAGGTCGACGGACTGATGGCACACCGGGTTGGCAAGTCGAAGCCGCGCGACGAACAGTACCAGCTTCTGCACGACATCGATGTCGTTGCCGGCGGTACGCTGCACTCCATCACCAAGCTCGAACACTATCGCATCAACTCGGTGCACGGTCAGGGCATCGACCGTCTGGCGGCTGATCTCGCCGTGGAGGCAACGGCCCCGGACGGACTGATCGAGGCCGTGAGCGTGCGACGCGCGCCGGTCATGCAGCTTGGCGTGCAGTGGCACCCCGAGTGGCGGTTTCGCGAGCGGGCCTACGATCATGCACTGTTCACCGCCTTCGGCGACGCCTGCCGGGACGCCGGCGCCGCCACCCGCAGAGCCTGAACACCATGGCGCGGCCTACGCTTCCAGCCTCCTGGTACACGTCACCGGTGACGGCGCGCCGGGAACGCGACGCCATCTTTGCCCGTAACTGGTCTCTCTTCGGGCCCGAACACGAGGTGGAGCGCCCGGGAACCTGGGCGGCGCGCACGGTGAACGGCTGGCCCGTTGTCGTGCTGAAGGATCGTGGCGGAGACCTGCGCGCCTTCCATAACCACTGTCGTCACCGTGGTGCCTCCTTGTTGCCTGACGGCACCGGTTCCTGCCCGGCACGGCTTGTCTGTCCCTATCACGGCTGGACCTATGAACTTGATGGCACTCTCGCGCTGGCGCCACGGTTCGGCGAAGACCTGGGAGGCGACGCCATGGCTCTGCGGCCGGTGGCTGTGGCAACCTGGCGGGGATGTGTCTTCATCGCCATCGATGCAGCCACGCCCCCGCTCCGCACCTGGCTGGGCTCCCTTCCCTCCCTTGCGCAACCATGGCCGGAAACGAGCGCATTCTCCTACCGGGGGGATTTCACGGTGGAGGGCCACGCCAACTGGAAGACCTATTGCGACAATACCCTGGAGGGCTACCACCTGCCCTTCATTCACGAACGTCTCGCGCAATCACTCGAAACCCAGAAGGTCACCATCCGCAGCTACGATGATCACCGCCTTGTGGTCTTCCACGTCACCTACCGCGGGGACGGTGCCGGCCTGCGAGGCGGAGAGGGTATCTGGTTCTGGCGCTATCCCGGTTTCCAGGGTGTCCTCGGCGCCACCGGATTCAAGGCCGAGCGGATCGAACCGACAGGCCCTTGCAGTCTGCGTTCCATCAGCTGGGCGTGGTACGAGCCTTCCATGAGCGAAGGCGACGCCGCGGACAGCTTCGCCTGGGCCAGGACCATCGTCGAGGAGGACCTCGCCATATGCGAATCGGTCCAGCGCAATCTCGAAGCCCAAGCATGGGAAAGCGGCGTTCTTTCCCCCGTCATGGAAAGCCACACCGCGGCTTTCCAGGATCTCGTGCGGCGCGATGTCGGTGAGGAATCGTGAGACAGGCGGGTCAATCCCACCAGATCATGGGCAGCGTCGAGAGGATCTCGATTCCTCTTCCGGTGACCAGCATGTTCTGCTCGAAACCCGCACTTCCGAGGCCCGGCAGGCCGAAAAAGGCCTCAACGCCGATCGCCATCCCCTCCTCGAAGATGTCGTCATCGTCGCACATGTCGACGCCGATATAGGGCTTCTCGAAGAAGAGGCCAAGGCCATGTCCGAAGTGCGGCCACTTCTCCGCCATCTGGTTGGATTCAGCCCCGTACTGCCGTGACAGTTGCAGGCCGTGGCGGGCCACATCCCTCACCCGGGCGCCCGGGCGAATCTGCTCCATCACCGCCTCGACAATTCTGGCGCCGGTCTCCACCATCTCCTTCTGTTCCGACGATCGCGGTTTTCTGCCGCAGACCGTGGTCCGCCCCGGATCCTGGTAATAGCCCTCGAACATCGGGCCATAGACCCAGGCGCGCACCAGATCGCCCTCCCGGGGCGCCTCGAAGGTGTAGGCGGCAATCGGATTGGCGACGAACTGGTTGATGAGATCGCCGTGGCAACAGGGCAGCATGTGGATTGTGCCGCCCGATCGCACCACCTCGCGCGCCGCCTCCGAAGCCGCCTCGGCTTCAGGCCGCCCCATGATCAGTCCCTCGACGAATCGGGTCAGCGCCCGGCTCGCCGTCGCTCCGGCGATACGCATGGCGTCCTGTTCAAGGGAGGACTTGATGCGTCGGCAGCTCAGCACGAGATCATCCTCGATGACCCAGTCGATAGACGGCGCGCACTGGCGCATGACGTTCCAGTAGCGCAAGGGGATGACATCGCTCCCGACAAGCCCCACCGGACCCGTCACGCCGCGTTCGACCAGCGCTTGCGTGACACTGCGAAACGGAGTGTTGGATGACAGGACTCTTGGCGTCGCGATGAGTTCGCGCCGCAGCCCCGGTTCATCGGCGTGGAGTTCGGGTTCCTCGCCGCGGCGAAGCAGCACTGCGTTGAACGAGCGTCCTTCGAACAGGAAGGAATCATAACCCTGGCCTGACGCCGTCGAGAAGAAGTTGGTGAGCCAGAGTACGTCGCCACAACGATCGTTGGTCCCGCCCGAGCGCCCGAAGACAACCACTGTCTCCAGACCGCGCCGGGTCATCTCGCCTTCGACCTCCCGCCATCGCGCCTGGTACTCCGCATCGGGAAAGAACCGCCCTAGTTCCGCCATGCTCTCTGATCCGGTCTCGACCCCGCCAACCATCATAGCCTCGTGCCCGGGCCTGTCATCAGGCGTCATTCCGGATCGTCGCGGGGGGTGGTTCAGCGACGTCGGAGGACCAGCATGTGGTTGTTCGACGGCATCGCGACAACGCGTTCCAAATCGAGGCCGTAATCGTGCGCCGTGGCCGCAATGTCGTTGACATCGCGCAGTCCCCACCCCGGATGCTGCTGACGCAGCATGGCATCGAAGTTCCTGTTGCTCCTGGCGCCAAACTCGCCATTGAATGTGAAGGGGCCGTAAATGAGGAGATGGGCGCCGGACGGGAGCAGGCACCCGGCGCCGGCAGCGAGTCCCTCTACCGTGGTGCGTTCCGTGCAGTGGAGCATGTTGATGCAAAGGACGAGCCCGAATTCCCCGTCAAGCCGGTCCCACCACGCTTCGTCGAGAACATTGAGGGCAAGGGGAGGCGCAACGTTGGGCAGCGGTCCTGTCCAGGCGGATTCGCTTGCCCGCATGCGTTCGTCCGGATCGCTGGGTTGCCAGAGGACGTCGGGACGGGATGTGGCGAAACGGGTGACGTGCTGACCCGGGCCGCTGGCGATTTCCAGTACCCTGGTGCCGCTTCCGCAGTAGCAATTGAGGATGTCGAGAATGGGCCCGCAGTTGCGATCTGCCGCCGGTGCATGAAGCCGGTCGTCCCGGTCGGCTGCAGCGAGGCCCGGGTAGAAGGGAGAGGTCACAGGCCCCTCGCATGGTTGATGGCCTGGAGGAGTTGCGGTGAGATGATCCCCGACACATCGATCTCGGCCTCCGCCTGAAAGGCGCGCACGGCCTTCCTGGTCAACGGGCCGACCACCCCGTCGACGGGACCGGGGTCAAAACCCAGATCATGCAGCCCGTCCTGCACCGCCCGCGTGTAGCTGCGCAGCAATCCCTTGCGGGCCAACCGCCTCTCCGGTGACGCCGCGTCGAGGGCGGCCTCTGCGTGAAGCCTCTTGAGCAGCGCGTCATCGATGCTGCCGTCGACGGCAAGGCCGAACTCCTCCTGAAACGCTTCCAGCGCGCGTCGGGTGTTCTCCCCCATGGCGCCATCGACGGGTCCGGGGTCGTAGCCCATCACCTTGAGAGCCTGCTGAGCCGCCGTAATGCGTCCGGAATCGTCGCCCTTGGCCGGCACCGCGACAAGCAATGCCAGGACCACAGCCAGACAGGACAGGAGCTTGCAGTCAACCACCCGGCACCTCTTCCGGCCGGCGCCCGACAATCCTGGTGTAGATCTTCGGATCCGTCGCTCCTTCGCTGGCAACGAGAAGAACATCGCTCGCACGGTCCAGTCCCAGTGCCTGGCCAACATCGCTCTCTTCCAGCGCCGCAAGCAGACCGGCCAGACCGGCGGCGCCCGACTCGCCTGCGACCAGAGGCGCTTCGGCGTCGTTCGCAAGCATCACCATCGCTTGCGGCGAGTACCGGTCGGCAATGGTGACGAAGGCATCGGCCCCGCACTCCAGGATGTCCCAGGCGAGCGGTGATATCGTCCCGGCGGAAAGACAGGCCATGACGGTGTCGAGAGACCCCGAGCCCTCGGTCGGGCGGCCGTGAACGGCGCTCTGGTAAACGCAGTCGGCCGCGTGTGGCTCGACAACCACTGTCAGCGGCCGCGCGCTCCCCCAGTCCTCCCACATCGGCCCCGCCACAGCCGCGGCCAGTCCGCCGACACCCGCCTGGATGAAGACGTGGCTTGGCCGGCGTTCGGCCATCTGCTCCATCGCCTCGGCTGTGAGCACCGTGTAGCCCTGCATCACCCAGGAGGGAATGTCCTCGTAACCGGGCCACGATGTATCCGAGAGAACGATCCAGCCTCGGCTCCCGGCATCCTCTGCAGCCTTCAGGACCGAGTCGTCGTAGGTTCCGTTCACCCTGACGATGTCGGCGCCGTAGGCCGCGATCGCGTCTTCGCGCCCCTGACTGACATGATCGTGGAGGTAGATGACGCAACGGGCGCCGGCCAGTCCTGCCCCCCATGCCACAGCCCTTCCGTGATTGCCGTCCGTGGCGCAGCACACCGTGACACCGGCAACGGCGTCCCGGACGCGTCCTGCCATGATGTCATCCATGGTGCGGCCGGTTTCCCGGGCGAGCACCCGCAGCACGCCATAGGCGCCGCCGAGGGCCTTGAAACTTCCAAGACCGAAACGGCGGCCTTCGTACTTGATCCTCAGACCGCCAATGCCAAGGTGCGACGCAAGTCCCGGGAGATCGACGAGAGGCGTGGGAGCATAGCCCTGCCAGCACGCGATCGCCTGCCTTGCGACATCGCGCGTGGCCCGCGACATCACGCGTGCCTGTGACTCGCCATAGGCTCTTTGCCGCGCCTGCGGGTCATTGAGGTGGAGCCTGATGGCGTCCGTCCGTGTCATGGCCCGAAACTACCGTCCCGGCGCACGGTCCGGCAAGGGAATGCAGGCACTCTCTCCTCCCCCTGCATATTGGGCCGAAGCGGTGGCCACCGCGCAACAACCTCGCGGACTCCTCCTTCGATGACGGACTCCACATGGCGCCAATCGGCGAAGCAGAATGTGCCGTCGCCCTTGTCACGCGATGCGGTTAGAGGCAGAACGCACGGAACACGCTTCCAATGGTCTGTCCGACGCTCTGTTCGGACCACGTCACGCCGCCCTGGCGCGTGCGGGTCATGGCGAGTCTGCCCCAATGGAGAATTCATGGGCGTCATCTATCTATTGCGGCACGGCGAGACGGAGTGGAATCGGACTGGCCGGATGCAGGGCCAGCAGGATTCGCATCTGACCCGTCGCGGTGCAGAACAGGCAAGCGCCATGGGGCGCCTGCTCGCAACGCTGGTGACCGAGCCCGGGACGGTGCCCATCTGGTGCAGTCCACTCGGCCGCGCACGTCAAAGCTGCAGCCTGGTCTGCGACGCCCTGGGACGATCCCTGGAAACGGTCCGGTTCGACGACAGGCTGATCGAGATTGATGACGGCAGCTTCGTGGGCATGACGGCGACCGAGGCGGTGCAGCATGACCGACAGGCCTGGGAGCGTCGGCTCTCTGACCCGTTCCGGAACGCCGCGCCCGGAGGTGAATGCTGTCGCGATGTCTTCGAGCGGGCAAGCGCGTGGCTGGCGGCCGTCGATCTCGGCGACGAGACGGTCATCATCGCCCACGGCGTGTTCAATCGGATGTTCGTCGCCGCGGCCTGCGGACTCAATCCTGAGGCGTTTCTCGGTTTCCCTGCGCCACAGGACGCAATAGTCCGGATCTCGGCCGGTGACTACAGCCTTGTCGAAACGGACTACTCGGATTGATGGCGGCAGCGCTCGACCCACACATCGCCTGCTCGACGCGCATCGGCCGACGCTCTTCGTCGCGGCATTCAACACGGAGAGGTCGACCCCGGCCAGATCCGGCACGATACTGGGCATGCGGGCCGTGCTCTGCACCGCTCCAGGAGCGCAGCGTGGCTCTGCAAATGAGGCCGGTGCCACGGCGTGGCAGCGCCTGGGACGCGCAGACAGGGACATTTGGGAGAGGGGCGCATGCGCGAACGGATCGAGGTCTTCGAAGGCGACATCACCACGCTTGCCGTCGATGCCATCGTCAATGCCGCCAACAGCACGCTGCTCGGCGGTGGTGGCGTCGACGGCGCCATTCACCGGGCCGCAGGGCACCGCCTGCTCGAGGAGTGCCGCACACTCGGAGGGTGTGAGACCGGTGATGCGAAACTGACCGGCGGCTGGAACCTGCCAAGCCGTTTTGTCATTCACACCGTGGGCCCTGTCTGGCAGGGCGGAACGAGCGGTGAGGAGGCGCTGCTTTCGAGCTGCTATCGCCGTTGCTGTGACATCGCCGTGAAGCAGGGGCTTCGATCGATCGCCTTTCCGGCCATCAGCACGGGCGCCTACGGCTACCCCCTCCACCTCGCCGCCCTGACGGCCGTAACCGCAATCCGCCATCATCTCGAGGAAGGCAGCACGCTTCACCGAATCCTGCTGGCCTGTGTGGATGCCGATGCCGCCGATATCCACCGAAGGGCACTCGACGCAGCCGTTGACGGTGAATGACCGGCCAGGACCGATTTCGGGATTGACAATCATTTGCAATTGCAGTCAGCATGCCTCCCGGTCCCTTCAAGTGAGACAAGGGTGTTCATCTGCATCTGCAACGCCTATCGTGAACGCGACATTGCCAGCATCGCGCAATCGGGCGTTCATTGCGCTCGCCAGGCCTATGCCATGCTTGGCTCCGGCCCCCGGTGCGGGCAGTGTCTGGAGGACGCCCAGGCGCTCATCGACCTCGTCCGCGGCGGTCACCCGGATCAACGGCGCGTGGAACCACACCCCCTGGATAGGTGACTCAACCGGCGGCGGGCTGGCTCTGCAGCTGGATGTAGTTCTCGATTCCCGTTTTCTCGATGAGGCCGAGCTGTGTTTCGAGCCAGTCGATATGTTCCTCCTCGGCCAGCAGGATGTCACGTAACAGGTTGCGGCTGACGAAGTCGCTGTTGCTTTCGCAGCAGGCAATCCCGTCACGCAGCACAGGCACGGCGGCGTACTCGAGCTTCAGATCACACTCCAGGATCTCCTTTACGTCCTCGCCGATCATCAGCTTGCCGAGCTCCTGGAGATTGGGCAGACCCTCGAGGAAGAGAATCCGCTCGATCAGGCTGTCGGCGTGCTGCATTTCCTCCAGGGATTCCCTGTGGTTGTGTTCAGCCAGGCGGGTGACCCCCCAGTCCTTGAGGATGCGCGAGTGAAGAAAGTACTGGTTGATCGCCGTGAGCTCGTTCTTCAGAACCCTGTTCAGAAATCCGACGACCTCTGGATTACCCTTCATGAATGTCCCTCTTGCCGGTGCCTGTGGAGGTGTCAATCTAGACATGATCGGCGGCGGCCACAATCCGGGGCCGACCAACGCGAGGGGACATGAGCGACAGCGCGACACTTCTGGCCATCGGTGACGTTCACCTCGGCACCCGGTGTTCCGGCATCCCCGATGCCGTCATGGACTGGGGTATCGATCCGGCAGACCTGACGCCGGCCGCAACCCTTGAACGCTGCGCCGACCTGGCGATCGACAGGCATGTCGCCGCCGTCCTCTTCGCCGGCGACGTGGTCGACAGCAGCAACGCCCGCTTCGAAGCGATGGTTCCCCTCGAAGCCTGTACGAGGCGGCTTCTCGATGCCGGGATCGAGGTGATTGCCGTAGCCGGAAACCACGACGTCGAGGCACTGCCCCGGATGGCGTCCCTGGTCGACGGCTTCCGCTTGCTCGGCGCCGACGGCACCTGGCAGGCTCATGTCGTCAGTCGCCACGGTGCGGCAGTGGCCGAGATCATCGGCTGGTCCTTCCCCACCAGCGAGGTCCGCCAGAGTCCGGTTGCGGACTTGCTCAGGCATCCTCCTGCACGGACGAGCGCAGATGTTCCGCGAATCGGTCTGCTCCACGCTGACCTTGGCGCTTCAGGAGGTGCCTACGCTCCGGTAAGGCAGGCGGAACTCGACGATGTTGGATGCGATGCATGGCTCCTCGGCCACATCCACAAACCTTCCCTCGCTGGTGGTTCTTGCGGATATCTGGGATCACTCGCAGCTCTCGATCCTTCGGAAACGGGACCTCGTGGTCCGTGGCTCATCACCCTTCTTTCCGATGGCCGGATGGAGTTCCGCCAGGAGGTGCTGTCGCCGGTTCGCTGGGAGGAGGTCACCGTGTCGCTCGACGACGGTGTCGAAGACGCCGACGACGTCGCGGACCGGCTTCTTGCCGAGGCCGGGACACGCTGCCGCGAGCTTGCCGGCGAGGGCCCCCTGCCCCGGGTGCTCGGCCTCAAGGCTCGCCTTGGCGGCTCGATCCCCTGCCAGGGGGACGTGATGACGCGCCTGGCTTCGGGTGACTGGGCGGATCTCGGACGCGCGGTCGACGGAACGGCAGTTTTCTACAGCCGCATCGTTCCGGCCATGACACCCGCACGGAACCTTCACCGGATTGCCGAGGGCAGCGATCCGGCCGCACTGCTGGCCCGCCGTCTCGCCGCGCTTGAAGAGGGCGGAGAGGCAGCGCAGGAGCTTCTCCGACAGGCACGCTCGGAACTGGCCGACGTGGCCGGCGATCCCCATTGGGCGCCTGTTGACGATCATCGGCATGCCATCGACCCGTTGGCCGATGGGCCTCTGCGCGACATGCTTGTCCGGGCTGGCCGGGCAGCCCTTGACGCCATGCTCGCCGGTGAGCGGCGGGGCGAATGCACCTGAAGCGCGTGGCGATACGCCGCCTTGGCGGCATCACGACACCCTTCGCCGTCGACCTCGAGGGCGACGGCATCCACGTGATCGTCGGGCCCAACGAGACCGGCAAGTCGAGCATCTGCCGGGCCGTTGAATGTCTCTACTGGCAGGACCGGCATGACGGGCCGCCACCCCGGATCGACGGCCGGTTTGAACACGACGGTATCGTCTGGCAGGCGCGCCGCGACGGCCCGCACCTCGCGTGGAGCTGCCCTGACGAAGGGGGTGTGCCGCCCCGGCTGCCCGACTCGCGGCACGACCGTTCGTTTTTCCTGCGCCTGCGGGATCTCACCGACCCTTCCGCCGACGGGCCGCTCGACATCGCATCTCGGATCAGACGCGAGATGTCAGGCGGCATCGATCTCGACGGCTTGGTGCAGACACTTTTTCGCCCGCCCACCAGGCACGCCTGCAGGGTCGCCCGAAAGGCCTTCAACGAGTCGGCGAAAAGGGTCAGGACGACGCAGGGCAGGCATGCCCGCCTGCAACGGGACATGGACCGACTCAAGGAACTGGAGGACGAACTCGAAACCGCCGTCAACAACGACCGACGCCGCGCCAGCGTCCGCCGCGCCAGGAAGCTTGCCGATCACCGTGGGCAGCTTGCCGACACCCGACAGAAAGTGAGCGTTCTTCCTGCCGCCCTGGAGCAGCTCACCGGAACCGAGCCGGAAGACATTTCCGCTCGTGCCGAACGAGCCCGACGCCTGGAAGCTCGGATCCGCGCCCAGGAGAGAGTTCTCAGCGACGCCCGCACGGCCCGGCAGGGGACGCATCTCGAATCGGTCATTGCACTGGCGGACCTCGCACTCTGGCATCAGCGGGCCAATGATCTCGCTGCCATCGAAATGGAGCTCCGGGAGGCCTGGAAGATCCGTGAAGAGCGACTCCGCGAACTCGGCCAGGCCCTCGAAGCCGTCGGTGGATCCGCAGAGATGGTTGACCTTGTTCCAGACGACCATGCCAGGCTCTTCGAGGCCCTTCGCATGGCCGAAAAGCACCGTCTCGCGTCGGACGCCCTGCAATCTCGGATCGACCTTCTTCGGAGACTGCAGGACGGCGGGGTTCCGGATGAGGCGCCGGAGTCCCTTCGCGTGGAAGTCGACCTGTTGCGCCGCTGGCTTCGCTCCAGCGCATCCCTTCGGAAGCGCGCATGGCTCGTCGCCGTCCTCGTCGCCGTGGTCACCGGCGCCCTGCTGGCATTCCTTGCGGATCCCATCTTCGGACTGCTGGCGGCAGCCGGGGTCGGGGTGTCGCTGCCGGTTCTCGCGTCGCGCCCCGGCGACGGGCCGGTGGTGGACGAGGAGTTTGCGCGGCTTGGCCTCGTGCCTCCCCGCGACGCCGGATCTGCCACGGTACGGTTGACGACCCTTGAAACCGACCTGGCGTCGTTCGAGGCCCGCAGGCAGCGCCGGCGAGACCGGGATGTTGAACTTCGCAAGCTTGAGAGCGAACACGCAGGTCTCGCCGCACGCACACCGCCTCTGGAAGAGCTCGCAAGGCCGTTCCTGAAGGAATCCGGGCGCTTTCCCTCCCACGTCGAACTCCTCAACCTTGCCGATGCGCTGGTGCGTCTCAGACAGGCACGCATCGCCAGCGAAGGGGCTGACGGTCTTGTCTCACACCTTGAAGCGCGGCATGACGACATGCTTTCGGAACTTGCCGCCTTCCTGTGCCGCCATGGTGAGACAACCCCGCGGGACGCGCGAGAAGCGCTGGCCCGTCTTGACTCGCTGGGCCAGCGCAGTGCCGCACTGGAAAGCGCCCTGAAGGACGAAGCGCAGGCATCGACCTCTCTCGACGAGGCAAGTCGCGACCATGCGGACCTGCTCGAAGAGGTTGCTGCGGTTTACCGGAAGGCATGTCTCGAGGACGGCGATACCACGGCATTGGCAGTCCTGGTGGATAGTCTCCCCCGCTACCGTGAGCTGGTGACATCCGCCAGGGAACTCGAAAACCTCATCAAGCGGGAGACCGACGAGCTTGCCGCGGACGGTGAAGGTGAACTCGCCGGGTACGGGATCGCGGATCTCGATGGTCTGGATAGGGAGCTCTCCGGCGCACAGGAACGCGCATCGAGCCTGCGCCAGGACATCGCCGAAATCAGGGCCGAAGTCGCCGAGGTCCGACGGACGCACCATCTCGAGGAACAGCTGGCGATCAGGGAACAGGCGCGCAGTACGCTGCAGGAGCGTCGAAACGAGGCCCTGTTTGCGGCCTGTGGACGATTCCTCATCGACACCGTGGAACAGGAATTCGAGAGCATCCGCATGCCGCGTCTCCTCGCGCGGACCCGGCACCACTTTTCCGAATTCACGCGTCACCGCCATGACGTGCGCCTCTCCCGGGATGGAGATCCACCCCGCCTCATCGCCACCGATCTTGGCAGTGACGAAAGCCGCGAACTCGATGAACTTTCAGATGGCACCCGTGCCCAGCTGCTGCTGGCGGCTCGCGTTGCCTTCGCCAGCGAGATCGAAGGGGATACGCGGTTTCCGTTCCTTCTCGACGAGGCGCTCGACCAGAGTGACCCGGAACGGTTCGACGCCATCGCCGGCAGTCTTGGAGACATGGCGCAGCGAGACTGCAGGCAGATCATCTACCTGACGAGCGATCCCCTCGATGTCGGACGATTTCGCCGAGCGATCGGTTCCGGCGGTGCAAGCGTGAACGCCATCGATCTTGGCGCCATCCGCCAGCAGACGGCCATGACGGGTTCCGTCGACGTCCCGCCTCTCGAGAACATTCCGCATCCCGAGACACTGTCTCCGCAGGACTATGCGGCAGTGCTTGCCGTCCCTCACCTGCGGCCGGAACGTGGCTGGCGGGGACAGCACCTTCACCATGTCCTGTGGGACCGGCCGCACGTCCTCCATGACATCCTGTGCGAGGGCATACGGCTGGCGGGGCAATGGAAACATGTCTCGCCGTCGCCCCTCGGGGAGAAACTGCGATCCATGGCTTCCGGCGGCGACGTGATCGACGCACGTGTCGATCTTTTCGCGATCTTCACCTCACTGTGGAACGAGGGCCGCAACCGCCCTGTCGATCGCGATGCCCTGAAGCGGAGCAATGCGGTGTCCGGGCACTACCTCGAACCTCTGGTCATGGTCGCAGAATCGCTGGCAGGCGATCCGCGGGCCTTGCTCGACACACTGCGCTCGAACCGGCCACCCGCCCTCGCCCGGTTCAGGGCGAGGAGCGCGGGCGACCTCGAGGCCTGGTTACGCGATCATGGCTACCTCGACGAGCGTCCCCGTCTGGACAGGGAGGAACTGGCACTTCGCGCCCTTGCAAGCCCCCCTGCCGCCCGCCTGCCACAAGGCGATGCGCGATCATGTCTTCACCACTGGTGGTTTCTTGCCGAAGGGGCGCCGCCTGCCTGAAGCGGTCAGGCCAGTCCCTCCGCTGCGACGTCGTCAAGCGCCGCGGTGATGCTCTCCCGCAGCACGTCCTCGATGATGCCGATTTCCTTCTTCCCAATGATGAGTGGTGGCGACAGCACCGCCATGTGACCCAGGGGCCTGACGATAAGTCCGCGTTTCTGGGCATGGCGTGCCACGCGTCCGCCAAAGTCCACTTCCGCGTCATGGAGCTCGCCTGTGGCCTGGTCGCGGACGAACTCGATTCCCTGCATGAAGTGGCTGCCCCGGACTTCGCCGACGGCATCAAGGTCTCCAAGACGATGGAGCGCCGCCTCGAACAGCGGCCCCGTGGTCCGGACATGCCCGCACAGGTCTTCGTTCTCCATGATGGCGATGTTCGCCAGGGCGGCAGCACAGGCCGCGGGATGGCTCGAATAGGTCATGCCATGAAGGAACATCGCTCCCGGAGCGGCGATGACATCGTAGATCTCCTCGGAGAGGATCGTTGCCGAGAGCGGCTGGTATCCCGACGTGAGACCCTTCGCCGAAGTGATGATGTCGGGCTCGATGCCGAAGACATCCTGTGACGAGAAGAAGTGACCGAGACGTCCGAACGCCGTGACGACCTCGTCGGAGATGTACTTGATGCCATAAGTCGAGCACACGTCCCTGGTCCGCCTGTGATAGCCGTCGGGGGGCACGATGACACCTCCGGCCCCCATGATCGGTTCGGCGATGAAACCGGCGATGTTCTCGGCGCCGATCTTCTCGATGGTTTCGATCATTTCCTGGATAAGGAAGTCCGAGAACTCTTCGACAGTCATGCCATCGGGCCGCCTGTAGGGATAGGGCGACGAGAGGTGGTGGACGAGTTCCTCGGCGGAGTTCCAGTCAGCTCGGTAGGCTGGAGTCGTCAGGGCGACCGAAAGGTGAGTCGAGCCGTGATAGGCGCCGATTCTCGAAAGAATGATCCTCCTCGAAGGCTCGCCGAGGCGGTTGAAGTAGTGGTGCAGGATGCGCACCGCACTGTCGTTGGCAACCGAACCGGAGTTGCCGAAATAGACATGGTTGAGCGAGCCCGGAGCCAGTGACGCCACCTTGTGGGAGAGGCGCGCGCCTTCGGGATGGGTGAGATTGTAGAAAGTCGAGTAGTAGTCGAGCTTGCGCAACTGCGCGGCCACGGCATCGATGATCTCGCGGCGCCCGTGACCGACATTGACACACCACAGGCCGCCGATGCCGTCCAGCATGCGGTTGCCATCCGCATCGTAGACAAAGGCTCCATCAGCCTCGGCAATGACGGTGCGCGCTCCCTCGGCCTTCAATCCGTCGAGATTGGCGAAGGAATGAACGAGATGGGCGTCAAGTGCCAGGATTTCCTCGGTCAGGTTCTGGCTTTCGAAACTCTCCATGGCTGTGCCCCATTTCCGGTCAAGTGGTGTTGGTCATCCTATCATCACCGTGACAGATCATGCACTACCGCCCCGTCCGCCATTGCAGCGGAACAGTTGGCCTCAATCTCGTCATCGGGGCCAGGATCGCCGCGGGCCACGTCGGACCGGCCGGCAGCCAGGCCAAACCGGGGACCTTAAGCGTCTCCGGGAGGCGACGTATCACCTTCGCCGAGGGCGCGCTGCATGAGAACCGTATCCACCCAGTGTTCGAACTTGTGACCGACCGATTCCAGGACACCGACACGGTGGAACCCGAGCCGCTCGTGAAAGTCGATCGAGGCCCTGTTGGCCGAGCCTCCGATGACAGCGATCATCTGCCGGTACCCGAGGCTCGCGCATTGCCGTATCAACGCTTCCATCAGCACCAGGCCCGTTCCCTGCCTGTCGTATCCATGACGCACGTAGACCGAGTTCTCCACTGTCAGGCGGTAGGCAGACCGGGACCGCCAGGGCGAGGCACACGCATACCCCGTGATGGCGTCGGCGGTTTCGGCGATGAGCCAGGGAAGACCGTGTGCGCGAAGTGCCTGCCAGCGCGCGAGCATTTCTCCGGCATCCGGTGGATCGATCTCGAACGATGCCGTTCCGTGCCGCACATGCCAGTCATAGATCCGGGCAATGTCGGAGAAGTCTCCTTCCGTGGCCGAACGGATCCGGAGCCCGTGATGACGGGTGCCGCTCTTCATCCGATCATCACCCTCTTGGGGACGGTATCGTCACCGTGCCCGATTCGGGCCCCGATGACCATCCCATCGTCTCTGGGAGCGACGCCAAGTCCACGCGCTCGGCCAGCTTCGGATCCCTCAGCCGGCCTGATCTCGACGCGCCCGAGGACATTTCCGATCGGGATTTGGCATGAACATTTCTGCGACCAACCTCCCGGCCATCTCCACAAGCAACATGGCTGGACGATGGCGTCAGTTGACGATCGGCTCCCGGGGAATGTGGTTGACGCGCTCGCACGCGCTATCGGTCACGATCGCGGTCTCGCCGATGCACATGCTCAGTCCGGTGGTGTCATCGAGCAGGATCATGTGAAGGAAGAACACCATGCCGGGTTCCAGAACCTGCGGGTTCCCGGCCCACACCATCGGCCAGTCCATCCATGTCGGGGGATACATCGCCCCCATGGTGTAGCCGCAGGCGGCGAGCCGGGCGTGACCGAACCCGGCGTCACCGAGTGTCCTTGAGTGTGCGTCAAACACGTCGCCAACCGTCTTCCCCGGGCGCAGGGTTTCAAGGCAAGCGTCGATTGCATCGGCGCATGCGCGGTTCATGCTCACATGGCGATGATCCGGGGTCCCGGTGAGGATGTTGTACATCATGGCCGCATGGTAGTGCCGGAAGGCTGCAGCCGGCTCGAACACGACCTGGTCCCTCTCCGCCACGGTCTCGTCGCCGGTATGGTAGCGGCAAAACACAGCGGCCTCGCCGGCGCCCATGGGCCAGCGGCCTGCGGTCGGATCCCCGCCGCCCTCCATGAGCGCCTGCATCATCGCCCCGTAGACCGCCTTCACGGAGGCACCCGGGACGGTGCGCTCGATGCTGACATCGAGAATCCGGTCGCACAGCGACCCCGCCTTGCGCACGTACGCAAGTTCCTCGTCGCTCTTGACCAGCCGGAGCAGGCGGACGAGGTCGGAAGCATCGACAGTCCGGCAGAACCCGTCAAGCGCAGCATCGACCATCTTCGCGCGCTGCCCGGTGAGGCCGTAGGCGTGATACTCGACACCAAGGCGCCGTCCCCGGCACCCATGGTCCTCAAGCATGTCCCTCAGGTCGTCGCCAGGCGATGCATCCTCGCGGTCCTGCCAGATGCGAATGTCCTCGACGATGGAGGTTTCGCGGGACTGGATGCGGTCCGCCGAACGCGTCAGCAACGCGAGCGCTCCGTCCGCTCCGAGGTACATGCCCTGGAACATGGAGTAGCCGCTCGTGTCATAGCCGGTGAGGTAGTACATGCTGTCCTGACGAAACAGCACCAGGCCATCAAGCCCGTCACGCTCCAAGGAGGCACGAGCAGCGGCAATCCGGCGATCGAATTCCCTGCGGGAGAAGTTAAGAAGCGGCATGACATGCCCCGACGCCCGGAAAGACACTATCGGTCGGCGACGACGGGAATCAAGGCTGCCTTGCTGCCTCGAATGCGACATCTCCACAATCCCGCTCCGGATTCCAGCATCCTTTCGCGGGCGCGATCCTCAACACGCCGCACGCAAGGCCGGACCAGAGGCGGGCGGCGAGCTCGGATCCGGTCGCTGCCAGAGGAGATATGCGCGTGCGCAGGGAGGGATTCCTGTCATTTTACCGGACCGTGACGTATCGTCGCAAACGAACCGCCGGAAGTCGGACGTGTGGCCGGTTCCGTTCCCCGGTCATCGACTTTCATGTCGCCACAACAAGCATGCGGCGGGTCGTCGCGTAGTTTGGTTACGGCTCCGAAGTTCGCTTACTTGATGTTGCCGTCAACGGCGCCCGCGAGTTCCTGCGCCGACGCCGATCTGACCACCCATGGCAGCGAGGCTGGCTCTTCATGGCACCTTCGAGCCCGATGCTCACCGTCCTGCTGCTCGCGTCCTGCGCGGCTGTCGCCCTGTTCCTGTTTCGCTCGCGCATGGCAAGGGGCGACTTGTGGCATGCAACGCTGACCCCTCTTTCCTCGATCATCGGCAGCGGGTTTCTCATCATGGCGCCCCTGCTGGCGAGTATCGTGGGCCCGATGGCGCCGGTGGCAATTCTGGGGATCGTTCTCTTCGCCTTTGCGATCGGGCACGTCATCCGGTTCAACATCCTGCATGTCGAACCACGGCTCGCTGACGGACGGCTCCACAAGGGCACGCGTGAGATCGAGTATCTCGGCAATGTCGTTCTCGTCGGCGCGTACATCATCGCCGTCGCGTTCTATCTCTCCCTGCTGTCCAGTTTCCTCCTCGGCTATCTGGGCGTGGACGACCCGGACATGGAACGCGGCCTGACGACGATCGTGATCGTCTTCATCGCCGGCGTGGGATATCTCAAGGGGCTGGGAGGTCTTGAGCGTCTCGAGAGCATCTCGGTGACGATCCAGCTCTGCGTCATCGCCTCCCTCATCACCGGTCTCGCGATCTACGGCTTCGGATTCCTGACCGAAGGAGAACTCCACCTCGACTTCCCTCAGAGGGATGTCTTCACGCAGCTCCAGATGCTGGCGGGGGCTCTCCTCGTGGTACAAGGATTCGAGACGTCGCGCTTTCTCGGGGAAAGGTACAGCCCTGAGATCCGGGTCAAGAGCATGCGGAACGCCCAACTCATCTCCGGATTCATCTACGTCGTTTCGGTCATCCTGCTGATGCCGGTAGTGCAGGCCATGGACCTGGTCCACATCCGGCTCGCGCAGATTGTCGACGCTGTGGCACCGGTGGCCCTGATCCTGCCAGTCATGCTGATGATCGCCGCACTGACGAGCCAGTTCAGTGCGGCGGTGGCCGATTCGGGAGGCGCAGGTGGCCTGCTACGCGAGAACAGTCACGGCCATCTCTCGGTCAGGATGGGCTACGTCTCGGTCGCAGCCGCGGCGATTCTTCTGGTCTGGGCAGTCAATCTGCTCGAGATTGTCGCCCTCGCCTCCAGGGCGTTCGCGGCGTACTACTTCCTGCAGACGCTGCTCGCCCTCATCTACAACTACAGGGATTCGCCACAGCGCTCGAGGCTGAGGCGTGTCGACACCTGTCTCTTCATTGCGCTTGCGCTGATCCTTGCCTACATCGTCGCTTTCTCGATTCCGGCGGAGTAGTCGACCCACCGGCAACCGGACGATCCGGCCGTCGTTCGCAGGTGAAGTCGACCTTCCTCCCGGAGCCTGCATGCCGATCCATGTGGCATTGCAAGGAGACCCGCTTCAGACTACGTCGTGCCGCCTTCCCGACGCCGTCCACTTCCTTGCAATGGGACACGCGCGATGATGCCAGCATGCCGTTTCATTCCCGGCGCCCGGGAGATCCTGATCGCCGGCCATGGCGCCCTGCTGCTTTTCGCGGCTGTCCCGCTCCGTTCGGCGGATGCGCACGCAATCCTCGACGAAACCCCGCGCATTGCCATCATCTCCGCTTTCGCGCCTGAACTGACGATTCTGAAACGCGAACTGGAAGACGCATCGGAGTTCACGGTAAACGGTGTCGTCTTCAGCACGGGCACTCTGGAAGGGCACGAAGTCGTGCTTTTCCTGAGCGGAATCAGTGTCGTCAACGCGGCGATGACGACGCAGCTGGCGTTTGACCATTTCGCCATCAGGGACGTGGTGTTCTCCGGCATCGCCGGCGGCGTCGATCCGGGCCTCAACATCGGCGATGTCGTGATCGCGGAGCGCTGGGGACAGTATCTCGAGATGCTGTTCGCGCGTGAAACGGACGACGGCTGGGCAACGATGCCGTTCTTCGAGTACCCGTACGGGCACCTCGGCATGATGTTTCCGCGTGCGGTCACCGTGCTTCGCCGCGGAGCCGAGCAACCCGAGACACGCTTCTGGTTCACGGTGGACGAGCGGCTGCTCGCCTCGGCCCGTTCCATGGCGGACAGGGTAGCACTCAGACGCTGTACGACGGAAGGCTCGTGCCTTGAGGAGACTCCCAGGATCGTCATCGGCGGATCCGGGGTCTCCGGCAGCGCCTTTGTCGACAACGCCGCGTTCCGAACCTGGACCTATCAGACCTTCGACGCACGTGTGCTGGACATGGAGAGCGCCGCCGTCGCCCACGTCGCCTACGCCAACGACATTCCCTTCATTGGCGTGCGCAGCCTCTCGGACCTCGCCGGCGGCGGCGCTGGTGCGAACCAGATGGAGGTCTTTCTGGGACTGGCGGCCGACAACGCGACGGCCGTGGTCAAGGCCCTCCTGCGGGAGATGGGAGAGGATTCCTGATATCTGTCGTCAGGACACATCTGGCTCGACCGACGTTTTCTGAGCGCGATGCGGCGTGCAACAGTGAGCTATGAAGATTGGGCATTGGGGCCTACGGGCGCTGTGCAAACGCTCCGCACCGAGAAGATGTCCGCTAATCCGAGCCCTTCGGCTGAAACCTATGCCTGAACAGGTCGCCGAAAACGGAGAAGGCATTCAATGATGAAGCGAGAACAACCCATTCCAGGTGGAGACCCCAAGTCCTGGACGATGCACGAACTCGAGAACTTCGGCAGGATCAGGCTATCGCGCCATTTCTTCATGCGCGACATGCTCTACAGCGAGATTGCAACCGTTTACGGATTGAGAAACGTTCCGAACGATCCCACGCTGGCTGTCGAAGTGGGAAAGAAACTATGCTCGACCCTTCTCGAGCCCCTTCATGCGACGTTTGGCCATGTGTCGATTCGCTCGGCATTCCGATCGGTGACCATAAACGACTGCGGCTCGAAGCATCGGAACGTAGCCGCAACTGCATACAACCACGCACGACATGTGTGGGACCGACTCGATGATGAAGAGAAGATGGGCGGGACAGCCAGCATCGTCATTCCCTGGTTCATAGACTACCTAGAGAAGCGGCCGGAACTGTCGTGGAAGGCGATGGCGTGGTGGATCCACGATCATTTGTGTTACTCGGAAATCAAGTTCTTCCATCATCGCCGACCTGAGTTCGAGTATGCTGCATTCAATATTCGATGGCATGAGACGAAAATTCGCAAGAAGATCGAGGGCCCATCAGGCGACAGAATCCGGCAGCAGGAACATGCGCCGGGGAACCACGCTTCGGAGTATCCTGGTTTCCCGAAGCTGGAGCGTCCGGGCGACTTCTACCCCGATCCACATGGATGAGAAGAGTGTAGGTCTCATCCGAATTCTGGGCTTCCTGAAGTCACAAGGAACTCAACCCCTAATTGCTGGACCGCCGTGGCACCTTCGCCCGTCTTCCGACAGTAGATGGCCGATGTATCTGGGCCCGGTTGAGCCTTGTACGTGATTAGGTGATGAATTGTATTGATAAATCAGCAACCACGCATACTGGTACAACTCGCGTTCGTGAATCCGCCTCAGACGAAGGGACAGGCCACGAAACGGCCGTCGTCGTGCTCGTCGAGTGCCGGGATGGCCTCGGCACAGGATGGACGGGCCACGGGACAACGGGTGCGAAATACGCATCCCGATGGCGGCGACAAGGGCGACGGCACCTCGCCCTCGAGGCCCGTTGCCGGGCGTCCGCGTTCGACCGCGGGGTCAGGGACCGGCGTCGCCGCGATCAGGGCCCGGGTGTAGGGATGGCGCGGATCGTGAACGAGAGCGCGTGTGGCGCCGTACTCCATGACCCGGCCGAGATAGAACACCAGGATCCGGTCCGCGATGTGCTTCACCACGCCAAGGTCGTGGGAGATGAAGATCAGCGACAGGTCGAGGTCGCGCTGCAGGTCGCGGAGCAGGTTGACGATCTGGGCCTGCACACTGACGTCGAGTGCCGAGACGGGTTCATCGCAGATCAGGAGCTTCGGGCGAACGATGAGCGCGCGCGCAATGCCGATTCGCTGGCACTGGCCGCCGGAGAACTCGTGCGGATAGCGGTTGATGTGCTCGGGCAGCAGGCCCACCCGTTCGAGCAGTGCACTCACTCGCGACGTGATCTCGCGCCTCGACAGGTCTGTTTCATGGGTCACGAGAGGCTCGGCGATGATCTCGCCAGCCGTCATGCGGGGATCCAGCGCCCCCAGAGGATCCTGGAAGATCATCTGCATGTCGCGACGAAGGGGCCGGCGCTCCCCGGGATTCAACGCCAGCAGGTCCTTGCCTTGCCAGAGCGCCCGGCCTCCGGTGGCGGGGACCGTCCCGATCAGGGAGCGGGCAAGGGTGGACTTGCCGGATCCGCTCTCGCCGACAATGCCAAGCGTTTCGGCCGGAGCGAGATCGAAACCAACCCTCCGGACGGCCTGAAGCTCCTTCGGTCGCGCCCATGGGGGGCTTCCCCCGGGGCGCATGCGAAAGGTGACTGAAAGATCCCGCACAGAGAGAAGGGGCACGCTCATCCCGCACCACCCAGGGGCCAGTGGCAGGCAACCCGCCGACCCGGCCCATGACTGACGCCAGGGGGCCGGACATGATGACAACGCTCGTCCGCCCTCGGGCAACGCGCGGCAAAGGGACATCCGCCAGGAAGATGTTGCATGCCTGGCGGATCCCCGGGAATGGCACGCAACCTCTCGTCGTCACGGTCGAGCCGCGGAACGGCGTCCAGCAGACCGCGCGTATAGGGGTGCAGCGGTGCGGCGAAGGTCTCGGCCACCGGACCGCTTTCCATCACCTGACCACCGTAGAGCACGACCATCTCGTCACAGTGTCCAGCGACGATGCCGGCATCGTGAGTGACGAGAATGACGGCCGTGTCGAACGCGGACTTCACGTTCCCGAGAAGGCGCATGATCTGGCCGCGGACCGTGGCATCAAGCGCTGTGGTGGGTTCGTCGGCAATCAACAGGCGAGGACGGCAGAGCAGCGCCATCGCGATCAGCACCCGCTGGCGCATGCCACCGGAGAACTCGTGCGGATACATGGTGATGCGGGTGCGGGCCTCGGGCACTTCCATGGCGTCGAGCAGGCGGACCGCTTCGCCGAGCGCCGCGCCGTGACTCATGCCCTTGTGCAGTGTCAGCACCTCGGTCATCTGGTGCGAGATCCTCATGTAGGGATTGAGCGCCGTCATCGGATCCTGAAAGATCATCGCGATCTCGCGCGCGCGAATTCGGTTGAACGCACGCTCGTCGAGACCGAGCAGCTCGGTGCCGTCAAACCTGATCGAGCCCGAGGCCGTTCCGTTCCGCGCCAGGAGACCCATGACGGCGAGCATGATCTGGCTCTTGCCCGAACCGCTCTCGCCGACCACGGCAATCGCTTGTCCGGCTGGGACCGCGAGGTCGACCCCGTTCACGGCGTCGACCGTGCCGTCGCCAGTCTGGAAGGAGACGCGCAGATCACGCACCTGAAGCAGGGTCATGGTTCACCGGTCCCTGGGATCGAGCGCATCGCGCAGCCCGTCGCCCACGAAGAAGAACGCGAACAACGTGGTGACGAAGAAGGAGAGCGGGAACAGCAGCTGCCAGAGCGTGCCGTACTGCATCTGGCTCGCACCGTCGCTGATGAGCGCGCCCAGGCTCGTGTCGGGTTCCTGTACGCCAAGACCGAGAAAACTGATGAAACTCTCGTAGATGATCATCGAAGGCACGAGCAGCGTCGCATAGACCACGACCACGCCCAGAAGATTGGGGATGATGTGGCGCAGGATGATCCTCCCCGGTCTGACGCCGATCGCGACGGCGGCTTCGACAAAGTCCCGGTTCTTGATGGACAGCGTCTGCCCCCGTGCGATTCGCGCCATGTCGAGCCAGCTGATGAGGCCGATGCCCACGAACAGCATGAGGATCGAACGGCCGAAAACGACCATGAACACGATCAGCACGAACATGTAGGGAATGGCCATCAGGACATCGACGATGCGCATCATCACGTTGTCGACCGCACCGCCGAGGTATCCCGCCACGGCCCCGTAGAGGGTGCCGACCACCATCGAGACCAGTGCTCCCAGGACGCCGACCATCAGCGATATCCCGGTCCCCTGCACCGTGCGCGCGTAGAGGTCGCGGCCCAGTTCGTCCACCCCGAAGTAGTGGCCGTTTGCAAACGAGGGGCCTCCCTCTTCCGCGACGTTGCCAAGCATGGCCCAGTCGATCTCCTCGTTGGACCAGGCCGCCAGGAAGTCACCGAAAAGCACAAAGAGGACAAGGACGCAGAGGATCGCCAGGCTCGCCATGGCTGCGCGGTTGCAGACAAAGCGGCCACGGGCGTCCTGCCAGAGCGAGCGGCCGCCGGAGGTATCCGGGGCGCCGGTCGTGGTCAGGGCCCGGATGGTGCGGCGGCCGAAGAGAAGCGGCGACACGTCAGTACCGGATGCGCGGGTCCAACCAGGCGTAGAGCAGGTCGACCACAAGGTTGAAGGCAATGGTGAGCGCGCCGGCCAGGATGGTGATCCCCATGATCACCGGATAGTCGCGGTTCAGCGCCGAGTTGACGAAAAACTGGCCGATTCCACCGGTCGCGAAGAAGACGTCGATCACCACGGAGCCGGTGATCATGCCGACGAACGTCGGCCCGAGATAGGAGATCACCGGCAGCATGGCGGGTTTGAGCGCATGGCGGATGACGATCCGGCGCATCGGCAGGCCCTTGGCCCGGGCTGTTCGAATGAAGTCGGCGTTCAGCGCCTCCAGCATGGACGAGCGGGTCATGCGGGCGATCGAGGCCATGAACGACGTCGAGAGCGCGATGACCGGCAGAACGACATAGGGCCAGTGCCCTCCCTGCCAGCCTCCGCCGGGAAGCCAGGCCAGCCACAGCGTGAAGACCAGGGTCAGAACCGGTGCGAGGACAAAGTTCGGCAGGACCTGGGCGCCGACGGAAACTCCGACGCAGAGGTAGTCGAGAAAGGTGTTGTGACAGACGGCCGCCGCGATACCCAGCGAGACGCCCGCCAGGACCGCCACCAGGAACGACCACGCCCCGTAGGTCAGCGTCACCGGGAAACCCTGGCGAATGATGTCATTGACGGTCTGGTCCGTGTACTGGAACGACGGCCCGAAATCGAATTCCGTCACGATGGAAACGACATAGCGCCAGATCTGCACGACGAGCGGCTGGTCGAGCCCGTACTTGTGCTGGAGGTTGGCCATGACCTCGGGCGGCAACGTGCGCTCGGTGTCGAACGGCCCGCCCGGCGCAGCGTACATCAGGACATAGGAAACGATGATGAGAATGAGGAGCGTCGGCACGGCGACCGCGAGACGCCTGGCGACGTAGTAGATCATCCGGCGGCCCGGACGTTCCGGGGGCCCTCGATCAGTCCGCTACGCGATAGAGGTTCTTCGAGTACCAGTTGTTTTCGACGTTGTCATAAGGCCAGCCCCGTATGTCGCTGGAGAGCAGGAACGTGTTGGCATAGTGATAGATCGGAATGATGGCCATGTCCTCGGCCAGGATCTGCTCGACCTCGGCGTAGATCGCGCCCGGATCTTCGACGGTCTTCGAGGCATTCATGAGTTCGTCGACGTCAGGGTTCGAGTACTTGCCGCGATTTGCGCCGTGGGTCGTGGTGAGCAGGTCGAGAAAGGTCGACGCCTCGTTGTAGTCGCCGCACCAGCCTGAACGGGCCAGATCGAACTCCTGATTGTCCATAATGTTGAGGTAGGTCTTCCACTCGAAGTTGGCCAGTTCCGTCGTCACGCCGAGTTTCTGCTTCCACATCTGACTGATGACCGTGGCGATCTGCTTGTGGCTTTCGGAAGTGTTGTAGATCAGCCTGAGCGTCAGATTCTCGATGCCGGAAGCCGCCATGAGGCGCCTGGCCTCGTCGTCGCGCTCGGTCTGATCGAGCGACGCATAGGCAATCTCGGGCATCTCGAAGCCGGCAGTCTTGAGATGCGTGAAGTTGTAGGCGGGCCACTGGCCACCCTTCAGGAGCCGTTCGACAATCACGTTGCGGTCGATGGCAATGCTGAGCGCCCTGCGCACGCGCACGTCCTTGAGCGCCGGATGGCCACTCTCTGAGTGATTGATGGCGTAGTAGTAGGAACACAAACGCGGAACACTGGTCGCCTCATCGGGCATTTCTTCCTTGAGTGCCGGATACTGCCCCGCAGGCAAGGGCTGGAGGTGGTCAAGTTCACCGGCGCGATAGCGGGTCAGCGCCTGGTTGTCGTCGTTGATGACGAGGCCCGTTACCTCCTCGATGATCACGTTGTCGGCAGCCCAGTACTCCGGATTCTTCACGCGCCTGTGATACTCGTTCAGCACCAGTTCGCTGAGAACGTAGGCACCGTTGGAGACCATGTTCCCGGGCGCTGTCCACGTCGCGCCGTGGGCTTCGATGGTCGCCCGGTGCGCCGGAAACAGCGTCGCGTAGGTCGTCATGGCCGGAAAGTAGGGCAGCGGCGCGAACAGCCTGACCTCGAGCGTGTGATCGTCCACGGCGTTCACGCCAAGCTCGGCGGGATCCTTCTCGCCGGCCAGGATATCCGCAGCGTTCACGATCTGGGTCAGTTCAAGGTACCAGCCGTAGGGAGAGGCGGTGACAGGGTCGACCGCCCGTCTCCATGCGTAGACGAAATCATGCGCCGTCACCGGATCGCCGTTCGACCACCTGGCATCCGGGCGCAGGGCGAACGTGTAGGTCGTGTTGTTGTCCGACGCCGTGAAGTGTGTCGCAACCCCGGGCACGAGGTTGCCCTCTGCGTCCTGGCTCAGGAGACCTTCGAAGAGGTCGCGGATCACGTGAAAGCCCGACACGTCCTGGTTGAGTTGCGGATCGAGGGTCGGAAACTGGTCGAGCAGGCGATAGGTGAAGGTCTGGTTGTCCGACAACGCTTCGCCCGTGACGGGATGGGATTCGGCGCTCCAGGCCTGGGTGAAGCTGGCCGCCAGAATGACAGCCGTCATGGCGATGAACATGGTTCTCAGCTTGCTGGCTTGCATGATCCCCCCTTTTCGGGTCCGGATGACTTCGTCGAGATTGACTTCCTCCGGCGACCAGGTTGTCTCGGCTGCCCGAATGCCTCTTCCGGTTCGACCGGTCACGTGCATCCCGGGCCGCTGGCCATGCAAGCCTGAACCCGGTCCACCAGAACGGCATCAATGACACCCGTCGTCCCGGTCATGCTGTCCGACACCTGTCAGTATTGGGCGGCAGCGGGAATCGAGGCTGGACGCACGTCGAACATCCTGATCCTGGGTCTTCGGAGTCGACATCAGGCATCATTCGATACCTGAACCCCTGGTTGGCGGCAAGGAGCGACGAGACTCCGCCTAGCGCATGCCTTCGACGACCATGCGGTTGAGATGGAGAGGGGCTTCGTCCCAGTAGGCCGACAGGCTGCCGCCATCGTAGGCCGGTGACGTCCGGCCCCTCTGCATGCTCTCGATGAGGCCGATGTCCTCGTGGTTGAGCTCGTCCCACATGTCGAGCGTCGCCTGGCGCCCCTCGGCCCAGTCCGGCGAGGTGGCAGCGTCGCCGACGACGTAGACGTCGATGCGCTCGCGGCATCGGTCCGGTGCAACCGGCGCAAGATGAAAGCTCGCCACGTGATCCGGATGAAACTCGACGCCAAAGGCAGTGGGGAGGATGAACCAGACGACCTGGCGGGCGGCCTCGACCGACAGGTTCGGGAAGTAGGGTAGTCCTTCGCCCCGTCCAGGCTCCGGGATCCCGAAGTCGTAGCGGTTCCACATCACGTGGCGGTCGATTCGGCTCGGCATCCTTTCCGACATCGAAACGAAGTCGTGCAGCCTCGGATGGGCCGAGAAGACATGGTAGGGCTCGATGTAGTTCTCCAGCGCCAGCTTCCAGTTGGCCGCGATTTCGAAATGCGCGGTCCCCGCATAACGAGTTGCCCCGAGATCGTAGCCCCGAACGAGGTCTGTTGCCGGTGCGAGGTAGTCCTCCAGCGCCTGCGCCTTGCCATCGAGGTTGACGAAGATCCAGTGGTGCCACACCTCGGAACGGACCGGCACGAGACCGGGCGCATCGTCGTGAGGGCTGCCGCAATCGACGTGCGGAGAGTCCCTGAGCGACCCGTCAAGATCATAGCTCCAGCCGTGGCAGGGGCCGGCGAGTTCCCGGAGCCCCGAACGCTTCCCGGTCACCAGAACAGTGCGTCTGTGGGGGCAGACGTTGTGGAAGACGCGAATCCCGCCGTCCAGGTCGCGCAGCACGAGCAGCGGCGTCCCGAATGGCTCGACCGGCATGGCATCGCCAGGCTCGGGCACGTCCTGGACGAAGCCCACGACAAACCAGCTTCGGGCGAAGAGGCGCTCGAACTCGAGCTTCTGCCATGCCGCACTCGTGTAGCAGGCGTTGGGCAGGGCGGACGCCGTTTCGACGGGCCCATCCAGGGCGTCCAGCGCGTTGGCGCCCGCAATCGCCTCCACGTCGCTCCAAGCCGAGCACTGCCCTACAACTCGGGGGTCCATGGCGGAATTTCCCGGATCGACTCCATCTCCGAGTATACAATGGGCAGCGATCGTGTCATCACGTCAACCTCGCGGCCTGAACGTCACGGACACCGGCCATGTCGGTCTTCCCGCATCTGTTCCAGCCAATCGAGATCCGGGGGCACCGGATCCGGAATCGGCTGTTCTTTCCGGCTCATGGTACGTCGCTCGGCGACCGAGGCCGGGTGTCGGACGCTCTCATCGCCTATCACGAGGCGCGAGCCCGGGGCGGCGCCGGCATGATCGTCATCGAAGGCATGTCGATGCATCCCAGCTTCGATATCGCCGCCGGATACCTGCTGGCAGGCGAGCCCGGCATCGTACCGGGCTTCCGGCGTCTGGCAGATGCCGTTCACGGTCACGGATGTGCAATCCTGGGCCAGCTCTTTCACCCGGGCGCAGCCGCCCGGGCCACAATCGACGGTGCGCGCCGACCGGCGTTCTCGTCGTCAGCGGTGCCGTTCGAACGCTACAGTCTCATGCCGACACCGGCGACACCCGCGCTGCTCGCTGAATTGGTCGACTCCTATGCGCGGGCGGCCGGCCACATCGTCGAGGGCGGACTCGATGGCGTCGAGATTCTGGCGAGCATGGGCTATCTGATCGCGCAGTTTCTCAATCCCCGGATCAACAGGCGCGACGACGCCTACGGCGGAAGTCTCGAGAATCGCATGCGGTTTCTTGTGGAGATCCTCGAGGCCGCCCGGGCGGGCATCGGCCGCGACCCGATCCTCGGTGTCAGGATCAGCGACGCGGACGCCACGCCCGGCGCCATGGAATCCGGCGAGGTGCTGGAGGTCTGCCAGGTGCTCGAGGACCGGGGCCTCGTCGACTATGTCAACGTCATCGGAGGCAACACGCGGACCGCGCGAGGCTGGGTCGATGTCGTCCCGCCCATGGCGATCGGGCCGGGTCACGTCGCAGCCTGCGCGGAAGCGCTGAGGCAGCAACTGTCGCTTCCGGTGCTCGTGGCCGGGCGAATCAACCAGCCCCATCTCGCCGAGGACATTGTCGCCCGCGGCCAGGCCGACATGGTCGGCCTGGTGCGCGGCATGATCGCCGATCCCATGTTCGCCGCGAAAGCCGAGGCCGGGCGAGTCGACGACATCCGCAGCTGCATTGCCTGCAATCAGGCGTGCATTGGCCATCGGTTGCAGTATCACGCCGTCTCCTGCATCCAGCACCCCGAGACCGGACGCGAACTCGCGTTCGGCCACGTCAAGCCGCCGGCACGCCGGCGCAGGACCGTCTGGGTCGTGGGCGGCGGTCCGGCCGGCATGAAGGCCGCCGCGGTGCTCGCCGAGCGCGGCCACGAGGTGACTCTCTACGAAGGCTCCGACAGGCTCGGCGGGCAGGCCCTGCTGGCCCAGTCACTTCCCGGACGCGCCGAATTTGGCGGCATCGTGACCAATCTCGCCCGCGAGATGGAGCTGGCGGGAGTGCGAGTCGAACTCGGCATCACTGTCACGGCGGACGCGATCCGCCATGCCGATCCCGACGCTGCAGTCGTCGCCACGGGCGGGCAACCCTACCGGCCCGCAGTCGAGGGCGAGGACGAAGCCCATGTGGTGGAGTCCTGGTCGGTCATCCGGGGCGAGGCCAACGTCGGCAGTTCCGTGCTGGTCGCGGACTGGAAGAACGACTGGATCGGCATGGGTCTTGCCGAAAGGCTGGCGCGGGACGGCTGCCACGTGCGCCTCGCGGTCACCGGAATGGTGCCGGGTCAGAACATCCAGGAGGCGGTGCGCGACCACTGGATCGGCCAGATCTCCAGGCTCGGCGTCGAGATCATCCCCTACGCCCGGCTGTTCGGCGCCGACCGCGATACCGTCTACCTGCAGCACACGGTCACCGATGATCCGATCATCTGCGATGAAGTCGAGACCCTGGTGTTGTGCCAGGGTACGTCAAGCGATTCGGTCCTTGCCGGAGAACTGGCCGGGTGGCCGGGAGAGATACATGTGATCGGCGATGCGCTCTCGCCGCGCACGGCGGAGGAGGCGGTGCTCGACGGGCTGAAGGCCGGCATGGCGATCGGCGGCTGACCGCTCCAACCTCGACCCGCATGCCCAACCGGTTCCTGGCCGGAGACCGAGGAGCCGGATCCGTCTCAGAGCCGGATGAAGACGGTGCCGTCTTCGACCTTGACAGGATAGGTGGCGAGGGCAATGCGGACGGGCGGACGGAGCGCCCTGCCCGTGACGATGTCGAACCGCCCCTGATGCAGCGGGCATTCGATGACGGTGCCGGTGACGAGGCCGTCCGCGAGGTGCTGTTGCTCGTGGGTGCAGAATCCGTCGGTGGCGAAGAATCCCTTCTGCGTGTTGTAGATCGCGAATGACCGGCCATCGTGATCCCAGCGAATGAGATCCTCATCGTCGATGTCGCCCGTAGCACAGACCTCAATCCATTCGCTCATGGCCGGTTTCCTCGCTCAGATGTCATGGGGAAGAAGCGTCTCCTCGAACGGGTAGCGCGACAGCACGACCGGCCCCGATTCGGTGATGAGGACCTGGTCCTCCAGCTTGACCCCCTCGAGGCCACCGATTTCTCCGACATAGCTCTCGACACAGATCACCATGCCGGCTTCGAATTCCCCGTCGTAGTGATCCCGGTGTTCCGGGGAATGGAGAATCACCGGCCATTCGTCGGCCATGCCCAGTCCATGCGCCGCGCAGGGATAGGGCTGGTCGCCGAATCCGGGCTCCTGGAGATAGCGGTCGGCCATGAAGTCCCGGAACGATGTTCCGGGCCGCAGCAACCGCGTGTTGTGCATCACCTCGTTCCAGGCGAGCGTGTAGAGTTTCTTCTGGTAGTCGCTCGGCCGTCCCGGTCCGCACCGGAAGGCGCGGCTGACGTCGGCGCCGTAGCTGAACGGACCAACCAGCCCGCAATCGAACACGACAAGATCGCCCGCCCGGATCGTCCGGCTCGATGCCTCCTGCTGCCAAGGATTGGTCCGCTCGCCCGAGGCGAGCAGACGATAGTCGAGCCATTCTCCACCCTGTTCGATCAGCGCGCACCACATCAGCGCCCAGAGTTCCTGCTCCGAGACGCCGTTGCGCAAGGCCGTGCGCATTCGGCTCATGCCGTCCTCCGCCGCAGCCAGCGCTAGGTTCATGGCGAGGATCTCTTCCGGGCACTTGATCTTGCGGGCGTGGGCGAGAACCGGCGCTGCATCGACCACGGCGAAACCCTGATCGGCCAGGGCCTGCTCTGCGTGAAAGCCGGCGCGATCAATCCCGATCCTGGCGCCGCTGCCGCAGTGGCTTGCAATCAGATCCCCCATTTGCGCGGCCCATGTGCGCACCATGTCCTGCTGCCGGTAGCCGGAAAACATGTATGAAAGCGGCACGAGATCGTCGCGAATCTCGTCGATTGTCTCGAGTTGCCGGCCTGTCTCGCGACCCGGCTGACTGTCGAAGTAGATGACCGGGCCGGCGGCGGGCACGAAGAGGTAACCCGCCTGGATGTGCATCTGAAACAGCGTGCAGTTGCGCACGCCCGCGGAGTAGCGGATCGCCAACGGTTCGACAAGGATGACGGCGTCGAGACCGTGGGCGGCGATCTGCTCGCACAGGCGGTTCCGGCGCCAGGCGCGCATGCGCGGCACGTCGATCATGCCTTCGGTGTCGGTCGCCTGGGCGGGAGGCGTGATCCAGGCCGCCTGTTCCAGCGTCAGCGGCCGGGGCTTGGCGGCGAAGGTCTTCGTGTAATCGGCCGCGTCGTTCACCGGTGCACCGGCTGCCACGTGTCCAGCGCTTCGCGAAACTTCTCGTGCTCTCCCGTCTTCATGGGGACTTGATGGGGTTCGTGCGGAAACGTCCCAGCCCTGACCTCGTCACGAAAGCCGATGAGACCCTTGAGTCGCTCAGCGGCCATGGCGCGACGCAGCGGGAGCATGTCGGCCCACGCCTTGGCGTGGCGTGGCGGGTTCTCCACATCGCCGCAGATATCCTCCATGAACGAAAAGATGATGTCGCCGCCGGAGCCGGCGCCGATCGAATGGGTCACAAGGCCGCTGCGCTTGCCGATCTCGACAAGGGCTTCGACGGCGACGCACTCGACCTCGGCAGCGACCGCGCCGGCTTCTTCCAGACGGCGAAAGTCCTCCCACAGGCGCATGGCCTCGTCTGCAGTCCTGCCGATGATCCGCAGCCCGCCCACGCGTGTCGACAGTCGCGGAACCAGGCCCAGATGGCCCTGGACGCACAACCCTTCACCAGCCAGCCGCTCGACGGTCTTCAGGCCGCGCGGTGTATAGATCGCGTCGGCGCCCTGCTCGGCGCAACGTATCGCGGCGCCGAGCGCCTCGTCCTCGGTGACGTACTGCACCATGGTCTGGCTGCCGGTGACGAAGGTGGTCGGCGCCGCCGTCCTCACCTCCTTGATATCGACGTCGGCGATGGTCATCAGGTCGATGCCCACCGCCTCGCAGGCTGCGGCCTCCTCGCCGTTCAGCGCCGAGACCTGCGTCATCTTGATGCCCGCCGCCTTGTTCGCCCTGAGGTCCGCCACCGTCAGGTTCCGTATGGCCGGCTGGCCGCCATAGGTGTAGAGAACCCATTCCAACCTACAGATCACTCCAACCATTAAACGCAACGCGCATTCTCCCCACTCCCTGCCTTTTTACAACAGGTTACAGTGCATGTCAAGAGGCGATACCACGCCCTGCAAATAAACAATGTCGACCCTATGTCTCGCGGTCAGTTGCAGCGGGGGAAGTAAACTAGCCATCACCCTTATGCTGCGGTAGGCTGCCCTCTGTCGCAAACACGGGACCATGTGCATGGTAGATTTACTACGACTACACAGCTGCCACTGTACACCCTCGATTGCCCTTGTTGTCACTCATCCGGCGCGCCAGCCATGACGGACGAGACCAGTGGGCGGCGTCAACGCACGGTGATGGCAAGCGACGCCGAGTGGGAGAGGATCGTCCGGGCGGCCCATGCCAGCGGCATGGAGATTTCGCGTTTCGTCGTCATGCGGGCGCTGATGACGGAGCCGGTGGCGGAAGAGGTCACCAGGCGCGCGATCCGCGAGACGCTGGTGCTCTCGCGCCTCGAGGAGCGGCGCCTGCGGGAGGCCGGAGCCGGCGCGGTGTGGGACGAGACCTGCGACGCGGTGGACCGCTGGATCGAGAACGAGGGGACGCTCTCGCGCCTGACCGATCCCGGAGCGGCCAACCGCTGGAAGGCATGATGGATCGCAAGCGCCAGCGCAGCCTCTCCATGAGCGGCGACGCGCAGGCGCTGCTGCGCCGCCAGGCGGCGAAGTCGGGCAAGACGGTGTCGGGCTACGTTCTCGATCTCGCCCTGGCCGACGACACGGTGAACTGGCCGGTGGTGCTGTCCCAGAGCGAACAGCGCGAGATCCACGAGGCCCTGACGGAGATCCTCGACAAGGTCCGGGGCGTCGCCAGGGGGGAGGTGGCCGGCGAGGGCCTGAGCCATCTCGAGGTGATGGCGGCATTGAAGGCAATTGCCGTGCTCGAAGGCGAGGCCGGCGGATGAGGCGCCCGTCCCGTCCCGGGCACCGCCATGTCTCGCTCTCCATGCGCGATGCCGAATGGGAGGAACTCGGCCGCCGTGCGGAGCGCCGCGGCATGACCCGGGCGGGCTACGTCGCATGGCTGGCGGAGCACGACAGGAACGCCGGTGCGAGGGCGCTGACGGCGCTCAACGCCGAGGAGCAGCGCCTGTTGCTGGAGATGCTGCGCGAGATTCGCGCGTGCGTCACGGCCGCGGCCGAGGATGCGCCGAAGTTGCTCGAGGCCGAGGAGCGCGTGCTCGCTCGTCTCACCCGGTCACGGGGTCTCGACGGCGACGATCACGCGCGGACCCTGGAGACCGAAGCGAAGATCCTCGAGACCATGGTCGAAGAGCGCCGCCGCCTCGCAGCGGCCCTGACCCGGGCGGACTGAAGGCGTGGTTGCGAGCTTCGCGGAACTCGCGTCCTCTGCGACGGCCGTCTCCTATTACGAGAAGGACGGCTACTACGCGAAGAACGATCCCGAACACCGCCAGGCGAGCTTCTGGCGCGGGGCCGGGGCCCTCGCCCTGGGCCTCAAGGCGCACGTTCACCCGAAGCGCTTCGAGGAGGTGCTTTCGGGCAGGGTGCCGGGAACCGGGATTCAGCTGGGACGCAAGCGCGACGGCAGGCGCGAACACCGCCCGGGGTGGGACTTGACGCTGTCGGCGCCGAAGTCGGTGTCGCTCGAGGGCCTGGTGATCGGCGACAGACGGGTCATCCGGGCCCACGACGAAGCGGTCCACGCCACCCTCGACTGGGTCGAGAGGGAGTTCATCGAGACGCGGGGCTGGGATCCTGAGACGAAGCGTCGGCCCAGGGTGAAAACGCAAGGCCTTGTGGCGGCGGGGTTCCGGCATCTGACCAGCCGCGATCTCGACCCGCAGCTCCATACCCACTGCGTCATCGCCAACATGACCCGGAACGCCGAAGGCCAGTGGAAGAGCGTCGAGCCGACGGCTCTCAGACGGAACCGGAACCTCATCGGCGCCTACTACCGCAACGAACTCGCCCGGCGCCTGCAGGCCAACGGCATCGCGATCACGCCCACCATGGTGGGGCGGGCGCCGGGGTTCGAGATCGCAGGCTACGAGCGCTCCTTCCTCGACGCCTTCTCCGGGCGTCGCCGGGCGATCGTCCAACACCTCGAGAAGCATGGTCTTCCCTATACGCCGGAGCTGGCGCAGATGGCGGCGCTCCACACGCGCCGGACAAAGCGCGAGAAGGATCTGGCCGAACTGGTGCCGGCGTGGCGGCAGCGGGCGGCGGCACTCGGCCTCAAGCGCGTCAAGGGCATGGCGCCGGGACCGGTCGAGACCGCGGGCCCGGATCTTCCCGACAACATCGTGCGCGCCACCAGGCGGGCGCCGGCGCTGCCGAAGCTCCCCGACGAAGGGCGGGTGAAGAAGGCGCCGCGTCCGAGGATCCGGATCACGCCCGATCCGGAGACCGGGGTCCTGGAGGCCGTCGCCCGGGCGGTCGCCCACATCGCCGAGCGCCGCACGGTGCTGCCAGCATCCCAGATCCGAGCCGTGGCTCTGGGCCACGCGCCGGGGCGCTACACGCTTGACGAGATCGACTCGGCCATCGCCCGTCTCGCGGCCGGCGGGGACATTGTCGCCACCGGCGAGGGCGCCTTCGTCACCGCGCACGCGGTGAAGGCGGAGCGGCGCATCCTCGACGCGCTGCGCGGCGGGCGCGGCCAGGGCGAAGCGCTCGCCGCCGACATCGAATCGCATCTCGCCGATGCCGGCCTCACCGAGGGCCAGAGAGAGGCGGTCTCCACCGTGCTTCTCTCCGGGGACATCGTGGTCGGCGTCCAGGGCCATGCCGGCAGCGGCAAGACGACGATGCTGCGCACCGTGAAGGAGCTGCTGGGCGAAAGACCGGTTCTGGGGCTGGCGCCCTCCGCCGCCGCGACGCGGGTGCTCCAGCGCGAGGCCGGCATCCATGCGCGGACCCTGCAATCCTTTCTCGCCCGCTATGGCGATCTGGGCGACGGCGAAGCGCTGGAGCGCGCCCGCGCGGATCTTTCGGGTGTGGTGCTGGCGGTCGACGAGGCCTCGATGATCGACACCCGGCGCATGGAGGCGCTGCTCCGCATTGCCGGCGAAGCCGGTGTCGCCCGCGTGGCGCTGGTGGGCGACACCGCGCAACTGAGAGCCGTCGACGCCGGCCAGCCCTTCCGTCTCCTGCAGAAGGCCGGCATGGCAACGGCGATGATGACGGAGGTCCTGAGGCAGAAGGACGCGGGCCTCAAGGAGGCGGTCGCCCGTTCCCGCGAGGGCGAGCCCGGGGCGGCAATGGCTCGGCTGGGCCGGCGCATTCGCGAGGTCGAACACGAGGCGATGGGGAGCGAAGCCGCACGATGCTGGCTCGATCTTGCTCCGGACCAACGCCGGGAGACCCTGTTGATGGCGCCCACGCACGCGATCCGCCGCCAGGCCAACCGGACCGTGCGCGAGGGTCTCGAGGCCGAGGGCGCCCTCCACGGCCGCACGCTCGTCGTCGACCGTCTCGTCGACCGCCGCCTGACGCGCGTCGAGGCCGCCGACATCGACAACTGGGAGCCGGGGCTGCATGCGGTCTTTCACCGCGATCACTATGGCTGCCTCAAGGACGACGTCTGCACCGTCTCAGGTCACGACGAGGGCGAGGTGGTTCTCCTGCATCCCGACGGCCAGCAGCGACGCTTCCGTCCCTCGGGCAACGCCTCCTGGTACGTGCGCCTGTGCGATACCGAGAGGATCGAACTCAAGGCCGGCGAACGCATCCGCTGGACCCGCAACCGCCAGGCGCCACCGCGCAGCCGGGTCCCCGATCTCGTCAACGGAGGAGAGGCGGAGATCACGGAGATCACCATGCGGAAGGTCCACTTCCGCGATGCCGAGGGCCACCAGTACGCGCTCAGGCGATCCGATCCGCAGCTGCGTCATCTCGATCACGCCTATTGCTCGACCGTCCATGTCGCCCAGGGGACAACGGCACGGGCGGCGATCGCCGTTCTCGAGGCCGGCGGCCACGCCGGGCGCGATCTCTTCCACGTCGAGCTCTCCCGGGCGAGCGACGACTTCCTGCTGCTGACCGACGACCGCGAGGCCCTCGTCGAGCGCCTCGAGGCGGCGGTCGACGTCGAGGACAATGCCCTTGCCGCCCTGGGCATCGATCCTGGCGCGCCGCCGGCACTGGAAGCCGAAGTCTTCGAAGCTCTCGTCGCCGACTGGCAGCGCCTGCGCGAGAAGGCGGCGGACCTGCATCCGGCCACCCGGCCGGGCTACCGGGAAGTGATGGCGCGCGCCGCGGCGTTCTCTACTATCGAGGATCTCGCGCCCGACATGACGGCCGTCATCGAATCCATGCTGGCCGAACACGAGACCTGGCGGCAGGCGAGCGGGCTCGTGACCCGCCTCCAGAAGGCCAGCCGACGGTGGCCGGAACTCGCCTGGGCGGGCGCGGAAGAGGGCTCCACGCCATGGCGCGGGCAAGCGGAAGACCTGATGGCGGAGGCCCGGGCCCTGCGGGCACATGGCAACGCCTCACCGCCGGGACTGGCGGGCGCCATGGACGCTCTCTCGAGGACGCTGGTCCTCGACGACGGTGCGCGCTTCGAGCGCCGTTGGCGGCAGATGCGCGAAGCCGTCACAGCCGAGCGTCACGGCGATCCTCACGGCGTTGCGGGTTATGCCGAACTTGCAGGCCTGGGCCATGCCCTGGAAGGGGTCGAGGGCCTGGCGCCTGCTCACCGCGCCACGCTCGACGACTGGATGGCGTTCGAATCCCGTCACCGGGACGCCATGGCGATCCTTGACGACGCGGCGCGCTTCTCGCGCATGTGGGACGCCTTGAGGACGGACCTTCCCGAACCCGGCGCCGGCGATCCGGGGGACATCCCGGGCTATGCCGGGCTGGACGAGCTGGGACTCGACCTCCTGGGCGCGCGGGAACACATGACGGCAGCCCATGCCCGGGCCATCGAGGACTGGCGCGCCTTCGCGGAAGCGCATGATCGCGCCGCGCGGGAACAGTCCGGGGCGCTCGCCCGTCATGCCGCGGCGTGGCGCGCCGATCAGCCGATCGGGGAGGTGACGGCCTGGCGCGGTGAGGCCGAGACTCTTCTTGCTACCATGCCCGTTGCCGACGCGGACGCCGCCCGGGAACTCAGCGACAAGCTGGGCGACGCCTGGATCAGGGAACTGGATCTCCTTGACGAAGCCGGACGGGCCTGGGCCGACCGGAACGATTCGCTTCCCTGCTACGCGCCCACGAATCAAGTGCTGAATGACCGCGTCGATGCGCTCTTCCAACGCCGGCTCCAGGCGTTCGCCGGCGACGAGGTCGTGCCGAAGGCCGTCCGCGAAGCGGTCAGCCGGCATATCCACGAGAGAGCACGGACAAGTCACGACTGTCGGCGCTGCGTCGAGGTGCTGGTCGAGGCCAGGGCGGTCAGGAGAGACGAAGGAGGGGACGGCTGGCGGGAGAGGGCTGACCATGTGATGGAGGCGATCGCATCGCTGAAGACGGACCTCTCGCCCCTTGAGATCGCCGCTCATCTCGCCGGGTTCCGTCTCGGAAGTTCCCCTGACGACGAGGAACAGGCGATCGCCGGGGCCATCGCCCGCGACGACGAGCGTCGGGAGGCGGAACGACGGGCGATTCAGCGGATCGCGGACATTCTCGAGAGGAGCGATCGCGTGATCGCGATGGATCAGCCCCTGCTGTCGAGCGGGATGCGCCTGGCTCGCGAGGTGCTCGACGATATCGCGGACCTGGAAGAAGAGATGCCGGAAACAGAGATCGCCGCCCGTCTTGCCGCCTCAGGCCGGCCGGAGGCGCTGGCGAACGCCGCCCGGGCGATCCGCGATGCCGTCGCCCTTGCGGAGAAGGAAGCGGCGATCGAGAAGGAGGTCAACCGTCTGACGCGCCGGACCACCGACGTCTTCCTCCAGGCGGCAGCTGTCGCACTCGACGTCGATCGCCCGGGCGACGGCTGGAGAGATCAGGCGCAGGCGGCGCTCGAGGCGCTCGATGAGGTCCACGCGGAAATCCGGGACGGCGAGGTCCGCAAGCGTCTCGTTCTGGCCGACGCCCTCGACCGTCGTGCGGACCTCATCCGCGCGGCCATCGCCGATGACGACAAGCGACGCGCCGCCGAACGCGAGGAGGAGGCAAGCCGGCAGAGGCGGAACCGCGCGCGCATCAGGCACGTTCTCGACCGGGGGGACGCGGTGACGGGTCTCGCACAGCCCCTGGCGGCGGACGGCATGGAGCAGGCCCGCGAGGTCCTCGATGCCATAGTAGGTCTGAAGGCGTCGATCGCCGAAACGGAGATCGAAGCGCACCTCTCCGCCATGGACCGGACGGGGGCTCTCACGACCACAGGGCAGGCGATGCGCGACGCCATCGCCCGGGGTGAGAAGGCGGCGGCCGTCGAGAAGGAGGTCGACGCTCTCGCCCAACGCTGCCACGCGATCGTCGGCGAGGCGCGCGGGCTCACGGGGCGGAACCCGCCCGACGACTGGCGGGACCGCGCGAACGGGGCGCTGGAAGAAATCGCGCGGACCCGGGCCCACGGGCGCTTTGAGGAAGTTCTCGCCCGTGTCGGCAACGCGGGAGCCCTCGACATGTGCGAACAGGGTCTCCGCCAGGCGATCGCCCGCGAAGAGGAACGCGTGGAAGCGCAGCGCCGGGCAGAGCGGATTCGCTCGCGGATCGAGGGCATTCTCGAACGGGCGGAAGAGGTGACAAATCTTCCGCAGCCGCTCTCGGTGAACCATACGGTGCTGGCCAGCGAGGCTCTGAATGCCATGGCGGGTCTGAAGGCGGACATCTCCGAAACAGAGATCGACGCTCATTTGGCCGCCATGGGCCGGCCCCATGCCCTTGCCGCCCATGAGAGGGAGATCCGCGATGCCATCGCCGATGCCGAAAGGGAGGCGACCATCGAGAGGGAGGCAGCCCGCCTCCGGCGTACGCTCGACGCCCTGTTGGAAGCGTGCCTGCTGGCCGAAAACCGCCATCGGCGCGACCAGGCGATGGAACCCATCGACGAGATGTTCGGCAGGATCGCCGAAGTCCGTGCCGGGAACCGTGATCCGGCGATCTGGGACCGTGTCGGTGGCGCCAAGAGGCTCGACGAACTCGAAGAGGGACTGCACGCTTGCGTCAAGGCCACCGCCATCCTGAACGCATTTGGCGAGGTCGGTCAGGAAGAGGAGAGGCGCAAGCGGCTCGAGGAGTTCTTCGCCGACGTCACGGTCTATGGCCGGCGCCGGAGCATGGCCGCGTTGGCGGCACGCCACGCGTCTCCGGACAAAAGAGAGGAAATGCGCCAGGAACTGCTCGACCGCGGCCGCGACCTTCTCGCCCGCGCCGAGGACCTGGAGCAGGAGATACCGCAGCGAGCCATGGCCCGCCATCTCGAGGCCCTCGGCTTGGCGGCGGACGCCATCTCGCGCAGCAAGGAGTGGCTTGAGGCCATGATCGGCCGCGACGAGAACGTTCGCACCACGCCTGAGCCGAACGAAGGAAGAAGCCGGGGCATCTCGATGTAGAGACAGGAGTCTCCAACGAATGCGCAAAGTCGGTCGACGACGGGCAGCATGGCGTGAGCGGAAGGGTAACGGCTACAAGGTCTGCAGAGTACTCAAAAGATGTCGGCAACAGCAGAACTAACACGGCAAGTCTGGGCAGCATCTCATCCGGTTCGATCAAGAAAGCCCTCGCAGGAGTCAACGTGGAAAGACGTGTGAATGTCCTTGATTGCATGTTCCGACGACTTCATCCTGCCACCGTGAGAAGGTCACCACCGAGTTCATCAGGGGTGTGAAGGAAGTAGGAGTGTCAGAGGATCCGTGGAGGCAGCTGGCAATCGAAAGCCAGGCGAGGCAGGTATTGCCGGGACACCCTGAATCGTCCCCGGCGATCCTGATGCTTCTGCGGGAGGCATCCGAGGAGGCCGAACGCATCAAGGGGCCGATGGGCGCGATCCTGGATTACGAGGTCCAGCGACTGACTGACCACCTTATGGCGGGGACATTCGCACGGGAAATCGTGAAGGCGGTGTGGGGCCCGGAGGCCAGAGTGGTGGACTTCATGAAGGACACGACCGAGATGGAGGCCCTAGTGAACGACGTGATCAGCAACAGCGCGGCTCAATGGGGCAAGCGGAGGGCGAGCGCTATCTGCAGGGGTAGAGCCACTGTGTCCCAACGCGGTTGACCTTGTGCCGCATAAGCAGTGGTCCATAGGACGCTACGCACCGATTCTGGAACTCTTCGACTTGAGCCCGACCTGACGCCAGGAGCAACATCAGGCCAATGCGCCGGGAAGTTGCACTCTGGTACAACTGAGTGACCGCCTCCGATGGCATGGGTGCGATTGACGCGAGTGGCTCGTGAACTCGGGCGGTAACGATGCGGCCAGTTAGCAAGCAGTCCATACAAGCGGCCGGAGAGGTCAAATGGAGAACATTTTCAGGCCATTCCAGGGAAGCCTCTTCGCCGAGGATTTTCTTCGCGAGGCCATCGTCAGTCTGTTCGACTGGCAGGATATCGACAATGCGACGCTCGAAGGCATCGAGTCCGCCTTGCAGTATGTATTCACTCAGTTTCCGACAGACCGGTCACCCAACGAGAGTCAGACCGAGGACGATCTGATTTGGCCAGTACTGGCGCGGCTCGGCTGGACTGCGAGCCTGCGGCAACAGAACCTGTCGGCGCATGGCCGTCAGGACGTGCCCGACGGGTTGTTGTTCGCGGATGGTATGGCAAAGGAACAGGCGAATCGCCTTGCGGAAGAATGGAAGCGTTACGGACACGGCCTCGCGGTCGTGGAGTCCAAACGTTGGGGCCGGCCGCTTGACCGCCGGTCGGGACGGCGTGGTGAGGAGACGGCGCCCTCCACACAAATGCTGAGGTACTTGCGGCGTATCGATGATGTGTCTTCTGGCGGACTCCGATGGGGGATTCTGACCAACGGTGCAGTCTGGCGTCTCTATTGGCAGGGCGCACTTTCCGTCTCCGAACAGTTCTTCGAGATCGACCTGGCAGTTATTCTGAACCTGTCGGACCACTTCGACGGCATGCACGTCTTGGACGAGGTGGAACGTCGCCATTGGCTCAAGGTGTTCGCACTTGTGTTCCGACGCGACGCCTTCTTGCCGGGTGCGGCAGACCACCGGACATTCCATGAGCGCGCAATCGAGGAGGGACGCTTCCATCAGGAGCAGGTTGCTTCAGATCTGTCGGATCTTGTCTTCGAACGGATCTTCCCAAAACTTGCGCGCGCTGTCGCAAAGGTCGCGCCGGATGCACCTCTGACGGAGGTGCGGGAAACAGCCCTCGTTCTGCTGTATCGGCTTCTGTTTATTCTCTACTCCGAAGACCGTGATCTGCTGCCGGTTCGTGATTCGCGTTATGACGACTATGCGCTACGGAACAAGGTTCGAGGCGATGTTGGACGCCGCAAGGATGCAGGTGACGCCTTCTCGGACTCCGCTGCGTTCTATTGGTCGGTGTTTGATGACCTGTGCCGCGCAATTGATGCGGGCGACGTTTCCATTGGCCTGCCGCCGTACAATGGCGGTCTGTTCGATCGGCGTCGCACGCCACTGTTGGAGCGTGTCCGGCTCGTTGATAAGGTGATGGCTGATGTGATTGACGCATTGTCGTTCGAGCAGACACCGCGAGGACGGCGCTACATCAACTATCGCGATCTTGGTGTCCAGCACCTGGGTTCGATTTACGAACGCCTGTTGGAGCAGGAAATCGTCCGCGAAAGCGGCGATATTGCTATCCGCCCCAACATTTTCGCGCGGAAGAATTCAGGCAGTTACTACACGCCGGACGATCTTGTTGGCTTGATCATTGCGGAGACGCTTGAACCGCTCGCGGAGGCGCGCATGGGCGCCTTCTTGGCGGAAGCGTCGGCACTGGTCGCAAGTCAGCTACCTGAAGACCGCCGCATGGGCCGATTGAAACGGCGTGATCCGGCGGAGAAGCTTCTTGAATTGAAGGTCTGTGATCCAGCAATGGGATCGGGTCACTTTCTGGTTAACCTTGTGGACTACCTCGCCGACCGGGTGATCACCGCCATGGCCGAGGCCGAAGTCGTGTGGGACGGCTATATCTCGCCGCTGACGGAACGAATAGATGTCATTCGCAACACGATCATGGCCAACGCCGAAGAACGCGGCTGGGCTGTCGATCCTGCACAACTCGACGACCGCCACATTGTCCGTCGTATGGTGCTCAAACGCTGCGTCTACGGCGTGGACAAGAACCCGATGGCGGTCGAACTCGCGAAAGTCTCTCTCTGGCTGCATACCTTCACGGTCGGCGCGCCGCTCAGTTTTCTTGATCACCACCTGCGCTGCGGCGACAGCCTGTTCGGCACGTGGGTCCGACCTGCCATCGAGGAGGCCGAACAACAGGGTGGTCTCTTCCTAAATCAGCCGCTCAAACGAGCTATGAGGTCTGCATCGTCAATGCAGATCATCGAAGGGCTGACGGACGCCGAGATCGCGGAGGCGCACCGCTCCGCTGACGTGTTTGCTGAAGTCTCAGAAATGACGGCACCCATGAACGCGTTCCTCTCGCTACTCTATGCCTTCGATTGGATGGACGTTCGTGGTCGTGACGACGACGACGTTTACCTCGCTTGGCTTGACGGATCGTTCGGTGACCCAATCAACCTCGCCGAGGGAGCTGCTGCCGAATTGGGGAAGACGAAGCGCGCTGAACGTTTTTCCCGCCTTCTCGAATCTGCTCGGAGTCTCGTCGTCAACGAGCATTTCCTGCACTGGCAAGTGGCGTTCCCCGGCGTATGGCACGACTGGGAAGCCGACGCATTGCATGGCGGCTTCGACGCCGTGATCGGCAACCCGCCCTGGGATCGTGTAAAGCTGCAACAAGTGGAGTGGTTCGCGGCACGGCGAGCCGACATTGCCATGGAACCGCGGGCCGCCGATCGCAGGAGAATGATCAACGAGCTGAAGAAGTCGGGGGATCCCCTTGCTGAAGATTTCGCCATTGCAAGCGAAATGGCCGCGTCCGCACTTCGCATGGCACGCAGGAGTGGTGACTACCCGCTGCTTTCCCGCGGTGACGTGAACCTCTATTCGCTCTTCGTCGAAAGAGCGATGACACTGGTGAAGTCGGACGGCATGGTAGGACTTCTCGTCCCGTCCGGTATCGCCTCGGACAAGACGGCGGCCCTGTTCTTCAAAGGCGTTGCAACGCAAGGCCGGCTCAAGGCGCTCTATGACTTCGAGAACCGGCGGTTGCGCTATGAGGCACCACCATTCTTTCCCGATGTAGACAGTCGCTTCAAATTCTGCGTCTTCGTCGCGAGCCCAACGCCGCTGCCGGATGCCGCGAGGTGTGCTTTCTTTCTTCAGGATGTTTCCGAATGCGACGACCCAAGCCGGTGTTTTACATTGAGCGCCGCGGACTTCGCTCGCGTCAACCCGAACACCGGGACGGCGCCTATCTTCCGTTCATGCCGTGATGCGGAGCTCACCTCCGCAATCTACGACCGCCTACCGGTGCTGTCGGACCGTTCGTCGGGCGAGACGGTCAAGACTTGGCCGTTGAAGTACACGACGATGTTCCACATGACGAACGACTCCAATCAGTTCCGCACCCGTGCGGAGCTGGAAGAGAAGGAAGGCGCATGGCCTATCGGCGGCAACTGCTTCGATAGTCCGGCAGGGAGGTGGGTACCCCTCTACGAAGGCAAAATGATGCAGGCCTTCGACCATCGTGCGGCCAGCATCCGGGTCAATCCGGCGAACGTCCACCGACCCGCGCAGCCCGAGCCCGCCACCCTCGAACAGCACGGAAACCCAAACTGGTTGCCGGACCCGCAATACTGGGTGCTGGCGTCAGCGTGCGAATGGTCTCCTCTACAGGGCTGGGTTCTCGGCTTCAAGGAAATCACCGCGCCCACGAATATGCGAACATTCATCGCCGCGCTTCTCCCGGCGGTTGGTTTTGGCAACAAGGTGCCTGTGTTGAAGCCGGAAACGTCGGACCGGAGCGAATGGATGCTCGCAGCCAATTTCAATGCAACAGTCTTCGACTTCGTGACGCGCCAAAAGGTTCCAGGGCAAACGCTCAATCTCTTTGTCCTCGAACAACTCCCCGTCATACCGCCAGAGCGCTACGAGACGGTAAGCTTCGGTCCGAAAACGGCGGCAGAGATCGTGCGCGAGGCGGTGTTGGAACTGACCTATACAGCCCATGACATGGCGCCCTTTGCCCGCGACATGGGCCATCTGGACCATGCGGGTGAGGTGCTATCGCCCTTTCTTTGGGACGAGGACCGGCGCATGAATCTCCGCGCAAAGCTTGACGCGCTCTACTTCCATCTCTACGGCGTCACCAATCGCGAGGATATTCACTACATATATTCAACCTTTCCAATCGTCGAGCGTCAGGAAACGCGAGCATTTGGCAGCTATCTCTCTCGGGATCTATGTCTGGCCTGGGTGAACGCCCTTGCCGCCGAGCAACCCGACGCGGAGATCAATCTATAGAAGCAGTAGATTGCGTTACGGCAACGAAGTGAAACGTGATGGGGACCACAAGGAAGAGTTACCATCTCTCTGCCAATCCTCGTCCTCCCGAAACCCTTATCCTGGTGACGTTGTCAATCGTTTCAGCATGGGTCGTGGCGAAGACTTGCGACAGGTTGTGCATCAGACTTATGTTGTTGCCCGATTGGACTTGGTCGATCGTGAGAATAAATCCAAGACTCAGGAAAACGAGTGTTACGGCGGAAATGACGATCTTGATGTATTCCATCATGGCGTTCCCTTGGTTACACTGGAACGCCCGTATGGTGATCAGTGGATCGCCAGATAACCTCGCTTGTTGTAGCGGTCACCCTCGACCAAATGAGCATATGGCCGCGATGCATCGTGGCTGCATCCAGAAGTGAAGACCGTGGCGACGTTGCTCATCTCGGAGAGCCAGAGGCCATTCCGAATCACCTAGGTGCCGCCATCCCCACATTGCGGGGAACAGCGCGTCAGACCTGGAAGGATCTGCAACTGTCAGAGTTGCTGCCGTCACTTGCCTGTCTGGTGGAATCGATCGCGCATCCCGATCATGGATGCTGACGCCGCAACGCTAGAACGCTTCCGATGGAGATCCCTGGCCCAGCTGGCGAGCGTGTGAGTGATGACTGCTGGATCGTTGGGGAAGACCGCGATCCCGTCTGGCTCATGGTCGTCGGGAGCAAGGTCCGATAGGTTGTGCGGATTTGCGTCACTTGCCGGCGCGATGCCGGTACGCGGAATGAACGGCCTTCACCCCTTCATCAAAGCGCGGGCTTTTGATTCGGGACTGTCTTCAGCACCTGGTCAGCGATGCGCTTCATTTGCGCGACAGCATCGCTTACGACCCCGTCCCGTTCGACGCCGGTCTTGAGGCGGACAGGGACATAGAGCCCATCGTCGCGAGACCTCACGTCGCTGCAGAGTTCGGGAATATTCTCGAAGTGCCCGCGCACGACACCGGTGATTGTGCGGAATCTCCACCACAATGGGGATATACCCTCATCACGCCATGCTGTGAGGTCTATCCCAAGCCATGTCTCGAATCTGCCGTCGGCGTGGATGTGAAAGAATCTGCCCGCGTAGTGATAAGTGTTGCTCACTCTCAATCCCTCGGTATCGGCGACTCCAGCGCGCACGAGTTCATTGACGACGTTGTCGATCAATTCGACGTAATTAATCAAGCGGCGCGCGGTCTCCTGGTCCGTGACCTCATCGGTGCGCAGGGGCAGGAAAGCTGCCGAGTCCATTCGGCCCGTCAGCCCCTGCAACTGGAGGATATCGTTCTTGACGGTGTCATGCCCGGACGCGACGGCAGCGTCTAACAGTCTCTCCAGGACCGTTTTCCAGCTGACGATCATCATAATCCTGTTGTCGACGCAGGCGCTCTTCATGGAGCCACTGTCGGACGTAACCGTCGCTTCGAGCCCCTCCCGCCTGCACCGTTCCCCGAGCTCGCGCCAGACCGTATGCACCCTCTGCTCAGGAACCACAAACACGAGGGCGGATGGAGGCGTCTCCGGCAAGTTCCTGAGATAGTTTGTCGGTTGCGCCGAAGTCAGTGGGGCCCAGAACTTGTTCTCCACGAACACCCGCAACTGTCCGTCGCTGTCATGGATCGTGAGATCCGGACGGCTGTCTTCCTCGACTGTCAGCTCCGCCTCGACGCGCCCTGGATCGAAGGCGATGTCCGCCGTTCGCAACAGTCCGACGAACGCGCGGGCGAGATCCGGACAAGACTTGAGAATGTAGGCCAGAGCTTGCGTTGCGGCGGGCTCGTTCTGCTGCGCCCCTCCAACAACGACATGCGCCAATACGCTCATAAATCATGCTCCTCGGCTTGTTGTCAGACCTGAGCCACCGGCCGACCGGATGCGGCAGGCAGGGTCGTGAGGCGTTCGATAGTACCCTCGCATTCCTCGTCAGCAACAACCTTATCCGGCGTCGGGGAACCCGACGCGATGGGCCGGCGAGTAGCTCAGGGAGTGTCGCTGCCGACCGAGGAGGCGTCGCTCAACACGGGCAAGTTGCGTGATTGCGGACGCTCGTCGCCGGGAACCGTAAACTCCATCAGGCTGGCGACGTGATCCCGGAAGGCCGGGAAAGCCTTGCGTGGCCATGTCTTCTCCTCCCAGCGGATGCCGTCGAGGTGCACCCTGCCGGCCTGCCATGGCCTCTCGGCAGGGGGAATGACGGGATCGACGGGGCAATGGAACAGGACGGTGCCGACGTCGATGTCAGTCAACTGCTCCTGCAATCTCATGATTCCCATGACTGCGTCATCATCCGGCTGGGTGGTGTCGACCGACTCCACCAGGAACACCCAACCGGCGCGAAAGCAGCCGTGGCCGCGGATGGGTGGCGCTTCGGCTTTCTCGTCAGTGGCCGCTGAAGAGCACCTTCCGGGAGATCGCGGGCCGCGGCCTGACAGGAACGATGGCATGCTCCTGACGTGATTGCTCCGGGTGGGTGAGTCGTTCTCGCTCCTCGTGCCTGCGCTTCGCGTCGTTTGCTGCGTGGCGCGTATGTGCGCCGTGCGCTCCTGGAAGTCCCTGAGCCAGGTCGCGGCGGTGACCCGGGTGGCGGCGGCGGGCGTCTCGTGGGCCACAGCCGCCTCGAATGCCGCTTCGTCAGCCGGGATCGTGAGGTCGATCTGCCCGGCCATCTCAAGGAGGCGTGACGCCTCGCGCTCCCAGGCGTCGGGGTCCGCCTCGGGGTCCATCTTCCCCAACGCTTCGGCACGCATGACGAAGGCGCGGGCCCGGACGTCCGCGACGAGCGCGGCGCACTGTTCGCCGGGTGCTATGTCGGCCGGATCCCGCGTGATGCAGGATCTTCGATCGCCCTGCTGTGGGCGCCAGCCTCGTTCGCCGTCGCTGACGCGCCATCCCGGAGCCAGCCGGTAGAGCCAGGTCGTGAGATCGGCGGCGGTCTCCGCTGCATCGTGCACTTCCGTGTCGCTGAGCCTTCCCTCATCGCGCCAAAGAGCTACGTAGGTGAGGGGCGATCCTCTTGGATTGCCCGCAACGCCCATCTCGTCGCAAACGAACACGGCACCGAACTCTGCCACCAACTCCCGCCAGCCGCGGACCGCGGTAGCGCGGACGGGCCCGACTCCCGCCAGGCCAGTGCTGTCGTCGGCCCAGTGGATCAGTTCGTGCGCCAGCGTGAGATAATAGTCTGCGGCGGAAAAGAACAACTCGAAAGGCGGGAGACGGATGGTGCGGGCGTCTGGCAAGTAGGACGCCCTTTCGCCCTCCGCTGCTTTGACCACGGAATGGCGGATGACGACATCGAGCGTTGACACGAAGTGCTCGAAGTCCGGATTGCGGGGATCGGGATTGGCGGGATCGATCTCCCAGTACCGGCTCGACATCTCTTCAGGAAGGCCTTCCATGTATCCAATGTTGTAGATTAATGGGAAAGGTCAAGTCGCGAAGCGACTCTGACGACACTTGTCAGAATTGAGCAATACGTCGGTTGAGGCATTGCGGACGTGTCTCCATGAGTTGGAAGGGTGTCTCGCTGCGGGACTGCGGGCTAGGGTTTCTCCGCCGGCGCCTGTGCATGCCCTCGGCATGCCTCCCCAATGCAGAGGGCCGAGATCGCATCTCCGATCCTTTCGGCCGCGGCCTCGACTTCCCGGTCGGCAACGTGAGCATATCGCAAGGTCATCGACACCTGCCGATGACCAAGAAGTTTCGCCACCGTCGGAAGCGGAATGCCCTGCATGACTGCCTGAGAGGCGAAATTGTGCCTCAGATCGTGAAGCCGCACATCCTCAATTCCTGCACGTCGCCGCACCAGATACCAGACACGCAAGGACGAGGATTCGGCCATGGGCCGCATTGGACCGACCGGACATGGAAAGACGTATGGACCGGACCTAGGCTGGCGCTCGATGAGTGCACGGGCTCTACTGTTGAGATAGACCGTCCGCGGACCGGTTTTGCTGTCGCCAAGGTTGAGCATGTCGGTGCCCACTTCCTGCCACTTGAGCGTCCGGATCTCCCCATGCCGGCATCCGGTACAGCAAAGCAGGCGGATAATGTCCACCCGCGATGCTCGCGATGGTCTCTCCGCAACGGCGCGGTCGAGTTCCACATGCAAGCGAACCATCTCTTCACGAGAGAGGAACCGTTCGAACTTGCGCCCGGGGTTGCGCCGGATACCGCTTGCGGGGCTGGAGTCGATGTGACCATGATTCTTCGCATGGTTCATGATCTGACACAGAACATCGAGCACGCGATTGGCCCCGCCCGGTGCCGTCGCGCTGTAGCGATCAAACCACTGGTTCACGTCCCTGCGTCGGATCCGGTCCAGCGGCACGGCGCCGAAGGCAGGCAGGAGATGATTGTTGAGGGCCCCGGTGGCGCCGCGCCGGGTTGATGGTTTCAGTCGGGCGAGGCACTCCGTCCGCCATGGGCCATCGACGAAGTCTCTGAACAAGGGGACTGGCGCGGTTCTTGAGATCTCATGAACGGCCTCTTCATCACGCAATAGCAGGTCACGGCATTTCATGCGTGCATCGTCGACCCGCAGCAAATTCGCAAGGCCGAGGCTGCGGCGCCGCGAGGAGCCGTTGCGTGTGTCGAGAACGATGAAGGAGCGATGCCCTGATGGCCGGACACGAACGCCGAGACCTGTGACCTTCGTGTCCCAGACCGTATATTCCGAACTCCCTGCACGCAGCCGTGCGACGTTGCGATCGCTGAGGCGCATTCTTCGTAGCATGGATCAGCCCTCCCCGCCGAGAACCGGCACGAGCGCCTCGGCGGCCTCGTGGACGGTCGCGTCGGCAAGATGCGTGTACTTCAGGGTGGTTGCCGGATCGTTGTGGCCGAGGAGTCTGCCGATGGTGAGGATCGTCTCGCCATGGGCAAGTGCCACGGACGCGTAGGAATGACGCAGGTCGTGAAGGCACACGTCCTTGATACCGGCCTCGATCCGGATCGATTGCCAGAATCTGTTCAGGGAAGTCCGGGACAGGTGATGCGATCCGCACTCACGCGGAAACGCCCACGGTCCGATACGGGGCAGGTTGTCCAGGATCAGACGTGCCGCGGAGGAAAGCCAGACCGTGCGTGGGCCCGTTTTGCTGTCCGAAAGATACAGCCTGCCCTCGCGGTACTCGGACCAGCGCAACATCAGGATCTCCGACCTTCTGCAACCGGTATGCAGAAGCAACCGCACGATCGAGGCATGGAGCGGATGGTGTTCCCCATGGCGGTCAAGAGCACGGCTCAACCGACGCATCTCGTCGTGTGTCAGGAAGCGTTCGCGACCCTGCCTCCTGTAGCGCTTGATACCGGTGCACGGGTTGGAGCCCTCAGGGCGATAGCCGTAAACCTCGGCCTGGCGCATGATGACCGAGAGAACCGGCGCCGAACGGTCCGCAGCCACCGGCTTGACATGGAGCGAGGCGAACCATCTCTGAACGTCGAGATGAGTGATGCTGCGAATGGGCCTGCCGCCAAACCAGGGCAGGATCTGATTCTTGAGGTAGTAGCGGTTGACCTTGAGCGTGCTTGGCTTCCAATTGCGTCGATACCGGTCGAGCACCTCATCGGCCACCGTCTCGAAGAGCGGATCGGGGACAATGTCGCGAGGAGGTTCGTCACCTTCGTGCCCGGACGTCAGGATGCGTCGCGCTTCCTTGCGTGCCTCGTCGAACGTGAAGACCTCGCCATCTCCGATGGTTTGCCACACACGTCGACCGTCGGTCTGACTGTGCAGGAAGTAGCGCTTTCTCCCGGAAGTCAGAACGCGGACACCGAATCCCTTGATTTCGGTATCGCGGACGTCATAGACGCTTCCGCGCGGCTTGAGGGCGTCGACCCGGCTCTGGGTGAGTCGGTGCATCGCCATGGTTTTCTCTCCCTTTGCTGTTGCACTGGGGGCACGGAAACGTCATGTTTCCGAGTTCCAGGCGTGGAATCGAGAGAGAGAAAACGTCGTTGTTACAGGTTGTTACATTCTTCGTTCAGCACCGCAGGTGCGCCATAGGTGTAGATCCGGCGCATTACATGGTCCGTTGCGCGATACACCGCCGGGCGCCGCCGGTTGTGATCATGTGTGGCGCCTGGCGGATCGATGGCGCCCTGGTCGAAAGACCCAGGGTCCGGCGCAGGACAACCGCGAACACCTCCCGGTTGGTTCGGAAGAAACCGGGGTCCGGGGCGGGAACCTGAGACGCGACAGCGTCGCGCAAGGCCGGCAGCGCGAAGAAAGGCACCTGCGTGTAGAGGTGATGCTCCACATGGTTGTTCATGTTCATGTAGAGGAACCGGCCCAGCCAGCCGGTCCTGAAGGACCGCGTGCTGTCCGGAATGGACGGGGTATTCTCCTCCATCTCGACGTGCTGGATCAGCGTGAACAGGAGCATGACCGGCGCTCCCAGGAGACGCGGCAGGACCAGGAACCACAGCAGCCAGTGGACTCCGGACACCAGCGCCGCGCCGATGGCCGCGTAAAGGGCGAGAAAAACCCAGGCATTGCGCGTCATCTTCCGGAGTTCGTCGACCTGAGCCACCGTCCTCATCATGCCGGAGTAGCGTCCGCTCGCCAGGCGCGCCATGACGGTCATGTGAAAGCGCAACAGACCGAACCCGGAGACTTCCACCAGCCAGCCACCAAGCGTCATCGGCGTATCGAACGGCATCTGGCTGTCCTTGCCGACATGCCAGGTGAAGGTGTGATGGTTGGCGTGGGTATAGCGTCGGTGCAGCGGCTCCTCCATGTAGATCAGCGAACTGATCCAGAGCACCGTTTCATTCAGCCAGGTGCTGCGAAAGGCCGTGCCGTGCGCCGTTTCATGGCTGATCGCATAGGCCGGAACGGTCAGCAGCACGCCATGGACGAACATCGCCGGCCACAGCCAATGGGTGCCGAGGGAGAGCCTGACGAGGCAACCCGAAACAAGCAATCCGGCTCCCCACTGGGCCAGAAAGATCAGGCCCGGACTGTCGGCGCGCCGCGAGAGCGACTTCAGGGTCTTCCGGTCCAGCGTGACGCCGCTTGAGGCGGCGTTGGTCGGCACAGGTCTCGATCCCGTCATCTCAACTCGCATGACTGGCCCCCTCCTCATCGAAACTGGCCTTGGGGTCGGTCAGGAACCTGATTCCCTCCCGGTTCACCGACAGGATGACATGGTTGGCAGTGGTTTCGTGGATGTCGAGACGCGCCTTCCGGCGTCAGCCAGATCGACGCGGGCTTCCCGCCGTATCGGAAACCGGGGTTGAACGTCCATCGCCATCGACCTGCAGTCGGGGTTCCAGGAGAACCCTGAGCAGCAGCTTCGATGTTGACAAACGATGGATTCCCGACACTAGCATTAGCAATACTTATGCGTTTGTCGTGCATGGAGTTCGTCATCCATGACAAATCTGCCTCCGCTCACATGGCTGCGCGCATTCGAGGCCGCCGCCCGGCATCTTTCCTTCACGCAGGCCGCGGCCGAACTGAATCTGACGCAGTCGGCCGTGTCCCAGCATGTGCGGAGTCTGGAAGACGCGGTCGGCCTGACACTGTTCATCCGCAAGACACGGGCGCTTCAATTGACCGAAGGCGGATCGAACTACCTCCCCATTGTCCAGGAGGCATTCGAGGTCCTCGCCGCCGGCACCCGTGCGCTGATCGGCGACCGCGGGCGCCAGTTGAGGGTGAGGTGCAACCTTGCCTTCTCGACCTTCTGGCTCGCGCCGCGGATCGGCGCCCTCCTGGAGGCCCATCCCTGGCTGACGCTCAACCTGACGACACCGATCTGGGATCCCCAGAACGCGGAAGGCGTTCCCGAGGTGGAGATCCGCTTTGGACGCCCGGCGCTGATGCCGGACACCGCGCGGCTTCTCGCGGCGGAGAGGGCCTATCCGGTCTGCGCGCCACACGCGGAACCGGCATTCCGCGACTGGAAGACGGCTCCGTTGTTCGATTGCGCTGGGGTGACGACGAACTGGGAAGCATGGCTCAAGGCCCAGGGGCACGCCCTGCCGCCGGACAGGGGCGTCAATCTCGCTTCAACCTACGTGGTCGCAATGACCGCGGCCTTGAACGGCGGCGGTCTTTCGATGGCCCACGACATGCTGGCAGCCGGGCTGCTCACGCAGGGCCGGCTTGAACGTCCCTACGATCACAGCATGGCGATGCCCGAAGGCTACTTCCTCCTGCCTCCGGCCACGCATGCAGAGACGCCCGCGGCAAGGACTTTCGTCGACTGGATCGACGGGCACTTTGCGTGTCTCGCTTGAGTCTGTCCGGCCACATGGTCAGAGACCCAACGATACGCCTCTGACTCCACTCGCAGACTCAACGGGATGGCGTGACCGCGCAGTGGATGGTCGGCGCCATCGCCACTGTTCGGCGCGCGATACAGCTCCGACGACGATCGCAAGACGCGGCTTCGCCCGAGGGGCCGGGAACAGCCACTTCAGGCAGGATGTGTGCGTCGTCCTCTACAAGCCGGAAGCATCATTTGGACGTACTGCGTCGCTCCGCTCGGAAGCGCCTTGCCCACTCGAGGCTCTCACGATTCGCCAACCTCGCGGTTCTGGGCTCAACGGCTTGCGCAACCATGGCGTTCCGGCCGAGGGCCGACAACACGGTCGCCAATGTCGCCTGTGGTTCTGCCACCAGCTCCTCATAGGTGATGTGAAGAGGCTGAATGTTCTGCTCATGAAACCACCGGATCCAGCACCGGTCGTGCTCCTCCAGCTCTGTCACAAGCCTCGACAGGTCTCGCGCGCTGTAGACAGGAGCCTCTCCCGCCTTGAGCCGCTCGCGTTCCGTGCCGTCTGCATTGACATGCCATAGACCGGTTTGTTCCGCTCTGAGGAGCGAGACTGCCTGGGCAACCTTGTCGTCGCGGGAGAGATGCAGGTAGACCGGTGTTCCGAATGCCGCCCTGAATCGAGCGTTGTCGCTGTCCAGATTCGGGTAGAATGAGTCGAGCCTCCTCGACAGACCGGCAACACTCTCCCACATCAACCGCAGGCCGAAGACCCGGGTCCCACCGGTCCCCTGCCGCAGCACGGCTGCCAGGTAGGCTCGATCGAACTCGTGCTCGTTTCGCCAATCCACGGTCGACACGCTCTTATGAAGTGCCCTCTGTCAAGCGATGGGCGCAGTGGGAACTACA
>JAPPGE010000068.1 GCA_028821455.1 bacterium | reverse complement strand
GTCTGAATCCTCAAAACCAAAACGTCACCAACTCTTCAAAAGCGATTCCCCTGTGGCGGTGGTCGGAAGCTGAGACGTGATGCACGGCGACCGGATCGACTGGTCCCGAGGCTTGACCTGATTGCCAATGCGCGCTCCCATCTGCGCCATGGCGCGCGGCTCGAGCAGATCAACTGGCGCGGCGACCGCTCTGGCGAAGGCCTGCGCCAGTCGGCGTGCTTACTCGTCAACGATCCACGATGGAGCGCCACCACAGGAACGACGAGAAGAACAATCGCGTCGTTGCGTCACTCATCATCTCCAGGCGGCAGGCGGTGGTGCCGTGGAAGCGCGCGTGACGAGTTCGAGCGGGAGATTGCGCCGGATCAGTGGATGGCGCCGCTGCGAACGCACGAGTTCGAGCAGGACTTCCGCTCCTGCCTCGCCGATCCCGGCCGCCGGCAACCGCACGGTCGTGAGGGACGGAATCATCTCGGCCGAACCGCTGAAGTCTCCGATCCCGACCACGGAAACCCGATCCGGGACACAGACCGCGGACTCCGTGGCAGCGAACACCGCGCCCTGGGCAAGGACATCGTTGCCAGCCACGAGGCCCGTCGGGATGTCGCCGTCGCCTATGAGGTCGATGAAGGCCCGCTTGGCCGCAGCAACACTGTAGACCGCCTCGATACGCCAGCGGTCCGGCACGTCGATCCCCCGTTCTTCCAGCAGCGCCTCGGCTCCCTCGAGCCTCGATGCCGCGCGGTCGTTGCCCTGTGTAGGCGGAAACAGCAGGCCGATCCTCCGGTGGCCGAGATCCGCGAGGTGCCGCGCGGCCAGGTAGCCCGCGTGGCGGTTCTCCGGCCCCACGCAGGACATCCGCGAGTGGCCGTCATGGTTCCACAGCGCCACAGCCGGCACGTGGCGGGCCTCGATGAGGGCGAACGTGGCGTCATCATGGTCGAGGCCGATCACGGCGATACCGTCGACACGGTGCTCGAGAAAGGAACGCAGCAGATCCTTCTCCCGTTCAAGGTCATAGCCGTGGGCGCCAAGCAGGAGGGTGAAGCCCTTGCGGTTCAGGGCATCGGAGAACGACTGGATCAGCCGCGAGAAGATGGCGTTGTCGACGGTCGGAACGATGAGGCCGATGGTTCCGCTTCTCTTGCCGTGGATGGATCTCGCCGCCCGGTTGCGGATATAGCCGAGTTCGTCGACCACCGCCGAGATTCTCGCCCGGGTATCGGCTCGCACGAGCGAAGGGTGATTGAAGGCGCGCGACACGGTCGCCGGAGACACCCCGGCCCGCCTTGCAACGTGAACGATATCGACATGCCGCCTCGCCATGACGCCGCCAAGTGTAGACCAGATTCCCGAAATGAAAACGTTTGCATCGTTGTTTTCATTCTCTAGCATTCCAGATTGCGGGCGGAAAGTCCGTGCTGTCTGAGGAAGCAGCAAGAGGTGGAATGGAGTTCGCGGCCTACTTCGGGGAGGTGTTCACGGTCCCGGCCATGCTTCTGCTCATCGGCGGAACGATCGGTGGCCTGATCCTCGGCGCCACGCCTGGGCTCTCCCCGACGATGGCCGTTGCCCTGCTGATTCCCTTCACGTTTCAGCTTGAAGCCGTACACGGGTTGATCCTGCTGGGCGCGGCCTACACCTCCACGGTCGCCGGCGGCGCGGTCAGCGCCATCCTGCTGAAGATACCGGGAGCGCCGGCCAACATCGCCACGACCCTCGACGGTCACGAGATGGCCCGCAGGGGCCAGGGCGCCAGGGCCCTGCAGCTTGCTTTCCTTGCCTCGCTTGTCGGAGGCCTCATCGGAGTCGCTCTTCTGATCTTTCTGACGCCCGTTCTGGCCGAGTGGGCGCTTGCTTTCGGACCCTCGCAACTGTTCTGGCTCGCCATACTCGGCGTCACGATCATCGGGTCTCTCGGCACGTCCAGCGTCGTCAAGGGCCTGCTGTCGGGATGTATCGGGCTGTGGCTCGCGACAGTGGGGTTCGACGATATTCTCGGTGTGCAGCGCTTCGTTTTCCATTCCTCCCTGAGCGGTGGCATCAGTATCGTTCCGGCCCTCATCGGACTGTTCGCCATTCCGCAGGTCATCGCCATGTTCGCAGATGGCCGGCGCATGTCATCGATCGAGGCCATCTCGGTCGAAAGGCACCCGCTCTCCAGGGCGGTTCGGGAACTCCTGTCGAGAGTGCGTGCCGTGGTGATCGGGACCGTTTCGGGTTCCATCATAGGGCTGATTCCCGGTATCGGCGGACAGATCGCCGGACTGGTCGCCTATGATCAGGCGCGCAAGGTGTCGCCTGAACGCGACAAGTTCGGAACCGGCCATCCGGAGGGCATCATTGCGGCCGAATCCGCCAACAACGCGATGGTCGGTCCCTCCCTCGTGCCGCTCCTGACACTCTCCATTCCCGGCAGCCCGACCGCCGCCGTGCTGCTCGGCGGGCTGCTGATCCACGGCATCTTTCCCGGCACCGATCTCTTCGACAACCACCCGCATGTCGCCTGGCCGTTCATCAACTCGATGCTGATCGGTCAGATTCTGATGTGCGTGTTTGGCCTCTACATCGCCTCGCTCGCAGCCCGCGTGGCGCTTGTCCCGAAGTCGATCATGGCGCCGATTGTCCTGGGCCTTGCGGTCTTCGGATCCTACTCGGTCCAGCATTCCATGGGCGACGTCTATGTCATGGCTGCCCTCGGCATCATGATGTACTTCCTGGAGCGGTTCGGGTTCTCCGCCGCGCCACTGGTTCTCGGCCTCATCCTGGGGCCCATCGCCGAATCCAATTTCATCCAGGGATCGCTGATCGCCGAAGCGACGGTGGGGCCGTTCGCCTACTTCTTCGGGGGAGCGCTCAACCTTCTTCTCGTCGCGATTGTCGTCGCATCGGTCGGCTACTCGCTCTACGCGGAACTCCGCGCGCGGCGCACCGCAGTTGCGGGAGGGGACGCACCATGACAGCCCTGCAGCCGAGCCTGGCCTGCGGCATCATTCTGCTCGTTGCAATCTGGGTGTGCTGGATCAGCTTCAGCCAGGCCCCCGCCGAGGCCTTCCTGTTTCCCAGGCTGATCTCCGTGGCTTTCGTGGCCCTGGCCGGCTGGACATTCGCGCGTGTACTCCTTGATCCGCGTGTTGCCGAAGGGGGGATCACCTGGACACTGGTCAAGAACATCCTGCCGGGTGTCGTCGTGGCCGGTGTCTATGTCTTCTTCGCGGCGAAATGGCTCGGTTTCTACACCTCGTCGGCGATCGCATTCATCGTCATTCTCTCGCTCTATGATCCGGCACCCCACGACCAGGTCCGGGCATGGCTGAAGCGAGTTGCCGTCACGGCCGGGTATCTGGCCGTGATGTACCTTCTTTTTTCCATTGTTCTCAAGGTGTTCATACCGCGAGGACTGTTCATATAGGCAGGCGCGAGCCTGTTCACACGAAAGGAGAATTTCCATGAAACACGTCATTGCAGGTCTCGCGCTGGTGCTGGCCGCAGTCGCTGGAACGGTCGAGGCAGATGAGTATCCGGACCGGCCGATCATGCTCATGGTGTCCTACGGCGCGGGCGGAGCCACGGACTTCCAGGCACGCATCGTCACCATGACCGCCGGCAACGAAGACGCCCTGGGCGTGCCGATCGCGATCATCAACAAGCCCGGCGCCGGCGGCCGTGTCGGCTGGAACTGGTTTGCCACCGAGGCGGAGGCCGACGGCTACACGCTTGCCGCCTACAACATTCCGCACTTCATCGCCCAGAGCATCAAGGGCGGGGTCGAATACTCAAAGGACAGTTTCGAGCCCATCGCCAACTGGGGCGCCGACCCGGCGGTCTTCATTGTCGGCACGGAGAGCCCCTTCAATTCCATGGCGGATGTCGTTGCCTGGGCCGGGGAGAACCCTGGCAAGCTCACCTTCTCGGGCGCCGGCCTCTTCGTCGGACACCATATTGCGGCGTTGCAGATCGAGAAAGCCGCCGGCGTCACCATGCAGTACGTTCCCACCAAGGGCGGGGGCGCCGCAGCCATGAAGGCGGTGATCGCGGGTGACGTGATGGCCGGCATCAACAATCTCTCGGACGCCTACCGCGCCCGCGAAGCCGGCAACATCAAGATCCTCGCGGTGGCGGACATCCAGAGGAACGAGGAGTTCCTCCCCGACGTGCCGACCATGATGGAAGAGGGTCTCGACGTCGACAACAGTTCCGTCAACTTCCGCGGCATCATGGTCCCCAAGGGGACCCCCGATGCGATTATCGACAAGCTCGCGAGCATCGTGCCGGAAATGTTCATGAACTCCCGGGTGCTCGGCAAGATGGCCGCAGGAGGATCTCCGGTTCATGTCATGGACCGCGAGGAAGTCCTCGCCATGTGGGAGGAGCGCGACGCCTATCTTCGCGAACTTCTCAAGGACCTTTGAACCGTCGGGAAGGACCGGGACATCCTCCCCTGCCCCGGTCCTTCCCGCACAGCCATGCTGATGAGGAACGACGATGGTTCTCGAGGATGATATCGCCGTTGTCGACGGTCTCCTGACCCGGGCCCGCGCGGCTCAGGTGCGCTACGAAACGGGCGCGACCCAGGCGCGTTACGACAGGGCTGCCCAGGCAGCCGCCTGGGCACTCCTGGAACCGGACCGCAACCGGACATTGTCGGAACTTGCGGTCCGGACGACAGGACTCGGCAACGTCGAGGACAAGGTCGCCAAGAATCATCGCAAGACACTCGGTCTGATGCGCGATGTCGCGCCTGTCGCAACATGCGGGGTCATTGCCGAAGATCCCGAGAGAGGAATCACCGAGATCGCACGGCCGATCGGTGTGATCGGCGCCGTCGTCCCATCGACCAACCCGGTCGCAACGCCGGCCAACAACATCATCAATGCCCTGAAATGCGGCAACGCGATCGTGCTGTCGCCGTCGCCAAAGGGAACCGAGGCCTGCGGGAAGCTGCTGGACTACATCCACCATGAGTTCTCGAAGGCCGGCGTCGATCCCGGTCTCGTCCAGATGATCCCGGCGCCTGGCAACAAGGAAAGAACCCAGAGACTTCTCGAGCGGGCGGACCTCGTGGTCGTGACCGGTTCGCAGGACAACGTGAGGCGGGCCTACTCCTCGGGCACGCCCGCCATCGGCGTGGGTACCGGCAATGTCCCGGTCATTGTCGACGAAACCGCCGATGTACGCGCTGCCGCGGCGAGGATCGCGCGCTCCAAGACCTTCGACAACGCGACGTCCTGCTCCTCGGAAAATGCCCTCGTCGTGGTCGATACCGTCTACGACTCCTTTGCCGCGTCGCTTGCGCACGAGGGATGCGCCATCCTCGATCCTTCTCTCGAGAACCATGTCGTCGATCGTCTCTGGCCCGGTGGCAAACTCAACCCCCTGGCCATCGCAAGGGACTGCGACGTGCTGATCGACATTCTCGATCTCGATGGCAGGGTCCCTCGCGGAACGCGCTTTCTTGCGGTGGAAACCGGGCATGCGGGTCCGGACCACCCGATAGCGGGTGAAAAGATCTCACTGGTGACGGCGCTCTACCGCGCCCGGGACTTCGCGCACGCCAAGGCGATCGTCATGCGCATCCTTCAGCATGCCGGCGCCGGGCATTCGGTGGGTCTTCATACCGCCCTCGACGAGCGCGCGGTTGATCTCGGACTGACGCTTCCCGCCTGCCGTATCATCGTCAACCAGGCCCACGCCATCGCCACCGGCGGCTCCTTCGACAACGGCATGCCATTCTCGCTCTCCATGGGGTGCGGCAGCTGGGGCGGCAACTCGATCGACGAGAACCTCCACTGGAAGCACTTTCTCAACATCACGCGCGTGGTGCGGACGATCCCGGCCCGGGAGCCCGTTCTCGAGGACGTGCTCGCCGACTACTGGGCCGAATGCGGGCGATGACGGCAGGCGGCGGCCCGCCAACCGGTTCGGTCCGCCACTGGATCGAACGGCGAGCCTGCGAAACTCCCGATGCGGTCAGCCATCTCTTTTCCGACGGTTCGCCGGAACTCTCCTACTCTGATCTGCGAACGGGCGCCGCAAGGGTTGCCCGCCGCCTGAAGGCCGCGGGCGCCGTCGGGGGCGAGAGTGTCGCGACGTTCCTCGGTAACGGTCGCGCCGCCGTTCTCGTCCTTTTTGGCATCTTCCTCGGGGGATTCCGGGCGACACCGATAAACCTCGCGGCCAGCGCGGAGGCTCATCGATTCGCGTTGCGCCACAGCGGCGCCCGATTCGCCGTCATCGGCGCCGGCGAGCACACGTCCCTCGACGAGGCAGGCCTGGACGGTCTCGCCGTCATCGACGCCGAGAGTCTCGCAGGCTCGCGTACAATGCCTGAATCGACGGAGCCGGGTTTCCTGCCCGCGGCAGGCGATCCGGCCCTGCTGATGTACACCTCCGGAACGACGGGCCGGCCCAAGGGAGTGCTTCACAGCCATCGAAGCCTCCTTGCGGGAGGATGGACCACGGCCATGGCGCACCGCCTCGGTCCGCAGGACCGGGCGCTCTGCGTTCTCCCTCATTTCCACATCAACGGGCTCTGCGTCACCCTGATGGCGCCGCTCGTCTCGGGCGGCTCCGTGATCGTCTGTCCGCGGTTTTCGGTGCGGCGCTTCTGGGAGGACTGCCTGGAGCACGAAGCAACCTGGTTCTCCGTCGTGCCCACCATCATTTCGCGCCTGCTCCATCATGACGCGGAACCGCACGCGGACGCGGTCCGGCGGCTCAGGTTCGGCCGTTCGGCCTCCTCCGCGCTGCCGCCGGATGTCCATCAGGCCTTCGAGGCCCGCTTCGGCGTCGCGATCATCGAGACCATGGGACTGACCGAAACCGCCGCGCAGATACTCGCCAACCCCCTGCCCCCCGCCGTTCGCAAGATCGGCTCTCCGGGCATTGCCTTCGGCAACGAGGTTGCCATCCTCGACAGTTGCGGGCGCATCCTCGGACCCGGTCAGGCGGGCGAGATCGCGGTGCGAGGCCCCAATGTCATGAAGGGCTACCTGGACGATGAGGACGTGACGAGACAGACGATCATGCCCGACGGATGGCTGCGCACGGGCGATCTCGGCCATGTCGACGGCGACGGCTACGTCTATGTCACGGGCCGGTTGAAGGAACTCATCATCAAGGGCGGCGAGAACATCGCCCCCCGCGAGATCGATGATGCCCTCTATGCCCATCCCGATGTCGTCGAGGCTGCCGCTTTCGCGCAGCCGTGCAGCGACTACGGCCAGCGCGTCGAGGCCGCGGTGCGCCTCAAGAAGGCTTCCACCGTCACCCTGGAGCAACTCATTGAGCACTGCCGCTCCAGGGTCGGCGCCTTCCGCGCTCCCGACCGCATCCATGTCCTCGAGGCGCTCCCCAAGGGCCCTTCCGGCAAGATCCAGCGGAACAGGCTCCCGGACATGGTCTGATCCGGACATCGGCTATCGCAGTTCATCGAGATTCATCCGCGTCGCCAAACCCGGCGATAGGTCGCCGGTCAGCCGGTCGAGCGGCGGCGGTGAAGAGCCCCGGGGCCGTGGCGCCGGTAGCGGAGATCGTCGGGCAGCGTGAACGCCTGCCCGGTCAGGCGCGTCAGCTCGTCGCCCACCTGAAACGCGAAGAGCGCGGGATCGAGCCGGTCGCGGATTCTCCTGTCCCTCTGCCAGGCCAGACACGTCTCGTATTGCGCGCGGGATTTTCCATCCTCCCTCGACCGACATCGTTGCTGTTCCGCAGCGTCTCGACAGCTTGTACAGCCTTCACAAGCGCGTCTCCGGCGCTGGGCTTCGCCTTGACTTCGAGCATCACTCTGGCAGCCAACTGCAGGTCGCCTTGAAACGTCCGGCTCTCCGGCCGGCATCCGCAGCATTGCGGGCGACAGCCCCGTTCGAGCGTTTCCTCCCTTTGCCGGACGACACGACAGAGGGGCTGACGGTGGTCAGAAGCTGACGAGAGAGTGACAGGGAACGCCCTGTTGGCGGACGCGGTCCGCGCCGCCGAGAGCCGGGAGATCGATCACGAAGCTGGCGCCGACGATGCTGGCGTTGGCGCGGCGCAGCAGGCGAACGGCTGCCATCGCGGTGCCTCCGGTGGCGATCAGGTCGTCCACCACCAGGACCCGCGCTCCTTCCCTGACGGCGTCGTCGTGAATCTCGATCCGGTCGATGCCGTACTCGAGCTCGTAGTCCTCGCCGATGGCCCGGCGCGGGAGCTTGCCCTTCTTTCGTATGGCGACAAACGCCGCCTGCAGCTGGTGGGCGACGGCACCACCGGGAATGAACCCCCGCGCCTCGATGGCAGCGACCACGTCAATCGCGGAGTCGGCAAAGGGAGCCGTCATGCCGTCAACCGCGTGGGCGAAGCCGGCGCCGTGGGCAAAAAGGGTCGTGATGTCGCGGAACATGACCCCCTCGCGGGGGAAATCCGGGATGGTGCGGATAAGAGGGCGAAGGTCCATCGTCAGGCTCCGAGAACGCGCCCGGCCACCGCGTCGAGCCTGGCGATGACGTCGCCATCTCGGGCTTCCGGCCTGGTGATGATGGCATGGTCAAGGGCCCTGTCACAGCCGTGGGGGCAAGGGTGATCGATGCCGGCCATCAGAGGCACGAGAGCTCCGACAAGGCGCCTCGCATTCCCGGCATTGGCCAGCAGCACGCCGATGACCTGTTCCACGGTGACGGCGCCATGATCTTCGTGCCAGCAGTCGTAGTCGGTCACCATGCCGACGGTGAGGTAGCAAAGCTCTGCCTCCCGTGCGAGGCGCGCCTCCGGCATGGCCGTCATGCCGATGACATCCATGTTCCACGACCTAAAAAGATGCGATTCAGCCAGCGTCGAGAACTGGGGGCCCTCGATGCAGATGTAGGTGCCACCCCGAACCATGGAGATACCGGCCGTCTTGCCGGCTCGCGTCACGTGGTCCGCCAGGCGTTCACATGTCGGGTGGGCCAGCGAGACATGGGCCACACACCCCTCGCCAAAGAAGCTTCTCGTACGGTTCACCGTCCGGTCGACGTACTGATCACACACCACGAAAGTGCCGGGCGGGAGGTCTTCCCGGAGTGATCCGACGGCTGCCACCGAGACGAGGTCGGTTACACCTGTGCGTTTCAGGGCATCGATGTTGGCGCGCGCGTTGATGCCGGTGGGCGCAACATGATGGCCGCGGCCGTGACGCGGCAGGAACACCACTTCGAGACCGTCCAACCTGCCGCGCAGCAACTGGTCCGAAGGCGCACCCCAGGGGGTGTCGACGGTCACCCATTCGGCATCCTCGAGACCATCGATGTCGTAGACGCCACTCCCGCCGAGGACGCCAAGAACGGTACCGCTCATGGGCCAAACCTCGGCAGGTCGAGACAGCCGTCTCGCACGGGCGGGCACCAGAACAGGCTCCCGGTCACCGGACGCGTGAATCCGAAGAGGGCATCGACGACACCGTCATCGAGACCCGCCATGCGCCGCATCTGGACAACGAAAGGATCGACGGTAGCGGTGAACGACACGAACATCAGCCCCTCCCCCGTGAGGTCGGCCCACGGCATCGAACGGCGCAACAGGAAGGCTTCAGGCTCGAAACTCTCCTGCGCCGTGCGGGAAACATGGGCGGCGGGGGGAGCATCGGCAAGTTCTTCGTTGTCCTCGAGGCGCCGGCCGATGATCCGATCCCGAACGTCAGGCGAATGGGATGCAAAGAGGTCGAGATCGTGCATCCACTGCTGCACCGCAACGAAGCTCTCGCCTCGGGCACCGCAGGCAGCGGCAAGGGCGGCATCTCCCTCGGGGTTCTCGGTGCCATCCTCGTAGCCGGTGAGATCACGGCCATCCCGAAAACGGAAACCGTCGATCATGCGCTCGATTCCGAATGCATCGGCCACCTCGCGTTCGATGGCGCGGGCATTCAGAAGAATCTCGCCGGGATCCTCGCCTCTCACCCATGCCCACAGGTCCGCCTGCGTCGACGGCACCTCGCAGCCGGGACCGGTGATTGCCGGAAAGGACCTGTGTCCCCGGATGGCGGCGCCGAGGCCAGCAAGCAGGCCTGGACCAAGGCCGATCACCGCGCCAAGGTCCACGCTGATGCCGGCGAGATCACGCAGCACCGCGGCCACCGGCACGTCCCCGGGGCGCCGGTGGAACTCCAGAAATCGGGCATGGGACGGGATGCCGTCGAGGATCCCGGGCTGCGGACTGGACATGGCCGCGAACCTATCCGGGTGGATCGCAAAATCAAGACATGCCGTGACAGCGCGTCCCGCTATGATGCGGACATGCCTGCCCGCCTCACACTTGATGCCCGGACCGCGCGTCGTCTGCTTCTGCAACTCCAGGGACTTGGCGAACCGCCCGGACGACGTCTTGGCCGATCGGGACTGTTGTCGCTGATCCAGCGCATGGGATTCGTGCAGCTCGACAGCATCTCCACCGTCGAGCGGGCCCACCACCTCACGCTCCATTCGCGCAACCGGACCTATCGCAGGGAGGATCTGGCGGCGCTTCTGGAAGGCGAGCGCAGTCTCTTCGAGCACTGGACCCACGATGCCAGCGCCATTCCCCTCGCATGGTATGCCCACTGGAAACCGCGGTTTGCCCGCATGGCGGCGAATCTCGAGAACAGCGCCTGGTTCCGGGACCGCATCGGTGACGATCCTGCCCATGTCATTGCACGGGTGCTCGACCGGGTCACCACGCACGGACCGACAATGTCACGGGAACTCACCGATGAGACGGGCGGACAGAATGAACCCTGGTGGGGCTGGAAGCCGGCCAAGGCGGCTCTGGAATACCTGTGGTGGAAGGGAACCATCCAGGTGGTGCGCCGCGAGAACTTCCAGAAGGTGTACGACCTCACCGAGCGGGTGATACCCGGAGATGTCCTCAACCGGGAGGCGTCGCCCGGAGAGCATCTCGAGTGGGCCTGTTCATCGGCGCTGGATCGCCTGGGCACCGCAACGCCGGGAGAGATCGCCGCCTTCTGGGATGCCGTGACCCCGGACGATGTCAGGCAGTGGGCTGCCGCCAACCGCCACCGTCTGATGACGATCGAGGTCCAGGGATACGGCAACGGCGCTCCGAAGGGATCCCTCGCCTGGACGCATATCGAGGATACCCTCGCCCAGCTCGCCCCCCCTCCTTCGACAATGCGGTTCCTGAGCCCGTTCGATCCGGTGCTACGCGACCGGCGCCGCGCCCTGCGCCTGTTCGGCTTCGACTATCGCTTCGAAGCCTTCGTTCCCAGGGCGCGGCGACGCTATGGCTACTACGTGCTGCCGATCCTCGAGGGCGATCGCCTGACCGGACGCGCCTCGATGAAACTTCATCGGTCGACCGGTGAACTGGCGGTCGAGGGCCTGTGGTGGGAGCCCGGAGTCATCGAGGGCAAAGGGCGGGCTGAGGCGCTCGCCACCGCGCTGGCGCGCCTTTGCCGCTTTCTCGGCGCCACGTCCCTGCGTCACCCGTGAAGAGGTCAACGAACCATGCATGACCGACCGCGTCTCGTACCGGACGACTTCAACGTTCCGGCCACGCTCGAACATCCCCGCTTTCGCTTGCGCATGCTGACGGTGAACGATCTCGTCAGGGATTACGACGCCGTCATGTCGAGCGTCGATCACCTGCGCACCACCTACTCCCGGGAGAGCGGCAGCGACTGGCCCGCCGGCCTGACGCTGGAAGATGACCTCGTCGATCTCGGCTGGCACCAGAGGGAATTCACCCTGCGCGTGTCCTTTGCCTATACGGTGATGGCTCCCGACGAGAGCCGCTGCCTGGGCTGCGTCTACATCATGCCGACACTCAAGCGGGACCACGACGCGAAGGTGACGATGTGGGTCCGCGCCGACGAGCTCGCCAGCGGCCTCGATGATGAGCTCTACGCCACGGTACGCCGCTGGATCACCTCCACATGGCCCTTCCGATCATCGGCCTTTCCCGGCCGCGACATCCCGTTTTCCGACTGGCACCGCCTGCCTGCCGACTCGCCGGAGCCCGCCTCCAACTGATGGTGCGGGCCGCGTGGGGCAGGTTCGTTCCAGCGGCTCGTCGACTGTCATGCGCTGGTGGATCGATCGGCGCGGCTGCCGCACCGCTTCGCCTGTTCCGAGGGGTGGCAGGCAGGCGTGGACTTGCGCCTGCGAACGTGACGAACGATGACCGCTCGGCGCCATGGTGTCCGCCTTGCGAACGGTGGCATAGGGACATAGGTTTCCGGACACATTTCGAGGAGGCCCCCTGTTGGTGGAGCTGTCTGAAGAACGGGCCCGCGCCATCAGGGCCTGGCCATTCGAGGAGGCGCGGAAACTCCTGAGACGGTTGGGGGGCCGCACCCCGCAGAAGGGCCATGTGCTGTTCGAGACGGGCTACGGGCCGTCGGGCCTGCCCCATATCGGCACGTTCGGCGAGGTCGTCCGCACGAACATGGTCCGCCATGCCTTTTCGCAGATGTCCGACGTGCCGACCCGCCTGGTCGCCTATTCCGACGACATGGACGGTTTGCGCAAGGTACCGGACAATGTCCCGGGAAAGGAGATGATGGCGCGTCATATCGGCCATCCGCTGACGAGGATTCCCAATCCCTTCGACAGCGATCATGCGAGCTTCGGGGACCACAACAACGCGATGCTGAGGTCCTTTCTGGACCGCTTCGGTTTCGACTACGAGTTCGTGAGTTCCTCCGAAATGTACCGTTCCGGCGCCTTCGACGACGCCCTCCTGCGCGTCCTCGATCGGTTCGACGCCATCATGGAGATCATGTTGCCGACCCTGAGGGAGGAACGCCGCAGGACCTATTCGCCCTTTCTGCCGATCTCTCCCGTCAGCGGCCGGGTCCTCTACGTGCCACTCCTCGAACGCCATCCCGGAAAGGGAACGATCGTCTTCGAGGACGAGGACGGGACCAGGGCGGAGGTTCCGATCACGGGAGGGCACTGCAAGCTCAACTGGAAGCCGGACTGGGGCATGCGCTGGCATGCCCTGGACGTCGACTACGAAATGGCCGGCAAGGACCTGATTGATTCGGTGACCATCTCCGGGCGCATTTGCCGGGCCCTGGGCGGCACGCCGCCGGAAGGTTTCAACTACGAACTCTTCCTCGACCAGAACGGCGAGAAGATCTCGAAGTCCCGCGGCAATGGCCTCACCATCGATGAGTGGCTGCGCTACGGCACTCCGGAAAGTCTTGCGCTGTTCATGTACACCAAGCCGCGCACGGCGAAGCGACTCTACTTCGACGTCATTCCGCGTCACGTCGACGATCATGCGCGCCACCTCGAACTCTATCACCGGCAGGACCATGATCAGCGCCTTGCCAACCCGGTATGGCACATCCACGCCGGTGATCCGCCGGACGAGGAACAGCCTCTCTCCTATGCCATGCTTCTCAACCTCGCCAGTGTCTGCAATGCCGCCGACGAGGCCATCCTGTGGGGCTTCATCAGCCGCTATCTTCCCGGAACCTCTCCTGAGACCCACCCCCTGCTCGATCGCCTGGCGCGCCTCGCCGTCCACTACTACCGGGACGTGGTGAGGAAGGAGAAGCACTACCGCATTCCCGACGAGAAGGAGCGGAGCGCTCTCGCCGACCTGGCCGGCCGCCTGGAGACACTCCCGGATACGGCAACTGGCGAGGATTTCCAGAGCGAGACCTATGCCACTGGACGGGACCACGGATTCGAGCCGCTGCGAACCTGGTTCGCAACCCTCTACGAGGTTCTCCTAGGCCAGCCCTCCGGGCCGCGTTTCGGCAGTTTCATGGCCCTCTACGGACGCAGCGAAACGCTCGCCCTCATCCGCGGCAAGCTCGCATGTGACTGATCACGCCATGACCTGGGCCGACGCTCCGACGCTTGTGGCGGGCGCTGCCAGTGCCGTCTGGCTGACCGCTGACGGTGTGATCGAGGAAATCGACCGCGAAGAAGCCGGTCAGAGGTGGAAACGCGGGGCCGTGCCCCTCCTGTGCCATGCCGTGGCCACCGGTGGGCGCACCGGAACCCGCCACCTGCCGGCCTTTGATATCCTGGAAATCCTCGCATTCGTACGCCCGGGATCTTTTGCCGTTCCCACGCCCTTCGGCGTCGCCCGCGCACTTGGCGGCGGCCTGCCCCGCGACATGGCCGATCAGGCGATGGCGCTGCGGAGGTGTGCCGCCCTCCTGCTCGACGAACTGGCGGCGTTCGATCGCGCGCAAAGGGACGAGGCCGCTGCAATTGCGGCCGCTATGGTCGACAGCGCCTGGCCCTGGGCAGCCGATGTCGCTGCTGCGCTGGACCTGGCGCCGGACGCGCAAGGCAGCCTTGACGTCTGGTCCACTCTCCAGGAATGGTCGGACAGGGAACCGCGCCCACCACCACGCACCGACATCATCGGCCAGGATGACGTGGCATCGCGGTTGGTGTCCCTTCTCGGTGAGGATGCCGAGGACCGGTCGGAACAGGTCCGATATGCACAATCCCTGATCCCCGGCTTCGCCCCCCGGCGGGAACCTGGTGCGGTCGCCGCCGTGCTGGCAGAGGCCGGCACGGGGGTGGGCAAGACCCTTGGATACATCGCACCGGCCAGCCTATGGGCGGAAAAGAACCGCGGCACCGTGTGGATCAGCACCTACACCAGGAACCTGCAGCGCCAGATCAATCAGGAACTCGACCGGCTCATTCCCGAGAGTGAGGCCAGGCGGCGGCGTGTCGTGGTGCGCAAGGGCCGCGAGAACTACCTGTGCCTGCTCAACTTCGCCGACGCGGTCAATCGCCGTGGCGGTTCGGTCGGGGACACGGTTCGGCTCGGTCTCATCGGACGCTGGATCCAGACCACCTCCGACGGCGACATGCAGGGTGGTTCCCTGCCCGGCTGGCTTCTCGAACTGCTCGGCTACCGACAAACCATGGATCTCGCGGACCGCCGCGGCGAGTGCATCTACAGCGCCTGCGATCACTTCCGGAAGTGCTTTATCGAAGGGTCCGTGCGCCGGGCGCATCATGCGGACCTTGTCGTTTCCAACCACGCGCTCAGTCTGCTGCAGGCCTGGCACAGCGGCGAAGGCGATCCCCATGCCCCGACGCGCTACATCTTCGATGAGGGGCATCATCTCTTTGATGCTGCCGACAGGGTGTTCGCCACCGAGCTCACCTGCCGCGAAGCGGAGGACCTGCGCCGTTGGCTGCTCGGTGCGGGGAGCCGCCAGTCGCGGGCACGCGGCCTCATGCAAAGGGTGCGGGACCTCATCGGTGACGAGGGCCGTGCCCTCGTCGCCGACATCGCCCGCACGGCCACTGTCCTGCCGGCCCCGGGCTGGCTGGACCGGTTCACCGCCGGTGCTCCGGCGGGAAAGGCAGAAGCCTTCTTCTTCCTGGTGCGCCGTCAGGTGTTGGACCGGACCGGCGATACCCAGGGCAGCTACAGTCTGGAATGCCTGGCCGATGGCCCTCCGGAGCCGCTCCTGGCAGCGGCCGTCGCTCTCCACGAAGCGCTGGGCGCTCTGGAGCGGCCCCTGTCTGATCTCATCGCGCACCTGGGCGAGGAATTGATCCGCCAGAAGGAACACCTCGAGGAACATACGCAACAGCGCATGGAAGCGACGATGCGTGGTATCCGCCTGCGCGGCGTCGACGTCGTTGCCGAGTGGCGGCACATGCTGGAGACACTGGGTGCCGAAACTCCGGAGGAGTACCACGACTTCCTGTCGATCAGCCGTATTGACGGACGTGAGTTCGACACGGGCATGCACCGTCACTGGATCGATCCGGGCAAGCCCTTCGCCGAGAATGTCGTTTCGAAGGCTCATGGTGTCGTCATCACCTCGGCGACACTGCGCGATGCGCGTGACCACCAGCAGACGGGCGACGGTTCCTGGCTCACCGCCGGCCTGCGGACCGGTCTGCGCCACCTTGCCGATCCACCGGCCTGTTCAGCCATCTCTTCCCCCTTTGTCTACCCGGACCTCACCCGGGTCATCGTGGTCACGGACGTGCCGCGCCAGGATGAGGTGCGGGTCAGTATCGCCTTTCGCGATCTCTTCACGGCTGCCGGGGGAGGCAGCCTTGGAATTTTCACGGCCATCAGACGCCTCAGACGCGTCCACCAGCGGATTGCCCTTCCCCTTCAGCAGGCAGGGCTGCCTCTCTACGCGCAACACGTCGATGCCATGGACACCGGAACCCTGGTCGACATCTTCCGTGCCGAAGAGGACTCCTGTCTGCTCGGCACCGATGCCGTGCGCGACGGTGTCGATGTTCCCGGTCGCTCCCTGCGCCTTATCGTCTTCGACCGGGTGCCCTGGCCGCGGCCCGATCTTCTGCACAGGGCACGACACGCCGCATTCGGGGACCTGCAGTGGAACGATCTCATCACGCGGCTCAGATTGCGTCAGGCCTACGGTCGTCTCGTCAGGCGCATGGACGACCGTGGCGTCTTCGTGCTTCTCGATCCGCGCCTGCCCTCGCGCGTGGCGAGCGCCTTTCCGGAAGGGGTGGAGGTCGCCCGGCTCACGCTGGATCAGGCCATCGGCTGCGTCGGGGATCACCTGCGGGAAAACGCGTGATCGCCGGCAAGGGCGGGTGCTACCGTGTCACCTCGTGACAACAGCACCGGGTCCGGCGATGCATCCTGAGCAGTTCTTTTCCGCAACCTACCGAGACGCCCGTCAGGCCTTTCTCGATGCCTGCCATGCGTGTAGTGCGCGTGTCGACCAGCACCTCCATCCCAGAGCTGGCCGGGATGGCGAGGTTCTGGCCACGGACGTCGCGCGCCTAGGTCCCGATGACGCCGGGCGGGTCTTCATGACCATGTCGGCCACCCACGGCGTCGAGGGTTTCTGCGGTTCGGGAGTCCAGACCGGCGCCCTCTTGTCAGGTCTCTACAACGGCCGGGATGACGATGTCGCTGTTGTCCTCATCCACGCCATCAACCCCTTCGGCTTTTCCTGGTTGCGCCGCGTGACACACGAGAACGTCGATCTCAACCGCAATCATGTCGACCATGACCAGCCGTACGCCACCAATGAAGGCTACGAGGAGCTGAAAGAGGCCCTGTGTCCGGATGAGTGGACGGCCGAATCGCGGGCCCGTTGTCGTGCGGTGATGGAGAGCTATCGCGAGCGCCTGGGGGACATGGCTCTGCAGGGCGCCATTTCGGCCGGTCAGTACAGTCACCCGCAGGGCCTTTTCTACGGCGGGTCGGCCCCGTCCTGGTCGGCTACCACGCTGACCTCCATCGTTCGCCGGCATGCCGCAGGCGCCCGCCACGTCGCGTTGCTCGACTACCACACCGGACTGGGTCCCTTTGGCGTCGGCGAACTGATTTCCGATCACGAGGCGGGCGAACCCGGTCACCGGCGCCTGGTTGACTGGTTCGGTGAAGGCGCCGTGACATCGACCAGCGACGGCAGTTCGGTCTCCGCACCGCTGACCGGCACCAACAACCTTGCCGTCGCCGGGGCCGCCGATCAGGCCCGTCTCACCATGGCGACCCTGGAATACGGCACGTCACCTCTCGACGAGGTCCTTGAATCCCTGATGGCGGACTGCTGGCTCCACAATCACGGGGACCTCGACTCGGATCTTGGCCGCGCCATCAAGGCGGAGATCCGGCGCTGTTTCTATCCCGACACGGGCATCTGGAAGGAGATGGTCTTCGACAGGGCAAAGGCTGTCGAGAAGACCATGCTGGCAGGACTGGCCGCTCAACAATGATCCCTCGGAACGTCGTGATTCCATGAATGGGCAAACACCCGCCGTTCCCCCTCGAAGGCCTCGAGATCACTCACCACATACCAGGTGTCTGCCGACGACCGGACTTCCATCCGCACCCTGACGCCGACATCCCAGTCGCCCCGGCTGCGGCGGCTCCACCAGCGCCAGACAGCCCGTGCCGAAAGGGGATCACCCTTCGTGATGCGGTACTCGAACCGGGTGCCGTCGGCACATTCCATGTCGATGGCCTCGAGGCGGCAGACGCCACCGTCCTCCACGAGATGCATCACCTGTTCACCGCTCGCCACATCCCGCTCGATCGTCCTCGACGACGAGGGAGGCACCAGGACCGTCATGTCGGGAAGCGGCGCCATTTCGGGTTCGTCGAAGACGACCTGCGGATCATCGTCGCCCCGGAGCGACCGGACCGGCAGCATCAGCCTGCTTGCGGCACCGCCGGCGAGTGAAAGGGTGAAGGCTTCCGGTGCCGGCCACACGACGGGAAAGTAACTCGTCGAAATGGCGACACGAATCCGGTGTCCGGCATCAAAGGCGTGGGCGCAGTCGTTAAGTTTGAGACGGACCGTCACCGATTCTCCCGGCGTCATCGACGAGGGTTCCTCGTGGCTTCGGGCATGCGAGAGATTGAGCACCCCCCATGTCACGCGCATGGATTCTCCGGTCGGCGCGACGTCGTTGAGCCGTACCACCACCATCGCCTGGGGACGATCCACCGCAACCTCGAGCACGATTTCCGGTGCCCCGAGGATCTCAAGGCGCTCTTCGAGGGGTTCACCGTCAAACACGAGCGACACGGCATCGTCCTCGCGCTGGTCGAGCGGCAGGTCAGGGCTGGAACCGCCGAGCCCGTAGGGACACCAGCTTCCAGCCGTAACACCGACGGTCTCAGGAGATCGATGGTCCATGATCTCCCGCGCACCGGCTGCCACGGCGAGACCATCGGCATTGAGGAAGAGGGTGTGGGTGGCGGAATTGGGTGAAGGCCAAACGGCCTCGCTCACCCAGCGCCCCTTCGACTGCGCCAGGCAGGCGTCCGGCGACTGGAATTCGTCGAGCCAGACGGTCAGTTGAGGTTCGTCTGCAAAGTCCGGGTCCTTGTCTTTCAGCCAGTGGTCCCACCAGCGCAGGCCATGTTGAAGGAACCCGATGGAGGGTCCCGGAATGGCGTCCTGGGGGTACTTGTGGCCCCACGGACCGATGAGTCCCCTGGCCGGAACGTCGAGATTCTCGAGCATGCGTGGCACGGCATTCGAGTAACCGTCGTTCCAGCCGCCCACGGCATAGACCGCGCAGTCGATGTCCGACCAGTCCTCGCAGACCGATCCATGCTTCCAGTAGGCATCCCGCCGCTGGTGGGCGAGCCAGAGAGTGGCGGCAACCGGCTCCTGGTTCTCCAATCTCTCCAGCCACTGGTCCCGCCATCGCTCCCCCTGGATCAGCGGATCACCGGAGCGCGCCATGAGCATCAGGTAGGCCGAACCCCAGAAGAAGTTCTCGAGCAGCAGACACCCGCCCATGTAGTGCACGTCGTCGCTGTAGCGGTCATCGGTCGAACAGTGGGTGATGATCGCCTTCAGCGCCGGTGGCCGGCGCGCCGCCACCTGCAGGCTGTTGAAGCCGCCCCACGAGATGCCCGTCATGCCCACACGGCCGCTGCACCAGGGCCGGGCGGCAATCCAGGCAATCGCTTCCAAGGCATCGTCCTGTTCCTGGAGGGCATATTCATCCGTGATGAGGCCCTCCGACTCGCCAGTGCCGCGAATATCGAGCCTCACACAGGCATAGCCGTGTCCGGCCCAGTAGTGGTGGCGGGGATCGTCCCAGGCGCGCGTATGATCGCGCTTGCGGTAAGGGATGTATTCGAGAATTGCGGGCACCGGATTGTCTTCGGCATCGTCGGGCATCCAGATGCGCGCCGACAGGCGTACCCCGTCGGCCATGGGAATCCAGACATGCTCGATCTCCTTCACCTGACACGGGAACTCGCTGACGATCCGCGTCGCCGTGCTGTCGGTCATCTCTCGTCTCTCCCAGGAGCAATCATGCCACCTCTCCGGTTGACCACGCGCCGTCCTCGGTCACGATCCAGTCGAGGCGGGCATCATGGGTCTGGCGAGGCACCGCGTCGACCTCGAGCCCGGCATAGCACACACCCACAGCGGTGACCGTCCGCCCACTGCGTCTGAGTTCCTGGAGCGTGCGGTCATAGAATCCGCCGCCATAGCCCAGACGATACCCTCCCGAATCGAACGCCAGCATCGGAACAAGAAGGAGACTCGGGACCACGGGTGCCGCATCGGCGGGCGGAATCGGAATGTTCCACGCACCGGCTTCCAGTCTGTCGCCCGGGGTCCATGCCCGAAAGACTAGGGGCCGGTCCCTTGCCACGACAACGGGCATGCCGACCTCATGTCCGCCAGCATGGGCTGCCCTGGCGAGCGGCAGGACATCAAGCTCCGAACCGACCGGGATGTATGCGGATATGGCGGCGCCGGCGGGAAACCCGATTGTCGACAGGAAGTGACGGCAGGCTCTCTCGCCGGCATCGCCGAGAGAGGCATGAAGCCGCTTCCTCAACTCCATGCAGCGCCTGCGCTGCAGCGCCTTCTCGTCCATCAGGGGCGGCACCACCCGCGCCGTCGTTCCATGGGCACTCCTCCGTGGCCTGCGTGTGCAGGTGGGCGCCGTGATAACGGGGGCACACCCCCGCCAGGGACAGCTCCCGGATGATGTGCATTGGCCCCGGGGATTGATGTGACAACCTGCCGGGCAGACATCCGCCCCGGTCCCCTTATAGAACCGGTTCCCGGGCGATGGATACAGGAATTCTGAGAGTTTCTCCGTGGAACCCTCGCGCGCCAAGCGCTGCAGCGCCAGCCGGACCGGGCGTCACACGCCGCCTTCGATGCGTTCGGCCATGCGCTCGATCCGCTCCGCCAGCGCATCGATTGCAGCGGCCCGGCGCGCATCCACCGCCTTCGTCGTCCCCCTGGCTCCGGCCTCCTGGTAATCCCAGAGCTCATCGACAAGATGAAGCGACGCCAGAAGCAGCAAACGCTGATCACCAAGATTGCCGAGCTGGCCGACGAGTTCCTTTATCTTGCTGTCAACATAGCCGGCGAGTTCGCAGGTGCGTCTTTCCTGCCCCTCGCCACAGGCCACGTCGTACTCATGACCGTTGATCAGTACCGTCACCTGAGGCATCGCCGCGCTCCAGCATCGTTTTCAGTTCCGAGATCACGGATCCCAGGCGGGCATCCGCCGTCTTCAGCCGCTCTTCGAGTTCCTTCATTCCCTGCCCGGCACCACCGAGGTTCTCCTGCGCCTGGCCCTGCGCAACTCCCTTGCGTGCATCCTGCGATACGTCAAGGGCACGTTCCAGTCGCTTGACGGCCTTGTCCAGCCTCATCAACGTCCTGTCCCTTGAAGCCATGTTCGCTCCCGGTCCGAAGTCGGGGCGACAATAGCGCCATGGAGCACGCCAATAAAGGCAGGCGTTGCGAATTGGCATGGCCTGGCGGACCTTGTCCCGTTTCCCTCCACTCTTTATGTAGGGTGCCGATGCCACCGGACCTGGGGGCATAGAGCGAGAGGTTCATGATCCTGATGGACGGGCAGGCGGTGGAACGAGTCACACAACGCAGGATGGCAAACGCCATAAGGGCCCTTGCCATGGACGCCGTCGAGGCGGCAGCGAGCGGACATCCCGGCATGCCCATGGGCATGGCCGATGTCGCCACTGTGCTCTTCACCCGGTTTCTGAAGTTCGACCCGAGGCATCCGGAGTGGCCGGACCGGGACCGCTTCGTGCTCTCGGCCGGTCACGGGTCCATGCTGCTCTACGCGCTGCTCCATCTGTCGGGCTACGCCGACATGTCGCTGAACGAGATCCGCAGGTTCAGACAGCTGGGAAGCCGTACCGCGGGCCATCCCGAATACGGCGCAAGCCCCGGCATCGAGACGACCACCGGACCGCTCGGCCAGGGTTTCGCCAACGCCGTCGGCATGGCCCTTGGCGAAAGGATCATGGCGGACCGCTTCGGCGACCTCGTCGACCACCGCACCTGGGTCATTGCCGGCGATGGTTGCCTGATGGAGGGAATCAGCCACGAGGCCGCCTCTCTGGCCGGCCACCTCGCGCTCAACCGCCTGATCGTGCTGTTCGACGACAACGGCATCTCGATCGACGGGCCGACCTCGCTCGCCGTCTCCGACGACGCCCTGGCGCGTTTCAGGGCCCTGAACTGGGCGGTGGAAAGCGTTGATGGCCATGATGGCGAGGCGATCGCCGATGCTCTTGAACGGGCCCTCGACAGCGACCGCCCAAGTCTCATCGCCTGCCGCACCGTCATTGGATTCGGCTCTCCCGGCAAGGCCGGAACGGCGGCGGCCCACGGCTCTCCCCTGGGCGCAGACGAGGTGTCCGCGGCACGAAGCGAACTGGGCTGGGATGCCGAACCCTTCGTCATTCCCGGTGACATTCTCGATGCCTGGAAAGAGGCAGGGCGGCGCAACGCCCCCCTCCACGAGGAATGGCAACGCAAGTTCGATGCACTCGATGCCACCGTGCACGGGGAGTTCGAGCGGCGCATGGCCGGCGACATCGAAGATCGGGTCCGCGATGTCACGGCCGACCATGTCTCCCGCCTGCTCGCCGATCCGGTCCGGGTCGCCACCCGCAAGGCGAGCGAACTGGCGCTTGACCGTCTGACCGGAGTCCTGCCCGAAATGATCGGTGGGTCGGCCGACCTCACCGGCTCCAACAATACGCGCACAGCCGCGATGGCCGACATCACGGCCGGGGACTATTCCGGAACCTACGTTCGCTACGGAGTCCGCGAGCACGCCATGGCTGCCGCCATGACCGGCATGGCTCTCCATGGCGGGATCATCCCCTACGGCGGGACCTTTCTTGCGTTCACCGACTACTGCCGTCCGTCCATCCGCCTTGCCGCTCTCATGCAGCAGCGCGTCGTTTACGTGATGACACATGACTCGATCGGACTTGGCGAGGACGGGCCGACACACCAGCCGGTCGAACACCTCGCCAGCCTGAGGGCCATTCCCAACCTGAATGTCTACCGACCGGCGGATGCCATCGAGACCGCCGAGTGTTGGGAACTGGCCCTGACCGCGCAGACGACGCCATCGGTGATCGCGCTCTCCCGGCAGGGTCTTCCCCAGTCGAGGCATGAACCTCTTCCCGGCAACGCCTGCAGCACGGGCGCCTACGTGATTCGCGAGGCCGCGGCAGCACACCGGGCGACCATCGTTGCCAGTGGATCGGAAGTCGCGATCGCCATCGAGGCAGGCCGGATTCTCGAGGATGACGGGATCGGCACGCGGGTCGTGTCGATGCCGTGCCAGGAACTCTTCAGGAGCCAGGGTCAGGATGCACGCGCCGCCCTGATCCCGCGCGACCGGGCGACCGTCGCCGTCGAGGCGTCCCTGCCCTTCGGGTGGACGGACATCATCGGCGAAGAAGGCGGGTTTGTCGGCGTCGGCGGGTTTGGTGAATCGGCGCCCGGCGGAGCGCTCTACGAGCACTTCGGCATCACGCCCGAGGCGGTCGTCGAGGCGGTCAGAAAGCGCCTCTGACAAGGAAGGGCCCGGCTGTCCCAAGGGATGCGTTGACCGGCGGCCATGGAAACAGTTAGGACGGGGTCTCTCATCGACCCTGGAGGAAGGTATGGCGGTACGCGTTGCCATCAATGGATTTGGCCGTATCGGCCGCCTTGTCTTTCGTGCCGCGATGGAATCGGGGCGCGATGACCTGGAGTTCGTTGCCATCAACGATCTGGGCACCGCCGAGGCCAACGCTCACCTCCTGAAATACGACACGGTTCACGGCACCTACCCGGGTGAGGTTTCGGCGCGCGGGTCCGCGCTCGAGGTCGATGGAAAGAGTGTCACTGTGATCCAGGAGCGGGATCCCTCCCGTCTTCCCTGGGGCGACCTCGAGATCGACGTCGTCATGGAATGCACGGGCATCTTTGCCTCCCGCGAGAAGGCCTCACAGCACCTCGATGCCGGCGCCCGCAAGGTCCTGGTCTCCGCGCCGGCGCAAGGGGCGGATCTCACGGTGGTCTACGGGGTCAATCACGGCAAACTTCGCAAGGCGCACGATGTCATCTCCAACGCATCGTGCACGACCAACTGCCTGGCGCCAGTCGCCGCCGTGCTTCACAAGGCGGTCGGCATCCGTCACGGATTCATGACAACCATCCACGCCTTCACCGGAGACCAGAGAACGGTCGACACCCTGCACGCCGACCCGCGCCGGGCACGTGCCGCATCGGCGTCCATGATTCCCACCTCCACCGGCGCCGCCCGCGCCGTGGGCCTGGTGCTGCCGGAACTCGAAGGCAAGCTCGACGGCACGTCGATCCGGGTTCCCACGCCCAATGTCAGTCTCGTCGACTTCAAGTTCGAGGCACTGCAGGAGACCAGTGTGGAGGCTGTCAACCGCGCTGTCAGCAAGGCGGCGCGCGGCCGTCTCAAGGGTATTCTTGCGGTCAACGACAAGCCCCTCGTTTCCAGTGACTTCAACCACAATCCAGCGAGTTCCGTCTTCGATCTCGGCGAGACCAAGGTCATCGACGGCCGGTTTGTCAGGGTGCTTTCCTGGTATGACAACGAATGGGGATTCTCGAACCGGATGAGCGACACCGCAGCGTCGCTCGCCAGGTTCCTCTAGGAGAACGCCCTGCCCGGCCGTGGGCACCTTCCGCACACTTGATGACATCAATCCCGCCGGCAGGCGGGTCCTGTTGCGCCTCGATCTCAACGTGCCGATCGACGGTGGATGTGTCACGGGAAGCGAACGGATCGCCCGGAGCCTCGCCACCGTGCGCGAACTCGCAGGCAAGGGAGCCCGCACGATCATTCTCGCCCATCTCGGCAGACCGGCAGGCAGGCCCGATCCCTCGCTGTCTCTGGCTCCCGTCGCCGTCGCCGTCGCGGATGCCCTTCGTCGTCCGGTGGCCTTCGCCACCGACACGATCGGCGACAGCGCCGCAGACACCATTGCGGCCACCGGACCCGGTGACGTTGCCGTTCTCGAGAATCTCCGCTTCCACCCGGGAGAGGAGGCTGATGATCGGAACTTCGCCCGTGCCCTCGGCGCCCTCGGCGACATCTACGTCAACGATGCATTTTCGGTCAGCCACCGCGCCCATGCCTCGGTGACGTCGCTGGCACGTCTGCTGCCATCCTGTGCCGGACGCCTCATGGAGGAGGAAGTCAACGCCATCGCCCGGGCACTCACTCACCCCGCACGTCCGGTGGCCGCCATCGTCGGCGGCGCCAAGGTGTCGACCAAGCTTGCCATTCTGGACCATCTGTCACGCTGGGCGGATCATCTCGTCGTCGGCGGCGCCATGGCCAACACCTTTCTCGCCGCCCAAGGCACCGGGATCGGTGCCTCGCTCCACGAGGGCGACATGACCGATACCGCCGATCGCATCATGAAGGCGGCCCGCGAGCGTGGTCATGCCATTCACCTGCCTGTCGATGCTGTCGTCGAGGAGGATGGCCGACCGGTGCCCTGTGGTCTTGACGCCATTGACCGCGAGGCACGGATTCTCGACATCGGACCGCTGAGCGTAGCGGCGGCCTCGCGCCTCATCGGAGGATGCAGGACCGTGGTCTGGAACGGGCCCATGGGGATGTTCGAACGCGACGGGTTCGACGCAGGCACCGTCGGTCTCGCCCGCGCAATCGCGGATCTCACCCAGATCGGTTCGGTCTTCTCGGTGGCGGGCGGCGGCGATACGGCAGCCGCTCTCACCCATGCCGGCGCCGCGGACGGGTTCTCTTACGTCTCCACGGCTGGCGGCGCCTTCCTGCAATGGCTCGAGGGCACACCGCTCCCTGGACTGGTGGCGCTGGAGGCGGCCTGACACCCCGCGTCGTCGAAACCCTGGAGGAAGCCCGCGCGGCCGTGGCGGAGGCCCGGCGATGCAACCGGGCGATCCTCCTTGTCACCGCACCGGGGGCCTGCGCGCGGCTGGGTCCGGCCTATCTTCTGGAAATGATGCGTCAGGCCGGCGCCGACACCCCTTCGTTACGGGCGCTGATCGACTGCGGCCCCGATGCCGGATACGCCATGCTCGCCCTGCGCCTGGGCTGGCGCGACATTCACCTGAAGGGCGAGCCCTCCATCGTCGCCCGCATCGCCGACATGACCCGAACATCTGGTGGCACATTCCACCACGAACTCCCCGCCCCGCCACAACGACCGAGGTGAGACTCCCTCACCGCCCTGAGCCGCTCGCCAGACAGCAGCGGCGCTGCGGCACAGAGGAATGCTGAAAACCATCACCCGCACCCGATGTCACATCCGCGGCGCCCGGCAGGGAATGCGAGACATTCGAAGTGACCACGCAACCCGGCGCCGGACAGATAGGGCTCCCGCCGGAATCCGTATCAGAATGCGCCGAAGCTACAGACCGTCGGGGCGCAGCGGGTGGTGCCACCGGACCCCGGCGAACCGGTTGAAGTCGGAGTCGGTGGACACCATGGTGCAGCCGTGCTCGACCGCAACCGCCGCGTGTTGAGCGTCGGCAACCAGCTTCCCCGTCGCGCCCGCTTCACGGCACAGCCGCTCGAAAATCTCTAGGTGATCGGGACCGGGACCGACAATCCGGGCCGTCGGCCGTTCGACAAGCGACGAGACGAAGGCAAAAGCCCTTTCCAGGCTCGATGGCGGATCGAATATCCGGGGATTGGTGGCGATGCGAACGAATCCAGACAGGACGAGGACGGAAAGAGCGAACGGCTCGGATCCTGTCGCCAATCGGGTGAGCCAACGCGCGTAGTCGGCCTGTTCCGCAACGATGTTCTCGAAATGCGCGTAGATCAGCACGTTGACGTCGGGAAGGAGCATCGCGTGTCACGACCTCACCGTCCGAACTGCGCCCGGTCATCCTCCACATCGAGCGATCTTGGCGAATCGAGATCGACCCCCGGGAGAAGACGTGCATTGCGCACCGTCACCAGGCGGAACGGGGTCTGCTCCGGCGGTGCCCGCCGTTTCAGCGCGTCGTTGAGGACCTTGGAGATGAATGCGCTGACGCTGAGGCCCTCGGCGGCCGCCCGTCGGCGAACCTGCCTCTCGAGGTACTCGTCAAGCGATATGGTTGTTCTCATGATGCAGAGCATAATCGACATTCATCAGTGCATCAAGTCGGCCTGTCGCTAGCAGTCGGACTCGGCTTGGGGAATGCTGCCAGCTCACGATCAGGACCGGCGCGAAAGTCATTCTGCGCACCCCTGCCAGCCCGCGTGGTGTTGATGAACCCCTGATGCGGATGCGGATCAGCGACGACATCGGCAGGACCTGCATGCGGGCGATCTGATTCATCGTGATGGTCCTTTCGCAACGGTTGTGAATGTCAGATCACTATTCGCAGATATGACTCTGAGATCATGAGCAGGAAATACAACGTGAAGATCATGTGGAAGCGTTATGATTACCGGATCATGGTCGCACGTGGCCTTGCCTCGGGCAGGGGGCGGTGCTAGCGTCCGCGCCGCTCGAAACTCCCAACATCAGGTAGTGATGTCATGAAGATCGACGGCAACGCGATCCGTCCTGGCATGGTGATCCACCACAAGGACCGGCTTCTGGTCGCCACCAGAATCCAGCACACCCAGCCTGGCAAGGGTGGCGCCTATCTCCAGGTGGAACTCAAGGACATCCGCGACGGCACGAAGCTCAACGAGCGGTTCCGGTCGTCGGAATCCGTGGAACGGGTCAGGCTCTGGGACACGCCGCACCAGTTCCTCTTTGCCGATGCGGACTCCTTCACGTTCATGAATTCCGAGACCTTCGAGCAGACGATCATCAACCGTGGCATGCTGGGTTCCGATGCGGCCTTTCTCCAGGACGGCATGGAGGTCATGATCCAGTCCCATGAAGACGAGGTTGTCGGCGTCTCCCTGCCGGAAACGGTCGTTCTCGCCATTGTTGAAACCGAAGCGGTGGTCAAGGGACAGACTGCCGCGTCATCCTACAAGCCCGCCATCCTGGAGAACGGACTGCGCATCATGGTTCCACCACACATCGAGACCGGTGTCAGGGTGGTGGTCAATACCGTGGACGCGACCTACCGGGAACGCGCGAAGGACTGATCGACAGTCTTGGCCTCCCAATCGCCTCTCATCAACGTCATGGCGAAGGCGGCGTCGAAAGCGGCGGTCGCCCTGATCAGGGACTACAACGAGGCCGACAACCTGGTGTCCTCGATGGCGGGGGCAGCACGGTTCGTCGAGGCCTCCAGGCGCCGCGCGGGAGAGACCATCAGACGGGAACTCGCCCGAGCCCGTCCGGATTTCTCCTTCGATGACCCGGAGGGCGGCAGCCGCTGGGTCGTCAGTGCGCTCGATGGCGTCGACAACCTCATCCATGCCGTTCCCCATGTCTCCGTTGCCGTCGCCGTCGAGATGACCGGCGAGGTCGTCGCCGGTGTCGTCCTCGACCCCCTGAGGGACGAGCTTTTCTGGGCCGAACGGGGGCACGGCGCCTTCATGCATTCGCGGCGTCTGCGGGTCTCCCGGACCAGAGCGCTCCCCGGGAGCGTCCTTGCCCACGGCGACGGTGTGCCAAGTGCCCTCGGCATCGCCCGGCTGCTGAAACAGGGTCCCCGTCTGCGCTGCCTTGGCGCGCCGTCACTCGACCTGGCCTGGCTGGCAGGCGGCAGGCTTGACGGCTACTGGGCGGACGGCGCCGATCCGGACAGTCTGGCGGCCGGCACCATTCTGATCCAGGAAGCTGGGGGTATCGTCACCCGACTTGATGGCACTCTTCCCGGCGCCGCGCCACCCTCCGTCCTTGCCGGAAATCCGGGGATCCATGGCCACATGCTCCGGTCACTTTCCTGACACAATGCCGCCACCTCGCGGTGACCAATGGACGACACACTCAAGGACATGGTAACCACATCCACGAGGGCTGCCGGTGACATCATTGTGGGACGAACCGGTGACCCGGAGCATGTCGGGTTGATGTGGAGCATCGCATGACGCGCCCGAACCGCTACATCATCAGGATGGCTGTGTTCCTTCTCGTGGTGCTGGTCATCACGGCCTTCCTGTCGGTGACGCTGATGGTCGCCTTCCAGGCGAACCCCCTGCTCAACGGATTGATTCTGGGCGTCCTCCTGTTCGGCATCCTCTACATCTTCCGGCAACCCCAGATGCTTTACCGGGAAGTCGCCTGGATCGACAGCTTTCGCAGACCACAACTCCGCCTCCAGACAACCCCCCGGCTGCTGGCGCCGATGGCCGCCATGCTCGGAAAGCGTCGTTCGTCCGGTGCGCAGTTCAGCCTCTCCCCGACGTCGACGCGTTCGATCCTCGACAGCATCGGCGCCAGGCTCGACGAATCCCGCGAGATTTCGCGTTACCTCATCGGCCTCCTCATCTTTCTGGGACTGCTCGGGACGTTCTGGGGGCTCATCAAGACCATCGGCGGGGTCAGTGCGACACTGAACACCCTCAATCTCGACCCGGGACAGGACATTGTCGGCCTCTTCGAGAATCTCAAGGAAGGCATGGCATCGCCGCTCTCCGGCATGGGAACTGCCTTCAGTTCGTCACTCTTCGGGCTTGCCGGATCCCTGATCCTCGGCTTTCTCGACCTGCAGTCCGGTCAGGCCCTCAACCGGTTCTACAACGAGCTGGAAGAATGGCTGTCATCGGTGACAAGGCTCCACTCGGGACGCGGCGACGGTGACACGCCGGAGGGCGGGGATGCTCCGGCCTACGTCAGTGCCCTCCTCGAGCAGACCGCCGAGAGCCTTGACCGCCTCAACGCCGTCCTCGACAGGAACTTCGTGAACCACCGGCAGATCGACGAGAAGATTTCCACACTCGCGGACAGGCTCCTCTCCATGGTCGACCGCATCGGTGCCGAACAGAGACAGCTCGGCACGCTGATCGAGAGCCTGGCGGATCTCAAGGTGGTCATCCAGCACCTGATCGAGACCCAGAAGAGCACCGCCTTCGACGAAGCCAGCCGGACCCATCTTCGCAATCTCGACGATGCGATAAACCGACTGGTCGAGGAGACCGCTTCGGGACGGAGCGCCATCGCCGACGACGTGCGGGCGGAAATCAGGTTGCTGGCACGCACCATCGCGGCGGCACGCCCCGGCGACGGAGGCGCCTAGGTCCATGGCCTTTCGCGGCCGCCGTGCACAATCGGGTGGCGAGACCTGGGCCGGCTTTGTCGATGCACTGTCAGCGTTGTTGATGGTGCTGATTTTCGCCCTGTCGGTTTTCATGATTGCACAGCTCTTCCAGGGAGCCGCCCTGACCGGCCAGGACCAGGTCATGAGCCGGCTGCAGGCTCAGATCAAGGAACTCACAGGCATGCTGTCCCTGGAACGCAGCAACAATGCCTTGATCCGCGAACAGCTGACACAGCTCTCGGCAGAACTTCAGCAGTCAGCGGCGGCAAGGGACCACGCGAACCGGTCGCTCGCCCTTCTGTCGCAGGAACGCGACACCCTGGAAGCGGAACGTTCGGCTTTCGAGGCAAGGGTGCTCTCCAGCGAACGCGAGCTCGACGACGCGCGGGCACGCCTCCAACTGCTGGAAGAGGATCTCGACAGCACACGAGACGATGCGGCCGCCAGCAAGGACGCCCTGGCGCGCAGATCGGCTGAACTGGCCAGCCTGCAGAGAGACATCGATGCCCTGCAGCAGGTGCGGCGCAATCTCGAGGGCGACGTCGCACGCATGCTGTTGGTTCTGGAAGAGGCGCGGGCCCTTGAAGCGGAACTCGAGCACCGTCTGGCCACCCGGGCAGCTGAACTCTTGCTCATACAAAACGCACTTGCCGAACGGGACGTTGAACTCAGCGAAACACAAGCCACTCTTGCCGAACGGGAAACCGAGCTTGGCCAGGTGCAGGCGACGCTCGCCGAACGCGAGAGCGAACTTGGACAGACGCAGTTCACCCTCTCAGAGCGGGAATCTGCGCTTGCACAAATACTGGCCAATCTCGCCGAACGGGAAGACGAACTTGGCGAGACACTGGCGACCCTTGCCGAACGGGAGACTGCGCTTCGTCAGACGCTGGCCATCCTCGCCGAGCGGGAGAGCGAGCTTGGCGAGACGCGGACCATGCTTGCTGAACGGGAGACGGAACTCGGCCGCACGCATGCCAGTCTCCAGGAGGCACACGGCAGAGAGGAGGAACTCGCGCAGACCCTCGCGTCGGAACGCAGTGAACTCGAACGCCTTGCACTCCTGCTCCACCAGTCCCGCGAGGCGGAGGAGCGGACTGGCGAGGCGCTCGCGACAAGGGAACAGGAACTCAGCGATGCGGGGACGAGAATCGACCAGCTCGTAGCCTCACTGTCTTCCGCGCGCGACCGCACGCGGGAGTTGGAATCCGAGCTTTCCTCTGAACAGGAACGCACGCTTCTCGCCCAACGGGAGGTGACCGACCGTAACCGGCAGATTGATGAACTCACGTATCGCCTCGGCATCGTCGAAGGCGAACTGGACCTGGCCGTGGAACTGGGTGGTTCGCAGGCACAGCAGATCGCCGACCTGCGAGACCATCTGGCCTCGCTCAACAGCGCCCTCGAGGCAGCGGAAGTCAGGGCTGCCCAGGACCTGGTGCAGATCACGTCGCTGGGCGAGAGGCTCAATGCCGCGCTGGCCGAACGGGTCCAGGATCTCAGCCGTTACCGCAGCGACTTCCTTGCCCGCCTGCACGACCACCTCGGCAACCGGCAGGGCGTGAAGGTCGAGGGTGACCGCTTCATAATCCAGTCGGGAATCCTCTTTTCCAGCGGCAGCGCGGAGATCTCCGGAGCGGGCCAGGAGAACCTGCGCGAGATCGCGAATCTCATCCAGGAACTTGTCTCGGAGATTCCCGATGATGTAGACTGGATCCTGAGGGTGGACGGTCACACTGACTCGATCCCGATCCAGACGCCCCAATTCCCGAGCAACTGGGAACTGTCGACGGGCCGCGCCACCTCCGTCGTCCGTTTCCTGGTCTCCCTGGGCGTGCCCGAACACCGCCTGATGGCCGCCGGTCTCGGCGAATTCCAGCCCCTTGCCGACGGTGAGGATGCCGACACCATGCAGCGCAACCGCCGAATCGAGTTCAAGCTGACCGACCGGTAGCGGGCCGCCCGGCGACGATACCTGCTATTCTCCGGGGTGCTTCGTCACTCTCCCAGCTCCTGCAGAAGGCCTCGACGCCGGCCTCGATGGCGTCGTCCACGTGGAAACGCTCCCAGACCCGCATCAGATTCTTCTGGGCCCGGATGGCGCATGGCCCGGCATCGAGAATGTCGCCCGCCCAGTTCTCCACGATATCCGCCGGATCCTCGGCCACGGCCTCCACCAGACCGGCGGCGAGTGCCTCGCTCGCGGTCAGCGTACGACCGGTGAAGAGCAACTCCGCGGCTCGTCCCCAGCCCATCAGACGCGGCAACAGGGCGGCCTCGATCACCGAGGGAATGCCGAGCCTCACCTCCGGCATGGCAAAGGTCGAGCGTTCGGATGCGGCACGCATGTCACAACTCGCGGCAAGTTCCAGGGCGCCACCCAGACACGGACCGTCGATCCTCGCAATCACCGGCACCGGACAGTCCCTCACCGCCTGGCAGGCGGCGTGCAGGCAGCGGATGAACCGTTCCGCGTTGGACGGGTCCAGTCGGCGGAGATCCGCCAGATCGGCGCCAGCGGAGAACGCACGGCCGGCGCCGGAGAGCACCACGCAGCGCAGTTCGCCTTCGCCATCCAGGCTGTTCAGAACTTCGGTCAGTTCTCCGAGAAGCACGAGTGAGAGAGCGTTCAGCTTGTCCGGCCGGTCGAGGACCACCTCGATGCGGCCGCGTGCCTGACGCTGAAGATCGATGACGCGGCTCACGTGTTTCTCCCTCGGGACAATTCGGCGACAATGATGTTCCAGTGATTGTGCCACATGAGCAGGGAATGGATCGCCATGACAAGACTGGCGCTTGTGACCGGAGCGTCACGAGGTATCGGCCGGGGTATCGCACGCGCGCTTGCCGCCGCCGGCTACCGGGTGGCGGCCAACTACCGGGCAAACGACGATGCCGCCCGCAGCCTGACAGAAGAACACGCCATCCCCGCCTACAAGTGGAATGTCGCCGACTATCAGGCTTCGAGAGAAGGGGTTGAACGGGTGGTTGCCGATCACGGCGCCATCGACATCCTGGTCAACAACGCCGGCATCTCACCGGACCGCTTCATGCACAAGATGGGCGATGACGTCTGGCGGCAGGTGATCGACACCAATCTCAACGGCTACTTCAATGTCACCCACCAGGTCATCGCGCCCATGCGCAAGGCCGGTTTCGGGCGTATCGTCAACATCGCCTCACTGTCGGCATTTGCCCCGAACTATGGCGAAACCGCCTACGGTGCCGCCAAGGGCGCCATCATCTCCTTCACCAAGGCGCTGGCGAAAGAGAGTATCGCCCGGGGGGTTACCGTCAACGCCGTGGCGCCCGGATACATCGACACGGACATGGTGCGTGTCGCGCCGCAGGAATGGCTCGACGATCTCGTCCGCAATCACATTCCGGCAGGACGCCTCGGACGAGTCGAGGATGTGGCGCGCTGTGTTCTCTTCCTTGTGGCGGACGAGGCGGACTTCATCACCGGTGCGACCGTGGACGTCAATGGCGGCCAAATCATGCGGTAACGTGCATCGACGCCAGGCGCTGCTCCATGATGGCCGTGGCGTCGGCCATGATCCGCTCGACAAGTTCCCTCATCGGAGGGATGTCGTTGATCAGTCCCAGGACCTGACCGGCGGACCAGATGCCGGACTCGAGATCGCCTTCATCGAAGAGCCTGCGCCCTTCCGCGCCGGCGATGAGCGGCGCCAGTTCGTTGATGGTCACACCGCCCGGTCTCGCCTCGAGTTCCGCCACCCGTTGCGTGACGGAGTTGCGGAAAAAGCGGGCGGTGTTGTTGAAACTGCGCAGAATGAGCTGGGTGTCGCGTTCCGTGGCCTGAACCGCGGCTTCCTTGACCCGGTCGTGAATGGCGGCTTCCCGGGTGACCATGAAGCGGGTGCCCATGTTGATGCCCTCCGCGCCCAGCGCCAGCGCCGCCACCAACCCGCGGCCATCGGCGAATCCGCCAGACGCGATGACCGGAATGGAGACCCTGTCGACCACCACCGGGATCAGTACGAGTCCGGGCACGTCATCCTCGCCCGGATGTCCGGCACACTCGAAACCGTCGATGGCGATTGCGTCGCAGCCGATCTTCTGGGCCTTGATGGAATGGCGCAGTGACGTGCACTTGTGGATGAGACGCGCCCCCGCAGCCCTGATCCTTGGCACGAAGCGCTCGGGGTTGTTGCCCGCGGTCTCGATGATCGTGACACCGGCCTCAAGGGCCGCATCGAGATACTCCTCGTAAGGCACTGGCTTCAGCGTCGGCAGGATGGTGAGGTTGACACCGAATGGCTGGTCGGTGGCGTCGCGCAGACGGCCGATTTCCCGTTGCAGCTCTTCCGGATCGGGCTGGGTGAGCGCGGTCAGGAACCCCAGGACCCCGGCTTCGCATACCGCGGCGACAAAGGGCGCGCGGCCGACATGGGTCATGCCCCCGCAGCACAGGGGATGTCTGGAACCGAAGAGTTCGGTAAAGCGTGTCCTCAACACGGGGAAATCCTCCACATAACGCGCTATTCCGCACCGGACAGGGTTTCATCGAACTGCAACTGGGCAAGCCTCGCGTAGCGGCCATCGGCCGCCACGAGGTCTTCGTGGCGACCGCTTTCGACGATCCGTCCCTCGTGAAGCACGATGATCCGATCGGCCTTGAGGACCGTCGCCAGCCTGTGGGCAATGACCAGGGTTGTCCTCCCTGTCATCAGCGTCTTCAGGGCCTTCTGGACCTCCCGCTCACTTTCCGCATCGAGAGCACTGGTCGCCTCGTCGAGCAGCAGCAGGGGCGCATCCTTCAGGATCGCCCGGGCAATGGCGATCCGTTGACGTTCGCCGATGGAAAGACGCGTTCCGCGTTCGCCAACAAAGGTGTCGTAGCCTTCCGCAAGGCGGGCGATGAACCCGTCAGCAAAGGCGCTCCGCGCGGCGGCGCGGACATCGTCCAGCGTCGCCCCTGGCCTGCCGTAGCGGATGTTCTCGGCAATCGACGCGCCGAAGATCACCGGCTCCTGGGGCACAAGGGCAATGCGCTGCCTCAGGCTGGCGATGGGAGCTTCCCGGACGTCGACTCCATCCAGGGTAATGGCGCCCTCCTGTGGGTCGTGAAACCGCAGGAGGAGGCGAAACAGGGTGCTTTTTCCTGACCCTGAATGCCCGACCAGGGCCACGGTCTCGCCACGTCCGACATCGAACGAGACGCCGTTGACGGCGGGTTCGTCGGGGCGTGTGTCGTAGCGGAAGATGACATCCTGAACACCGACGATACCCTGTGGCGGTTCGGGCAACGCCACGGGATTGGCCGATTCGCATATGTCCGATCGCGCCAGGAGAAGCTCGCTCAGGCGTTCCGCGGCGCCGGCGGCCCTCTGGAGTTCGCCCCAGATTTCGCTCAGCACGCCCGCGGCGGCGGCCACGATCACCGCATAGAAGACGAATGACGCCAGGTCTCCGCCGCTGATGCGGCCAGCGAGAACATCGTGGCCGCCCATCCACAGGACACCGGCAATGCCGCCGAACAGCAACAGGATGACACTTGAGAACAGGAAGCTCCGGGCAGTGATGCGCCGCACCGCTGTGTGGAACGCCATCTCGGCCGTGTCGCCGAAACGCTGGCGCTCGAAGTTCTCGCGGACGAAGGCCTGTACGGTGGGAACGGCACTCAGTGATTCATCAACCCGGTGGCCGACATCGGCAAGATGATCCTGCGACAGCCGTGACAGGCGGCGCACGCGACGGCCAAACAACAGGACCGGCATCAGCACCACCGGCACCATGAGAATCACGATTGCTGTCAGCCTGGCGCTTGTCACCGCGAGCATGGCCGTGCCACCAGCCAGCAGCAGGATGTTGCGCAGGGCCATGGACACCGATGATCCGACAACCGTCTGCAGGACGGATGTATCCGTTACAAGCCTGGAATGCACCTCGCCGATACGGGTTACCTCGAAGAAGGTCGGCGACATGGCGATCATCCGGTCGAAGACGTCCCGGCGCAGATCCGCCACTACGCGTTCGCCGATCCAGGAGACCAGCCATGACCGGGCAAAGCTGGCGATGGCGAGGATGACGACAGTGACCATGAGCACAACAAGAGCCTGGTCAAGGATGTCGGTGTCGGTCTCGGCCAATCCACGGTCGATCAGGACTCTCAGCCCGACACCAAGACCCAGCACGGCCACCGCTGCGACGATAAGCGCCAGAACGGCGCCTGCCACGTGGACCTTGTAGGGAGCAAGGTAGGGGAGAAGGCGCCGCAGTTCACCCAGATCACGACTGCCCTCGCGTTCCGGTGATTCCGTCCTGCTGCCAGGGCGTCTGGTCTTTGGACCTGATCTCGACACAGGCGCTGCTATATCAGCGGTCAACCGGACCAACAAGTGAAGCGGTCAGGAGCGCGCCGGTGATCCAGGCCGCTGTATCGTCTCCCAGTCTTTCTCGACAGGGATATCGACGGCAGCCGAAGGCTCGCTGATCCCCCGGATCATGTCGGACACTTTTTCGGCAATCATGATGGTCGGGGCATTGGTGTTGCCGCTGGTGATCCGCGGCATGACGGACGCGTCGGCCACGCGCAGGCGGTCGATGCCGCGCACCCGGCACTCGGAATCCAGCACCGTGTCCTCACCCATGCGGCAGGTGCCGCAGACATGAAAGTTGGTGGTGGCGGTATCGCGTATGAAGGCATCGATACCCTCCCCGCTCACTACGTCGTCGCCAGGCAACAGCTCCGCTCCACGCAAACCGTCGAAGACCGGTTGGCGAAACACCTCGCGCACGAGACCGACTGCGCGGCGCATGTCACGCCAGTCCTCGTCGGTGGAGAGGTAGTTGAAGGTGATCCGGGGCGGCTGGAAGGGGTCGGACGATTGCAATGCGACCCGCCCGCGGCTGGTCGGTCTGAGGGGACCGAAGTGTACGGAGAAGGCGTGGGGAACGGGTGCTACCTCCCGGTTCTCGAGAAAGGCCGCGGGCATGAAGTCGATCTGCACGTCAGGCTGTCGAACCCCGGGTCGGCTGCGTATGAAGGCCACCGCCTCACCCTGGGTGCGGGCGGCGATGCCGGTGCGTGTCAGCAGCCACCGTGCACCCGTCAGCCAGCGCCGTGGAAGGCGGGCGTGGGGTTGCAGACTCACCGGCCTGAGGCAGCGCCACTGCATGTAGAGGCACAGGTGATCCATCAGGTTCGCCCCGACATCTGGTTGGTTGACGACCACATCGATGCCGTGGCGCGAGAGCTCATCCTCCGGACCGATGCCCGACAGCATGAGAAGATGCGGGGTGTTGATGGCGCCGCAGGCAAGCACGATCTCGCGCCGTGCCCGGACTTCCCGGTCGCGCCCGTTCTCGCGATACCGCACGGCCGTGGCCTGGTGGCCGTCGAGCACCACCTCGAAAGCCCGGGCGTCTGTCCTCACCTCGAGGTTACGCCGGCCGGCCGCAGCACTGAGGTACGTACGTGCCGTGCTTGACCTGCGGCCCCTCCAGACCGTGCTGTCGCAGGGGCCGAATCCTTCCTGAGTGCGGCCGTTGACGTCCGGGTTGAACCGGTAGCCCGCCTGGACGCCGGCCTCCACGAAGCTCTCGAAGAGAGGCGAGTCATGGCCTGCTGACTGTACGCGAAGCGGTCCGCTGTCGCCCCGGTAGGTATCCGCTCCCCTGTCGTAGGTCTCCATGCGGCGGAAGTACGGCAGCACGTCCGGCCAGGCCCAGCCGGAAGCTCCCATGGCGGCCCAGGTGTCGTAGTCAAGGGCGTGGCCGCGGATGTACATCATGGCGTTGATTGACGATGAACCACCGAGCACCTTGCCGCGGTGCTGCCACATGCGGCGGTGGCCAAGCTGTGGTTCGGGTTCGCTGAAGTAGGTCCACCTCACGCCTTCCGCATTGAGAATGTCCATGAAACCTGCAGGGATCGGCATGTAGAGGTGCCGGTCACGGCCCCCCGCCTCGAGCAGCAGGACCGTTGTCCGGCCATCCCCGCTCAGCCGGTTGGCGAGAACACACCCAGCCGAGCCGGCACCAACGACGATGAAATCGAAGACTTCCTGCATGAATCGCTCCGGTTTCAGGTTATCAGGGTATGATCGGTGAGTGGCAACAGCCACCTGCGCGGATCACCTCCGCACCCGGCGGTTGCGTTATTCCCAGAGGATCTCCGGTTCTTGCGAGACCGGCGTCGCTAACGTGGCTGGTGATCTCCGCAAGGGACGCTGCCCAGGACCGGCAGCGCGGGCTTTCAGGTTGCCCAGTGGTTTGGATTTCCGCCATTCCGGCACTGGCCCTGTTCCTGCCGGGCAATCGACGATGTCCACGCCACCGGCGTCATTCGCGACCACCCCGATGCCCGTCTGACGGAGTCCGCAACAGCGAGATGGCCGGCGACGACAGTCTGTGCGGCACGCGTCGCATCAAACGACATCTGTTCGTCCTGGCGCAGCACCCCGCGTCTTCGATGCGAACGCGTTCCTCGACGGGCACCTGACGTTCCGACGTGCGTGACCTGCGGCTCGGCACATGAACTCTCATGCGATCAAAATTGCATGGATTGTAAGTAAGATTTACAATTCATGCATGATGTACAAGCCTCGCACACTGGAATCACTGGTTCTCGGCTTCGCCAGCAGTTATCCCGTGGTGACTATCACCGGCCCCCGACAATCCGGCAAGACCACGTTTTGCCGGGCGGTGTTCCCGAAGAAGCCCTACGTCAACCTCGAGCCACTCGACGAACGCGAGTATGCGCGCAACGATCCACGCGGATTCCTGGCAGAGTACCCCGACGGCGCCATCATCGACGAAATCCAGCATGCTCCTGACCTGAGCAGCTACATCCAGACCATCGTCGACGAGCGCCCAGAGCCAGGGCGCTACATCGTCACCGGGTCGCAACACTTCGGACTCACCCGAACGATCGCGCAGTCCCTGGCCGGTCGGACCGCAATCGTCCACCTGCTGCCGTTGAGTTTCGACGAGCTGATTGCCTTTGATTCTGCGACAACCGACCTGTGCCAGGTGATGTTCCGGGGGGGATATCCGGCCATTCACGGGCGCCGACTGAACGCCAGACGCTGGCTGGGCGACTATCTGGCCACGTACGTTGAACGGGATCTGCGCCAGGTGTCGCAGATTGGCAACCTCGAGGCGTTTGGCCGATTCATGGCGTTGGCGGCCAGCCGCACTGCACAGGAGACCAACCTCTCCGATATCGGCGGAGACGCGGGTGTTTCGCATAACACCATCCGCACCTGGATGTCCGTTCTGGAGGCGAGTTTTCTCGTGTTTCGCCTGCCGGCCTGGCACAGAAACCTGCGCAAGCAACTGGTCAAGGCGCCGAAGCTTCACGTCATGGACAGTGGTCTCGCATGTCGTCTCCTGGGCATTCGTTCGGCCGACGAACTTCGACACCATCCGTTGCGCGGCGCCATCTTCGAAAGCTGGGTCGCCGCCGAGATATTCAAGCACCGAATTCACCGTGGTGAACCCGACGGCATGTTCCATTTCCGTTCCGCGCGCGGACCTGAAGTCGACCTTGTCATCCAGAATGGCCTGTCCATCATTGGTTGCGAAGTGAAGTCCGGAGCAACTGTGGATGAGAGCTTCTTGCGACCTCTGCGGCGCTTCAAGGAACTCCTGGCAGAGTCCGCCGAAGTCCACCCTCCGACGACGCGACTGGTGTTCGGCGGTGATGGGGGACAAACCCGCACAGGCACCGAATGTGTCGGTTGGCGGGATCTGCATCGGGCGACATGGTTGCAGGCCGGCAGTGACGACAGACCCGTCCCCTCGTGACACCTTGCCGGCAACGATTGCACCGACAGTGGCGAGATCGTTGTCGGTCTCGTCGGCACGGACACCAACCACGACTGACCTTGCATGCAAAGAGGCGGTTGCCTATAACCCGGTGCTGCACGACGGGGGTTGGCCATGAAGGACGGTATTCATCCTGACTATCACGACATCAGGATCGTCATGACCGACGGTACGGAATTCGTGACCCGCTCCACGTGGGGCAACGAAGGCGACACGATGACGCTGGAGATTGATCCGCTGTCTCATCCCGCCTGGACCGGGGGAAGCCAGCGTCTCGTCGATACCGGCGGACAGGTGGCACGGTTTTCCAGGCGGTTCGGACAGCTCAAGCTGGGCTGAGCGGAGAGGTTCCGCTCGATGTCACGGCCCGTCATCATCACGTGCGCGGTTACCGGCGGCGGTGACACGGTTTCCAGAAGCGACAAGGTTCCGGTCACCCCGGAGCAGATCGCCAAGGCCGCCATCGATGCCGGAAAGGCCGGCGCGGCGATCTGCCATATCCATGTCCGCGATCCCGAAACCGGCGCACCATCGATGCGGCAGGACCTTTATGCCGAAGTTGCCAGCCGCATCCGCGATTCCGACAGCACGATTGTCATCAACCTGACGACCGGACCGGGAGCCGGGTTCATTCCGTCGGCCGACGATCCCTCACGCACAGCGGTGCCAGGATCCTTCCGCACGCCCGCGGAGCGGGTCCGACACGTGGAAGAACTGTTGCCCGAGGTGTGCAGCCTCGACGTGGCAACCATGAACTTTGGCGAACGCGCCTTCGTCAACGTCCCGGCACACTTGCAGGACATGGCCCGGCGCATCGCCGCCGCCGGCGTCAAGCCTGAACTCGAGGTGTTCGATGCCGGTCATCTCCGGCTCGCCACCCGGATGGTCGACGACGGTCTCATCGCGCCCCCGCCCATGTTCCAGCTGTGCATGGGCATTCCCTGGGGAGCTCCGGCCGCCGCCGAGACAGTGACCCTTCTTCGCTCGATGCTGCCCGACGGCGCTCTGTGGGCCGGATTCGGAATATCGCGGCTGCAGATGCCGATGGTGGCGGAAGTGGTGAACCAGGGTGGTCACGTCCGGGTCGGTCTGGAAGACAACCTCTACCTGGAACGGGGTGTTCTGGCGACCAATGCCGAACTCGTCGAGAAGGCGGCCGGCATCGTCTCCATGCTTGGCTGCCGCGTCGCAACGTCCGATGAGGCACGATCCATGCTCGGCCTCAGGGGCACCCAGTGATCAATTGCGACCTTGCCGGCACGCGCAGTCTCGTGACCGGCGCCGCTTCCGGTATCGGACTGGCGACCGCAACGCTGTTTGCCCGTTGCGGTTCCCGGGTGGCCCTCAATGATCTGCCCGGAAATCCGAATCTCGCCAGGGAGGTGGCAAGCCTGCGGGATGCAGGACTGGATGTCATGGCCGCACCCGGCGACGTCGGGGATGCGCGCGGCTGCGAGGCCATGGTCTCCGCCGCCATCGATGAACTCGGCGGCCTCGACCATCTCGTCAACAACGCCGGTACGCCGGCAACGTCGAGCCCGGTACCACCCCGGGATCTGGACGCCATCGACGAGGACATGTGGCTGAAGGTGCTGTCGGTCAATCTCGTCGGTCCCTACCGGTGCGCCCGCGCCGCGGCCGCGGCACTCAGGCAGGGTGGCGGCGCGATCGTCAACACCTGTTCGGTAGCCGGTCTCACGGGTACGGGATCATCGACGGCCTATGCCGCATCGAAGGCCGGCCTCATCAACCTGACACAGGCCCTGGCCAAGGCCCTGGCACCGGAGGTGCGGGTCAATGCCGTTGCTCCGGGCGTGGTCGACAGTCCCTGGGAATGCCGCTGGTCCGACGAGGGCGACCAGGAACGCCTCGCGCGCGTCCCGCTGAACCGGGCCGGGCAACCCGATGACTTCGCCGAGAGCATTCTCTTCCTCGCCCACGCTTCATACATCACCGGCCACACGCTCGTGGTCGACGGTGGCATGACCGCCTGATCCGGTTCCCGGGATCGAGGCTCTTCGGCGCCCTGAACGGGTTCAGATGTCGAGGGTCAGCATCGGCGAACGAGCGCGACTGCAGCAGACCATGATGAACTCGCCGCGCGCCTTTTCCTCGTCATCCAGCACGAAATCCCGGTGATCGGGCTCTCCGTCGAGCAGCACCGTGGCGCAGGTGCCGCAGATTCCTTCCTCGCACATGGTTTCGACCTCAAGGCCGTTGGCGCGCAGCACCTCGACGATTGTGCTGTCCGCCGGCACGTCGAGCACCGCGCCGGTGCTGGCGATCTTCACCTTGAAGGCTGCGTTCTCGCCATGTTCGACGGATTCGTCGACAGAAAAGTACTCGAAGTGAACGGTGTGGCGCGGCCAGTGGGCCAATGCCGCCTCACAGGCCTGCATGAATCCCGCCGGACCGCAGTAATAGACATGCGTTTGCGGGCGCACCTCCCTGAGGAGACCGGCGATATCAAGACCGTCGGCCGGAATGCCGTTGTCATGGTGAAAGATCACGTGACCGGCAAAGTCCGATTGCGCGATGTCGGTGCGGAAGGCCGTACGTTCCGGTGAACGCGTGCAGTAGTGCATCTCGAAGGAGGCCTCGCGCGCCGAAAGATCACGGGCCATGGCCATCATCGGTGTCACGCCGATACCGCCGGCCAGCAGGATGTGATGGTGCGCATCGGCTGACAGTGGGAAGTTGTTGCGCGGGCCATGGATCGTCAGGTGATCCCCCGGACGGACACGATCGTGCATGCAGACGGATCCGCCCCGGCTCTCCGGCTCACGCAGAACTCCGACAACGTAGCGGTCCACATCCCGCGGATCACTCGAGATCGAGTACTGCCGGACAAGACCGTTGGGCAACTCGATGTCGACGTGGGCCCCGGCCGTGAACATCGGCAGCAGACGGCCTTCAGGGTCAACGAGCTCGAAGGAGCGTATGTCAACCGCCTCGTCGATGACCCTGTTCACCTTCAGGGTCAGTACCGCACCACTCATCGGGCTTGTCTCCGTTCCACAAGCGGGCTGGCACTACTATCACACTGCCGGCCTCACATGCCATGGCATCGTGCGACCCATCCGCCGCCGGCAGCGAGATCTTCAGGCAGCCAGGCGACTGGCGTACCGGGGATAGAACCTCTTCGGATTCACCGGTGCCGTCACGGAACACTGCTTGACGGCCGCGACTGCATGGACCCAGTTCAGCGGTGCCCGACACAACCGGTACTCCTCGAGGGCGGCCTGCTGGATCTTGTAGCCATGCATTTCGGAGGCGTCCTCGCGGCACGCCAGGCGCGTCGCAAGGGTGAAGAGATCCCCGGTATCGTACCCCGCCTGGACAAAGGCGCGAGCCAGATTCACGACGTCGCGGACAGCATCCTGGGCCACCAGCTCATTGATTGGAACCTCGAGCCTCGTGACGTCGTAGCCGTCAATAGCGAGGATCGTCTCCTCGATGCGGTCCAGCAGGACCTTGGCTGGTTCAACCACAGCACGCGCGCTCCCCTGCCAGTCCCAGGTCAGGGTGGAATCGAGATAGCGGATCTCGTAACTCCATGCCCAACCGAGAAGCGACAGGCACTTCGAGCGGAACGAGATCTCCGGAAATCCGATCACGTAACGCCGGGCGGAGATACCGGTGTGGATGTGGACGTCGAAGGGATTGGCGGTGTGGGACCGCAGGAAGATCCGCGCCCCGCCGATGGAGAGTGCCTCGCAGGCTCCCTCCAGCGACAGACCACTCCCCATGGCCTCGGCGACCATCCCGGGCAGCTCCGCTATCGACGCAACGGCACCCACCCTGTCCGCGAACTCTTCGATCGCCGCCGTCTCGGACGGACCGGTTTTCAGGGGCACGGTTTCCGGCGTGAGGTGATACCTGTCCATCAGCGCATCGAGTTCACCGAGCCTCTTGTGAAAGGCAATGCCGTCATCGATCGCCTGCTGGTCGAACTCCCCGAAGCCGGAGAACGGAGCGTGGCGTGCCAGGTACCTGACCACCGGACGCAACAGCACCGGTCCCCATTGCCAGCCGATGCCGTCAAGGGCGCGCATGGCGTAGACGAGGTAGAGGAAGTAGTGATCGTCAAGCACGTTGCGCTCGAGCGCCACCGGCAGCAGGCAATCGAGAATCCGGCCAGGCGACACCGTCTCGCAAGCAAGGGTCAGCGCCCGTTCGGCAAGGCGCATCTCATGAGCCCGGACAGAGTCCGAGAGCCGCTCGAGGATTCTCTCCGGACTGACGTCCCGGTTGAGATCGTCGAACCGCACCATGGCTGTCGGTCCCATGGACGGCAGGTGAATGTGCTTGCAGGCCAGCGCCACGCTCTGGATGGCCGGCAGTCGACTGTCCTCGCCATCGAGCCGGTCCATCATCGACAGCACGGCGTGAATGCCTGCCACGGGATGGATCGGTCCGCCATGGTGTCCGGATGGAAGTTCACTCGACCGCGACACTGCAAGGGCCGCAGCGACGACGAGATCACGCGCATCCTCGCCAGCCTCGAGGCGATCAAGCGTCCTGTCCACGATGTCGCCGGGACGGGTTTCCTCGATGAAGCGCACACGTTCTTCGACGCCGGGGTCAAAGCTGACGAGGTGTACCATTGGGCATCCTCCCGACTGCTGGACGAAGCGGCGGCGCATTATGGACCGGAGTGGCAGCGATGTTGATCATTTTTTTGTGGTCCGCCAGGCGTTGACGCCGGACCGCGACCGGTGCCATGACACGTGGCGGGAGTGACGCGAAAGGAGCGAGCCCAAGGTGACTCACCCCATGACACAAGAGGGTTTTGAACGCCTGTCCCTTGAGTTGAAACGCCTCAAGAACAGCGAGCGCCATGCGATCTCCCGGGCCATCGAAGCGGCGCGCGAACACGGCGACCTGAAGGAAAATGCCGAGTATCACGCGGCCAAGGACCGCCAGGGATTCGTGGAAGCCCGCATCAGGCAGCTTGAAGGTGTCCTCGGCGAAGCACAGGTCATCAACCCGGACCGACAACCCCGGGACAGGGTCGCCTTCGGAGCCCGGGTCACGGTGGTCGACCTCGATACGGGGGACGAAGCGACCTACCGTATCGTCGGTGAGCATGAAGCCGACACCGACTTGGGCCTGATCTCCATCAGGAGTCCGATCGCGCGGGCCCTCATGGGACGGGAATCGGGAGATGACGTCTCCTTCGCGACGCCCAAGGGACAACGGGAAATCGAGATCACGGCCATCGACTACTGACCGCGTCCGGACACCGGTTCAGGATGCGCGGTCGCGCGAGCCCGACTTGGCAACGTAGGCGATGTCGCTGTGTTCCTGGCAGTAGGGCTTGCCCGGGACCACGGCCTTGCCACAGAAATAGAAGTCATCCTCGTCGGGATTGCCAAACGGCCAGCGACACAGATGCGCCGTCAATTCGATGATGTCGGTGATGCGCTGCTGCTGCTTCGGAGTGGTTCCGGTCGCCGGCTTCTTCTTCTCGCCCGCCCTGACGATCGGTGATGGTCGCGCCGGCAGCTTGAGGCGGCGCGACTTGCCGATCACCGCGTTCTTGGAAACGCCAAGCTCCTTTCCTATGGCTGATGCGCTGGTGCCCTTGGCCCACAATTCCCCCAGCTGGCGGATCATCTCGTCGGTCCAGACCATCGCCTCACTCCACGACATCCTGACATGTGAAGACGCCATCAATAGGTCAGGTCGCTCCTGCGGTCCATAACCGAATGCCGAGCCCCAGTCCGACCTGCGGCCTCTGCCCTTGCCGAAGTGTCACGAGTCCGGATGAAATGCGATGTGGCGCTGCAGTTCAAAGGTGACTGACCGTGGTGTTTTGGTCCTCCCTCCGGCAGAGACCAACAGCGCGGCACTCACCGATCCTGCGGACATCTGGTCCATGCCGAAGCCGTCTGGCATCTCATAGCCCGCACCATGTCATGCGTGATGGATTCACCGTCCCGGAAAACCAAGATCACGACCACCGTCCGGCGAGCCATTGTGTCCGGGACAGACATGACGACAGGACCCGAGACGCTCGCGGCAAAGGCAAGGAGAATGAGTGTCGAAAGCATGATATGGAACGCGAACGGAGATTCAGCACTGTTGCCCTGTGGGATGTCGGCGCCTGGAACATTGAGGAACTAGGTGGAGGTTGCCGACAGCAACCAAATGCGTTACATGTAACGCTGTGCAACTTACGGGAGTGACACCATGTCCCCCGCATCGCCTGGCGCACAACGCGTAGAGAAGCACCGAGCCACGCTCAGATCTCAGGGTCTGCGGCCGATCCAGATTTGGGTTCCCGATACCCGCGCCCCGGGCTTTGCCGAAGAGTGCGCCCGCCAAGCAGGGATCGTCAACGAAGCCAACCTTGCCGATCCTGAACTCGTGCAATTCATGGACACCGCCGCAGCCGACCTCGCTGAACACCTCGACGCCCTCGAAGCCGGACACCAGGAGTGAGGCGCGGCGACCTCGTCACCATCGCCCTGCAGGGCGAACACGGTAAACCGCGCCCTGCCCTGGTAATTCAGTCAGATCATTTCGCCCAGCTGACGTCCTCGGTCACTGTCGCACTACTCACTTCAATGGTGCTTGACGCTCCGCTCATCCGTGTTCCGATTGAACCCTCCGAAAGCAATGGTCTGCGCATTCGATCCTACGTCATGGTGGATCAGGTCTTCTCGGCCAGACCGCGCCGCATCGGCCGGGTCTTCGGACACCTCGATGATGCCGACATGATCGCAGTAAACCGCGCGCTCGCTTTGTTCATGGGAATCGCCCCGTGATTTCCGGAAAGGCGACCTTCCGTATCTTCGTAGACCGCCCACATCCTCGTTACGGTTATTGACGCGTTTGAATTGTTGAACTTGATGGCTGAACACACGGTAACGAAAATCGCGAGGAATCGGCGATGGCCGTACCGGCAGCGTCAGACGGCGCGACTTGCCGATCACCGCGTTCTTGGAAACACCAAGCTCCTTTCCTATGACCGATGCGCTGGTGCCCATGGCCCACCACTCCTCGAGTTAGCGGATCATCTCGTCGGTCCAGACCATCGCCTCGCTCCACGACATTCTGACATGTGAAGACGCCATCAATAGGTCAGGTCGCCCCCCGCGGTCCATAACGGAATGCCGAGCCACAAGCGGTTCAGCATCCTCTGAACTTCACGGGACACTGCAGCAGAAGGGAGACTGAGCCCACCGACCCGCTGAATGACCTTGATATCTTCTACGAGGTCGCGACACCCCGCTCATCGATGGCTCGAGGATCGGGCAGGGTCACATCCTTGCGTGGCTGGATTCATCGACATCTGCGCGTAGGGACGCATACACTCCTTGGTCCCGGCCACCCGTGACGGTGGATACGGGATGGGCCGGAAGGTTCCAAGTCATCACGGTCGTCGAACCAGGGGAGCAACGGGAATGTATGGCGGAGCCGCCGTTGTGGAGGCGTTGCGTATCGCCGGCATATCGCATGTCTTCGGCCTCCTCGGTTCAACAACGATGGAGGTGTATGACGCGCTCTACGACGTGCAGGACGACATCACCTACATCGGTGTCCGGCACGAGGCATCCGGCGTCCACATGGCCGACGGTTTCGGCAGGGTAAAGGGCACGCCCGGTGTTTTCCTGGCTGGCCAGGCCGGTCCCGGCTCCGTCAACATGGTAACCGGCCTCGCACAGGCAAAGCTGGCCTATTCTCCGGTTGTGGCGATTACCGGACTGGTGACTTCAAGCCACTTTCATCGCGACACGATGCAGGAGGTCGACCAGCACAACCTGTTCTCTCCCGTGGTCAAGCGCACCATCACCGTCATGAACCCTGACCGGCTCGGCATGGCAATCACGGAAGCACTGCAGTCCGCGACATCAGGCCGGCGTGGACCGGTGGTGGTCAACATCCCCCGCGACCTGTTTTCGGCCCAGACCGAAGCCCAGATCAGAGCGCCGGACTACAACGCGGGGTCGCCGGTCGGGACCATCAATCCGTCTGCGATCACACGTGCCTGCGACGTGCTCAGGTCCGCCTGTTCACCGGTCATTCTCGCCGGTGCCGGAGTCAAGTGGGGACACGGCTCCGATGCGGTCTGTCACCTGTCAGAACACTGCCGGATTCCGGTCGTTGCGTCAGCCGGTCACCCGGATGTCGTGCCCGGCCATCATCGGCTCTATGCCGGACAGGTCGGGCCACGAGGCAACGAAGTGGCAAGTTCAGCGACCCGCAACGCCGATGTCATCCTGGCGCTCGGTACCCGGCTTTCCTTCAACACCACCTTTTTTTCCTACAATGACATCAATGCGGACGCGAAGATCATTCAGGTCGACATCGACCCGTCGGCCCTAGCCAGGCACTTTCCCGTCGAGATCGGAATGCTTGGCGATGCGGGTTCTGCCGCCGAGGCAATGGCCGAAGAAATGGCTGGCTTCGAGATACCCTGGCATGAATGGACTGACAGGATCTGCAAACAGATTGACGAGTTGTGGCAAATCCGCGAGGAAGCGGGCAACGACACGTCCATGCCACTCAAACCCGACCGCCTTTTCGCAGAGCTGCGCCAGGCTGCGCCCGACGACGCCCTCTACACGCTTGACGCCGGCACACTCTGCCTCCAGGTCACGGACAAGCTCAGATACAATGGCGGCGCGCCCAGCATGCTGACCACGCTGGACTACGGCCTGGTCGGGTTTTCGTTCCCCTGTGGCTTGGGCGCCAAGTGTGCGGACCCCGGTCGTCCGGTGATCTCCCTTCACGGAGATGGCGGCTTCGGCATGGTCCTGGGGGAGTTCTCGACTGCGGTTCAGTCCGGAATCAGCACCATTACCGTGGTCATGGACAACGGTTGCTGGGGCGCGGAGAAAGCCTATCAGCGCAGCTACTATCAGGGACGTTACATCGGTTGCGACACGCTTAACCCCCGCTATGACGAGTTCGCCAGACTGTATGGCGCCACTGGTTTCTACTGCGAGGAACCAGGAAGTGTGGCCGATGCCTTGAGCGAGGCCCTGCGCGCCGATTCGCCGGTCATCATTCACGTCAAGGTGGATCCCGACATCATGACGCTGTTCCGACGGGACTCCTTCACCCACCGCCTGCAGCGGTGAGCCGGCCCGATGTGCGTACAGACACGACACACGACACCCAACGGAACGCCGGTTTGGACAAGCGGCCGCGGCCCCACGGTCATCCTGGCGCATGGCGTCCTGATGGATCACCGGATGTGGGAGTCCCAGGTCGAGGCACTGGCAGAGCACTACCGCGTCTGCTGCTTCGACATGTGGGGACACGGTGACGCACCGGATCCTGCCGGACGGCGATCACTCGAGGACTTTGTCGCCCAGATACACGACGTGGTCACCATGGTTCGCGGTGACGGTCGTCCCGTTCTAGGCGGGTTTTCCATGGGAGGCCTGATTGCCCAGGCCTATGCGATCAGGCAACACACCGAATTGTGTGGCCTGATGCTGCTGAACACCGTTTACGATCGCACAACGCAACAGGCAGCACGCGTAAGACATCGCTACGAGCAGAATTGTGCCTTGGGCGCCGAACACGCCATCGAATCGGGACGCGAGCGCTGGTTCACCGCGGCAGATCATGCGGAACGGCCGGAAACTGTCAGGGAGATTCTGGGATGGATCCTCGACGGCAACTTCACGGCCAAATGCAAAGCCCATCGCGTCTTTGTCTCCACCGGGGCGGAGTTGGTGGGACGGCTTGGCGCCGTTTCCTGCCCCGCGCTCATCATGACCGGCGAGGACGACGATGGCTCGACACCGGACATGGCTCGCCGTATGGCAGCCGAGATTCCCGTCTCGAAACTCGTCATCATGCCCGGACAACATCACATGATGCCGGTTCTCGATGCGATGCGGGCGAATGCAGAGATTCTCGGATTTCTGGGCACGGTGTTCGGACCTTTGGCGAAGCAGGCCCAGCGGGCGCGGCATCCGTGATCACCGAAATCGTCACTTTGCGCCTGCCGGGCAACCTGACACGTGAGGATATCCTGGAGCGCTTTGATGCCTCCGCCCGGGTCTGGGCCGACAATCCGGACCTGATCAGAAAGAACTACATTCTCGACATCGAAAGCGGCCTGGTCGGTGGTGTCTACCTGTGGAAGACCAGGGAGGCTGCGGAAAAGTGGCACGGTCCGGCATTTCGCGAACAGGCGCGGGAGGTGTACGGTGCCGAACCGGACATACGGTTCTTCGATACGCCCATTGTCGTCGACAACGTGATCGGCGCGGTGGTGAAGGGCTGAACCAGCGGGGCCCGTCCCTGGTTGCAAACACCGGCCATCTCATGCACGGTTTCAGGCAACAAGGTTCCCGTCGTTCAACCAGGGAGCCGCATCGTGATCGAATGCAAGATCGATCACAGTGCAAACGATCGGGCGGTTGGTCCGACAATCTTGACCGGCACGCCCACCACGCAAGGAGGGATGCATGTCAAGAATGTCCAAAACCACACTCGCGGGACTCGTGGTGGCCAGCCTCGTGGGTTCGGCAGCGGCACAGGATGCCAGGGTTGTCGACTGGAACTTTCCCGGTGGCCGCGCTTCCGCATTCCTGGTCAGCGCCATAGCCGATCACGCCCTGGGATTGAATGTCGAACTGGCCCCACCGCTTGCCGTTCCGGTTCTCTGGGAAGCGCTGGACCGTGCGGACGGCGAAGTCGATATCCATACCGAGGTTTGGATGCCAAACCAGGGCGGACTGGTTGCGTCCTATGTCGACGAAAAGGGCTCTGTTGTCCTCTCCGAACGTCCCTGGATGGGCGTGCAGGGATACTGTGTGACTCCGGCAGCCATCGAGCAGGGAGTTACGTCGGTGTTTGACCTGTCGAATCCGGACAACGCCTTGCTGTTTGATTCCAATGGCGACGGCATGGGCGAAATCTGGATCGGCTCGGAGGGCTGGCAAAGCACCAACATCGAGAGAATCAGGGCCCGCGACTACGGGATCGAGGAGTTCTTCGAATTGCAGGCGGCGGAAGAGTCGGTCGCCACGGCGAGCCTCGATCGCGCATTCAATGCGGACAGGGCCTGGGTCGGCTATTGCTACGGGCCCCATCACAACTTCACCCTCTACAATCTCTCCCTGCTCGACGAACCGGCCCATGATCCGGACAAGTTCGTCATGGTGCAGCCGAACGCCGATCCCGACTGGTACAATCTTTCCTCGGTGTCTTCAGGCTACCCGGAAACCACGATCCGCATCGGTTACGTGGCGGCACTGGAAGAAAGGCAGCCCGCGCTCGTGCAACTGCTGCAGAACATCCAGCTCAGCGCGGAGGACATCAATGCCTTCGCCTATGAACTGGTCGTCAATGAGCGCGATCCTCTGGAAATTGCCAGCGAATGGGTCGAGGCCAACTCCGAGACCGTCCAGTCCTGGGTCGGCCAGTGACATCAGCCTGACAGGGGTCGGTCGATAGCGGCCGGCCCCGGGGCGGAGGCAGCAATCCGCTCCCTGCGGTATCCATGCAACCCGGCAGCCGGTTCGACGCTGCCACGTCCGCTTCAGCCGCGGAGGCACTGACCCTTGGCTGATCCGAACGACGCCATCGTTCTCCGTCACGTCTACAAGATCTTCGGGGACAGTGCCCAAGCGGCGTTGCGCGCCATTCGCGAACGCGGCCTCACAAAGGACCAGGTTCTCGACCAGTTCGGCTGCGTCGTCGGGGTTGCCGACGCCAACATCACCGTCAGCCGTGGCGAAATCTTCTGCGTCATGGGTCTCTCGGGCAGTGGCAAGTCGACACTGGTTCGCCACATAAACCGGCTTCTCGAGCCCACCAGCGGGGAGGTCATCGTCGATGGCGAAAACGTCATGACCAAGACACCGGCAGAACTGCGCGAACTGCGATCGCGCAAGATCGGCATGGTGTTTCAGAATTTCGCCCTGCTTCCCCATCGCACGGTGCGGGACAATGTTGCTCTGCCCATGGAGATCCAGGGCGTGACCAAGCACCGGCGTTACGGTATCGCCGAGCAGGCCCTCGCGATGGTTGGACTTGACGGTTGGGGCGACCGATACTGCGACGAATTGTCCGGTGGCATGCAGCAGCGCGTCGGACTTGCCCGTGCGATAGCAGCCGACCCCGTCTTCCTGCTGATGGATGAACCCTTCAGTGCGCTTGATCCCCTCATCCGCCGCCAGCTGCAGAGCGATTTCATGGAGCTGTCCCGCCGGCTGGGAAAGACCACCGTGTTCATCACACACGATCTCGATGAGGCCATAAGGATCGGGAACAGGATCGCCATCATGAAGGATGGCGAAATCGTGCAGACAGGGCGGGCGGAAGAGATCGTCACCAACCCGAAGGACGACTATGTCGCCGACTTCGTCGCCCACATATCGCGTCTCAACCTGCTCCACGCCCGATCGCTCATGGAACCGATCGACGTGTTCGCATCCCGCACCGGAACCCGTCCCGATGTCGGAGATCTCCCGAAGGTGGGCAACGACAGCCTGCTCTCGGAGATTATCGATGTTGCGGCTGAAACGGATCAGCCCATCCTCGTAACAGATGAGAACGCCATTCCGGTCGGCATCATCGACAAACGCACGTTGTTGCGTGGCATCAAGGGAAGCGCATGATCATGGCCCAAGGGACGCACGACCACAGAATGGCCGGGGACAGGACTTCGGCATCACACGATGACTCGCTGCCGGATCTGGCCCGCGAATTTGCCGGCAGCAGTGGCGCCTACTATGGACTGGAGTTCGACCGGCTCGAACGTTCCAGGGGATTTGTCTGGTCCTTCAACTGGGCGGCCGCGCTGCTGGGGCCCGTATGGATGGGAGCGCGGGGTCTTTCCGGACCCTTCTGGGTGTCGTTCTTCGCCGAGATGGTGGCCCTGGTTCAGGTCGGCTTCGGGCTCTTCGGCAACCTGGGCTACGAAGAGGCTGCGCGCGCCAGCCGGTTGCGCGAACAGGCCGCCCAACGCTTCACGGACGCCGAACAGGCCTTCGCCGAAGGAGCCAGTCACGCCGACAAACTCCTGGAGTCCGCCGAGTCCATCGCGGCCGCGGCAGACAAGGCCGAGCAGATTGCCCTTGCCGCGGCGGCAGGGGCGCCTTTCTATCTGGCGATTGGCCTTGGCCTCCTCCTGTTCGTGAAGGTCGCCGAGGGCATGCTGGCCAACCTGTTTCTCGAGCGCCGCTTTGTACGCTGGCGATCGGACCGGGCGGTCGATGGCACATTCAATCGCCTGCGAGGCGCCGCTGCTGGTCTTCTCGTACTCATTGCCTATCCGATGATCGTCTACCGCTTCTCGTCTCCCGAGGCGCCCGACTGGCTTTCCCGTGTCCCGGCTGGCAACGCCGTGCGGGTCGACAGCGCCCGCTGGCTCGACAACACGATGGAGTGGTTCGCCGAGACCTTCGAAACAGCCTTCTTCGGCATCACGCGTACAATCCGGATTGTCCTGGACGGACTCGAACTGACACTGGTCGAGACACCCTGGCCCATCATCATGATCGTCATCCTCGTTCTCGCCAGACAGCTCGCTGGCTGGCGGGTGGCCATCATGACCGGGGCCGCACTTGCCTATCTTGCCGTCCTTGGCTTCTGGGAGGAAAGCATGGCCACCGTGGCCCTGCTCGGCACGGCAGCCTTCCTGTGCATCCTCTTCGGCATTCCGCTCGGCATCGTCTGCGGCCGCAACGCGAAGTTCTACGGTGTTGTCCGGCCCGTTCTTGACTTCATGCAGACCATGCCTGCCTTCGTCTACCTCATCCCGGTGATCGCCCTCTTCGGGATTGGCAAGCCTGCGGGCATCGTGGCGACGCTGATGTTCGGCATTCCTCCGGTGGTGCGCCTGACGGCACTCGGCCTGCAGGGTGTCCCCCACTCCGTGCGCGAAGCGGCGCTCGCCTATGGGGCGACCCGCTGGTTCCTCCTCTTCAAGGTCGATCTGCCTCTGGCACTTCCTTCGATCATGACTGGCATCAACCAGACCATTCTGATGTGTCTCTCCATGGTGGTCATTGCCTCCCTCATCGGCGCCAAGGGCCTCGGCGGCGATGTCTTGACCGCGCTCCAGTACGCCGCCGTCGGCGATGGCCTTCTCGCAGGGCTGGCCATTCTCCTGTGTGCCATGGTGATTGACAGGATCGTGCAGGGAAGCAGCAAGAGCGATTGACATGCGATTTCAAGAGCGACATCGGACTTCACAATGACAAACGGACCATTCGGACCGCATATGAACGCCGGCCCTGCCGCGGCGACGGCCCCTCTTTGCCTGATTGCCACATTGGTCTCATGCTCCGTTTCAGGGGACAGCCTCCGGCGTCGCGGCTTTCCGGCTCCTGTCGCTGGTGGCGCGCCGTGTTCCCGGTTTCATGGGAGTATGATGTCACATGACAGTCAAACCGGTTCAGGGAGGCTCCGTCATGCATGATTCCACACCTGGTACACGGTACACGGCCTACCATGATCGCGAAGATGCAAGCGCGGACCCTGAACTCACCCTTGTAGGGCACGGGACGCCGGCAGGTGAATATCTGCGGCGTTTCTGGCATGGCATTGCCCTGGTATCGGAACTCGGGGACCTGCCGCTCGCCATCAGGATTCTGGACGAAGACCTTGTTCTGTTCCGGGACCGGTCAGGTCGACTCGGGCTGCTCAGGAAACACTGTGCCCATCGTCGGGCGTCGCTTGAATATGGCCGTGTCGAGGAACGAGGTATCCGGTGCTGCTATCACGGCTGGCTCTACGACATCGATGGCACGTTGCTGGAGGCTCCGGCCGAACCCCGCAATTCGCCGCTCTACAGAACGGTGTGCCAGGGCGCCTATCCGGTGCGGGAGTACAAGGGACTAATCTTTGCCTACATGGGTCCGCCCGACCTGCAGCCGATGTTTCCAGTCTTCGACACGTTCGATACACCGGGTGTCGAGATGGTTCCCTACACCTGTTCCTTCCCCTGCAACTGGCTCCAGGTGACCGAGAACGGCGTCGATCCCGTTCACTCCATGTTTCTCCATACCCTCGTCAACGGACCGCAATTCTCCGAGAACTGGGGAATTCTGGGCGATGTGACATATCATGAGAACGATCAGTCCGTTTACTGCACGATCACCCGGCGCGTAGGCGACAACCTCTGGTTTCGCGTACAGGAAAACCTGTTGCCCAACATGACCCAGTCAGGCGCAGTTCATGAGATGGACGGCACACGCATACGCTACTTTGGCCGCAACACGTTCTTCCGCTGGTGCCTTCCGGTCGACGATCGCAACACAAAGGTTGTCGCCTGGGCCTGTTTCGGTGACCGGGCCGACCCGGTGCGCTACAACAATCCGGCCGACATAGAGAAGCTGGAACAGGGCGAGGTATTCGACCGGCCGCCTGAGGAACGCCAACGCAACCCCGGTGACTACGAGGCCATGGTAAGCCTTGGCCCGATCGTCGTTCACGGCAAGGAACACCTGGCAACATCGGACAAGGGCGTGACCCGGTTCAGGCGGCGTCTGCGCCGCGACATCCGCGCCCTCGGCCAAGGCCGTGAACCCCGCCAGCCAACCGAAGGCGGCCCGGGACCGATCCCCACGTGGTCGGGCGACACGATCCTGCGCATACCCGCCCTTGCAGGGGAGGACGATGCCGTCCTGATGAAAGATCGGCTTGCAAGCGTGGTCTCTGTTCTTTCGGAGGGTGACCGGTTGCGTGGTCGGGAACGGGACGCCTTCATCACCTCCCGGTTCAAGCTGCTCGAATCCGAACTCCCGGAAACGCGGCGTCAACCGGCTTGATCAGTCCTCAGTTCAAGGCGGCGGCAAAACTGCGGTCCAGGCGTTCCGCGACGACCGGCACATCGTCCATCGACAGGCAAAGTGGCGGCACCATGCGCAATACGCTGCGGTAGGGCCCTGACTTGCTGACGACCAGTCCCTCCCGCCGTGTTATCTCGAACACGCGTGCCGTCGTTTCGGTGTCCGGTTCCCGAGTAGCGCGGTCCTTGACGCATTCGATGGCCAGCATCAGTCCGCGGCCCCGCACGTCACCGATCACCGGATACTTCTGCTTCAGTTCGGCAAGACGGCCGGCCAGCGCTGCACCCACGTTGCGGGCATTTTCCTGCAGCCCTTCCTCGCGAATGACCTTCAGGACAGCGCGCCCGACGGCACAGGCCACGGGATTCGCCCCATAGGTGTGAAAGAGGAACTTGTCGGCCATGCACTCGGCAATGTCACGCCGGGCGACAACAGCGCCCAGAGGGACACCGTTTCCGATACCCTTGGCCATCACGACGATATCCGGCACGACACCGTCAGCCTCGAACGCCCAGAAATTGTCGCCTGTACGAGCGAAGCCGGCCTGGACCTCGTCGACGATGCAGCATCCACCTGCCGCACGAACCCGGGAAAACGCGCCTTGCAGATAGCCAGGAGGCATCGGGACAATGCCTCCATAACCCTGCACCGGCTCGATGATCATGCCGGCCAGACGGCCATTGGTGGATGAATCGATGGCACGGTCGATCTCGGCGAGATAAGGCTCGACACCAGCGCCGAAGACGCCCTGGTACTGGTTCGGTTCCGGCACAAAGGCGATACCGCCAAGCTGCGGCACCGGATGGCGAAAGCCACTGATTCCGGTCAGGGCCTGAGCGCCGAACGTGGCGCCGTGATAGCTGCTACGCAACGCCAGCATATCGGAGTTGCCGGTGCTGCTACGCGCCATCAGCAAGGCAAGATCGATCGCCTCGGAGCCGCTGTTGGTGAAGTGGACAACCCAGTCCTCACCATCCGGCATGGTGGCTGTGAGTTCCTCGGCCAGATGGGCGGGAACCGGGTGATAGAACATCGTCGTGCAGTGAGTGAGTTCGGCGATCTGCTCCTGTGCCGCCTGCACCACTGCAGGATGTGCATGCCCTACCGAAATGCACAAATTCATGCCCAGGAGATCGATGTACTTCTTGCCGGTCTCGTCCCACAGATACTGGCCCCTGCCCCGGCGGAAGATGAGAGGTGTTTCGTAAGGCACAAACTTGCGCTGTGACGCCGCATAGTACTTTTCGCGCCTGGCAACGATGCCATCCGTGGTCCAGTCCGTCGGCATGGCGTCGACACAACCCGCTTCATGATCACTCATCACTGGTTCTTCCCCTGTCGTTCAGGACTGTCAGCGTGCGTCCGGAAGCCGCTGAATCAGGGTCATACGCCGCAACAATCGAAGACAAGGAGCATCCAGTGCCCCATCATCCACCCCTCTAAGTGTATCACCGCCGCCACCCTGCCGCGACAGGACAGTACGGGACTTCATCCATCGTTGAGTTCCCCGAGAGGTTCCGGTCTCATTCTCCCCGTCACCCTGAGACGCCCGGCCTTGCTGGTACGGTGTCAGGGCGAACAGTACCCTGCCCGCAGCTGGCGTGGAGTGGCGGATGTTTGATCGACTCATCGAAGGCCGGACGCTCATGGACAGCGGATCCGAAGCGTTTCGCGTCGCCTTCTCCTCTGGAGGGGCCATCGTCGCGTGCACCTGGACGGAGTCCTGGCGACCCGGCTCCAACTGCCAGCCAACCTGGAACTGACGATGGACAGGGTATGCCACGGGTACGGTGAGTCGCCTTTGGCGCCCATTGCGTACCATGCCGGGACAGCTCGACGTCGTCCCGTGGAGTACTTGGGGAGATGAGTGAAGTGGTGCCATCACACGCGAGAGTCGTGATCGTCGGCGGCGGCGTGATGGGAGTCTCGGCGCTGTATCACCTGACCCGGCTCGGCTGGCACGAGGCCGTACTGTTCGAAATGAGTGAACTGACAGCCGGCTCGACTTGGCACGCTGCGGGACTTTGCACGCACTTCGCGCACAACCCCACCGTGATGGAGATGCGAGCGCACAGCGTGCGTCTTTACCGCGGACAACTTGTGGAGGAGACAGGCGTCGATGTCGATTTCCACCCGTCAGGAGCACTGCGCATCACCCGATCCCGGGACCGACTCGACGAGTTTGCCCATATTCAGGGTCTGGGGCGGTTCACCGGTCGCGAGTTTCACATCATCGGACCGGACGAGGTGCGTGAACTGCACCCGCTGGCCCGGGTGAACGGTCTCGCCGGCGCGATCTATGAACCGCACGATGGTCACGTCGACCCAAGTCAGGCGACGCAGGCCATGGCGGCAGGTGCACGGCGCGGCGGGGCGTCAATCCATCGTCACTGCCCCGTGGAGTCGATCGAGCCAGTGGGCGGTGACGCCGGGTGGCGGGTGACGACGGCAAAGGGCAGTGTTCGTGCCGAGCACGTCGTGAACGCGGCAGGAACGTGGTGCCGCGAGGTCGGCGCGATGACGGGAGTGGATCTCCCTGTGGTGCCTATGCTGCACCAGTACCTGGTGACCACTCGGATTGGGGCCGTCGCGGCTCTGGAGCGCGAACTCCCCATCATCCGCGACCCCGAAGAAAGCTGGTACGTGCGCCAGGAACGGGACGGTCTCATCGTCGGCCCTTACGAGAAGAACGCCAAGGCCTGGTCGGTTGACGGCATTCCGGCAGGATTCGGCATGGAACTGCTGGAGCCGGACCTCGCCCGGATCGAGCCCATCGTGGAGTGTGCGATGCGCCGCGTGCCGGCGCTGACCGAAGGCGGGATCCGTTCGATCGTCAACGGTCCAATCACCTTCACGCCGGACGCGAATCCCCTGATCGGGCCGGCATTCGGCCTGCCGAACAGCTGGCTGCTCACCGGCTCGAGCATGGGGGTCATGGAGGGCGGCGGCGCGGGACGGTTTCTTGCCGAGTGGATCGTCGCCGGAGAGCCTCCGATGGATGCGCAGGTGGTCGACCCGCGTCGTTTCGGCGCCTGGGCAGATCGCGACTATCGGGTGGCCAAGGCAACTGAGTGCTTCGCCCGGCAGTTTGCCATCCACTACCCCGGCGAGGAGCGTCCGGCTGGTCGGCCGGTGCTCACCACGCCGCTCTACCGGCCGCTGCTCGAGGCGGGAGCAGTGATGGGCAGCGCCAACGGGTGGGAGCGGCCCAACTACTTCGCGCGCAACGAGAGCGAGCGCGAGCCGGATCTCTCCTTTCGCAGATGCAACTGGTTCGGCGCCGTCGCCGAGGAGTGCCGGAGGGTGAGTGAATCCGCAGGCATTGCCGAGCTCTCGGCCCTCGCCAAGTTCGAGGTCTCGGGACCGGGCGCGGTCCAGTGGCTCTCCAGTCTCGGAGCCAACCGGGCGCCGGAAACCGTGGGGGGTCTCGGTCTCATGCACGTGCTGACCCCGTCCGGAGGAGTGGCAGCCGAGTTCACGGTGACGCGCCTTGACGGTGACCGGTTCTATCTGACGAGTGCCGCGGTTGCCGCGCGCCACGACCTGGACCTGCTGCGTTCACGCTCGGACCGTCGGGAGGTTGTTGTGGACGACGTGACGGCCGAACGTGGTGTGCTGGCGGTGATGGGTCCCGCGGCTCCGACACTCCTCGGCCGACTCACGTGCACGAATCTCGACGCCGGATCGTTCCCGTGGCTGACTTCGCGCCAACTGGAAGTGGCGGGAGTGGCGGTGCACGCCCTGCGGATATCCTACGCTGGCGAACCAGGGTTTGAGTTGCACGCTCCAATGCCGCGATTGGGAGAGTTGTACGCCGCGGTGGTCGAGGAAGGTGCATGCCACGATGTTGTGCACTTTGGCGTTTTCGCCCTCAACGCCATGCGGCTCGAGAAGGGCTACCGGGCATTCGGTCTCGACCTCGGCACGGAGCGTACTCCGCTCGAAGCGGGACTTGGTCATCTCGTCAGAACCTCGGACCGAACGTTCGTCGGCCGTGACCGGATGCTCGAGCGCGAGGCCGGGCGGCCATGGCGCATGGCATTGCTCGAACTCGAGGACCATGGCGTCGATGCGTTCGGCATGCACACGGTCCTTCACCGCGGGGAAGCCGTCGGCCTTGTGACATCCGGCGGGTTTGGACATCGGGTGGGAGTGAGCCTCGCGCTTGCATGGTTCCGGGAGGGCGCACCCGAGCCGGCAGACGAGTTGCGTGTAGGGTTGCCGGGTCACGAGGTGCACGCGCAAGTGCTCCGCGATGCGCCCTATGACCCCACGAATTCACGTCTGCGGGGCTGGTGACATGGGTGCACGGATTCCCCCGGCCACGTCGACGCGTCGTGGTGGCAGCGCGGCCCGACGCACCGCCCGCGGCCAGGAGGCCCGGGCCGCGAGGCTGGCCGCGCCACCGTACATCCAGCGCAACGTGGGCGTCTTCGAACTGCTCGATGAGGAGGGGCTGGCACTGATCGAGCGCAATGCCGATCTGATTCTCGCCGAGATCGGGATGGAGTTTCGTGGCGATGCGGAGGTGCTCGCGATCCTGCGCGAAGCCGGCGCTCGGGTGGAAGGCGAGCGGGTACGGTTCGAGCCTGGGCACTGCCGCGCAACCATTGAAGCGAGCGCACCACGCGAGTTCGTACAGCATGCCCGCAATCCGGAGCGCTCCGTTCGCATCGGTGGCAACAACTCGCTTTTCTGTCCGAGCTTCGGTCCGCCTTTCGTGCACGACATGGATGCCGGGCGCCGGTATGCGACGCTCGCGGACTTCGAGAACCTGACCCGGCTCCACTATCTGCTGGCAAGTGTGCATCACTCGGGAGGAGTGGTGTGCGAGCCGGTCGACCTGCCGGTAACCGAGCGGCACCTGTCGATGATTCGCGCCCACCTGATCCTGAACGACAAGCCGTTCATGGGCGCAGTGACCGCTCCAGAACGAGCCGAGGATACCGTGAAGATGGCCCGGATCGTGTTCGGAGACCGGTTCGTTGACTCGCACTGCTGCATCTACAGCGTGGTCAACAGCAACGCGCCGCTGGTCCTGGACGCCACGATGCTCGGAGCGCTCAAGGTCTATGCGCGCGCAGGTCAGGCCGTCGTGGTCTCGCCGTTTATTCTCGCCGGTGCCATGAGCCCGGTGACGGTCGCCGGCACATTAGCGCAGTTGCTCGCCGAGGCCTTGGCGGGACTCGCGCTGATCCAGCTCATTCGACCCGGTGCGCCATGCGTCTTCGGCACCTTCTCGAGTCCGATCTCCCTCAAGACCGGTGCACCGACTTTCGGCACACCTGAGGGAATGCAGATCCAGATGTGCGCCGCTGCCCTCGCCCGACGTCTTGGCGTTCCATTTCATTCCGTCGGAGCACTCACCGCCTCGAAGGTGCCGGATGCCCAGGCGGCCTACGAAAGCGCGACCCAGCTGCTCGGAGCGTTCATGGCAGGCGTGCACTTCATCATTCACGCCACGGGCTGTCTCGAAGGCCTGCTGACGATGGGATACGAAAAGACGTTGATGGACGCCGACCGCTGCGCGGCGTTGCAGAAATTCGCCGCCGGAGTTGACCTTTCTCCCGAAGCACAGGCGCTCGATGCGATCAGGGAGGTCGGACCCGGCCACCATTTTCTCGGCAGCGCACACACCCTGCGTCATTTCGAGACGGCGAACTTTCTTTCCGACACCGCCGACAACTCGACGTTCGAGCAGTGGACGGCGGACGGGTCGCGCTGGCAGCATCAGCGTCTCAATGCCCGGTTCAAGGAGATGCTGGAGCAGTACGAGCCACCACCAATGGATCAGGCGGTGCGTGAGGGAATTGACGATTTCGTGACCCGGCGTCTCGAAGCCATACGCAAGCCCGGCTGATGCGCCGGCTTCAAGAGAGAAAAACGCCGTTCAGGGGCCGAAACCTCCCCGCCGGTGGTGCCATGCCAGGGAGCATGTCATGAGCGGGGCGGACCGGAGTTGCTCTGGTCTCGTGCCCCGTGAAGGGAAACCGCGAGTCGGCTTCCTCCGGGGCCGACTGGTCTGAAGACCATGGCATCGACGTCGCACCAGCAGACTGCACAGGTTGTCATCATCGGCGGTGGCGTGACCGGCCTGTCGATCGCCTACCATCTCGCACGTCTTGGCCTGGACGACGTTCTTCTCATTGAGCGCAACCAACTGGCCAGCGGCACGTCCTGGCATGCGGCGGGTATTATCGGTCCATTGCGAGCCAGCATGAACCTCACGCGCCTTGCTGCCTATGCCCTTGAACTCCTGCCACGTCTGAAGGAGGAAACGGGTCAGGACACCGGCTTTCGCGAGACGGGGGGCTATTGGCTTGCGACGTCGGGCGAGCGTATGGAAGAACTCTGCCGGATTGCCGCAACGGGCGAGATGATGGGTCTGGCCGTCCGCGTTCTGACTCCGCCTGAGGTCGCCGGAGAAGCACCCTTCCTGGAAACGCGCGATCTTGCCGGTGCCCTGTGGGTTGCCAGGGATGCCCAGGCCAATCCTGTCGATCTCTGTATGGCCTATGCGAAGGGTGCGCGTGCCGGAGGCATACGCATTGCCGAGAACGTGGCCTGCACCGGAATTGTCACCGAACAAGGCTCCGTCCGCTCCGTCCTGCTTTCCAGCGGCGAGACCATTCGCTGCAAGAGCGTGGTGAACTGCGCGGGCGCCTGGGCGCGCGAGATCGGGCGTATGGCAGGGGTTCCCGTGCCATTGCAGGCCGTCGAGCACATGTACGTGGTCACCGAGCCCATGAGCGGACTCAGCGATCCATTGCCCGTGTTTCGCGACCTCGACAACGGTATCTACATCAAGGGCGACACGGGAAAGGTGGTCCTGGGCGGATTCGAACCCTGCCCCAAGGTGTGGGATGCCACAGGCCCTGATGGTGATCGTGCATTCCTCGAGTTGCCCGAGGACTGGGATCAGTTTGAACCCTTCATGAGTGCGGGACTGCACCGCATGCCGTGTCTGGCCGAAACCGGCATTCAGCACTTCATGAACGGGCCGGAGAGCTTCACCCCCGACACCAGGCAGCTCATGGGAGAATCTCCCTACCTTCGTGGTTTCTATGTCGCGGCGGGCATGAACTCCATCGGCATGATGTCGTCTGCGGGAGTAGGCAAGGCGATGGCGGAGTGGATCGAAGCGGGCGAACCACCGATGGATCTCTGGGAAGTCGATATTGCCCGGTTCGACCGAAGCGCCGCATCGACATCGTTTCTCGTTCGGCGCATGGACGAAGCCGTCGCCAACCAGCTTGCCATGCATTGGCCGTTGCGGCAGATGGCCACGGCGCGGGGCCTCCGTCGCTCCGTCCTGCACGACCACCACGAACGGGCCGGCGCCTTCCTTGGCGAGACCGCCGGGTGGGAACGACCCCTCTGGTTCGCTACCACGCAAGACGAACGTTCGTTCCGCTACAGCTACGGTCCGCAGTGCTGGTGGCCAGCTGCCGCCAGGGAGGGGACAGCGATCCGTGATCGGGTCGCACTTCTTGATCTCTCTCCCTTCACGAAGATCGACCTTTCCGGGCGTGATTGCCTTGCTCTGGTGCAGCACCTCTGCGCCAACGACGTCGACGTCGCCAAGGGCAAGGTCGTCTACACGCCGATGCTGAACCGCCACGGAGGAATCGAGGCCGACGTCACGGTCACGCGCGAAAGCTCGACAGATTTTCGCATGGTGAGCGGCGCAGCGACACGCCAGAAGGATCTCGCCTGGATTAAACGGCAACGGGCAAGGCTGGAGCTCGACGTCGCGATCAGCGATGCCACCATGACCGAGTGTGTCCTCGGTCTCATGGGGCCTCTCTCCCGTGATCTGATGTCACGGGTGACGGATGCGGATCTGTCTTCGGAGGCGTTCCCGTTTGCAACGATGCAACACATCACCCTGGGGATGGCGCCGGTACGCGCCACCCGGATCAGTTTTGCGGGCGAACTGGGCTGGGAGCTTGGCGTTCCGGTCGAGTACGCCGGCCACGTCTACGAGACCCTCGTCGAAGCCGACGTCAGCCATGATCTCTCACATGCGGGAATGCTGGTCCTCGACAGTTGCCGGATCGAAAAGGGCTTCCGTCACTGGGGACATGAACTGGGGCCGGACTCCACACCCCTTGAAGCCGGTCTAGCGTTCGCCGTCGCCTGGGACAAGCCGGGCGGATTCCTCGGTCACGACGCGCTGCATCGACGGCGCGAGACGGGTGTGGAACGCCGCCTCCTGATGTTCGCCGTCGAGGATGCCGAGCCCATGCTGCTCCACGATGAACCCATCTATCGCGACGGGGTTCTCGTCGGCCACACCACATCGGGTTGCCGCGGATTTCGAACCGGGCTTTCACTCAGCATGGGCTACGTCGCCTGCCCGCGTGGCGCACCGTTCCGGACGCTGCTCGAAGGATTCTACGAGATCCGACTGGGCCAGAGGAAACTCCCGATGCGCCCCCTGAAACAGGCAGCCTACGATCCCCGAGGTACCCGCATGCGCGGATAGCGCCGGTCAGTAACAGCCGTCACGACAGGACCCAGGGCGATCACGGAGAACGGCATGGAGACGGTGGCAGGAACGTGCTTTCGTGCCGGCGCCAGATTCGGAGACAAGGGGAGGAATCATGGGCGAGGACCACAATGGAGACGAGCCGACGGTGCGGCTCGACATGCAGATTCCGAAAGGCCTGGTGCGGGAGGCGAAGGTGAATGCGGTCATGACGGAAGCGCTGGTTCCCTGTGAAACACTGGCGTGAGAAGCGTCGAGGAACCATGGCAAGTTCCGGCAACCGCCAAATGCGTTCCATGTAATGCTCGATGACCTGACGGGAAAAACCATGTCCCCTGACACGCAGAACATGGAAAAGCACCGAGCCGCACTCAGGGCTCAGGATCTGCGGCCAATCCAGGTTTGGGTTCCCGATACCCGTGCGCCAGACTGTGCCGATGAGTGCGCCCGCCGGGCAGCGATCGTCAATGAAGCCAACTGTGCTGATCCTGAACTCGTGCCATTCATGGATGCCACCGCAGCCGAACTTCTCGACACTCTCGAAGCTGGGCACCAAGAGTGAGGAGCGGCGATCTCGTTATCATCACCCTGCAGGGCGAACACGGCCAATAGCCTCCTGCCCTGATGATGCAGCCACCAATTCGCCCATCTGGCGCCCTCCGTCACTGCCGCGCTCGTGATCTCGTTGCCGCTCGACACTCCGTTGATCCGTGTTCCTGTTGAGCCGTCCGACATCAATCGTCTGCGCATGCGATCCTTCTTCATGGTAGATCGGGTGATCTAGGCGACCCCGCACACCGGGCGGCGAGTTGACGACCTGAAGCGTACGAACAGCAACATGCGGGACGGTGTCCTGTTCGGCAGCGCCGTCGCGAGGCCTGATCAGGCGTGCAGAACGTCCGCGCGCGCCTTGGCAGCGGTCCGGTTCCGGCGGGCCTGCGCAAGTTCGAAGCTCGCCTGCATTCGCATCCAGTGATCGGCGGTACCCCAGCCGATGTCCTCCAGCGCCAGCGCCATATTCGCCGATACGCCGGCCTTGCCGTTCAGCAGGCGCGACAGCGTGCCGCGCTCGCAGCCGAGCCGGGCCGCCGTTTCGGAGACGTTCCAGCCCTCCTCGTCCATGCTCTCGCGGATCAGTTCGCCCAGATGCGGCGGGTTCAGCATCGGGCCAACGCGCTCGGTTGCAACGTCGTTCATGGTCAGCACTCCCTTCGATCAGTGGTAATCGATCAGGTCTACATCCACGGCCTCACCGTCCTCGAAGCGGAACACCACGCGCCAATTTCCGGAGACGCGAACGCTCCACTGGCCTGCACGGTCGCCCTTCAGGGGGTGCAGCCGAAATCCCGGTGCGGCGGCGCTACTCGGATGCGTCGCCTCTTGCAGCCGGAACAGGATTCGCTTCAGCCGAGGCACCAGTTGAACAGGCACCCGCGCGGAATCGTCCCGCTCGTGCAGCTCCCGCATTCCCTTGTGCCTGATCCTCATGCCGCACTGTAACGCGTCGCGTTACACGCCGCAAGCGCTTGCCGCGCCGCCATGGCTACCGATACCGATTCGCGGCGCATCGGGAACCCCTTCCACTGGTGTGCGGCGGAAGCTGTTGTTTCAGTGTCGGATGCATAGAGGCGCTCATCGCCCCACGGTTTGAGCGACCAAGAAGCCAAACGGCGACGCCCTTCGACACGTTGGTCTCACATCCGGCCATGACTGCGCGATGTTGCGTCACAGGGGAAATGCGGGTCATATGAGCCTCTCCCCCTGTGCATCGGGCGGCAACACATGGAATCGATCTACTTTGTTCTGACGTGGCTGTGCCATCGGCGCTGCCGTCATTGCTATGACGACCGATTCCGCCCCTATGTGCGGAACGAACTCGAGCAGGTGGTGGGACAATCGCAGACCAACGTCCCCCGGATCATCGATCATCTTCCGGAGAGCATGATGGTGACCGCCCCCACCGGAGAATCTGTGAAGGGACGCATCATCGTCTCCGGAGGCGAGGTGCTGCTGGAGCCGGTGCGCCGATCCGTGCTCTATCCGGCCCTCGAGCAGATCAAGTCACGCTATCGTGGCGAGGTGCATCTCGTCGTGCAGACGACCGGGGACCGCCTGACCGCGCGCATTCTCGACGAACTCCTCGCCAGGAACGTGAGCATGGTCTCGGTCTCCGGCTTCGACAGCTACCATGTCGGCATCAACCGGGCCGATCGCGCCAGGGCCTTGCGCGAAAAGCTGCTCGCCATGTTCGAGGCCGCAGGCGTGCGCGAAGCAGGAAACGGACTGCCTGAGAACGACAGCCCGCCTCTCTTCAACATCTTCGGAGCCAACGAGGATACCTGGATCGGCAAGCTGTGGCCGCGCGGACGCGCCTGGAAGAACGGTCTGTCGCGTGCCGGCATGGACGACAACTTCTGCAATGCCTGGTCTGGCGGACTGAATTTTCTCGAGAGAGGCCGGACGGGCTCCGAGGTCTCCATCGAACCGACCGGAAATGTCTATCCCTGCTGCCTCAAGACGCGCCTTCCCATCGGCAATCTCGTTCACGAACACCTCGATGACATCATCGACAGCCTGCGCGGTCATCCGGTCTACGAGGCCATCAACCGCGGGAAGCCGGAGACGATGGGACACGCATTCGGCTGGACAACGGAACGCTTCCTCGCCGAATCCGAGATCGACACCCCGCAAGGCCGTCCCTACCGGAATCTCTGCATCGGCTGCGACAGGTTTCACGACAAGGTTCTTGGTCCGATGATCGAGTCGGCCCGCCAGGAACGGCTCGGGCACGCGTAATGGTTGACCTCATGGGCGCCGCCGATGCTCCGGCCATCGGCGCTCCCGGGCGCCAGTCGATGAGCTATCGCGACCTGGCCCGACAGGTCTGCGAGATCCGGGACTTTCTCGGTCATGTCGGTCTCGCAGACGGCGACCGCGTCGCTCTTGTCCTTCCCAATGGTCCCGAGATGGCGTCGGCCTTTCTCGGCGTTGCCGCAGGCCTCACTGCCGCCCCGCTCAATCCTGCCTATCGCGGGGACGAGTTCAGGTTCTATCTCGAGGATCTCGACGCCCGGCTGCTGATTGTCGAGGAGGGATCAGAGTCCGACGCCGTCGCCGTGGCGCGCGATCTGGGTATGGGACTGGCTCAAGTGTGCGTCGGGGAAAACGCGAGGGCCGGCGCCTTCACGTTGCGCCTGCGCGAGGAACCGGACCCTCGCACGGTCACCCACGATGCCGGAACAGCGCTCGTGCTCCACACCTCGGGAACCACGTCGCGACCCAAGATCGTGCCGTTGTCGCGGGACAATCTTGCCGCCTCGGCCACGAACATCGCGCAGAGCCTCGCCCTTTCTTTCGAAGACCGGGCGCTCAACATCATGCCTCTTTTCCACATTCACGGGCTTGTCGGGGCCGTGCTCTCGACCATGCGGGCTGGCGCCAGTGTTTACTGTGCTCCGGGATTCAATCCCCTGAAGTTCTTCTCCTGGTGCGAGGACATCCGGCCCACCTGGTACACGGCCGTTCCAACCATGCACCAGGCGATTCTCGCCCGAGCACCGCGCAACGTCGCGACTCTGGCGTCGCTGGATCTGAGGCTGATCCGGTCTTCCTCGGCGTCGCTGCCGTCACGGGTCATGGAAGAACTCGAGGCAACCTTCGGCTGCCCGGTGATCGAATCCTACGGCATGACGGAGGCATCCCATCAGATGACCTCCAACCCTCTTCCCCCGGCGCCACGGCATGCCGGTTCAGTGGGTATCGCCGCAGGGCCGGAGGTGGCGATCATGGATGAGGAGAGAGGTCATCTCCTTCAAGCCGGAGAAACCGGCGAGGTCGTCATCCGTGGCGCCAATGTCACCCACGGATACGAGAACAACGATGACGCCAACGGTGCGGCCTTCGTCGATGGCTGGTTCCGCACGGGCGATCAGGGTCTTCTCGATGACCGGGGCTACCTGTGGCTCACCGGACGGCTCAAGGAGATCATCAACCGGGGAGGCGAGAAGATCAGCCCCCTCGAGGTGGACGAGGTCCTGATGGCGCACCCCGCTGTCGATCAGGCGGTCACGTTCGCCGTTCCCCATGCAACGCTCGGCGAAGACGTTGCCGTTGCCGTCGTGCCAAGAGACGGAGAGGCTCCCTCGGAAGCGTCGCTGCGGTCCTTCGCCGGCGCACGCCTGGCTGCCTTCAAGGTTCCCCGCCAGGTGATCATCCTCGATGAGATCCCCAAGGGAGCAACCGGCAAGCTGCAGCGCATAGGACTCGCCGCAACACTCGGACTTGCGTCGTGAGGGTCGCTGTCTACGGCGCCGGGGCCATCGGCGGCTACCTTGGATTCATGCTCGCCGGGAGCGGTGCCGAAGTCACGCTCATCGCCCGCGGACCACATCTCGCCGCCATCCAGAAGGACGGTCTGACCCTGGAGTCGGCCGAAGGACGACAGACTCGAAGCATCAGGGCCACCGACGATCCGCGGGAAGCCGGAGAGCAGGACTATGTGATCATCACCCTCAAGGCTCACTCGGTGCCTGCGGTCGTCGCACCCATGCAGGCGATGCTGACACCCGAAACGGCTGTCGTGACGGCCGTCAACGGGGTTCCCTGGTGGTACTTTCACGGTCTCGAGGGAGCGTGGCGCGACCAACGTCTGAAGAGTGTCGATCCCGGCGACGTCCAGTGGGACGGCATCGGCCCCGAACGCGCCATCGGGTGTGTCGTCTTTCCGGCGTGCGAGGTCGCCGCGCCCGGTGTGGTGCGTCACCTCAAGGGTGATCGCTTCTTTCTTGGAGAGCCATCGGGCGAGACCACGGAGCGCACGCGCACCCTGGCGCTGATGATGCGCGAGAACGGACTCAAGGTGCCGGTGCGGACAAGGATTCGCGACGATATCTGGGTGAAGCTCTGGGGCAATCTCTGTTTCAATCCGGTCTCGGCGTTGACCGGGGCCACCCTCGAACAGATGGCCGGAGACCGGGACGTCCGCCAGCTGTGCCGCACGATGATGACGGAAGCCCGGGCGGTGGCGGAAACCCTCGGCGTACGGTTTGCCATCGATGTCGAGAGTCGGATCGATGGGGCCGGGGCCGTCGGCGCGCACCGCACAAGCATGCTCCAGGATCTCGAGCAGGGCCGGGCCATGGAGATCGATGCGCTGGTTTCCTCGGTTCAGGAACTGGGTCGGATCGCCGGACATCCCACACCGACGATCGACATCGTACTGGCGCTGATACGACAGAAGGCCGAGCTTCTCGGTCTCTACAGGCGGTCGTCGTGAGTGGAGCGGGTGAAGGGAATCGAACCCTCGTCTAAAGCTTGGGAAGCTTTCGTTCTGCCATTGAACTACACCCGCCTCATGGCACTCTATTCCGGACCGCCTGGAGGCCGCAACCGGCACGCGGCATGGGTTGACCCGACATGCCGACCGCTGCACCGTTGTCACTGTTGCCTCTCCGGAGAGATGGACCATGTATGAAGAAGTGACCCGTGGTGTACGCATCTCGGTCAACCCGGTCTACCTCGAGAGTCAGTCCGAGCCGGACAGCAATCACTTCGTGTGGGCCTACCAGGTCAGAATTGTCAATGAAGGCGAGGAAACCGTGCAACTTCTGACCCGCCACTGGAAGATCACCGACGGACGGGGCCGGCTCCAGGAGGTCCAGGGGCCGGGTGTCGTCGGGGAACAACCCGTTCTCCAACCTGGAGAGTCCTTCGAGTACACCTCCGGGACACCGCTTTCGACACCATCCGGCATCATGGCCGGGACCTACCAGATGCAGGCCGAATCAGGCGAAATGTTCGATGCCGTGGTCCCCGCCTTTTCACTGGACAGCCCCTGGCAGGCCCGGCGCATCAATTGAACCCTCACGCGCCAGGGGATAAGAGAGGCCGACCTGCCAACGGTCGGGGAGTCGAGACGTGAGCGAATCCTGCGAGGACAGTCCCTCCCGCGAGGAGGCCGAGGATGCGGTCAGGACACTGATACGCTGGGCTGGCGACGACCCCCAACGCCAGGGACTTCTGGACACTCCGTCACGCGTGGTGAACGCCTACCGCGAGTGGTTCACCGGCTACGGCATGGACCCGGCCAGCTTCCTGGCCAGGACCTTCGACGAGACAGAGGGCTACGACGAAATGATCGCCCTCAGGAATGTCCGTTTCGAATCCCACTGCGAACACCACCTCGCCCCTGTCATCGGCCAGTGCCATATCGCCTACATGCCTCGTTCGCGTGTCGTCGGCATATCAAAACTGGCGCGCATGGTGGAGATCTATTCTCGGCGGCTGCAGATCCAGGAACGCCTGACGGCACAGATCGCGGACACCATCAACGACATCCTCGAGCCAAGGGGCGTGGGCGTTGTCGTCGAGGCGACTCATCACTGCATGACCACACGCGGCGTCCACAAGCCGGGCGTCACCATGGTGACCAGCCGCATGCTTGGCGACTTCCGCATCAAATCGGCAACGCGCCGCGAGTTTCTGGCCTACATCGGCAATCCCGTACCGGGGATGTCGACGTAGCACACGCCGGATCCTCGACGAGCGGGACACGTCCGTGATCGATATCAGGCCCATTCTGCAGATTGCCGGCATCCTTCTTTCCCTGCTTGCCGTGGCCATGTTTCTGCCGATGACGGCCGATCTCGTTGAAGGGCATGATGACTGGCTGGTGTTCCTTGGCGCCGGTTCGCTGACGTTGTTTGTCGGTATGGCACTCTTTCTCACCAACCTCACGAGCGCTTCGGGACTGAGCGTGCGCCAGGCCTTCCTCCTCACGGCCGTTTCGTGGATCGTGCTGTGTGCCTTCGCCGCGTTGCCCTTCGCCTTTGCCGACCTCGGTCTCGACTACACCGATGCCCTGTTCGAGGCGACGGCGGGATTGACGACGACCGGCGCGACCGTCGTGACCGACCTGCAGTCCAGGCAGACCGGCATCCTGCTGTGGCGTGCCCTGCTTCAGTGGCTGGGTGGCATCGGCATCATCGTCACGGCCGTTGCCGTGCTGCCCATGCTTCGCATCGCAGGCATGCAGCTGTTCAGCACTGAATCGTCGGACCAGGAAAAGATGCTGCCGCGCACCGTGCGCATCGCCGCCGTCATCACGTTCATCTATGCGGTGTTCTCGGTGCTGTGCTTCCTTGCCTACTGGGGCGCCGGCATGTCGACATTCGATGCCCTGGCCCATGCCATGACGACGGTGTCCACCGCAGGCTTCTCCACCCATGACGGCTCCATCGGTCACTTCGACAATCAGTCGATCGAACTTGTCGCCATGGTGTTCATGATCCTGGGTGCCCTGCCCTTCGTCATCTACATGCAGATGACGCGTGGCCACTTCGTCCCGCTGTGGCGCGATGTCCAGCTTCGCCTCTTCATCAGCATCATCGTCGTCGTCATCACCCTCCTGACCATCTACCGCTCCATCCAGACCAGCGACGTGGTGTTCTCCTGGAGCGTGTTGCGGGAAGTATCATTCAACGTCGTGGCCATCGCCACGAGCACCGGATACACGACAGAGGATTTCGGTGCCTGGGGAGGCTTTGCCGTCGCCATCTTCTTCATTCTCCTGTTCCTGGGAGGATGTACCGGTTCGACGGCCGGTGGCATCAAGATGTTCCGCGTCCACGTTCTCGCCGCCATGCTCTACATCCAGCTCCGGCGACTCATCCAGCCACACGGGGTGTTCATCGCCCACTACAACGACATGCGCATCAGTGACGGGGTGGCGCAGTCCGTCGCGACCTTCCTGATCATTTTTGTCGCTGGCTTCTTCCTGCTGACCGCCGGTCTGGCGGCACACGATCTCGATTTCGTGACCAGTGCTTCGGGTGCGGTGGCCGCACTCTCCAACATCGGACCGGGGCTCGGACCCGTCATCGGACCGCATGGCAACTATTCAGAGCTTCCCGATACTGCGAAACTCCTTCTGTGCATCGGCATGCTCCTGGGCAGACTCGAGTTTCTGACGCTGCTCGTTCTTGTGACACCTGATTTCTGGAGAGAGTGACCATGACTCCGGTCGACATGATCCGCCGCCTGATTGCCTTCGACACCACGAGTCACCGCTCGAACCTGGAGATGATTCACTGGATCGCCGACTACCTGGAGTCGCACGGCATCGCGAGCACCCTCGTTCACGACGACGAACGCCGCAAGGCGAATTTGTTCGCCACCCTGGGCCCGGACAGGGAGGGAGGCGTGGTGCTTTCCGGACACACGGATGTGGTGCCGGTGGATGGCCAGCCATGGAACACCGATCCCTTCGAGGTCCACGATGAAGGCGGCAGGCTCTTTGGCCGCGGCACCAGTGACATGAAGAGCTTCATCGCCGTTGCCCTGGCGTGCGTGCCGGAATTCCTCGCCTGCGGACTCAAACGCCCCATTCACCTTGCCTTTTCCTATGACGAGGAGGTCGGCTGCCTTGGCGTCCACGGACTCATCGGCGAACTGAAGCGCCGTGATCTTCGGCCCTCTGCCGTCATCATCGGCGAGCCGACGCTGATGGAAGTGGTGGATGCGCACAAGGGGATCGCCGTGTTCCATACGCACTTCAGAGGCGTGCCGGCCCACTCCAGCGCCACCCACATCGGCGTGAGTGCCACCCATGCCGGCGGACGATTCGTCGCCTTCCTCGATGACCTGTTCGAGGAGTACCAGACCCGGGCCCGTCCCGATCTCGGATTCGTGCCACCCTACACCACCATTCAGGTGGGCATTCTCAACGGTGGAACCGCCAGCAACATCATCGCCCAGGACTGTCATGTCGACTGGCACTTCCGCACCATGCCGACGGATGACCCGGCGGAGATCGAAGGCCGGGCCCATGAGCGTCTCGACCAACTGCGAGAGAACATGAAGTCGCGACACCCGGACTGCGACATCACCACTACAAGCGGAGCCAGGGTGCCGCCGCTCAGACCGGACAGCGCTTCCGCGGCAACCGAACTCGCCCTTCAGCTGACCGGCGCCAACAGTACCTCCCAGGCATCATTCGGCACCGAGGCCGGCATCTTCCAGGAAAACAGCTACGCCGCCGTGGTGTGCGGTCCTGGCGACATTGCCCAGGCGCATCAGCCCAACGAGTTCATAGCCATGGACCAGGTCGAGGCCTGCCACGCATTCCTGCGCCGGCTCATGACACGCCTCGCATGACCGATCTCTGTCATCTGACGGCTCTCGAGCACAAGCGGCTGTTGGATTCGGGCGCGCTGTCATCGCTCGAACTTGTCGATGCCCAGATCGCCCGCATCACGGGGAGTAATCCGAAGATCAATGCCTTCGTCACGCTGGATGCAGATCGGGCCCGCGACGAAGCGCGGAGAAAGGACGACGAACGGGCAAGTGGACACGCCGAAGGAGTCCTCCACGGACTCACGGTCGGCGTGAAGGACTGCTTCGCGACACGGGGGATCCGCACCACCTGGGGATCGCAAGCCTGCGCCCGCCACGTGCCGGATCATGATCACCTCGTCGTCGAGCGCGAACGGCGCGCCGGCGCCATCATCCTTGGCAAACTCAATACGCCCGAGTTCACGATGGCGCGCAACACCTGCGACAACCCGGTATTCGGCGCGACACGCAACCCCTGGGACACCCGGCTGTGTCCCGGTGCCTCCAGCGGCGGCAGCGCCGCGGCATTGTCAGCAGGCATGGTGTCGCTGGCCGACGGCTCCGACATCGGAGGGTCCCTGCGCAATCCGGCCGCATGGTGCAATGTCGTCGGCCATCGTCCGACCTCCTGGATGGTCCCGGATGTGCCCAATCCCCTCCTCTGGCACAACATGAACTCACCGGGTCCCATGGCAAGATCGGTGGCCGATGCTGCCCTCTTCCTTTCCGTTCTGGCCGGTCCCGATCCGCGCTCTCCGGTGGTCGTGGCTGCGCCCTTTCCGGCGGGTCCGGTCGATCTCGCCATTGACCTCTCCGGTCTGCGCATCGGCTGGAGCTGCGATCACGGATCGCTCGATATCGACCCTTCCATCCGCACCACCTTCATGGCGGGACTGGAGGTCTTCAGCGATCTCGGGGCTCGTCTGACGCAGTGCGATATCGATGTCGGCGGCGTTTCCGAAACGAGTCGCCGCCTTTGCGAACAGCGTGTGGCGCGCGATGTCGGCGCTGTGCATGGCCCGGGCGTTGATCCGGTCCTGGTGCGGCGCGCGCAATCGGCCGAGACCATGTCCGGCCGGGACATTCTCGAAGCGGAGGCCTGCCGCCACCGGGTCTGGGCTGACCTTGTCCGCGCCTTCCAGGATAACGACGTCCTGCTCTGGCCTGACGACCCCTGCGATGCCATCGGCTTCGACGACGACATGGCCGGCGACCTGATCGACTGGACTCTGCTCTACGTGTCTCCCCTGGTGGGTCTGCCGACGACCACTGTCCCCTGCGGTTTTTCCGATTCCGGGATTCCCCGGGGGTTGCAGGTGATTGCCCCTCCCGGTCGCGACCTTCTCGCCCTGCAGGTCGCCTTCGCCTTCGAGCAGGCCACCGGGTACACCTGCTTGCACCCGCCGCTCTGAGAGGGCCACCTGGCAAGGCGGTGTCGTCGACAAGGGGCGGATCAGGGCCTCATGATCCAGCGCCACAGGTGCTCCGCCATCTCCGCCTCGAGTCGCTCGTCAAGAGCCGTGACAACGTCCTGGTAGAGGGCGTGGAGCGTCTCCTCGCGCTCGACGACTGACAGGCTCTCAGGAACTGTCTGTCGGCGATAGCTGCGGGCCTCGGCGAAACCGCTTCCCGAAGGGTGATCGACAATCTCGATCCTGACCGCCAGCGATCCTTCGTAGGCGGCTGATTGCTCGTCGGTGAAGAAACCCTCCAACGTCCCGGCCGTGTCGAGTGGGACGGCAACAAACCGGCTTTCCAGGAGGACGACACGCGCCTCGCCCCGGTCTCCGGCCGCCCGGAGACGTTCCTCGGACCAGCGTCTGACCACGTCGCCGGGCCATTCGGAAAGATCGAATCTCGCGTCCCGTGCCGGCTCGTCGACGGTCCCGCCGGTCGCCTCGTTCACGAAGGTGACGGTCGCCACATCCAGAGGCAGGGTCAGAGGCGAGGCAAATTCGATCGCCGGCGGTACGCGAATGGCCGGCTTGCGTGCACAGCCGGCAAGAAGGGCGCCCGCGGACAGCACAAGGAAGGCTCTGCGGCAGGGCATCATCAATGCAGCTTCGAGGCCTGCTGCTGCATCACCTCCGCAGGATGAAAGACCTGGCGGCGGTTGCAGAACTTGCACACCACCTCGATTTTGCCGTCCACCACGTAGTCGTCGATGCTGTCAGCCGGGAGGCCGCGTAACATAGTCAGCGCCCTCGTGTGCGTGCAACTGCATGCGAAGCGAACATCCCTCGGTTCATGGACCCTCACACCGATGTCGTGAAAGAGACGGTACAGCAGATCCCGGGACGTCAGGAAGGGATCGGTCAACTCTCCGTCGGTGATCGAGCTCAACAGGACCATCGTGGTGTTCCAGGCGTCCTGCCGTTCGGCCATGGTGACCGGCTCGTCTCCGGGTCCGAGTTCGGCAATGCGCTGCAAGGCAATGGCACCGCTGCGCCAGCCTCCGGCCTGTCGCTTCACGGCAACCTCCAGGGCCGTGTCGATCTGGTCCGACTGCCGGAAGAAGCTCCGCATGCAGTCCGCGAGGTCCAATCCATCGAGTTCAACGACACTCTGATAGAGGTCGCTCTTCGAACCCTGATCGACCGTCATGACGAGAACCCCCTTGCCAAGGAGACCAGAAAGAGGAGTGGCGCCGGACTCCAGGCGTTGCCGGTCGAATCCTGCATAGGCACGCACGTCTCCACCACTGGTGTAGTCGGCGACAAGCAGGTGGACAGGTCCGTCACCCCGGGTTTCCGCTGTCATCCGCCCCTCGAACTTGAGGCCGGCACCCAGGACCACGGTAATCGTGATCAGTTCTCCCAGCACCCTGGAAATCGCTTCCGGGTAATCATGCTGGGTGAGAATCTTGTCAAGTGCCGGGCCGAGACGCACCAGACGTCCGCCCAGATGGATCTCGCCCAGGTTGAAGGGCTGAATCGCGTCATCCCTGCCCGTGATGTTCAGGTCATGCACCATTCCAGGATCGCTTTCTGGGCATGCAACCTGTTCTCCGCCTCGTCGAACACCACGGACTGGGGTCCGTCGGCAACGTCCACGGACACCTCCCTGCCACGATACATGGGCATGCAATGCATGAAGATGGCATTGTCCCGGGCAAGCGCCATGGCCCTGGCATCAATGCGAAACGCCTCGAGTGCCGTCGTGTCAATGTCCCCGGTCCTGGCGCGTTCGTCGCTCATGGATACCCAAGTATCGGTCACCACGCAGTCCGCATCCCGGAGCGCCTCATCGAGGGTATCGACGATGTGCACACTCGCATCGTGCGCCAGGGCCCAGTCGACAACTTCCCCTGGAGGCCGGTAGCGGGGCGGGCAGGCGATACGCAGCTCGAAGCCGAAACGGGCTGCCGCATGAATCCACGAGCAGGCCATGTTGTTGCCGTCACCGGCCCAGGCGACGGTTCTCTCCGAGATCGGCCCGAGGTGCTCTTCGACAGTCATCACATCGGCCATCAGCTGCGAGGGATGGGTGCGGTCAGTCAGGCCGTTGATCACGGGCACCGTCGCGTGGTTCGCCAGATCGAGCATCTTGGCGTGATCGGTCGTGCGAATCATGATGGCATCGACGTAACGGGAGAGCACCCGTGCCGTATCGGCGACCGACTCACCGCGGCCAAGCTGCATGTCGCCTGGCGCCAGGTTGATGACATGACCGCCGAGCTGACGCATCGCTACATCGAACGACACCCGCGTGCGGGTGGACGGCTTCTCGAAAATGGTGGCCAGAACCATGTCGAGGAGTGGCCGCGGCCGGTCATTTTCGTGCCACCGCCGCTTGAGATCATGGGCACTCTCGAGCATGGAGCGCAGATGAGGTTCCCCGAGTTCCGAAATGTCGAGGAAGTGGCGCACCGGGTTCATGGCGCAAGCTCGCCCGCTGCCCCGTCAAGCGCCTCGAGGGCCACGTCGACTTCCTCGTCGGTCACCACGAGCGGCGGCAGCAAGCGAACCATGTTGTCACCCGCCGGCACCGTCAGCACATGACGGCGGGTCATGGCGCCAACCACGTCGGCCGCCGGCACATGACTCCTGATGCCCTGCATGAAGCCCACTCCGCGCACGTGATCGAGGACTGCAGGGTGGCGCGCAATGATCTCCTCCACGCCGCGCCGGAGCCGGTCGGCCTTCGTGCGGACCGTTTCGAAGAATCCCTCTTCCAGCATGACGTCGAGCACGGCATTGGCGACGGCCGTGGCGAGTGGATTGCCGCCGAAGGTAGATCCATGACTTCCCGGCACCAGTGCTTCGCCGGCTTCTCCGGTTGCCAGGCAGGCACCAATGGGAAATCCGCCACCCAGCGCCTTTGCCACAGCCATGATGTCGGGCGCGATACCGCTCCACTCGTGGGCAAACAGCCGGCCTGTGCGGCCCATGCCGCACTGGACCTCGTCGTAGATCACCAGCAGGCCGAACTCGTCAGCCGCACGGCGAACCATCTCGAGGAATGTGTGGTCGACCGGCGTGATGCCGCCTTCACCCTGGACCGGTTCAAGAAGAATGGCCGCCGTCTCGGGCCCGATGGCTTCGCGCAGGGCGTTCGAATCGTGGAGCGGAACCTGGTCAAACCCGTCGGCCGGAGGACCGAATCCTTCCAGATGCTTGGCGGCACCACCCGCCGCAATGGTTGTCAGCGTGCGCCCATGAAAGGCACCGCCGAAGGTGATGGTGCGGTATCTCTCTGGATGCCCTCTGGTGTACTGGTATCGCCGTGCCGTCTTCAGCGCGCACTCAATGGCTTCGGCGCCCGAGTTGGCGAAGAACACGTTCGATGCAAAGGTCGCATCGACGAGGCGCCGGGCCAACCGTTCCTGATTGGGAATCCGGTAGAGATTGGATGTGTGCCACAGTTCGCCGGCCTGTTGCGTGATGGCGTCGACAAGCCTGGGATGGGCATGCCCCAGGCTCGTGACAGCGATACCACAGCCAAAATCGAGGTAGCGCTCGCCATCCTTCGTGTAGAGCCAGGAACCCGATCCCCGCACGAACTCGAGATCGAAGCGGGCATAGGTCTGCATAAGAGGTTCGGTCATGACACTCTGCCGTATCCGGAAAATGATGTGGGGAAAGATCCTTCCCCCGACTATCCGTTCCCGCAGTGATGCTGTCAATTGGCCTTCAGCCGGGAAGGCCGTGCATCAAACGGTTGGTGGAATCCGAGATAGCTGTTGTCGCGTCATGCGGCGCTGACTTATGGTGCGGCAACGATTCCCGGGGGTGCCCGGCACCGGTGGTGAGCAGGATGGTTGCATGTCGATGTCGCACGTGATGAGGGTGCCGGCCGTAGTTGCTATTGCCCTGCTTGCCGTTGCCTGTGTCCAGATTCCGGATGACCCCGTTGAGCATGAAGCCTTCATCGAGACAAACGATCCACTTGAGCCCGCCAACCGCACCGTGTTCGACTTTAACCTGGCCATTCTCGATCATGCGCTGAGCCCGGTCGCTCTCGCGTACCGGGATCATGTTCCCGGACCGTTGCGTGATGGCGTCGGCAATGTGCTCGACAACCTCCAGATGCCAGTCACCATTCTCAACAGTGGCCTGCAGGGCGATTTCGACAACATGGCCGAAGCGACAGCATCCTTCTTCATCAATTCGACCGCCGGTATCGGAGGACTGTTCGACATCCCCGCCAATTCGGGCCGGGAACCCCGCAGGGAGGATTTCGGGCAGACACTTGCCGTCTGGGGGTTCAAGGAAGGCTCCTATCTCGTCCTGCCGTTCGCCGGACCATCAACTGCCAGGGACGCCGTCGGTCTGGGAGTTGACACTCTGACCGATCCCCTCACCTGGTTGCTGACTCCGGCGTGGAGTTACATGCGGACCGGCGCCGATGTCATCGACAGCACGGCACGCGAACTCCACAGGATCGAGGAGGCAAGACTGGGCGCCATTGACTTCTACGCCACGACGCGCACTCTCTACCGTCAGGCCCGGGCGCGCGCGATTGCCAACGGAGTGGCCGACCCCTTCGGACTTGACGAGTATTTCGAGGAGTAACCATGGGACGGCACCTCTGGCAACGCATCGCGCCGGCGGTTGTTCTGGCGGCCTTCCTCTGGACACCGGTCGGCGCCGGTTCCCTGGAAGAGGCAACCGACTTCGTGGCCAAAAAGGCGGAACGCCTTCTCGACATCATGGGCCTTCCACCCGGTTCCGAGCGGCGGGACATCTTCGCAGGGTGGATCGCGTCGACCGTCGATCATGACGGCATGGCCAACCGCGCGCTCGGTCGCTATCTCGATGTGGCGACGGACGCCGAGTTGCGGGCCTACACGAACGCCTTCCACAATTACATCATCATCACATACGAAAGGCGGCTGGCGACCTTTTCCGGCTACAGTCTGAAGGTGGAGCGGTCCCGTGCTCTCAACGACAACGATGTCGTCGTGCGCACCACCATCAGTTCACCTGATGGCGCCCGCACCGTTGTCGACTTCCGGATCAGCAACTACGAAGGTGGTGAGTGGCGGCTCACGGATTTCGCCATCGAGGGCATTTCCATGGTGAAGACACTGCGTGACGAGTTTGCCGGGGTGATCCGGCGCGATGGCATCGAGGGGCTGACCGCACTCATCGAAAGCAACGTTTCCGAATCGGCTCTTTGATGCAGCACACGATTGACAGTGGCGGTGTCCCGCTGCGTGTGCGCGAGGAGGGCGAGGGAACCGACCTCGTGCTCGTTCATGGTGTTGGCGCGTCCCTGGAAGCCTGGGACGAGGTGGTGTCCTTCCTGGGCGACGGATTCCGCACCATTCGCCTGGACCTCAGGGGCCATGGCGCCTCGGGAAAGCCGCCCGGTCCCTACCACATCGACGATTTCGTCGGCGACGTCGTCGCCGTGATGGATCATTTCGGGATCGGGTCATGCCATCTCGCGGGCCACTCCCTGGGGGCTCTCATCGCCCAGGGCGTTGCTCTGGCCCACACCCGGCGACTCGACCAGCTTGTTCTTCTCTCCGGCATTGCCGGACGCACGGCGGAGGAGCGCCGCCGGGTGGAAAAGCGCCTGGCGTTGGTCGCCGACGGGATCCCGGGCGCCCATTTCGAGGCTTCCGTCAGCCGCTGGTTCACCGACGACTTCATCCGGCGCCATCCCGACATCATTGCCCGCCAGGCCGAGGCCAACCGGCAGAACGATCCGGCAGCCTATGCCGCCTCCTACCGTGTCCTCACCGAGACCGACTTTGCCGAACGCTTGCGCAACATCACCGCGCAGACTCTCATCGTGACAGGCGAGCATGATCTCGGTTCGAATGCCCGCATGGCCCGCTACATGCACGCGACCATCCCGCATTCATCGCTCCACGTCCTTCCCGGCCTCAAGCATGCCATCCTGACCGAAGCCCCCGACGTCGTCGCCCGTCTGATGAAGGACTTCGTCGGACAGGACATCTGAATCCGTCCTGCTACATTTCGGTCACCGGCAGGCGCGGCGTGGCTGCGGGAAGCGGGCGAATTCCGGCATCGAGGTAGTCCCAGCCCGCCAGGGCGATCATGGCGCCATTGTCCGTCGACCACTTCAGGGGCGGCAGACACAGTTCGACTCCGGCGTCGCTGGCGAGTTCGCCCATGCTGTGGCGCAGCTGCGGGCTTGCGGCAACACCCCCGACGACCACCAGGGAACGGCCCGGAACGGTGTCGAGGGCACGCCGGCACTTGGTGACGAGAACGTCGATGACGACATCGACGAAGGAAGCCGCAAGATCCGCGTGATCAGTGGCAGGTGAGCGTTCGAGCGTGCGGGCAACGGCCGATTTCAGTCCCGAGAAGGAGAACTCCAGGCCCTCGCGGATCATCGGTCGCGGCAGGTCGATCACGGGCCGGCCTTCCTTCGCCAGGCGATCGATGAGCGGTCCTCCCGGGAATCCCATGCCCATGAGGCGGGCCACCTTGTCGTAGGCCTCGCCAACGGAATCATCGCGCGTTGCCCCGAGAACACGCACGTTCCGGCGGTCCGCCATGTGGGCGAGAAAGGTGTGCCCCCCCGAAACGAGCAGAATCGTCGCCGGAAATGTCACTCTGGCGCCCTCGAGATCGGCGCTGCGCAGGTGGCCCCGGAGATGGTTGACTCCGATCACGGGGACATCCCAGGCGATGGCAAGCGCCGACGCTGCGTTGAGCCCCACCAGGAGGGAACCGATCAGGCCCGGTCCGCGCGTCACGGCGATGGCAGCGAGCCGGTCCGGCGATGCACTCGCATCCTTCATCGCCTGGTCAATGGCCGGAATGATGGCGCGCACATGGGCGCGCGACGCAAGTTCCGGCCACACACCGCCCCAGCGGGCGTGGATGTCATCCTGGCGCGCCACGCCGGACGCCAGCACCTGTCCTCCCCGGTCGACGACGGCGACAGCCGTGTCGTCGCAAGAGGATTCGATCCCCAGGATGAGGTCCCCATTCACGCCAGAATCTCCCTGATCCTGGATTGGCTGACAACGCCTTCGCGCTCGATGACGGGTGGATCGACGGCACAGTTGACGAGGGTGGAGGGCACAATCTCGCGCGGTCCTCCGTCAACTGCCAGAGCCGGCTCGCGGGCAAGTTGAAGAAGGATGTCTGCCACCGTCTGCATCGTCGGCAACCCGTGAAGGTTGGCACTGGTGACGAGCAACGGTCCCGTGGCCTGGAGGAGATCCAGCATGAACGGCTCCGCAGGAATGCGGACCGCCACCTCGTGGCGTCCTTCCAGCCACGAACAGGGACCTCCGCGGCCGAGTCCCAGGACCACCGTCAGCGGTCCAGGCATCAAGTCCGATTCGAGCAGGCGGCGGGCTCCCTCGCCGATTGCAACGCCCAGCGGAGCGAGGCGGGCCGGCGAGTCCACCATGACCGGAAGGTTTCTCTGTCGGGGCCGCTGCTTGAGAACGAACAGGCGGTCGATGGCGTCGTCGTGATCGGGGCTGACTGCGAGACCGTAGACCGTATCCGTCGGCAGGAGGACAACGCCGCCTGTTCCGAGGACGCGGCACGTCTTCTCCACGGTATCGCGCCCGCCAGCGTCAAGGATGTCAACCACGGTCTTCGCATCCGGCCGCAAGGGAGGCCGCGGTGAGCGGCTCGAGGGGTTCATGTGTGCACCGCCCGGCGGCGAGGGCCTCGCCCGCGCAACGCACAAGGGTGGCGGCACTGGCCTCGGCGGCGCCGATGCCGCTGCCCGGGAAGAGAGCCGTCACGTCCGGCGTGACGACGCCTGCCAGAACGATGTCCGGCGGTCGGGCACGGCATTGCCGGGCCAGCTTGGCGAGGTCATCGACCATGGGCTGCCCCTTCCCCTCCCTGAAGAACCCCTGGCCAGCGGTTGTCGGCCTGATGCAGACCACCGTGGTGGTAGCTTTTGTCTCGGCCGTGACGAGATCGAAGTAGTCAAGCGGTACGAGGGGGATTCCCAGCCCCCATGCCAGCGCGTTGGCGAAGGTCACACCACCTCGTGTCGCGGTGAGGCCCCCCGGTCCGAGGTCGACGGCGACGGCGCCGATGTCGTTCTTGCGAAGACCGGTCCCGGCAAGGCCGCGGCGCACCGCGTCAGCAAGGTACACGGGCCCATCGACCCTCCTGCCTTCGGGCGTGTCCTCGAAAAGGACCCGGCCGGACTCCCCCAAGGCCACCATGATCGATGGCGCCGAGGTTTCGATGCAGAGGATCGCCGTCACGGGTTCAGGATGCCCGGCCGCTGCCAGGATCGGCCGCGGCTTCTGATGGTGCAGCGACGGGACGTATCGCCCGATTGACCGAACTCGAGAACGAGTCCGAGGTGTTCCGGGTAGGCGTCGGCAACCCTGTCACCCCATTCCACCATGGTGATTGAGTCGTGGGCGAAGTCCCCGGCACCGAGGTCGAGGTACTCCTGCACCCCCGACAGGCGATAGGCATCGAGATGCAGCACCGGCAGGCGAGGCGTTTCGTAGACATGCATCAGCGTGTAGGTCGGACTTGTCACCTGGTCAGTCGATCCAAGGGCCGCCACGAAGGCGCTCACGAGGCGGGTCTTGCCGACGCCGATGGGGCCTTCGAGCAGCACGACGTCACCTGCTCCAAGGACCTCGCCAAGATCTGCTGCCAGGCGTTCGAGCGCGGCAATGTCGGCAAGTTCACGAACCTCGTCGGCGGACATGATGGCGTTCAGGGAAACTCCGGAGGAACGGGTGAAATGGCGGGCCCGGCAGGACCACCGAAGGCAAATTGAAGAACCCCACAATTTCAATGGTCTAAGGCAGTGCCGAGCGGGGCAGATGTAACACCCATGTACCCTACCTGACAAGGGCGGGTGATCTTGCCAGGACGAAGCTGTCGCCAGGTTCGCTGGCATTCGAAACACCCATCCTGCAACGGTTTCGAGAACCGGGACCGCCTTGAGAGCAAGGATCGACGACGTGTGCTTGGCTTGATCGAATCGGTCCAGTTTTCCGCCACTGGACATTCGCTGAATCTCCAACAAACCTTGAAGTGGAATCGCGATACATAGTGGGGAGAACTCCGGATGACGGAACCACCTTCCGGGAAGCCGCGAAATGTCGCCGTGATCAGCGAGGCCGCCAGGGCGCTTGCAGCTCGAACGGCAGAATCGCCTGGCCGCGACATGAGCAGGCCTGTTTGTGAGATCCGCGAGTCGTCACGAGCGGCCTCGGCATCTGCCTGCAATGCTGCGGTCAAGGCAACCGGGGTGACCTTGTCCGAACGGATGATATCGAACGTCACGTGCATGGTGATTGACCCGCCTGAGCCGCGTTCGGACCGCCAGATCGTGTATCTGTTCGGCGGCGGATTCACGCTCGGCAGTCCGTTTGAAGACTTGCCGATCTCAGCAAGTCTGTCTGCGAAGACGGGGGCACGGGTGATCGCGCCTGATTATCCTCTGGCTCCGGAGCATCCGTACCCTGCCGCCCTTGACGCTTGCGCCAACGTCATCGCATCGATCCTCGCTGATGCGCCCGGGGCCTGCCTGTGCGGCGAATCCGCCGGTGGCAATCTGGCCCTCGGGGCTGTTCATCGGTTGCGGTCGGAAAGTCACCCGCAACCCCGGGCGCTGGCCCTTCTTTCTCCGGCGGTGGATTTGTCTGATTTCGGGGATAGCGGCCTTGCAAACCGGGATCCCTTTGTGCGGGCCGCTGATGCGGAGTTCTTTCATTCTTGTCTTGTTCCTGACGGCGTTGACCTCGATGACCCGGGACTCTCGCCGATCTATGGGCCTTTCGATGCCAGCTTTCCGCCCGTCATGCTGACCACGGGTACGCGCGATTTCATGTTGAGCGGATGTGTGCGACTGGATCGCGTTCTGCGGGAATCCGGTGTCGAGTCCACGTTGCGGGTATGGGAAGGAATGTGGCACGTGTTCGAGTACTACCCAGGCATTCCAGAAGCCGAAGCGTCCCTCATCGAGATCGCAGCATTCCTGAATCGACACTTCGATTAGGACATCCGCGTCCCGTTCTGCGCCTTGCGCTCCCACGGCAAAGGGTGTTGCGTCACGTCCCTCGCGCTTCCGCGCGTACCAACCAAGTGGCCCCGGGTGACATTCAAGGCGTTGAAACTTCTTGCTGTTCCCGGACATCGACGGAATGTGGGGAAGATGGTGGGCCCGGCAGGACTCGAACCTGCAACCAGACCGTTATGAGCGGCCGGCT